>NZ_SOHN01000016.1:0-525773 GCF_004404025.1 Cryobacterium serini
GAAGCTGGGGCAGCTGTGCGCCGAAGATGAGGATGGCGAGGGCGTTGACGAAGCCGACCATGACGCTGCGGGGGATGAACCGCATGAGCTTCGCGACGCCGATCAGGCTGAGCACGATTTGAAACACGCCGGCGAGGATGACCGTGGCGATGAAGTAGTCCATGCCGTAGTCGCGGGCGACGGGGGCGATGACGAGGGCGATCGCACCGGTGGCGGCGGTGATCATGGCCGGGCGGCCACCGACAAAGGCGATGGTGACGGCCATCACGAACGAGGAGAACAGACCGACCCGCGGGTCGACGCCGGCGATGATCGAAAAGGCGATCGCCTCGGGAATGAGCGCCATGGCCACCACGAGGCCAGCAAGAACTTCACGGGTGAGCAGGCGGGGCGTGCGCAAAGCGGTGAGAACGGAGGGTTCCGCTCGGTAGCGGTTGGGCGCGGTGGATTTGTCAATAATGGCCATGAGGCCTCCAAAAGCTGGGCCGGCTGTGCAGCCGAAATGGATACAGAAAGTTTGGGTGGGCGCCGCGGTGCGCACCTCCACCGGTCATCGAGGACAATGGTGGGAGAGTGGGCTCACAGATGAATGTCAGCCGACTCCTGCCACTCTACCGCCCGACGGCTTCGCCCGACTGATACGCATTCACCGATAAAATAGAAGTCACCTGCACGAGGAAGTGGTGGCAATTATTTGGAACCGGTCCCGGCGTCGTGCCGACGCTCGCGCGCACGTCAGTGAACCCGACGTGAACGCTGAGCTGCCCGACCTCGAACGCACGGTCGATGAAGGCCTGCTCATCGCGGTGTCGGCCGTGAGAATGGCCGTGAAAAACGACATTATCGTCGGAGCGCTGCGGGAGCATTTCGACTACGACTTTGCGCGGTACGCCGAAAACGCCCGCAGCGAATTGCATCGGCTGACTCGGCAGAATGAAGAGTATGCCCGACGGGTAAGCCGAATGGGGCGAGATCTCGCAGCGATGAAGTGGCGACCGAGTTTTACCGACGATCAGCGCCATGATCTCAAGCAGTTCGCGTTCAGGGTTCGCGTGCACGAGCGATTGACGCTCGCCCTCGACGCCGTGGCCGACGACAACGATCAGGTGGCGCGCATCGTGGCGAGCGCGCAACGATCAGCGAGCGAAGAGGTCAGTTCGGCGGTGTCGTCGAAGCTCATCGAATTGGCCGTCGACCCGCGCGCGCCCGACTACGCCGAACACCGCAGCGAACGGCTGGAAGCCTTCGTTCTGATCAACCTCGCGATTTTGCAGGCCAAGCACGACGCGGCGACCAACCCGGAATTCAATGAATATTAAAGAGCGCTGAGGTCGGTGATCGCCTGCGCTACCAGCCGGTCGAATGCCGGAGTGCTCAGCAGGGCAAAGAGCACGACGTTGATGATGACCGTAGCCCAGAACGCTTCTCGAAAGCTTTTCTTCTGGGTTTTGTGGCGCAGCACCTGCTGCGCCACAATCGCGCCCGGCCAGCCGCCGATGAAGCCCCAGAACAGCAGGGTGCGTTCCGATATCCGCCACCCGCCAAACTTCGCCCGCCGCTTGTCGACCGCGTAGAGCGTGAAACAGGTGAGACCAGTGACCAGATAGAGCCCGACCACCCAGAGCGGCCTTGGCCAGTACACGGCGCCGACGAGGTAAACCAGGACGAACATGGCGATCGCGAGGTAGCTGCCCCTGCCCGCTGCACGGCGGGAGCGGACGAAGGCCATACCCCATGCTAAAGGCTACGCGGGCCGTCATCATTGCCGCGCACCACCGGTGACACGCACGTCGGGGCGCTCGGCATGTGCACGAGGAACGACGCAAGAATCTGTCGAGGGTTCTCGGCGTACCACGGGGTTCAACGATTTGCTGATAGCTACCGATATTCCGGGTTCGGTTCGAACCCAAAGCGTTCGCCGCGGTCCCAATCTTGGCGAAGATTGCCAAAGGCTGGAATGCCACCGTTCTTTTTCAGGATCGAGGCGAGGTGCATGAGGTTCCAGCTCATGAAGGTCACGTTGCGGTTGGTGAATTCATTCTGAGGTCCCCCGGATCCTTCGTCGAGGTAGCTCGGGCCGGGGCCGATCTCGCCGATCCAGCCGGCATCGGCAGCGGGCGGAATGGAGTAACCGATGTGCTGCAGGCTATACAGCAGGTTCGCCGCGCAGTGTTTCACGCCGTCTTCGTTGCCGGTGATGATGGCGCCGCCAACCTTGCCGTAGAAAACATACTGGCCCTCGTCGTTGAATTCGCCAGAGTGGGCATAGAGCCGTTCAACGATGCGTTTGGTCACCGAGCCGTTGTCGCCGAGCCAGATTGGCCCGGCAAGCACCAGAATATCGGCGGCCTGCACCATGGAAAACAGTGACGGCCAGTCATCCGTTTTCCAGCCGTGTTCGGTCATGTCGGGGTAAACGCCGGTGGCGATGTCATGGTCGACGGCCCGAACCAGGTCTACGTGCACACCCTGCTCCCGCATGATGCGGGCACTGAGGTCGACGATGCCCTGGCTGTTGCTGACCTCGGGGCTGCGTTTGAGGGTGCAATTAATGAAGACGGCGCGCAGGCCGGAGTAGTCAAAGGATTCACGTTGCATCCGGTTAGTAAAGCACTGGCTGAAAAACGAGAAAAGGGGTTGATTTCTGCTGAACCGGGTGCGGTGTACCCCGCAGCGGCACGGAGCGCTCCCGATAACTGGTATAGTTTTCAAGTTGTCTCCGGGAATAACAGTTCGGAAGATTCACATGCGCTCGTAGCTCAACGGATAGAGCATCTGACTACGGATCAGAAGGTTGGGGGTTCGAATCCCTTCGGGCGCACAGATTCAGCCCCGTTCGACACTGCGTCGGACGGGGCTTTTTGTGCGCAGCCGCCTGAATTTCCGGCCTGGCTTAGAGCACGTCGGTAAGCTCGCTGGTATGCCTCCTCCCCGTTTTCTTTTTGCCGACCAACTTGGTCCCCACTACGACGACGGTGGGCCTATCGTGCTGGTCGAGGCGACTGCCGTGCTGGGGCGACGTACGTACCATCGGGCCAAAGCCCACCTCATACTCAGCGCACTCCGCCACCGCGCGCGCGCGCTGGGCGATCGCGCAGAGTTTCTGCAAGCCGAGCACTACCGGGACGTGCTCACGGGCCGTGACCTCGAGGTGATCAACCCCACCTCGTGGGGTGCACGCGCGCTGGTCGCCGAACTGGGTGCATCCGTCCTGCCGAGTCGAGGCTTCGTGACGAGCGAGCAGGACTTCGCCAGTTGGGCCGACGGCCGGCCGGTATCCCGGCTTGTGATGGAGCAGTTCTACCGCCACGTGCGCACGACCACCGGCACACTTATGCGTGGCCCTGAGCCGGAGGGCGGGCGCTTCAACTTCGATCACGACAATCGTCAGCCACCCCCCAAAGGTGCGACCAGCCTCGGCCTGCCCGACCCGTGGGCCCCGGTCGAAGACGACATCGACGAGGAGGTGCGCCGAGACCTCGACCGGCTCGTCGCCGAGGGCCGAGTGCACCTGATCGGAGCGGATGGCCCGCGCCAATTTGCGGCCACCCGCGCAGAAGCGCTCGCGGCGCTGGATGATTTCATCGAAACGCGACTGTCGGACTTCGGGCCCTTCGAGGATGCCTCGCTGATCGGGGACAGCACGATGGCCCACGCGAGGTTGAGCGTTCCACTCAACCTCGGCCTCCTGCATCCGCAGGAAGTTATCGACGCGGTCGTGACGGCCTATCACTCCGGTGGGGTGCCGCTGCCCAGCACCGAGGCCGTCGTGCGCCAAGTCATGGGCTGGCGGGACTGGGTGTGGCACCTGTACTGGCACCTCGGCGAGAACTACGTCGCGGAGAGCAACTTTCTTGGCGCCCATGAGCCGCTTCCACCGGCGTTTCTGGAGTTAAACGGTGACGCCGTCGAAGCGCGGTGCCTGAGCCACGTGCTCGATGAGGTTTCCCGCACCGGGTACGCGCATCATATCCAGCGCCTCATGATTCTGGGCAACTGGTCATTGCAGCGAGGCTACGAACCCTCGGCACTGTCGGATTGGTTCATCAATGCCTTCGTCGACGGAACACCGTGGGTCATGCCGGCCAATGTTGTCGGCATGTCGCAGCACGCCGACGGCGGTATTGTCGCGACGAAGCCCTACGCCGCCGGTGGCGCGTACATCTCGAAGATGACCGATTTCTGCGGGGGTTGCCGATTCAACCCGAAGATCCGGCTGGGGCCGGACGCTTGCCCGTTCACGGCCGGATATTGGGCATTCCTGGATCGCGTGGAGCCGCGCATCCGCGGTAATCACCGCATGGCCCAGCCGCTCGCCGGCTTGAGGCGGCTTGTGGACCGTGACGAGGTTGTGGCTCAGGAGCGCACGCGCACAGACTGGTAGGGGCCTATCCGGCAAAGGCGGTGCTCGGCAGGTCGCGCTCGCCAGAGATGATCGCGTCGACGACGCGTCGGGCGACATCCGCTGGCTGATAACCGGTAGGTAGTGGCGGTGCTGACCCCTGGATCGGCCTCGTGGCCAGTCCCGTTTCAGTATGGCCGGGTCGTGCATCAAGAAAACGGATGCCGTCCCGCCGCATTTCCCGGCCCGCCGCTTGCGCGAAGGCCGCGAGGGCTGCCTTCGAGGCCGAGTATGCCGCCATGTTCGCGGTAGGGCGCTCGCTCACAATGCCGCTGAGCGTGACAAAGAACGGGTCACGATGCGCGCCGGACGATTCGGTCAGAGCGGGACGGGCTGCACGGAGCAGGCGCATCGGTGCCGTCGCGTTTACCGCCATCAGGGTATCTATTGTTTCGTCAGCGACATCCGCCATGGGGCCGAACGCTACGACTCCGGCGGCGTTGATGATTCCGTCGAGACGGCCGTGAGCGGCGAGGGCGGCGGACACGAGCTGTGCGGCCGTGCCCGGTTCACTTAGGTCGCCAGTGACCGTCGCCCCAAAGATGCCGAGTGCGGCGAGACGCTCAGCGTTGCGCCCGTGCAGGGTGAGCAGAGCGCCCTCTTCGCTCAGAAGCTGGGCGATTTCGCGGCCTAAGCCACCGGTAGCGCCGACGATAAGAACAGATGAACCGGAGAGGGAAGTCATGGCTTCAGAGTAAACGAGATGCTGAGTGCTTGCGCAAGATTAGGGTTTTCACCCCCAAGCTGGGATAGCATCGACCGACGTGAGCATTGCTCAACCGGTCTGAGTTCGTTTTGTTCACAGGAACGGTACGTGCTTGCGCCCGAGTTTCTCACCGGGCAATGTTCGGGCGCCCGGTGAGGAAGGCATTCCTGCGAGGGATTGCCTCGGTGGGACGAGGGGTAGGGCCCTCGTTCCATCGCCCCATATCCCGACTAGTCGTGGAGCATCGAGTCGTCGCCGGGGCAATCGATACGCAGCTTGTCGCAGAGCATCGTCAGCTGTTGCAGCTCGAGTTCATTGAGCGTCTCGCCGATGCGCTGGGTAATAGAGTTCATGTGGTCAACGGCGACCCGCCGAAACAGCGCGAGGCCGGCATCCGTCAGCTCAATGATGGCGCCGCGCCCGTCGGCCGGGTCGGTGTGCTTGTGCAGGTATCCACGAGAAACCAACCGGTCGACCAGGCGGCTCACGCTCGGCTGGGTCAACAGCACGTGCTGGTTGAGTTCACGCAAGCGGATGCACCGGTCAGGCTGCCGAGACAGGTTGAACATCACGTCGTACTCGTTGAGCGAAATCTCCTTGGAGGGAAAATTCGCTGCCAGACTGCGCATAATGGCAACCTGAGCCCGAAAAAGGGACTCCCACGCGCCCACCGCAATCATCCGATCCACCACCTGCGGCTCCTCGCCTCGTTCACCACGTCGTTCTCCAAGAATAGAGACTCGACAAGGTCGGCATGCACCGCGGGTGACTGTGGCGGCGGCGACGGCTTGATCGGAGATTATCAGGTGCTGTGCATGAAACTCGCAGGAGATTTCCTCTACGAAAGGTGGCGCCCGTTACCGATTCGTTATATGTTTTAGGTGCGTCAACCGTTTGCTGTGGCGGACGACGTGAAATGTGATTGCAGGACACTCTTGGTGCAAGGGAAGAGGGTCAGTCGTAGCCTCTGCGACTGGCCCTCAGTCCGTTTAACAGGCATCTTGAGGGGTCGTCTAGAACAGGTCGGGGCTCGGCGTGGTCGACTGGCGAATGGCGACGTCCGCGTGGCGGTCAAAGCGGTAGCCCACGCCGCGTACCGTGCGCACGATGTCTTCGTAGCGACCGAGCTTGGAGCGCAGGCGGCGAACGTGCACGTCAATCGTGCGCTCGTTCGGGATGTCCTCCTCGTCGGCGGAGTTCCACAGTGAGGCAATGATCTCGGCACGATCGACCGTACGGCCCTCGCGTAGTACGAGGTACTGCAGCAACTCGAACTCTTTGTAGGTCAGTGCAGCGGTCTCGTTATCAAGGATGACACGCTTGCGGGAGATGTCCACGACGACGCCGCTATGGGCACGGTCCTGTTCCTCCGGCTCGGCACGGTGCTGGGCCAGGGCGGCGGGGTCTTGGAGGGCCAGACGCACGACGTCGACGTCCCGGCCGCCAGCGCCCTCCGGAGCGAGGGCGACGGCGGCGTACGTCTCGGCGGACGGAGCGATGTCGGCCGCGAGGGCTTTGAGCGCCTCAACGATGCGGTTCAGGCTGGTGCCGGCTGCGGCCGCTTTAGCCTCATCGATGCCGACGTAAAGCACGAAGCCGCGAGCCTCGGTGCCGGTCGGGACGGCGCGAATGCGTGGGGCGGCGACGGTCGGCGCCAGCGTCAGGTCGGGCCGGTTGAAGTGCGTGGGGCGATTGGCGTGAATGTGTGCGAGAGACATGGGAGGTCCTTGATGGTTCGATCGAAGGGGAGCCCGACGTAGCGCGAATGCGCGATCTCCGTCGGTGAAGGCTCGAGTTGGCCCCTGCGGGCCGGAGGTCGAATGCCCTAGAAGGCATTCGAGGCGTCGGCCTGACGATTCAAAGATCAGTCAGGCTGGGGACGCGGAGGGAAGTCTCGGTTAGCGGCACATTCGGCAACAGCGGATGGCGGGGGTGCCGGCCATCATCATGGCGGCAGTCCCGGGGGCCTCGAGGGAGGTCAGGGGGCGTGCGCTTGTTGTCATAACTGTGAGTAAAGCGGAATGTGACGCCGTGTGTCAATTTGACGTCGCGGTAAGTCTTCGCATGACGTGCACCACGTTCGCGGGGCTGCGTCCATTTCGGCGATTCGTTGCACCATCACGGTATTGCAAAATTTTCCAAGAGAAAACATCAAAAAATCGAAGATTATTGATATAAACCCGGCCTGGCGTGTCGCTGGTCGCAGGACCTGCATGCGTCGGCCGGGTTTATTTCGATCAGGTCGTCAGACCACGCCATACAGGCGGTCGCCGGCGTCGCCAAGACCCGGCACGATGTAACCCTGTTCGTCAAGTTTCTCGTCCACGGCGCCCAGCACGATCGTCACCTCGCGGCCCGCCAGAGCTTGCTCCACAGCGTCGAGGCCTTCCGGTGCGGCCAGAATACAGATCGCCGTCACGTCCACAGCACCACGGTCGAACAGAAAATTAATGGCAGCGATGAGCGACCCGCCGGTGGCGAGCATCGGGTCGAGCACAAAACACTGCCGATCCGACAGATCATCCGGAAGACGCTCGGCGTAGGTCGTGGGCTGCAGCGTCTCTTCGTTGCGGGCCATGCCGAGAAAGCCAACCTCGGCGGTGGGCAACAGCTTCACCATGCCCTCAAGCATGCCGAGGCCGGCGCGCAGAATTGGCACGACCAGCGGCTTCGGGTCGCTGATGCGCACGCCGTGAGCCGCCGACACGGGGGTCTGCACGGTGACCGCCTCCACGCGCACGCCGCGCGTGCCCTCATAAGCGAGCAGCGTCATGAGTTCTTCCACGAGTGATCGAAACAGCGGTGAGGGCGTGTCTTTATCGCGAAGCACGGTGAGCTTGTGCGTAATGAGCGGGTGGTCGGCAACGTGGACTCGCATAGGCTCAATTCTACTAGAGGCAAACCCCCGGTTTAAGGTGACAGATGCGCGCACGAGATCAGCACGCCGAGTGGATGCTGCTCGCCCTCACCGAAGCGCATGCCGCCCTGGTCTTTGACGACGTGCCTGTTGGAGCCATCGTCGTCGACGCTGCGGGCGCGGTTATCGGCCGGGGCCGCAACGAGCGGGAACGGCATCAGGATCCGACCCTGCACGCCGAAGTCGTCGCCATCCGGCAGGCGGCCGTGCACACCGGCGACTGGCACCTGACCGACTGCACCCTGATCGTCACGCTCGAACCCTGCGTGATGTGCGCCGGTGCGATCCTCGCCGCACGGGTGCCCACGGTCGTGTTCGGCGCCTGGGATGCGAAGGCGGGCGCCGTCGGATCGGTGTACGACGTGCTGCGCGACCGTCGGCTCAACCATCGCGTTGAAGTCTTCGCCGGCGTCAACGCGGTGGAGTGCGGCGCAATCCTCCGAGAATTTTTCGACAATCCAGCACGACGCACAGCCCGCTGAGGCCTATTCCAGCCCCTTGATCACAAAGGCATCGGTCGGCGGATTGGCCGAATTTGAATCAAAAAAGATGTCTGGCTCGAGATAGATCGTGCGTGCGAGCGGCACCGCAGTGCGAATACGAGTTTCGACGGCGTTGATGTCGGTGGCGACGTCGGCAAATCGGTGCTCGCCTTCGAAGGCAACCTTGGCGCCGACCAGGATCTCATCCGGCCCGAGGTAGAGCGTCTTGAGGTGAATGATGCGCTTGATTTCCTGGCCGTCGAGAATGGCCGCTTTGATGGCGTCGAGGTCCTTCTTGCTTGCGCCCTCGCCCACGAGAAGGCTTTTGGTTTCAATGCCGAGAATAATCGCGACCAAAACGAGCAGTGCGCCAATGGCGAGCGTGCCGACAGCGTCCCAGATCGGCTCATCCGTGACGATGGTCAGCCCGACGCCCACGAAAGCGAAGGCCAGGCCCGTAAGAGCCGCCACATCTTCGAGCAGCACGACGGGCAGTTCGGGGGCCTTCGCATGCCGAATGAACTGCACCCAGGTCTCATTTCCTCGCACATGGTTCGACTCTTTGATCGCGGTGCGCAAAGAGAACCCTTCCAGCACCATCGCGATGGCGAGCACCAGAATCGGCACCCAGGCATTTTCCAGCGGATGCGGGTTCTGCAGCTTGTCGATGCCTTCATAGAGCGAGAACACCCCACCGATTGAAAACAGAATGATCGACACCACGAAGGCGTAGACGTAGCGTTCTCGACCATAGCCAAACGGATGCTCCAGGTCGGCCCGCTTCTTCGCCTTGCGACCGCCCAGCAGCAGGAGCAGTTGGTTGCCGGCATCCGCTACCGAGTGCACGCCCTCGGCGAGCATCGAGGACGACCCCGACAGGCCCCACGCCACGAACTTGGTGACGGCGATGCCCAGATTGGCCGTGAATGCCGCCACAATTGCCTTGTTTCCGCCGGATGCGCTCATGAAATCATCTTAAGACCGCGCGTCTCCGGTCGCAGGTGGCGCCGGCGTGACGGTTTTGGGCACCCCAAAGCTGGGAAAAGTAGACTGATCGAATGACTTCCTCCCCGAATGTGACTCTGCCCACGATCGCCTTCCTCGGCGCCGGATCCATGGCTCGTGCCATTCTGGCCGGTCTGCTTAAACCCGGCGTGAACGTCGAGGGTGACATTCGAGTCACCAACCGCACCGCAGCGAAGGCCGCAGAGCTGGCCGACACCGAGGGCGTCACCGCCTACGCGACCGAGGTTGACGCTGACGCCAACCTCAAGGCCATCGACGGCGCTCAGATCGTCATTATCGCCGTGAAGCCTCACATGGTCGCCGATCTGCTCGACGAAATCGGCAACTCCCTCGCGCCGGGCACCCTCGTCTTGAGCGTCGCGGCCGGCGTGACGATCGACACCTTCGAATCGCTCCTGCCCGATTCCGTGCACGTCATCCGCACCATGCCGAACACCCCCGCCGTCGTCGGCATGGCCGTTACCGGCATCAGCGCTGGCACTCGATCCAACGACGTCGACCTCGAACTCACTCGAGCCCTGTTTGCGACCGTCGGCGATGTGCTGGTCGTACCCGAGAGCAAGCTCGACGCCCTCAGTACCATCTCCGGCTCCGGGCCGGCCTATGTGTTTTACCTGATCGAACAGCTCACCGAAACGGCTCGAAGCAAGGGTTTCACCCCCGAAGAGGCCGCTGTTATGGTCAATGGCACCTTCCTTGGTGCGAGCGCGCTCCTCGCCGTGTCCGACAAGTCGCCGAGCGAGTTGCGCCGCCAGGTAACCAGCCCGGCTGGTACGACCGAGCGGGCCGTTTGGGAACTCGAAAAGGGCGGCCTCAAGGAGCTCTTCGACACCGCAACGGATGCCGCTCTCGCCCGCGCGAAAGAGCTCGCCGCCTCCTAGGGCAGGCCTACAGCCCCTCGGCGATGGCCGCCGTCGCCTGCACCCACGCTGCGCGGGTGCGCGGCGCCAGTGCGTCGATTTTGAGCGGCCCGCCACCCACCAGCGAGGCATCGTAGGGAACGTCGACAACCGTGCGGGTGAGCTGTTGAAAGTGGTCGTGCAGACGCTTCGACAGCTGCTCATCAGCAGTTTTCGACGGCGACGCAAGCACAGTGACCGCCTCGGCGACCTTTTCGGCATGGCCCTTCTGCCGCAGGCCGTCGATCAGCGAGGCCGCACCGTAGCCGGTGTCCTCGCGAATGGTCGACACGATCACGAGCTGGTCGGCGGTATCGACCGCGGCTTCCCAGTTGCTGGCGCGCATATTGTTGCCGGTGTCGATGACCAGTATCCGGTAGAAGCGGCTCAGAGTCCGATGAAGTTTGCGGAAGGCGTCATCGTCGATGCTTGCAGCGCCCGCCGGATCGAGGTCGGAGGCGAGGGCGTCGAACTGGGCGTCGCCCTGCGATCGCACGTAGTTGTCGAGGTCTCCCACCCGGGAGCGGGAATCGCCGAACCGGTCGAGGTCGCGCAGCAGGTCGACGGCCGTATTGGTGTGCCGGGCAGCCTGGGCCCGCACGCCCAGCGTGCCCATGGTCTCGTTGTTGTCCCAGGCCAGGGTGTAGCCGCCGCGGTAGATGCCGAACGTGGCCGCGATGAGCAGCGTTGCCGTCGTCTTGTGCGCGCCTCCCTTGGGGTTGAGTACCACGATCGTGCGCGGGCCGTTCAGGCTGCGCTGCACGGCCCCAATGGCGGTGCGCTGCCGTTGTTCGGCGGGACTCGGCGTGGGGGAGACGAACCCGCCGCTGAGACGACGCAGGGCGCCCTGCCAGCCCAGCGCAGCCGGTCCGGCGGGGGCAGGTGGCCGCGAACTGAGAAAATCGGCCAGGTTCGGCACAGCGGGCGCGGCATCCGTTGCGGGTGTCACCAGAGATTCGAACAGGGCGGTAGGCGGCGCCGTAACGGGGGGCTGCATCAGCGTGGCAAATGGTATCGGCACCTCGAGGGGAGTCACGACCGGAACAGGCGCGGTGCGCGCCGGTTTCGGGTGGCCGGCCACGACAACCGGCCCGGCTGCCTCGACCCGCCCGTTGGGGTGCACCGTCAGCGGCCAATCGCCCTGCTCGTCGCTCACCTGCAGCAGAACCGATTGCCCGCGACGACGAGCGGTCTCGACCACGAGGCCGATGATCTCCTCGCGAACGCCGGCCTCATCGGTACTGGTGACGCGGTGCGGGGAGCCGTCAATGGTCACCTCGCCCGTCGTGTCAGTCTGAACCGTGGCGACGATGTCGGCCGGGGTGTTGGCGAGAGCGGGTACGTGGGGTGACATAGAAAGCCTTTCCGTTCACGCACACGAGCCGGCGCCAAGGCTCAGGTGAGCCGCGGCGAGAAGTGTCCGTAGTAGCAGAATAGCTGGTCGACTCCCCCGAATAGGGGGAGGACTATGAACCGAGCGCGGCAAACCGTTCGATATCGGCCTCGGCGCCCGACACGATGATGAGGTCATGGTTGGACACCACGGTCTCCGGAGTTGCGTAGGTAAACGGCTTGCCGGGGCTTTTGACGCCGACGACCGTCACGCTGTACTTGCGACGCACGCCCGAATCGACGAGGGCGAGGCCACGGATGGGCTTCGGTGGGTACATTTTCACGAGGGCGAAATCATCGTCGAATTCGATGAAGTCGAGCATGCGACCCGACACCAGGTGGGCGACGCGCTCGCCGGCCTCTGCCTCGGGGTAGATGACGTGGTTGGCGCCAATGCGTTCGAGAATCTTGCCGTGTGACTTGGAGATGGCCTTGGCCCAGATCTGTTGAATCTTTAGGTCTACCAGATTGGCGACGATCAGCACGCTGGCTTCCACCGACGACCCGACCGCGCAGACGGCGATCGAGAAGTCCTGGGCGCCAATTTGTTGCAGGGCCTCGAGGGAACGGCCATCCGCTTGCACGGCGTGCGTCACCCGCTCCGACCACTTCGAGACAAGGGCATCGCTCGTGTCGACGACGAGCACTTCGCGGCCCAGTCGGTCGAGCTGGCCGGCCGTGGCCGCGCCAAATCGTCCGAGCCCGATAATGAGCACGGGGGCGTCGTGTTTGATGCGATCAACCAACGATGGGTCTCTCTTCCGGGCGTTTAAACAGTTGCCTGCTGTGGCTCGCGGCCAGAGCTGCCGCGAGAGTCACTGTACCAACCCGGCCCATGAACATCGTTGCCGCCATAACGTAGACGCCTTCCGGCGGTAGATCGGCGGTCAGCCCGGTAGACAGGCCGCAGGTGGCGAAAGCACTGATCACGTCAAAAAGAACGATGTCGAAGGGTTGTTTCGAAATGTGCAGTATGAGAATGCTCGCGACTGCAACGGTGGTCGCGCCCCACAGCACAACGCTGACCGACAAGCGCAGAATGTCGCTCGGAATACGACGGCCGAACGCTTCCATTTCCTGCTTGCCGCGTGCTTCGGCAAACGCGGCGAGAAAGAGGATGGCCAGGGTCGTGACCTTAATGCCGCCGGCGGTCGACGCTGACCCGCCACCGATGAACATGAGCATGTCACTGAGCAGCAGGCTCGACCCGTGCAGGTCACTGATATCGATGGTCGCAAAACCGCCTGAGCGCGTCATCACCGACATGAACAACGATTGAAAGATGGTATCGCCGGCATTGAGCGACCCAAAAGTCTTGGGATTATCGAACTCGAGAATGATGTAAAAGATCATTCCGAGGATCATCAGGGCGATTGTCGTGACGAGTGTCAGCTTGACGTGTACCGACCAGCGGCGCGGTTTGCGCCAGCCGCGCGCGAACGCGTAGATCACCGGAAACCCAAGACTGCCCAGAAAAACACCGATCATGAGCGCGCCGAGAAACCAGTAGTCATCGGCGAACGGGGCGAGGCCCCCGGGGTTCGGGTTGAAACCGGTGTTGGTGAAGGCCATCGCAGCGTAGTAGAAACTGTGCCAGACCGCTTCGCCCAGGGATACACCGGCCTGCAGCATGCGGGGAAAAAGCAGCGCTGCTACGCCGACCTCAATGACGAATGCGCTGATTGCAACCGTGAGCAGCAGGCTGCCGACCTCGCCGAGGCGAATGGTCTGGCCCTCGTTCACCGGCCCGGCGTGAATGCGGGAGGGGTTGGAATCGCTCGCCGCCATCAGCTTCGCGCGCAGCCCGAGTCTGCGCGAGATGACCAGTCCCATCAGTGACGCGAGCGTCAATACGCCGATGCCGCCGATATTGACACCGACGAACACCAAAATATTGCCGAACGCTGACCAGTGGGTGGCCATGTCGACCGTGGCTAGTCCGGTGACGCAGATGACCGACACTGCCGTGAAAACGGCGTCGTGCAGTGGGGTGATCGTGCGATCCGCTGCGGCGATCGGTAGCGAAAACAACACGGTGAAGACCAGGATGAGCGCGGAGAACACCAGAATCGCAAACCGTGATGGCGACTTGTGGGCGAGCGAGTCCACTTCGTCGCGTATCCGCATCAGAATGGCGAGCGGGCGCGAAAAGAATGGTTCAGTTCCGGTTCTCAACGACACCTGGAACCCCCGATTAGCCTGCGACTATTGCCAGTTTGAAATGGTACTACCCAGCGTTGGTTATTACCCAGCAGTAATGACTACTGTGAGGTTATGGCAGACATCTTCACCGTGGTGGCGGACTCGGCGCGACGGGACATCTTGCGCATTCTTTTAGAGCGCGCAGTTCCCGCCGCTGAAATTCGCGGTCCGTCCCGGGAAGTGCGGGGCGAGCTGAGCGTGTCTGACATCGTTGGGCACCTCGGGTTGAGCCAGCCAACAATTTCAAAGCACCTCAAGGTGTTGCGGGAGGCCGGTTTGGTCACCGTTCGCGAAGACGGGCAGCACCGCTTCTATCGGCTGCAGTTTTCGCCGCTCGAAGAGATCGAGGACTGGTTAATTCCCTTTCTGAGCGTCGACTTCGACCAGGCCGTCAAGGACGTAGATCTGGAGGCCGATGCCGGCCTGAAGGACGAGCAGCGCGCCTTCGCCTCGGCTATTGGCAAGGCGTTCGCCGATGCCTCGCAAATGTCGCACGTCGTCAAAGATGCAACCGCAAAAAAGTGGCGTAGAAACGGCTGAAGGAGGCCCGATCCGGCTGCTGAGTAGTTGGAGCCGGTTTTGTCCGGTAGAATGGTGTTTTCGTGTCAGTCGCGGGCCCCGCGACTAAACCAATACTTGTGAGGTCCGTGTGGGTTCTGTAATTAAGAAGCGACGCAAGCGTATGGCGAAGAAGAAGCACCGCAAGCTGCTTCGCAAGACTCGCCACCAGCGTCGTAATAAGAAGTAGAACGACTAGGACTCAACTCTTAACCGTTCTCGAGCAAAGCGCTAGCCCTTCGGGACTGGCGCTTTTTGCTGTCGCCCGCGCGGTGTGTCGTGCCCGTACGCGCCGGCATGAAGTCGCCGTAGGCTGGAACCATGCCCACCGCACACCTGACCCTGATCGGCAAGCCCGGTTGTCACCTCTGCGACGATGCGCGGGACCTGGTCGGAAGCGTCGTGGCCAAGCTCGCCGACGATGTGTCGGCCCCACAGATCACGTTCGAGGAACGTTCCATTCTCGATGACGCCGAGCTGCACGAGCTCTATCTGGAGGACATCCCGGTGCTCCTCATCAACGGCAAAGTGCACAATTACTGGCGCATCGACCCTGTGCGCCTGCGCGCCGCCCTACTGGAGGTCTCATGACCATTCGCCACATCGTTTGCTGGAAGCTCAATGCCCTGACGCCACGCAAGAAGGCCGATGATGCCGCGGGCATCGTGGCGGGCCTGGAATCCCTCGTCGGTGTTGTACCCGAGATTCGTGCGCTGACGGTCGGGCCGGATGTTGCCGGCAATGAAAACTGGGATGTCGCGCTGATCGCCGACTTCGATGATCTTGAGGCCCTTGAGCGTTACCAGAAGCACCCCGAGCACAAAAAGGTCGGCGCGTTTATTCGCACCGTTGTCGCCGATCGCCTGGCCGTCGACCTCGAGGTCTGACCCGCTCGCCGAGCCGTGACTTTCCACGGTCTAGGGTCGCCGAGCCGTGAGTATTGGCTTATTTTTGGCTCGAAAGAGGCCAGAACTCACGGCTCGGCGACGCAAACTCACGGCTCGGTGCGGGCGGGGCACGGGGCCGAGACGGGCCAGAGCCCGGCTACGGCTCGAGGCGGGTCGGGCCGCGGAACAGGTAGGTGACCTCGCGAATTGAAGCCTGGTGCAGCATGAGCATCAGCACGCGGGCCAGGCCCATGCCGAAGCCTCCGTGCGACGGCACGCCGTAGCGGAAGAAGTCGAGGTAGCCCTCGATCTCCTTCGGGTCGAGACCCTTCTCGATCGCTTGGGCTTCGAGCACCTCGATGCGGTGCTCGCGCTGGGCGCCGGTCGAGATTTCGGTGCCGTTGAAGATGAGGTCGTAGCTCTTGGTGATCGACGCATCACCCTCGTGACGCATGTGGTAGAACGGGCGGATGCTCGAGGCGTAGTCGGTGAGGAACACGAATTCGTGCCCATACTTCTCCGCCACGTACGCGGCGATCTGCCGCTCGCCTTCCGGGTCCATGTCGTCGTCGTCGCGAGGAACCTCATAGCCGCGGCTCTTGACGATCTCCTTGGCTTCGGCCAGGGGAATGCGCGGGAACGGCGTGCTCGGAACGGTCACCTCAACGTCGAACAGGGCCTTGACCTCGTCGCCGTGCTTGGCCTGTACCGCAGTGAACCCGGCAACCATGAGGTCTTCATGCAGCGTCATGACATCGTCGTGGCTGTTGATCCAGCTGATCTCACTGTCGACGCTCGTGAACTCGGTGGCGTGCCGGCTCGTGAACGAGGGGTCAGCGCGGAACGCCGGCCCAACCTCGAAGATCTTGCCGAAGCCGGCCGACTGTGCCATCTGCTTGAAGAACTGCGGGCTCTGCGCGAGGTACGCCTTGGTATCGAAGTAGCCGACCTCGAACAGCTCGGCGCGGGACTCGCTCGCACTCGCCATGAGCTTGGGGGTGTGCAGTTCGATGAAGTCGTGCTCGATCCAGTAGGTGCGAAGCGCGTGCTCGAACGTGGTCTGGATGCGGAAGATAAGGTTCTGCTTCGGGTTGCGCAGGTCGAGAAAGCGCCAGTCCATGCGCTTGTCAAGGCTTGAGTCGGCCGCGATCGGCGTCTCCGGAATAGCAGCCGACACCACGGTGAGGGTGGCGAGCTTGATCTCGATACCGCCGAGCTTCACGCGTTCGTCGTGCTTGAGCTGCCCCGTCACAGTGACGAAGGTGCCCTGGGCGAGGCCCGAAATGCTGGTGGCGGGCTCGTCGGCGATGACGACGCCATCGGCATCCGTTGTACGAGGGTTGACCAGCTGCACGGCGCCGGATTCGTCGCGCAGAACGACGAATTGCACCTTCTTCTGGTCTCGAACGGTATCGACCCAGCCGGACACCGATACGGTGCCGTCGTCGAGAGCGGACAGGTTTTTGATCAATACGCGCGAAGTCACGGTTCGAGTTTAGCCGGAGCCGCCCGAGCGGGCCGCTCACGGCGGATTCTAGGCTGACCCCTTTGTAGACTGGTCGGGTGGTAGCCAGTCAAGTGCATCTCGTGCGTCACGGTGAGGTTTTCAACCCCGAACGCGTGCTCTACGGACGGCTGCCGAACTACCGGCTCTCCGAGCGGGGCGTGCTGATGGCCGAAGCCGCCGCGGAGGAACTGGTCGAGCGGGGCCGCGCGGTTGTGCGTGTCATCGCTTCGCCCCTGCAACGCGCGCAGGAATCGGCCGCGCCGATCGCCGCCGCCTTCGCGCTAACGATCGACACCGACGAACGCATCATCGAACCGACGAACGCCTTTGAGGGCAAGCGGATGCGTGGCCAGGGTGGCGCGTTACGCGACCCGCGCAACTGGCCGGCCCTGATCAACCCCTTGAAGCCGAGCTGGGGAGAACCCTTCCGTTCGATCTCTGACCGCATGCTCGCGGCGATCGACGACGCCTGGAACTCAGTGGATGAGGGTGACGTAGTGCTGGTCAGCCATCAGCTGCCGATTTGGATGGTGCACCGCGCTCTCGCCCACGAACAGCTTGCGCACGACCCGCGCCAACGCCGCTGCGACCTGTCGAGCATCACTACCCTGTGCTGGCACGGTGACCACTTCGCCGAAACCGGCTACGCCAGCCCGGCACTGGCCCTTCTCGACCCGAGCAACGATGTGGGTGCTGTATGAATCATCGCCGCGTGAGCCAACGCCGCCGCCTCGCCCCACTGTTGGCCGGGCTGGCCGCCGGTGCCCTGGTGCTTTCGGGTTGCTCCTCTGATCCGCTCGCGGACCAATACCGGGAAGGCTCAAACAAGGGTTTCATCGCCGGTGACGGCAGCGTCACCGAGATCGCCCTCGCCGATCGCGGTGAGGCCATCGAGTTCTCCGGCGTGACAGAGACGGGCGATACGGTGACGAGCGCCGACACGCAAGGCGAAGTCCTGGTCGTCAACTTCTGGTACGCCAGCTGTGCACCGTGCCGCGCTGAGGCATCCGATCTGCAAAGCATCAATGCCCAATTCGAGAACGAGGGAGCGAGTTTTCTCGGCGTCAACGTGCGTGACCAGGCCCCCAATGCCATTGCCTTTAACGAAACCTACAGCGTGACCTACCCCTCGGTGCTCGACGTTGATACCGGAGCCATGCAGCTCGCGTTCAGCGGCAGCATTCCGCCAAACGCGGTGCCGACCACTCTGGTGCTTGACGCCGAAGGGCGGGTCGCGGCGCGCATTCTGGGCCAGGTCACGTCGCCGTCCATCCTGGAAACCCTGATTCGGGACACGATCGCGGAGACTGGCACGACCGAGTGAACAATCCTTTCGGAGAGATCGTCTTCAGTGGCCAACTGCTCTTCGCCATTCCCATCGCACTCCTCGCCGGCCTCGTGTCGTTCGCCTCGCCGTGCATCCTGCCGCTCGTTCCCGGTTACCTCGCCTACATCGGTGGCTTCACCGACGGACGCACCGGTGCCTCCAAGCGTGACCGTCGCGGTCGCACCCGGCTCCTGGCCGGGGTCGGTCTGTTCGTGCTCGGCTTTACCGTGGTATTTGTGCTCACCGGCGTTGTCTTCGGTGCCGCCGGATTCTGGCTCAACTCTTACCGCGACCTGATCACGCGACTTGCCGGCGTGGTGGTTATCCTGTTGGGCCTCGTCTTCGTCGGCCAGTTCGGTGCCATGCAACGCACCCTCAAAACCAACTGGCGCCCCAAGATGGGTCTCGCCGGCGCTCCCGTGCTCGGTGCGGTCTTCGCGGTGGGCTGGACGCCGTGCACCGGTCCCACCCTCACGGCCATCAACTCGCTCAGTCTCGGCACCGGTTCGCCCTGGCAAGGCGGGCTGCTCGCCCTCTTCTATTCTCTCGGCCTCGGAATTCCCTTCCTGTTGATCGCCCTCGGCCTCAACTGGGCCACCGGATCGGTCGCCTTCCTGAAACGGCATATTCGTGCCATCAACCTGTTCGGCGGCGTTCTGCTCGTCGTCATTGGAGTACTCATGGTGACTGGCATCTGGAACGCGTGGCTCCTCGATTTGCAAGGGGTGATTGGCAGCTTTGTCCCGGCCATCTGATCACTATGATTCCCGTCCGCAGGCGCCGCAAACCGGTGTCGTGCAGCCCAAGCTCGGCCTGACCGGCTGGTTGCGCTGGTTCTGGCGTCAGCTCACGAGCATGCGTACCGCCCTGTTCCTGCTGCTCATGCTCGCCATCGCGTCCATTCCCGGATCGCTCGTGCCCCAGCGCAGCTCCGACCCGAACGGTGTCACCCAGTACTTCGCCGACAATGCCGACCTGGCGCCGATCCTGGACAAACTGCAAGCCTTCGACGTCTACACCTCGGCCTGGTTCTCGTCGATTTACCTGCTGCTGTTCATTTCTCTCATCGGCTGCGTCATTCCGCGCACCAAACATCACTTTCAGGCCCTGCGCGCCAAGCCGCCGACCACGCCGGCCCGCCTCGGGCGGCTGTCCGGTTTCACCACGCAAGACGCGCCGGCGCAGACGGATGCCCGCGCCGCTATCACGCACGCCCGCACCCTCCTGAAGTCCAGCGGCTACCGCGTCGTCCGCTTTGATTCCGACACCGAGTCATCCGTTTCGGCGGAGCGTGGCTACCTGCGGGAGACCGGCAACCTCGTCTTTCATGCTGCGCTCGTGGGCATTCTGGTCACCGTTGGATTCGGTGGCGGTTATGGCTTTAGCGGCCAACGAGTGATCGTCGAAGGGCAGACCTTTGTGAACACGCTGCTCGCCTACGACTCCTTCAACCCGGGACGATTCTTCGACGACACCACGCTCGACCCGTACACGCTGAGCCTGGATGACTTCGAGGTCTCCTACGAACAGCAGAATCTGCAGGCCTACGGCCAGCCGGTCGACTTCACCGCCGACGTGACCGTCACCCCCAAGGGTGAGGCGGCTGAGCCCGGCGTCGTCAAGGTTAACGGACCGCTGCGCACTAACGGAACGAGCATCTTCCTGCTTGGCAACGGGTACGCACCGACCATTCAGGTCACCGCCCCCGACGGTACCGTCGTCTTTTCAGACTCGGTGCCATTCTTGCCGCAGGACGCCAATCTCACCTCGCTTGGCATCGTGAAAGTGCCGGACGGACTGGCCGAACAGGTCGGCATGATCGGGTTCTTCTATCCCACTCAGGATAAAGCGGCGTCCGGCGCAAACTTCTCCAGCTACCCCGACCTCGAGTACCCGTTGCTCACTCTGAACGTCTATACCGGCGATCTCGGTCTTGATGCCGGCGTGCCAACATCCGTCTATTCGCTCGTCACCGATACCCTGACCCGGCAGACCGGCGGCGAGACCGGCGTTGCCTCGATCGAACTGAAGCCGGGTGAATCGGCCGAGCTGCCGGGCGACCTCGGCACCGTCAGCTTCGTCGACAACAACCCGGCCGCAACGGCCGCCGACGACTTCACCCAGTCGGTTCCGCGTTTCGCAAGTTTTGACATCCACCACGACCCGACGCAGATCTGGTTGATCTCCTTCTCGATGCTCGTGCTGTTCGGCCTGTTCACCGGGCTGCTCGTGCCGCGTCGCCGCGTTTGGGTGAAGGCCACGACCCGAACCGACGGAACCGTGCATCTCGAGTATGCGGGCCTGGCCCGTGGCGATGACCCGGCTCTCGAAGCAGCCATCACGAATGTGGCTGACCGTCACCTCAAGCTGTTGAAAACCCACCAACCCGTCGCAGCGAATCCCGAATCGATTTAGGCTTACATCGTGAATCTGACTGACACCGCACTGCTCAACTCATACTCGCTCAACGCGTTGTACTCGGCGATGGCCATCTACGCCTTTGCTTTCATCGCTTTCGCAGTCGACCTCGCGCGTCGTTCAAGCGCCGTGAGTGCGATGGAATCCGACCTGACTGAAGTGGATGCCGCTGCTTCCGTGGGCAGAGTAGTAGCCGTTGGCCGCACCAGCACCCTCGAACGGCCGGCCGTGAAGCGACCCGTGCTGTCGCGCATCAGCGCCCGCATGGACGACGACGCGGCGCTGCCGTATGGCCGCTCGTCGAGCCTGCGCGTGGGAGTTGCCCTCACCGTACTGGCCTGGGCGTTGCACCTCGCGGCTACCATCATGCGCGGCTTTGCGGCCGACCGGGTGCCGTGGGCGAACATGTACGAGTTCGCGCTGACGGGCACGCTGCTCATTATGACGGTGTTCCTCATCGTGCTGATCCGCTCCGACCTGCGTTTTCTCGGTACCTTCGTCACGGGCCTCGTGCTGGTACTGCTCGGCGTGGCGTCCCTGCAGTTTTATGTGGAGGTTGCCCCCCTGCCGCCGGCACTGCAGTCGGCATGGCTGGTCATCCACGTATTCGTGGCGTCGTTGGCCACCGGGATGTTCGCGCTCGGCTTCGCGCTGTCGACCGTGCAAGTGCTGCAGTTTCGGCGCGAAAACAGGGTGCGGGAGGTCGCCGCCGCTGGGCGCTCGGCCGTGGCATCCGGTCGGCGCCTGCGTTTTCTGGCAACCTTGCCATCGTCGGCGACACTGGAGAACCTGGCCTACCGCATCAACATCATCGGCTTCATCCTGTGGACCTTCACCCTCATGGCTGGCTCGATCTGGGCCGAACAGGCCTGGGGGCGTTACTGGGGCTGGGACACCAAAGAGGTGTGGACCTTCATTATCTGGGTCATCTACGCCGGATATATCCACGCTCGCGCAACCCGTGGCTGGCGCGGATCACGCTCGGCCTGGCTGTCGATCATTGGATTTTCCGCCGTCATGTTCAACTTCGGCATTGTCAACGTGTTCTTCAAGGGCCTGCACGCCTACTCGGGTCTCTCTCTCTAACCCGACTCACGCGAAAGCGGGTGTCTGGTTGCTTCAACCGGATTGAAGCAACGAAAAACACCCGCTCCCGGGATCGATTTCGGGTTACTCGGCGGCGACAAGCGCGTGCGTACGCGCGAGACGAGCGAGCCACCAGTCTCGACGATCGGGGCTGGCCGCGTGCTGGTCGAGCAGGGCCGCATCCGGCACGACCCGGCGCACCGGAATGGCACCGGCTATCGGCAGCAGCGGCTCTCCCGTGACATCCTCGGCGAGGAGCGAGGCGGTGCCGAGGCCGCAGTCGAAGTAAAGTCCCGGAACGGATGCCGCGAGGTGCGCGCCCATCGATAGCCCGATCGACGTGTCGAGAGCGCTGGAGACTACGACCGGCAGCCCCGTCTGGCCAATGATCGACAGTGCGGCTCGGATGCCGCCAAGCGGCTGGGCCTTAATGACGAGAATGTCGGCGGCGCCGGCCCGGGCCACGGCGAGCGGGTCGCCGCTCTTCCGCACGCTCTCGTCGGCGGCGATCGGTACGCTCAGGTAGGTGGTGCGGTGACGAATCTCGGCGAGGTCGGGCACGCTCATGCACGGCTGCTCGACGTATTCCAGGTCGAAAGCGCTCAGTGCGTGGATAGCGTGTTCGGCTTCATCAACGTTCCACAGGCCATTCGCATCGATGCGGATGCGACCTTCCGGACCGAGTACGCGACGTACCTCGGCCACCCGGGCGACATCGTCAGCCAGGGTTTGATCCGGGCTGGCGACCTTCACCTTTGCCGTGCGGCAGCCGGGAAAACGTGCGAGCACCTCGGCGACCTTGCCCGCCGGCACGGCCGGTACGGTTGCATTGACCGGAATGCTCGTGCGCAGGGGGTGCGGCGTGCTCTGCCAGCCGAAGTCGATGGTGGCTCGGAGCCAGTTGGCGGCCTCGGCATCATCGTATTCGACGAAGGGGGAGAACTCGGTCCAGCCCTCTGGGCCTTCCAGCAGCAGTGCTTCCCGACTGTCCAACCCACGGAACCGGTCGAACAGTTTCAGGGAGACGACGTGCGCGGAACCGAGTAACTCATCCAGTGAGGGCATCATGATTCCAGTGTGTCAGCCTCCGGCTGGGTAGACGGCCAGAGACGGAAACGGCCGCTTCTCGTATGCGGTTCGGCGTGGTAGACGATGCCGATGGTTTAAGGCTCGTCCTTCAAAGTGCCCGACTGTGCGGCCAGGGAGCTGGTTTCCGGAATGATCTGCAGTCCGCTGGAAGAATTTGCCGTCGCCATGAGCGCTTCGATCCACTCGCGGTTGAGCGTGGGGGAACGGCTGCCGAAATACTTGTAGGCGATGGGGATGCCGGGGTGGAGCCAGATCGTGTTGCGTCCATCGCCAGCCTGCGGGTCGTCCCGCCAAGTGAAGTAGAACGATTCCCCGCGCCGCAGTTTGGCGCCGATCACAACCTGAATATGGGCGAGCACGCGATCGTCGAAGTCCGCGGTAAGGGACGAGTCGTAGGTCAGTTTTCCCATGTCGCGCTCCTGCTGGCGTGCACTCGATGCTGTCGGCGTTTAGTCCCTCAAATAATGTTCCAACCGTGGCACGTGCAGCAGGGCGAGGGCACGCTTCTCGATTTGGCGCACGCGCTCTCGGGTAACGCCCTCAATGTGGGCGATCTGGTCCAGGGTGCGCGGTTCGTTACCGTCGAGGCCAAACCTGGCTCGCAAAATAGAACGTTCCCGAGGCGGCAGCGTGTCGAGGAAGTAGCGGATGTCTGCCGCTCGCAGCGTCAGCGTGGCGTGTTCGTCAGGCTGGGGGAGGTCATCATCAATTATCAGTTCGGCCATATCGCCTGCGCCGTCACCGACCGGCGTGTGCAGGGAGATCGGTTCGTTGTCGTATTGCAGTAAGCGCAACACGTCGCGCACGGGAAGCTGGGCGGCTTCGCCAATTTCACGTGCCGTGGGGTCACGGTCGAGAACGCTGGTCAGGTCGCGCCGGATACGTTTGATCTTGTTAAGCTTTTCGGCGGTGTGCACCGGGATCCGGATCATGCGGGACTTGTCGGCCATGCCGCGGTGGATTGCCTGGCGGATCCACCAAGTGGCGTAGGTGGAGAATTTGTATCCGGTCATGAAGTCGTACTTCTCAACGGCACGAACGAGCCCCATGTTGCCGTCCTGCACGAGGTCCATGATGGGCACTCCGCGGCCGGAGTAATGCTTGGCAATGCTAACGACCAGACGCAGGTTGGCCTCAATAAACTGGTTCTTGGCGCGGCGTCCGTCATGCGTAAGCCAGGCCAGTTCGCGCTCGTAGACCGAGTCGCGAGTGCCGGCACTGTCGCCCTGCAGCAACCTGGCCTCAGCAAATAGCCCGACCTCGATGCGGCGTGCCAGGTCAACTTCCTGCTCGGCGTTGAGCAGAGTCCCCTTTCCGATGCGCCGCAGGTAGTCGCCAAAGGCATCCGTTGATGCGGCGGTGTATGTGCCCGGCGAGACTGTTCGGCGAGGCGCCTGAACGGTGGTGGTCATGGTTGTGAGCCCTCGCATTTGCGTTTCATGCCGTGTGTGATGTTCATGACGACCTCCCCGTACTTTCCAAGTCATAAGTCCACCCCTCGAACGGGGTGGACGACAAGGGGTTGACTTCTTGCTCGATTCACATTACCTGAGGTTTTTTCGTCTTCTCAACCCCTAATCTTACGGGTTGGAAAATTCAAAAAGTCGATGCTGGCGCCGCGTAGGCTGACACCATGAGTGAACAGGTGTGCGACCCCTCCGCAGGAGGCTGTACTGACGCAACAGGACCGTGGTGAGGCCACTGCGGACTCTCACGCCTGAGCATCCGCCCGCCGTTCTCGCCGCGTTGCGGGATGCGCTCGCGGGCAGTGGACCGGCTCTGTTACCGGTGCCGATACACCGTGATGGGATGCTCAAAGACGTGCCGAAACGGGTCGCGGTCGTGATCGAAACCTCCGGGTCGACGGGCACGCCGAAACGGGTCATGCTCGCCACCAACGCCCTGCTGGCCGGCGCTGCGGCCTCCACCGTCGCCCTCGGCGGGGCCGGACAATGGCTGCTCGCTCTGCCCCTGCACTACATCGCCGGGGTGCAGGTACTCGTGCGGTCGATCGCCGCCGAAACCACACCGCTGATGCTGCCATCTGGCCACTTCGATCCCCAGGACTTTCTTCGGCTGGCCGAGACCATGACCGAGTCGCTGCGCTACACCGCGCTGGTGCCGGTGCAGCTGGCCCGTCTGCTCGACGCGGCGGATGACCCGGCCCTGCTATCCGTGCTGCGTCGCTTCACCGCGATTTTGGTGGGCGGGCAGGCGATCAGGCCCGATCTCATTGCTCGGGCGGCTGAACTCGACGTGCGAGTCGTGCGCACCTACGGGTCGTCGGAGACCGCTGGCGGCTGTATTTACAACGGTGTTCCGATTGGTGACACCCTCGTGCGGGTGGTTGACGGGCAGCTGGAGCTTTCTGGCGCCGTGCTTGCGGAAGGGTACCTCGGCGATGCCGCACTCACCGCCGAGCGCTTCATCCTGGAGCACGGCGTGCGCTGGTATCGCACCGGGGATCTCGGTGAGGTGGACCCGGTCGATGGCCGGGTCACGGTGCTGGGCCGTGCCGACAACGTGATCATTTCCGGCGGCGAAAAGGTCTCGCTCGACGCCGTCGAAGGCATCGTGCGATCCTGCCCCGGTTTCGAGCAGGCTGTCGTGATCGGTGCTGATGACGACGAGTGGGGGCAGGTGCCGGTCGTGGTGGTCGGGGGCGGCACTGCGGACTTTTCCGCGGTGGCCGCAGCCGTTGTGGCGGTGCTGGGACGTGCGGCCCGACCTGCACGCGTCGTGCGGGTGGAGGCGATTCCGCTGCTGGCCTCGGGAAAGCCCGACCGGCGCGCGCTGGCCGGTACCGCGCTGGGCAGTGCTGCGCTGGCCACTAATATGGGGGCGTGGCACAAGGAGCTCGGCCGGTCAGGCCCAAACAACAACGATTGAATCCTAAGGCGAAGCTGGCGGGCGCTGATGCCAGTGGCACGGCGGGTGGTGCGGTTGGCCGCAGCGGCAAGTCCGGCCACCCGGCGTATAAGTCCGGACCGCCCCGCAAGGGACCGGCCAGGGTCAAGCCAGCCACGGCCTCCGACTGGGTGTCGGGCGCACGACTGCGCACTCTGCCGCTCGCCATTGCTCCGGTACTGCTCGGTACCGGCGCTGCGATCGTGGCGAGTGGACCCGGCGTTTACCATCCGGTGCGCGCATCGCTCGCACTTGCCGTGGCGCTGTTTTTGCAGATCGGCGTCAACTATGCCAATGACTATTCCGACGGTATTCGAGGCACTGACGCCTTCAGGGTCGGACCAGCTCGGCTCACCGGCGGTGGCGTCGCCAACCCGCGCACCGTGCTGCGCGTGGCCCTGACCTTCTTTAGTCTCGCTGCCGTGGCTGGCATCACGCTGGTCATTCTGACCCAGCATTGGTGGCTGATGATCGTTGGCGTTGTGGCCCTCGCTGCAGCATGGTTCTATACCGGCGGTAAGAAGCCCTACGGCTACCTGGGCCTCGGTGAAGTGTTCGTGTTCGTGTTCTTTGGTCTCGTAGCCACCGCCGGCACGACCTATGTGCAGGTCGGCGACTTCACCACCGAGAGCGTTCTCGGTGGTATCGCGATGGGGTTGATCGCCTGTGCCGTGCTCATGGTCAACAACCTGCGTGACATCGTGCCAGACAAGGCCGCCGGTAAGCGCACCCTCGCGGTGCGAGTCGGAAGCACGGCCTCCCGGGTCGTCTTCTGCATCTTCTTATTGCTGCCGTTCGTGATCGCGGGTCTTTTCAGCCTGGTCTATCCACTCGGAATCTTCACGTTCTTCGTGCTGCTGCTGGCCCTGCCGGCCTGCCTCATTACGATCACCGCCACGTCGGCGAAAGAACTCATCCTCGCCCTCAAGCTGACGAGCCTCGCGGCGCTGGCCTACGGCCTGCTACTGGGACTTGCTTTCGCGTTCTGATTTCGTGTGCTCCTGGGCATTCATCAGTGAGTCCTCGATCTCGGAATCCGGGTTGATCGTCTGCTTGTCGGGGTGCCGCGCCTGATAAAGCTCCCGGGCAACACCCTCGCGGGACTTGCCCAGCAGAAGATAGGACAGGCACAGGCCGACCAACGCGGCGATCACCGCGGACGCCCACGGCCACAACCCCAGGGACAGCAGAATTGCCAGCGGTATGACAAACATTAAGACGCGCAACACGGAGTAGTACAGCCAAGAGGGCACGAATTTCATAGATCCAGCTTAGAATGCCGCGGCTGGGTAGGCGCACATGTCTCTCACGGGCAAGCGCCTTACAATCGAGGTATGCCCAAGCTCTTGATCGGACTAGGACTGGCCCTCGTCATCCTCACCGTCTACACCCTTGTGGACTGTGCCGTGTTCGACCGCAAACGCATTCGCGGATTGCCGCGCTGGGTCTGGATTTTCGTTATCGTTCTCGTGCCGCTAATCGGCCCGTTGCTGTGGCTGCTCGTCGGCCATGGGCGCTCCAGTCCCACCACTCGGTCCTTTCGTGCGGTTGCGCCCGATGACGATCTTGACTTCCTGCGAGGGCTGAACGGCGGCGGCGTGAACGTTGGCAACGCGAACTCCGACATCGGCCAGAACCGTCCCTTCAACGAAAAAGATCAGCAGGAACGCATTCGTCGTATGGAACAAGATCTCGCGGACCTCGACAAGAACGACCCAGCTCCCGGGGAGACGACGAAGAAGAAAAAGAAGAACGAACCGGGTGAAGGCGAGCAGCCTGGCCGTCGGGATGCCTGAACGAGTAAATAGCAGCCCGGCGACCGATTTCAGCATCGCGCTCCTGAACGAATTCATCCGGCGGGGCGTTCGTGATCTGGTGCTCTGTCCGGGAGCACGCTCGCAAGCGCTCGCCTTGGCGGCGGCGGAGCTGGAACAGGCCGGAAGCATCCGCTTACACGTGCGTACAGATGAACGCAGTGCCGGCTTTTTCAGCGTGGGCCTCGCCCTCGAAACCGGTCTACCAGCGCTCGTCGTGGTGACGTCGGGCACTGCCGTCGCTAACCTGCACCCGGCCGTGCTCGAAGCGCACCATGCCGGGGTGCCCATGATCCTGCTAACGGCCGACCGCCCCGCCGAGCTGCGCGGCATCCGCTCGAACCAAACCACCGTACAGTCGGGACTGTTTGGCGTTGCCACCCGGCTCTGCCTCGACGTTCCGGCGCCGGTTGGTGAGCCCGATGAAGAAGGCATTGCCGCCCTGCTGGCACGGCAGGCAATGGATGCTGCGACCGGCGTTTTCACCGCGGCTCCCGGCCCGGCACAACTCAACCTGGCCTTTCGCGAGCCGCTGTCGGCTGCGCGGCCGGTGCGCCCTTCCGTGGCGGCACGATCCATGCGCTCAGCCCCGTCTACGTCAAGTGACGGTCCGGCCATGCTCCTTGCTCCGGGACCGCGTACGGTCGTCGTGGCCGGTGATGGTGCCGGACCTGAGGCTGAAGAGCTGGCCCGCGCCGGCGGCTGGCCGTTGATGGCCGAAGTGTCGAGCGGCGCTCGGTTTGGCCCGAATTTGATCGTGCACTACCGCGAACTGCTCGCTGCCGTAGATCTCGGCGGCGAGGTGGAACGGGTGGTCGTGTTTGGTCATCCCACCCTCAGTCGGGAGATTCCGGCCCTCATTGCCCGTGACGGTGTCGAGACCATCATTGTCGCAGCGACCGGACTGGAATGGTACAACCCGGCCCATGCTGCCCGCGCGTTCACCCGATCGATCGGCGCGGATGCAGAGTGTCTGCTGGCTGCCCGCACGCCAACGGCTCGGGAATGGCTGGGCCGTTGGGTCATGACCAGCAGGGCTCTCGCAGAGACCGCGGCTGATGAAGGCCGAGCACCGATCGATAAACGCGGCATAACGCGTGCTGAATTGGCAGTTCTGCGAGCGCCGCTAACGCGGACGTTGCTCGTCGACGCGGTCTGGCGTGCATCGTGGCCGCATGACCGGCTCGTACTCGGCGCGTCCCGGCTGATCCGTGAGGCCGATAAGCGGGTCCCTGGCAAGAAGATCACCGTGCTGTCCAACCGTGGACTGGCCGGTATCGACGGCACCATTTCCACGGCGATCGGGGTGGCGCTGGCCAGTCAGTCCGAGCCGGAGCCGCGTTCGGTCGGCGTGACCCGGGTTTTGATGGGCGACCTTACATTTCTGCACGATGTCGGTTCGTTGCTGCTCGCACCGGGCGAGCCGGAGCCGCGGCTGCAGGTCATCGTCGGCGTTGACGGTGGCGGCAGCATCTTCGACGGCCTGGAGGTCGCAGCCACGGCTTCGGCCGCCGCGATGGAGCGGGTCTTGTTCACCCCGCGCAGGGTCGACCTGAAGGCGCTCGCTGCTGCCTACGGATGGAATTACGAGGTCGCTGCGACCCGAAGTGATTTGGAGCGGGCGCTCACCGGTGCGCCGACCCGGCCCACGATCCTCGAGGTTCCCCTGGTCCGTTAGCCGGGCGCCGTGCCTTGCCCGCAAGCGCGGCTAAACCGGTTGCCTCAGCACTCGTGAAACAACCGTTCACCCGGTTTCGCAAGAAGTGATGGATGCGAGTTCTCCACAGATTTGTGGGGAGCGGATGCTCAGGCGGGCGGCTTGATACCGTTTAAGACACACGGATGCCGGGAGGCTCAGATGACCGATTCGCCCCAGGACAACTCGCAGACCGGCGGCCTCCCCGAGCACGCACCCGAGCACGCACCCGGACAGGCGCCCGGACAAGCCCTCCCGTCGAACCCGTCGACTCGTCGCAGCGGCATCGTTCTCGCGGCCCTCGTCGTGGGCATCAGCGCCTTCGTCATCGGCTGGATTCCGATTCTGGGACTATTGCTGGGAGTTTCAGGGATCATCCTCGGAATCCTCGCGATGCGCAGGCCGGACGGCAGATCGTTCGGGCTCGCGGGGCTGGTCGCATCATCCCTGGCCGTGCTGGCCAATGTGCTCGTGACCATTGTGATCGTCGCCGCGCTGGTCAATTCGGGAATCGGCACGGCTGTATTCACCAATGCCCAGCCCGTCATTACGCCCTGCTTTTCCTTCAATGGGCCGGGCGATTACCTCAACAACCAATCCGCTGAGAAGACGGATGGGTGCATCACTACCCTGGAACTGTGGGGTGAACGTGATGCCGACGGTGTCATTCACAAGACGGGCGTGGGCAGCATCCTCGGCAGCGTACTGGTGGAACCGGTGGCGGTGGCCAGCACAGACGAATGGGTTCCCGGCGGCAGCCTCGACGATATGGTCGACTTCCTGAACCAGAGCTACTTTCCCGAGGCCGGCGAGGTCACGAGCCTGAAAGAGGCCGTAACCCTCGGCGGCGTCGACGCCAACCTCACCCGCATGATCAGTAACGCCGAGAACACCCGCACCAAGGCGTTCCTCACCGTCTTTGCACCGGATACCTACCAGTCAGCCGGGGAGCCGGTGAAGTTCTTCGTTATCTCCTTCGTCATTCCCGAAGACAACGGGGAAGAAATCATCTCCGCCGCCATCGACTCCTGGCGATGGAAGTAGCCCCAAAGACTTAGCCGAAGGCTTCTACGATGGGGCGGAACTTCATTTTGGTCTCGGCGAGCTCGCGGTCGGGGTCGGAGTCCAGCACGATGCCGCAGCCGGCGTACGCGGTGATGCCTCCGGCGGGCGCTACCTGCGCGCAGCGCAGCGCAATCGCCCACTCGCCGTCGCCGTCGGCGCCCACCCAGCCGACCGGCCCGGCGTAGCGGCCACGGTCGAACGGTTCGAGTTCGCGAATCAGGGCTAGAGCCGCGTCGGTCGGTGTTCCGGCGACCGCAGCAGTCGGGTGCAGCGCTGCGATCAGGTCAAGAGACGTCGACCCGTCGCTCAGGGTACCTTCCAGATCGGTCGCGAGGTGCCAGAGGTTTGGGAGTTTCACCGTGAACGGAATTTCGCTCGTCGCGAGCACCGAGGTGTGCGGGCGTAGTGACTTGAGCACGCTCTGCACGGCAAATTCGTGTTCGTCGCCGTCTTTCGATGACGTGGCCAGGGTGAGGGCCGCCTCGCGATCGTCCTCGGCATCCGCTCCGCGAGAGATCGTGCCGGCCAGCACACGGGCGTTGACCGAACCGTGGTCGGCGCGAATAAGAGTTTCCGGACTCGACCCAATGAGGCCGTCGACGGCGTAGGTCCAGCAGTCCGGGTAGCCAAGCGCGAGCGTGGTGATGGCGCGGCGCAGGTCGGACTCCGCCGGCACCCGCCCAACCAAATCGCGAGCGAGCACGACCTTGTTGATGAGCTGAGCTCGAATACTGTCGATGCCGGAGCTGACTGCGTTGCGGAAGGCATCCGGCGGCAGGGCTCCGGGCAGGAGGGCGATGCGGTACTCGTCGCCGAGCGGACGCAGCGTCAGCGGGTTCTCGGGGGCGTTCTGGCCGGTCTCCCAGATGCGCGTCACCCAGCATTGGCCGTCTTCGCGGCCGACGATGATCTCGGGAACGATGAGCACGCTGGTCTGGGCCGACGTCTCATCGAAGGTAAAGGCGCCGAAGGCGAGGAGCCCGGTACCCGTGCGGGCGAGCGGGTCTGTCACGGTGGCCAAGGCGACGACCTGTTTCCAGGCGGCCGCGGCATCCGTCATGCGGGTCGGTCCGGAAAACTCGAGCCGCAGCGCGCAGCCGATGCCAGCCAGGCCTTGGTTGCGACGCATCCAGAGCAGTGGCGTGCGGCCATCGAGCAGCAGGATCAGTTGGTGGATATCGGCCATCGGGGAGGTTTCGACCGTCAAGGCCTGCACATTCACTTCTGTAGCCTACGCCCGCGCCACTGCGCCCACGCGAATCTGGGCCCGGCAACCGTGCAGTTTCGGTAGGCCTATTCATCCTAGAATGATGGGGTGAATAGAGCAGACCTGAACAAACGGCCCGCGCAGGTGGCTGCCATGTTCGACGAGGTCGCCGCGCACTATGACCGCACGAACGCGTTGCTGTCGGTCGGCAACGCGTCGCTCTGGCGCATCGCCACCACCACGGCAGTCAACCCGCAACCGGGCGAACGCATTCTCGACATCGCGGCCGGCACCGGCACCTCGAGCGCCGCTCTGGCCCACAGCGGAGCCCACGTTGTCGCCGCCGACTTCTCGGCCGGCATGATCGAAGTCGGTCGGGCTCGCCACGCCAACAATGAGCACATCGAGTTCGTCCAGGCCGACGCTACCGCGCTGCCTTTCAAAGACAACGAGTTCGATGCCGTCACCATCTCGTTCGGACTGCGCAACGTCGTCGAGCCGAAGAAGGCCTTGGCCGAGTTTTACCGCGTGACCAAGCCCGGCGGGCGCGTCGTCATCTGCGAGTTCTCGACCCCGCCGCTGACGCTGGTTCGCCAGAGCTACTTTGCCTATCTCAACCACGTCATGCCGCGCGTCGTACGCCTCGCGTCTTCCAACGCTGAAGCCTATGACTACCTCGGCGAGTCCATCGCGGCCTGGCCGACCCAACGGGTGCTCAGTGGATGGCTGCGCTCGGCCGGATATTCTGCCGTGGCCTACCGCAACCTCACACTCGGCATCGTGGCTCTTCACCGCGGAACCAAGCCCTGACCAACTCGATAGGCTGATTTACGTGAAATCCAGAGTCCCCGTGATTCGACGCACCGCGTCGGTGACCAGCCAGGTGGGCCTCGGCGAACGTATTTTCTCGACTTCCGCCGACCGCGGCTTGGCGGCCAACATCGACGCCGGCATCGAAAAGGTCGAAGCGGCGCTCATCGATGAGCTCGTCTACGCCAACGAAATCGCCACGGTCACCAGCCGCTACCTGCTCAACGCCGGTGGAAAACGAGTGCGTCCCATGCTCGCGCTGCTTACGGCGCACCTGGGCGGGGGCGTCGTGCCCGATGTTGTCACCGCGGCCACAGCCATCGAACTGACCCACTTGGCCTCGCTTTATCACGACGACGTCATGGACGACGCGGACAAGCGCCGTGGCGTGCCGAGCGCGCAAACCGTGTGGGGCAACTCCATCGCCATTCTCACGGGTGACCTACTGTTCGCTCGTGCCAGCCAGCTGATGGCCCGGCTCGGCGAACGCGCCATTAAACTGCAGGCGACCACGTTCGAGCGCCTCGTGCTCGGTCAGTTTCAGGAGACGGTGGGCCCGCGCGCCGGTGAAGACCCGGTCGCGCACTATATTCAGGTGCTCGCGGGAAAGACCGGTTCGCTCATCGCTGCGGCCGCCCAGGGTGGTGTGGTGTTCTCCAACGCCCCGGCCGAGTACGAGCAGCCGGTCGTGGACTTCGGTGAGAAGATCGGCGTCGCCTTTCAGCTGATCGACGATGTGCTCGATCTGTCACCGCAGCCGCAGGAGACGGGCAAAGTGCCCGGAACGGACTTGCGCGCCGGCGTGGTCACGCTTCCGCTGCTTCGATTGCGGGAACGTGCCGCAAGCGATGGGCCATCCGCTGATCTGCTGGGGCGGCTGGAACGTGACGTGATGACGGCCGGTGCTGAACAGGGTGCTGACGCGGACGCGGCGATCACCGCGCTGCGCGAGCATGCCGTCACGGCCGAGACCCTGGCCGAGGCGCACGGCTGGGCGCGCGACGCCGTCGCCGCCCTGAAACCGCTTCCGAACGGTTCGGTCAAGAAAGCCCTCACCCGATTCGCCGAGTCCATCGTCGAGCGCTCCAGCTAGACCCCATTTGAAGGCGCACCTGGGCTTTGGCTCGGCCTGCCCGCGCAGTAAGGAATCTTCCGTGACCAAATTGAGACTGGCCATCGTCGGCGCAGGACCGGCGGGCATCTATGCCGCCGATATTCTGCTGAAGGCCGAGCGCAATTTTGAGGTCTCGATCGACCTGTTCGACCACCTGCCGGCGCCGTATGGCCTCGTGCGCTACGGCGTCGCCCCCGACCACCCCCGCATCAAGGGCATTGTCACTGCGCTGCGGGGCGTGCTCGACAGCGGTGATATTCGCGTGTTCGGCAACGTGCGTTTCGGTGTGGACGTCACCCTCGACGACCTCAAGAAGCACTACAACGCGGTCATCTTCGCGACCGGCGCCGTTCAGGATGCCGACCTCAATATTCCGGGCGCGTCCCTGAAGGGTTCATACGGCGCCGCCGACTTCGTGAGCTGGTTCGACGGCCATCCAGACGTGCCGCGCACCTGGCCGCTCGACGCGCGCGAGATCGCCGTTATCGGCAACGGCAATGTGGCCCTCGACGTTTCGCGCATGCTCATCAAGCACGCCGATGACCTGTTGCCGACGGAGATTCCCAGCAACGTGTATGACGGATTGAATGGGTCACCGGTGACCGACGTGCACGTATTTGGGCGGCGCGGGCCGACATCCGTTAAATTCACGCCGCTGGAACTGCGTGAGGTGGGCGAGCTGAATGATGTGGACATGATCGTCTACGACGAGGACTTTGAGTACGACGAGGCCGCTCAGGCCGCTGTCACGAGCAATAAGCAGGTCTTCGTGATCGATAAGACGCTGAACCAGTGGCGCGCCCGCGAGACCGGCACCGCCAGCCGCCGTCTGCACATGCACTTCTTCGCCAAGCCGGTCGAGTTGGTTGACGACGGGACCGGCCGGGTCGGTGCGTTCCGCTGGGAACGCACTACAACGGATGGCGCCGGCGGCGTCGTCGGCACCGGCGAAATTCGTGAGATTCCGGTGCAGGCCGTTTACCGGGCGGTCGGATACTTCGGGTCGGAGTTGCCGGACGTGCCGTTTGACAAGAAGCGCGGCATCATTCCGAACCGTGAGGGCCAGGTGCTGCGCCGTGACCCGTCGGCCGGTACCGGCGGGCTGTTCAACCAGCAAATGTACGGCGTCTACGCGACCGGCTGGATCAAGCGCGGGCCGGTTGGCCTGATTGGCCACACCAAGAGTGACGCGATGGAAACGATTCGCCACCTGATCAACGACCTCGGTAACTGGTGGCGCCCCGAGTCGCCGGCGGAGGAGAGCATCGTGCACTTGCTCGATGCGCGCGGCGTGAAGTACACCGGTCTCGACGGTTGGCACAACCTCGACCAGCACGAACTCGCGCTAGGCGAGGCCGCCGGCCGCATCCGCATCAAGGTCGTCGACCGCGACGAAATGGTGGCGGTCTCCCGCGCCGAGTAGCCGGGGGCTAGCGGAAGTTGGTGAACTGCAGGGCTACGTCGAGGTCCTTGCCCTTGAGAAGCGCCATCACGGCCTGCAGATCATCGCGGCTCTTGGAGCTGACCCGCAGTTCGTCACCCTGAATCTGGCTTTTGACGCCCTTTGGGCCCTCGTCGCGAATGATCTTGCTGATCTTCTTCGCGTTCTCCTGGTCGATGCCGGCCTTCATGCTCGTCTCGATGCGGTACTCCTTGCCGGAGGCGAACGGTTCGCCCGCGTCGAGGCTGCGCAGTGAGATGCCACGCTTGATCAGCTTGGCTTCGAACACTTCGAGGATCGCCTTGACGCGTTCCTCAGTGTTGGCTTTCATGAGCACCTTTTCGCCGCTCATTGCGATCGAGGCTCCCACGTTCTTGAAGTCGTAGCGCTGAGCGACTTCCTTGTGCGCCTGGTTGAGGGCGTTGTCGACCTCCATCGGGTCGACCTTGCTGACGATGTCGAACGTTGAATCTGCCATTCCCCAATGGTATCCGACCAGCGATAGTGCAAAAAGTACGCGATTGGACACCTCACCCGGACACTCCTTGCGGTCTCGGGCATCAATAATCGCTAGGCCGCGGATAACGCCGGCATTGAAGGGATCTCCGGCCTCGGCGTCGACGCGTCGACCGGCACGGGAGGGCCGCCCGCCGGGTAGCGGATGTGCCTCATGACGAAGATCTGCATCCGCTGATTTCTCGGTGAGGCGCTTCGTCTTGTATTGTTAACCCGCGTCTCCGGTCAAGTGATTACACCTGGTCGGGAGCGCCTGGCGAGTTACCCAAGCGGCCAAAGGGATCTGACTGTAAATCAGACGGCGTAGCCTTCGTGAGTTCGAACCTCGCACTCGCCACCAGCGTTAGACAGGCAGGCCTCCGGGCCTGCCTGTCTAGGTTTAACGGGCTGCCAGTAACGTGAGGGTATGACACATCCCGCCCCGACCGAGCTGCTCGACCTTGCGCGCACCGTCGCCCTCACCGCCGGGGCGCTCGCCCACCGGCGTCGCACGGAAGGGGTCGAGATTGCCGCCTCGAAGTCGTCACCCGAAGACATCGTCACCGCGGCCGACCGCGAGGTCGAGTTACTCATTCGCGGCCTGCTCGCAGACGCCCGGCCGAACGACGGGTTTTATGGCGAAGAATCCGACGCGTCCGGGGGTAGCAGCGGGCTCACCTGGGTGGTCGACCCCATCGACGGCACCGTCAACTACCTCTACGGCATCCCGTTCTACGCCGTTAGTATCGCCGTCGTGCAGGGTGACCCCGACCCGGCCAGCTGGAACTCCCTCGCCGGCGCGGTCGTCAACCCCACCCTCGGCGAGGTGTTCACCGCGTCGGAGGGCTCGGGCGCCTGGCTGGGCGACCAGCGCTTGCACGTGAATCACGACGTTCCACTCTCGCTCGCCCTGGCCGGCACGGGCTTCAGCTACGAGGCGGCCCGGCGGGTGTGGCAGGCTAATGTCGTGGGTGGTCTCATCGGCCAGGTGCGGGACATCCGTCGTATCGGTTCGGCCGCACTCGACCTCTGCGCGGTCGCCTGCGGGCGCCTCGACCTCTATTTCGAACGCGGCCTCAACCCCTGGGACCACGCAGCCGGCGCCCTGATCGCCCGGGAAGCTGGTGCGCGGGTCGGCGCTCTACAAGCGGATGCCGAGGGCCGCGACTTGCTCATCGCCGCCGCTCCGGCCCTTTACGATCAGTTCGAGCCGGTACTCACCGGGCTCTTCGAGCGCTTCCCGTCTGACGCGGGACTCCGCTGATGCCATGCCCATTACCCCCTTTTGGGTGTGATTGGTCGCTTCCCTCTGGTATTCTCAGGGTTACGCGTTACCCTTAACCGATTCGTTATATTGATCCTGCGTCATTTGGCGTTATCCAGAACGAGTACGAGATCCCGTCCGCTACGCCGAAAGCTGCATTTTGTCACGTCACATCCCACCCATGGACACCTCCGTGCCCGGTGAGAGTGACAGCACCGTATTTTCCCCGGCTGAGCCGGCAGCGCTTACTCGTAGGGAGCTTCGCGAGCGCGAGCGGATTGCTTTCTCTCGGTTGGAATTAGCGGATACAGCACCGCTCAACGAGGCCGCCGATGACCTCGTGCGGCTCAGCCCTGTCGCCGAGCTAATCGTTGAAACCGATCTGGCCGTGCCGGACCTTGAACCCGTTGTAGTCACCGTGACTGACCGCGTTGTCGCGGCCCTGCCGGTCGCCGACGCCGAGCCTACCGACTACGAAAAGTTGCTGGCTCCCGGCGTAACCCAGTCGATCCCGACGGTGATTCACGCCGCTGGTGCGCGACCACGTCGTCAGCGCATCGAGCAGAAGCCGGGTGAAGCGTTCGCCCCCGCGCGCGATTTCGTTCCCGCCGGGGCGCTGCCGCACCGACGTACCACGCGCCCGCGACCGCTCGGCAGCACCATGCGCCAGCGTGCGGCCAAAGGTGCTTCGATTCTCGCTATGTCGTTCGTGGCTCTGATGGCCGTTGCTACATCCATTCCCGCCGAGGCGTTATTGTCGTCACAAGACGTGCAGGCATCCGTTCTTGAATCGCAGCGTGTTCCGACAACTGAGAATATGCAGAGCATGGATCTGGCAGGCGGGGACACCGTCACCGTCGTGCGTGACGGCTACAAGTCGAGCACCATCGCCGAGGTCGCAGAGGCCAGCGGTATCCGCATGGAGGATACCTTCACTAATAACCCGAACGGCACCATTCAGTGGCCGTTCGCCGTTGGTGTGCATATCGGCGACCAGATCGGCTACCGCAATTGCGCCGGCTGTTCGGTGAACCACGGCGGCCAGGACTTCAACCCGGGCGTCGGCGCACCGATCCAAGCCATTTCCGACGGCGTGGTCAGCTACGCCGAAGACGGCGAAGCCAGCCTCGGCGTGCACATGATGATCGACCACATGATCAATGGTGAGCTCGTCACCAGCGTGTACGCGCACATGATCCACGGATCGATGCTCTTCAAGGAAGGTGACGTGGTCAAGGTCGGCCAGGTCATCGGTAAGACCGGCAGCACCGGGATGTCGACCGGCCCGCACCTGCACTTCGAGATTCGTCAAGGCGGAATCGCCGGGACCAAGGTCGACCCGCTCGCCTGGCTCTACGCCAATACCAACTAGCGCAGCTCGGGTCAGTCCCGATCGTTGGCAGGCGCACAACTCCTGCAAATGCCTGCGCCCGAACATTGAAGACGCGGGAAGTCGCGGGAGTGTTTTGGAACGCCCGCAAATTGCAGGAGTTATGTGGGTCGGGCGGCCAGCTCCGGGCGCCGCCGCCGGTCTAGCTCGGTTCGCTTCGCCCGCGCATGAAGGACTCGAGCAGGCCCTTCGGTAGCGGAAACGGCGGCAGGCCGTCGAAGCTGAACAGATCGGCGTCGTCGGTGACGGGCTCCAGAGCCACAACCTGGTCGTGCAGTAGTTCCATCTTCACATCGAGCCGGTTGGCGGCGTCCGCTGCCTGCCGCAAGTCTTCTACCAGGGTGTCTGGCACGGCGCCGTTGTACTTGTAGTAGATCTTGTGTTCCAGGCTCGCCCAAAAGTCCATCGCGATCGTGCGGATCTGAATCTCAACCGTGACTGGCTGCACACGGTCGGACATGAATACCGGGATCGCCACGATGAGGTGCAGGCTCTGATACCCGTTGGCCTTGGGTTCTCGGATGTAGTCCTTGACCTGGAGCACCGTCACGTCGCGCTGTCCGGCGAGCATGTCGCGAACGCGATAGGTGTCGGAGATGAAACTGCAGGTGATGCGAATTCCGGCGATGTCCTGGATGTTGTCGCGAATCCCGATCAGCTCGAGCGGATGCCCCTTGCGGATGGCCTTCTTGAGAATGCCCTCCGGTGACTTGAGCCGGGAGCTGACGTGCTCGATCGGGCTGTAATCATGAATCGCGCTGAATTCCTCCTTCAAGATGTTGATCTTGGTCAGTATCTCGTCGGTCGCGAACTTGTACGACATCATGAACCGAGTCAGTTCGAGCTTCAACTCCCGCATGGCGGCGATGCTCTCAGCGGCACTGGGCGCGACGGTACCGGAGTCGGGGGCGACGACGCTGCCCTCGTCGGCTGCGCTGCCGACGGGTGCAGCCTCGAACGCGGTCATGGCTGGACGGTGAGCAACCAGGCCGTCGCGTCTCCCGGCAGGGTGCGGCCGACGAGTTCTTCGCTCGCCAACAGAACGTCACCGGCGGGCAGCTGGATGGAGGCCGATCCAGTGTTAGCGACGACGGTCACGTCGCCGTTGCGGTACGCCGCGACCGCGGGGTCGAAACCGCCCTGCCACTCGACGGTGCCGGAGGCGAGGGAGTGCTCCCGGCGCAGTCGCAGAGCGAGCTTGTACAGCTCGAGGGTTGAGTCGGCCACGCCGTCTTGCTGGTCGCGGGCCAGCCCGGCCCACTCTGCCGGTTGCGGCAGCCAGCTCTTCGCGCCCGTGCTGAAGCCGAACGATTCGCTGGCGGCTTCCCACGGAATCGGCACGCGGCATCCGTCTCGCCCGTAACGCTCACCGTTGGTGCGAAACCAGGTGGGGTCTTCGCGGGCATGGTCGGGCAGGTCGACGGCTTCTGGAAGGCCGAGTTCCTCACCCTGGTACAGATAGCTCGAGCCGGGAAGCGACAGCATCAAAGCGGATGCCGCCCGCGCGCGCCGCAGCCCCAGAACCGTGTCGGGCAGGCCAACTGTCTTGGGGCCAATGCCATGACCCTGCAGATTATCACCGGTGAGGGCCAGCCGAGAAGCGTGGCGCACAACGTCGTGGTTGGAGAGCACCCAGGTGCTCGGCGCACCGACGTTGCCGAAAGCTTCGAGCGAATCGTCGATGACGCTCTTCAGCTGCGTCGCGTTCCACGGGGTTTCCAGGTAGGCGAAGTTGAAGGCCTGATGCATCTCGTCTGGGCGCACCCACTTGGCCATCTGGCTGAGCGGATCGACCCAGGCTTCGGCCGCGAGAACGCGGTCGCCGGGATAGGCGGCGAGCACCTGGTGCCAGTCGCGGTAGATCTCGTGCACGCCGTCCTGCGCCCAGTAGGGGGCGGTCAGCGGCGTCTCGGCGGTGATGCCCGGTTCGAGAATGGATGACGGCGCCCCGCCCATGCTGCCACCCTCTGCGGGCGGCGTGTAGTCGGGGAGGCCGGGCGCCTTGATCATGCCGTGCGCAACATCCACTCGAAAGCCGTCGACGCCGCGGTCGAGCCAGAAACGCAGCACCGCGCGAAACTGCTCGCGCACCCACTCGCTATCCCAGTCGAAGTCGGGCTGACTGCTGTCGAACAGATGCAGGTACCACTGGCCGGGGGTGCCGTCGGGATCGGTCGTGCGGGTCCAGGCGAGACCGCCGAAGACGGACTCCCAATTGTTCGGGGGGAGCTCGCCGTTGTCTCCTTTGCCGTCGCGAAAGGTGTAGCGGGCGCGTTCTTCACTGCCAGGGCTGGCGGCGAGGGCAGCCTGGAACCAGCCGTGGTCGCTTGAGGAATGGTTGGGCACGATGTCGACGATGACCCGGATTCCGAGGTCGTGGGCGGTGCGCTGCAGCACGTCGAAGTCGTCGAGGGTGCCGAACAAAGGGTCGACGTTGCAGTAGTCGGAAACGTCGTAGCCTGCGTCGCGTTGTGGCGAGGTATAGAAAGGAGACAACCAAATGGCATCGATGCCGAGGTCTTTGAGCTGCGGCAGGCGCGCGCTGATGCCGGCAAGGTCGCCCATACCATCACCGTTCGCGTCAGCGAACGATCGGGGATAGATCTGATAGATGACGGCGGTGCGCCACCACTCGGTGCCAGGGGTCAGTTCGGTGCCAGTCATTCTAAAATGCTACGGCATTGGCGCTGTGTGCCTGTAGCGTGGGAAGTGGTCTAGAGCGCCCTGTCGGGGTGATAAAGTTTCTAGGTTGCCAAAAACGCGGCATTGCTACTGTTTTTTGGTTGCTTTGCCCCCTTAGCTCATTGGTAGAGCACTTCCTTGGTAAGGAAGAGGTAGTGGGTCCGATTCCCACAGGGGGCTCAGGCTTGGAAGCGAACAGCCGACAAGTCGCGGCGGGGTAGCTCAGTTGGTTAGAGCACACGGCTCATAATCGTGGTGTCGCGGGTTCAATTCCCGCTCCCGCTACACATAAAGGCTCTCTGACCAGGTGTTTCACCGGTCAGAGGGCCTTTTCTTTTGCCCGGCTGCTGCTGAGCTCCGCTCTAGACTCCGCTTTAGATTTGAGTGCCGGGTAAAGCGCCGTTGGGCGTCGCCTAGCGTCCCGACGGACGGTGGGTCTCCGGTGCTCTTGCGGCGTGGTGCGCGTTACTGGTCCGCCTTGGACAGTTGCTCCGCGATCTCAACGTCGTGGTTTGTCACACCGGAACGACCAGCGGGAACACCCGAACTGCTCGGGTTCTTGCTTCCACGCCACGCACGGCAAAGGCGCCACCGTCTGGGTGAGAATGGGCAACGGCCAACTACGACAAAATCGGTGTGTCGCTCTTCCCTTGCGAGGGGCGAGGTGGCTCCAGATGTCAGACGGCGTTCCGTTGTAACAGGTGCTTGAGCCTGGTGAGTAAATAGCCCGCACGAAAGCGATCGTATTGCTGCAACACTGTACTTGCCCGGGAACGCTGAAAGCACGCATGGAGGAGCACCCGTGTTCGAGCCTCGTCTATCGCGCGTACCTCACTAAACGCACCTGCCTGTTTCCCTAACCCACCACCTTGAAAGGAGCTGATGACCCTGACCAACAAGACCCCCACCAAAAACTGCAGCTCGATCCTGACAGGTCTCTCCAGCACCAAGAAGCGCAACACCAAGCTCATCGCTGTACTTGCTGCGGGCCTTATCGTGTTCGGTGGCGGAATAACGGCCAGCGCCGTGGGTGTGGGCAGCTACAACGCCGCGACGGCGAGTATCTGCGACGCCGTGGTCAAGACCAGCGCCAGTGCTGCGGCCAAAGCGAAAACCGCTCTCGCAGCGTCTGACGCTGCGCTGATCGCTGTAACTGTGCTTGAACTACCCGTTACTGCTGAGGGTACAGCCGCCGGAACCAGCACGGACTATGCAGCTCGCGGAGCTGTCGAGAGTGTCGCAGCGGTCGAAGCCGTCACGGCCAGCGACGGTGTCGAAGCCGTTGCTGGTGTAGAAGCTGTCCCTGCTCGTGCGAGCGGCGCTGACCTCGTCAGCGACGTGAGCGCTTCCCGTGCGGCCCTGACTCAGACGAAGCTCGCAACCACCTGCACTGATCGCGACCAGGCTTCGGCTCTTACTGCGCAGGTCGCTCAGAGCACGACTGCGACCAAGGTCCTCAACGCAGGCATCGCTGTACTCATGAGTGACTTTGCTGTATTCCAGACCGACGAGGCAGCGCGTATTGCTGCTGAGATCGAAGCTGCCCGTGTGGCGGCCGAGGCCGCTGCTGCTGAGGCAGCTCGTGTTGCAGCCGAAGCCGCAGCTGCTGAAGCTGCCCGTGTTGCCGCTGCGGCCGAGGCAGCTCGCGTTGCAGCCAACCAGGCTGCTGCTAAGCGGGCTGCTGGTTCCAACTCCGGTTCGTCGGGCGGCGGTAGTACCTCCGGTGGTTACAGCGGGGGTGGCGGCAGTTCCGGTCGCCCGGGTGGCGGTGGCGGTGGCGTCGGTACCAGCACATCAGATGGAACCGGTTGTCGAGTTGACAACGGTGTAGGTGGCTTCTACAGCTGCTAAGAACACAGAGTCACCTCATCCATTAACTGTGATGGGAGGAAATTCGGGCCACGTCACCATCCGGGTGGCGCGCTCGATCCGCAAGAAACTAATCCCCTGGCGCTAGAAGAAGCACGAACGTATCGGCTACATGTCAGCGATGACGCCGATGGGGCTCGGGCCGCAGAGCTCTGCAACCTACGAAAACTTCGCCGACACGATCGGCCAGGTCACGCTCGAGGCAGTGTCCAAGGATCTCCGAGAAATGTTTGGACGCGTGGCGTTCACTGTGCTCGTGGGTAGCGTCGACGGCCACTGGCGTAACCACGGTTTTCTGCGCATCGACGGCGTCTGGCGACTGCGCCCGCTCTTCGACGTGAACCTGACCCGCGCGGGAAGCCGAGTGCCATCGCGCCGGATCAACGACCGTGATGCCCCGTCGAACCGTGACGTGCGCCTTTTCATCGAGGGTCGGGAGAACTTGTTCTGGGATCGGGTCTGTGACTAAGGAGACCCGGATCGTGGCCTAACTACCCTCGATCGATGATCGCACCGCTTTGATCGTCGTCGACGCTCAGCAAGGATTTAATCAAGCCGACTGGTGGGGACCCCGAAACAAGGCGAACTGTGATCAGAACATCGCAGCGCTAGTGAACGAGTGGCACAGGCTTTCGTGACCGAACGTCTTCGTGCAGCATAATTCCTTCAATCTGCTCTCCCTGGTGTAGATGCGACTCACGCATTTTGCCCCCACAGCGCGGATCAGATGCTGGCGTACCCGCCGTCGATGAGAATGTTCTCGCCAGTGACCATTGCCGCGGCCTCACTCGCGAGGTATGCGATCAGGGCCGCCACCTCGTCAGGGCGGGCGAAACGCCCGACCGGAATGCGGCTCTTCATGGCCTCACCCTTCGCTCCCGCCCAGGCTGCCTTGCCGAGCGGGGTCTCAACGACCGTCGGCGAGACCGCGTTGACCGTCACGCCAAACGGCGCCCATTCCAGGGACAGCACTCGGGTCATTCCGAGCACGCCGGCCTTGCTTGCGCAGTACGCCACGTGCTGTTCGAGCCCGATCACGCTGGCCTGCGAGGCGAGGTTGACGATGCGACCAAAACCGGCCGCAGTCATCACTGCCCCCGCAGCCTGCGACATCGTGAAGCTCGCCGTGAGGTTGACGGCGAGGGTGGCGTTCCATTTTTCTTCCGAGAGTTCGAGCGCTGCGTCGAGCAGGGCGACACCGGCGGAGTTCACGAGAATGTCCACTCGTCTGGCGACCGCGACGGCCTCGGCGATTACGTCCCGGGCGGCCCCCGGCTCCGTGAGGTTGCGGGCCACGGCGTGGTGGCCGCCGCCGGGAAGCTCGGCCATGGCCCTCACGATCGAGTCGTTGAGGTCCACTCCCACGATTTGGGCTCCACGTTCGGCGAAGTAGTGGGCGACCGCATTCCCGATGCCGCTCGCCGCTCCGGTAATGACTGCTGTTTTTCCGGCGAAGTCCTGGACCGCGACGCTCATGATTCGTCCCTCTCGTAGCTGCTGATAGCGGTGATCTTCTGAGCGCTCGCGCTTTCGGTATCGAAGGTGTAGGTGAGCCACTCTCGCGCGAGGCGGCGCGCGAGTTCGAGGCCGATCACGCGTTGGCCCATGCAGAGCACCTGGGCGTCGTTGCTAAGGACCGAACGCTCCACGCTGTAGGAGTCGTGCGCGGTGACCGCGCGAATTCCCTTGACCGTGTTGGCGGCGATGGCTACGCCGAGTCCGGTGCCGCAGATCAGCAGGGCGCGGTCTGCCTGGCCGGCCGCGATGGTGCGGGCTGCGGCCACGGCCACGTGCGGGTAGGCGGTGTGGTCATCACCGTTCACTCCAGCATCGATCACCTCGCTCACCAGCCCGCTGGCCAGCAGGTCTGCTTTCAGTGCTTCCTTATATTCGTATCCGGCGTCATCCGAACCCACTACAACGCGCATGTTTCTCTCCATCAATCAGTCGGTCAGTCAATTAGTCAGTCGGTCAGTCGGTCAGTCAATCACGAGTGGCTCATCGCACCGAGCGCGGTCACGAGCAGCGCGAGCGAGGTGGCCCCGGCATCCGGGGTTCCGACGCTCTTCGCGGCGAGTGGCCGGGCGCGGCCGAGTTTCGGGGTCAGTGCGGCGGTGTCGGCGGCCGCGACGGTAGCGACGACGGATGCCGCGCGCCACGCAGACTGCACACTCGCCCCGGTAGCGACCCGGGCCCGCAGCTCGTCCACGAAGGGAATCAGCGCGTCGACCATGGTCTTGTCCCCGATGGTCGCGCCGCCGAGGTCGACGATGGCCTCGAGGAACGCTTCAGCCCCCGCGACGATGTCACTCGGGAGATACCGGTCGCGATCATCGGTGAGTACCATTCCAGCAGCTTCGAGCGCCGCGCCCCAGAGCACGCCCGAGGTTCCGCCCGCTTCCTCGGCCCAGGCCTGTCCGGATCGCTGCAGCAGCCAGGCCACCCCGGCGGCGTTGGAGCAGGCGGTCGTCGACACGGCAACGGCCGCGTCGATTCCCTTGACCATCCCGCGTCCGTGGTCGCCGTCGCCGGCGATCGCGTCGATATCGCCCAGTCGCTGCTCGTGTTCGTGCAGGCTCGACTGCATCGTGAGTAGGCCGCGGGAGGCGAGCCCGGCCAGTTTGCGGCCCGCCGCGCTGGAGTCGGGTGCGACTGCGGCGACCTCCACCGCGCTGTGGCCCTGCTCCAAAGTGGTGTCGATGCTCACTAGTGGGGCTTTCTGCTTGCGGTAGCCGGGCGTGTAGGCATCCGCGCGCCAGTGCGTTTCGAGTTCGTCGTCGAGCCACATCAGGGTGAGTGAGCAGCCGCCCATGTCGAGGCTGGTCACGATTTCGTCGACCTCCACGTCGACGGTGGTGTGCCCCGCCTCGCGGAGCAGTGGCGCTATGTGGCTCCAGAGAAGGAAGAGCTCCTCATATTTGGTGGTACCGAGGCCATTGAGGATCACGGCCACGCGCTTGCTTGCAGCGTGCGCTGGGGCCTCAGCGAGCACGCTATTCACGAGGGTGTGGGCGAGATCGGCCGCGGTGGGCATCGGCTCGTCGCGAATGCCGGGCTCGCCGTGAATGCCGAGGCCGAGCCCGAGGTGGCCTGCGGGCACGTCGAAGAGCGGTTCGTGGGCACCGGGCATGGTGCAGCCGGAAAAGGCCACTCCGAGGGTGCGGGTGGCGGCATTTGCCGCCCGACCGAGCCGTTCGACCTCGTCGAGGTTGACTCCGGTCGCTGCCGCGGCACCCATGACCTTGAAGACGGTGAAGTCTCCGGCGATGCCGCGTCGTAACTGTTCCTCGGCAGCGGATGCGATGTCATCTGTCACGATGACGATGCGGGTGTCGATGCCCTCTTTGCGCAGCCGCTCGGCGGCGATGCCGAAGTTCATGGTGTCGCCGGCGTAGTTGCCGAAGCTCAGCACGACGCCGCGACCCTGATGGGCGGCTTTGGCGACGGAGTACACTCGGGCGGCGCTGGGCGAGGTGAATATGTTGCCCACAACCGCACCGGTTGCGAAACCCGGGCCAACGAGGCCGGCGAATGCCGGATAGTGGCCGGAGCCGCCGCCAACGATCACGGCGACCTGCGGGGGGCCGGATGGGAGGGCGACGACTCCGCCGGGGACGCCCCGCAGGCGGTCACGGTAGAGGTCGACGAATCCGGCCAACTGATCCTCAGCGAATTCGGCCGGGTCGCCGAACAAGCGGGTCACGAACGTGCTCCCGGCTCATCTTCGGGCACGCGAAGGTAGTTGATCATAATAAACGCGGCGCCGTAGAGGATCACGAACGCCCACACCACACCGATGTTGCCGCCCCAGGGCTGCACGATGGCAACCACGGCTGCGCCCAGAAAGGCCGCACCGCCGGCGGCGGTCGTGTACATGGCCATCGCAGCGCCCTTGTGCTCGGGGGCGAGGGCTGGCATGATCGCGCCCATCGGCACGAACCCGGCGAGCATGATTCCGAAGAATACACCAGCGGCAACAGAGACCCGGAAGCCCCAGTCGGAGCCCGGTTCAACCCAGTGTGGCACGTACCACCAGGTCAGCAGGCCAATCGCGGAGCCGACGATCCCGAACCAGCGAACGGTACGGCGCCAGCCCCACTTGTCACCGATCGCACCGAACAGAGCGTTGAAGGCCACGTTGGAGGCGAACACAATCACGGTCATGGTGAGCCACTGGGCCTGTGTCCAGCCGAGCTCACCGCCGATGATGCTCGGAAGAATGATGAACATGCCGAACTGCGGGGCGGTATTGATGATGCGCACCAGGAAGCCCATCAAAATCTTCGGCTGGGTCGCCGTGAGGCGCAGGCCTGATAACAGCACCCGACTGGTGGTCTCCTCGTGCGGAACCAACCGCGACCGGCCACGCTGCTCACGGATACCCGTCCAGGCGATCAGAAACCCGATCGTCACGATGCCCGCAGAGGCCCACATGGTGAGGTACTCCCCGCCGATTCCCGACCCGAAGGCGGGAATGGCAAAGATGGCGAAGAGTGATCCGAGGGTCGGCAGGCCTCCTGTGAACATCACGTAAAACCAGCCAACGGCCGTGCCGTTGCGTTTGGACGGCACCACGGCATTGATCCAGACCAGGAAGGCGAAGGCGAACAGCGGGAAGCCGAATCCACGCAGGAAGTACGAAATCATCACCCCCACGGTTGATTCGCCGCTGAGCGCCAGCAGGAACGTCGCTTCGAAGACCATCCAGACCACAAAACCGAGCAACATGACTCGGCGTGGGCCCCACAGGTCGGAGAGCGCCCCGGACAGGTAGGAGGCCACGAGCACGGCCACGCCGTACATGGTGATGATCGTCGGAACGAGTGCTGCGGCCGTGGGCAGCGCCGCGGCCATGTGTGGTGCGATGAAGTTGGATTCCACACCATTACCGGTCATGAAGACCAGCACGCCGAGGAAGCCCCAGCGTAGGGAGTGCGGAATGCCGATCCGGTCGAGGCGGGTTTCCCGCGTGGAGGCCGGTCGTTCGAGGGTTTGGGTCACAATCATCCGTTCACGTCATCGTGCTATGGCCGAGTGAGGTCGGCCTGAAAAGCGTGGCCCGACAGGGCCAGGGGAGACACCGCGACAATGACCGCGATGCACCGGACTGCCGATTACGGAAGGATGCTGACCTTGACCGAGGCGCCCGCGGTATCGCTGACAAGGTCAAGCGCGGCCTGATAGTCGTTGAGGGCGAACTGGTTGGTGCAGATGTCGTCCATTGGCAGAACGCCAGACTCGATCATCTTGATCGCGGCAGGCCAGCAGTTTGGGCCAAGGTGCGCGCCGAAGATATCGAGCTCCTTATCGTCGCTGATGATCGACCAGTCCACGGTCACGTCGGAGCCGAAGACGGAGTATTCCACGAAGGTGCCGAGCTTGCGCAGCAGGTTCAGACCCTGCTTCACGCCCGACGGATGCCCGGTGCACTCGATGTAAACATCCGCGCCATAACCGTCCGTCATGGCTGTGATCTCTGCAATGACATCACTCGTGCCCGCGTTGAGCAAAATATCGGCGCCGCACTTGCCTGCCAGGGCAAGTTTGTCGTCACTCAGGTCGAGGGCCACGACGACCCGCGCGCCCTTGGCCTTGGCGCCAGCGATGGCGCCCAGACCGATCGGGCCGCACCCGGCGATGACCACCACGTCATCGAAGTGGATGTTGGCACGCTCGACGGCGTGCAGCGAGCAGGCCAGCGGTTCGGCGAAGGCGGCGTGTGCGGCTGGCAGTTCGTGGGAGACGCGGTGAGTAAGAGCCCGAATCGGCACGACAAGGTACTCCGCCATGGCGCCGTTGAAGTTGCGGAAGCCGAACATGTCGTGGGGGCCGCACATCCAGTAATGGCCGCGGGTGCAGTACCGGCATTCGCCGCAGGGCACGATTTGTTCGCAGGCGATGCGGTCGCCCACGCTGACTTGATGGTGAGCCTCAGCCACGTCGTCGGCCAGCACAATGGTGCCGACGAATTCGTGGCCGGGCGTGATCCCGGTCTGGGCCCAAGCGGGCCGGTCCTCGTCGCCCCAGAACTTGGTGGCGCCGTGGTAACACTTGAGGTCGCTGGCACACACGCCGACCGCCTCAACCTTGATCAGCATTTCGCCAGGGCCGGGGACCGGCACCGGGAGTCGTTCCATAACGTATTTTTCTGGGCCGTGCACGACGACGGCCTGCATGAAGCTGGGCAGCGTTGACGTTGATTCGGATCGTTTGACGGACTGCGTTGTAGCCGAAAGTGTTGCGGTGGACATGGACCCCTCCTTGGATCATCCGATAACTTTGATGCTCTCCGACACTATCGACACATCTGTGCAGAACAAAATTTCTGTGTTTGCTATGTGCGGAACATTTGTTCACGTCTTTGTTCATAGGCCATGATGGTCGTGTACACCCCGCGGAAGGATCCCCCCAATGAGCGAGCATCCCATGGACACAGTCGGCGACCGGCCTGAGGCTCGCTACCCGCTCAGCGCGCTCTATGAAGCGGCTCGCATGTATTACGTCGACGAAGACAACCAGGCGCAAATCGCCGCGGTCATGAAGATCTCCCGGCCCTTCGTCAGTCGTCTGCTGGCCGAGGCCCGGCGCGTGGGCGTAGTGCGCATCGAGGTCGTCAATCCCGAACAGCACTCGACGGACGATCTCGCCGCGGCCCTGCGTGACGCCCTCGGCCTAGCCCGGGTCTACCTTGCCCCGGGTGACCAGTCCGCGCGAATCCGCGGTGGCCTGGCACCCCAGGTGAACGCGGCCCTCTCGGACATGTCACTCGAGCCCGGCGACGTTCTGCTGGTTTCTTCCGGCCGCACCATCTACGAGCTCAGCCAGGGCATCCTGCCCCGGCTGCCCGGGGTGGTCATCGCCCCGACCGTCGGCGGTCAGACCGAGCCGGAACCGTGGCACCAGTCCAACGAACTCGCCCGGGCTGTTGCGGAGCGCAGCGGTGGCGTGCCGGCTTTTCTCTTCACGCAAGCACTGCCCTCGCCGGAAATGTATGCAAGCTTGCAGCGCGACCCGTCTTTCCAACGGGTACAACGACTCTGGGAGGCCGCCAAGGGCGCCCTCGTGGGCATCGGATCACCCCCCGCCTCTCGACAGTCAATCTCCCGGTTCATCCCGATCGACGATGACTCGCTGCTGCGGTCGGTCGGCGATATCTGCCTCAATTTCTTCGACACCGACGGAGCCACCGTGCAGTTCCCGGGCAGTGAGCGCATGGTGAACACCTCCGTCGACGTGCTGCGCGGCATTCCGTTCACCGTCGGGGTCGCGGTTGGCGCCGATAAGGTTCCCAGCATTGCGAGCGGCGCCAAGGCCGGCTTCTTTCGTCGCCTGATCACCGACACAGCGACCGCAACCGCTGTGCTCGAGCACCTGCGCCGCTAGGGTGTGTTTCTTGATGTCTTTGACCAGATGGACTCCGCCGCGATAGCTCAGAGCGAGTTTGTCATAACAGGTGGCGATGCTGCCCTATGCCGGAGCAGAGGAATAGTCCTCCTGCATCGCTCAACGTTCGATTTATGAGTTAATTCATCGGCCGTTCGTTGTTGAATGCGGCGAATCTAGTCCCGTTTGCTTCATCGGCGGCGGTGGCGCATCGACCTGACGCGAAACTCTCGACCTGCGAGGCAGACAGAGAAGACCTTTGTGCCATTCTTGCCATTTTCCGTTATGGAAAATGGTATAGTTTCCATATCGGAATGTCCCTATTGGAAAATGAGTTTTAGGTGCTAAACGAAGAACGAGTCCCCATTTCTGCGAATGACGCCTTGAAATCTGCGCATGCCGCAGAGGACGCGATGCGACTGCGCGCGCGTTCGATTAGACCGTTTATTGCCACCGTCGGTTTGGCGAGTGGCGCTACCACTGCCGCCGTTCTCCTGCCTGAACTTTGGACATTCGTCGTGAGCATCGGCGCGTTCGTGGCCATCATCACCTCGATCTGGCTGTTTCAGCGCTCGGGACCTCGCCGGTTGATTGCTCAGCCTGGTCAGCACATAGCGGGACGTCTGGTTCTCGTTGCAGTTATGTTTATGTTTCCGATCGGCGGCCTTGTCATTGGGACCTTGACGGAAAATGTCTGGCCTGTCGTGGTACTCGCCCTTGCGCTTCCCTTCATTGCGTTGGTGATCCCATGGTGGTGGGAAAGGAACCTGCCCACCACTGTTGCAGGAGCGTGAGCATGGAAGCCGCGTTCGATGAAGTGATTCACGCGCCTAATCGGCTTCGCCTTACGGCTGCCCTCTCGGCAGTGGTGAACGCCGACTTCTCAGTAATCCGAGATCTGTTGAGCGTTAGCGATTCTGTCCTTAGCAAACACGTCAAACCGCTCAGTGAAGCTGGCTACGTCGATGTCACCAAGACCGTGATTAATTCCCGAGTACGTACGTCGCTCTCTCTGACCGCGAAGGGCCGCAAAGCCTACCGAGGTCATATTGAGGCCTTAAGGGAACTCACCGCGAATGTGGCCGAGATGGAGATAGCTGCGGAACAGATTCCCGAAACCTCGAGGTCGGAAAGCCATGACGCTGATTCTTCACGGTGACGCTGCTCGTTCCGCAAAAGGTTGGCAATTGGATGCATGGGCTCGGGTGCAGTTCGTCATCAGATTTCAAGAGGCATGATTGTTCTAGTAATATTGTAAACATGTTGTTCGTGGTGGATGCGTCTTCGTCGGTATCGCTGGCGGAGCAGATTGCTGTGCAGGTGCGTTCCGGGGTAGTGAGCGGTGACCTGAAACCGGGTGACCGGCTGCCGCCAGCACGTGATCTGGCGAAGTCTTTGCACGTGAACATGCACACGGTGTTGCGCGCATATGCCGAGCTGCGAAACGACGAAGTGATTGAGATGCGTCAGGGGCGTGGGGCGTTCGTGCGCAAGGATGCTGGCGCTGGGCTTATTCACGTGACCGAGCTGGCAGCGCAGTTGATGCACGAGGCGCGAAAGTTGGGATTGACCCAGTCAGATATTGTGCGATTGATCCAGAGGGGTGGAATGGCATGAGCGCGAAGAGCGTGCGTACCGAGATGGTTCGGAAAGTTTTGGCGGGGGCCTCGTTGTGCGTACCGGTGTTGGTGGTGATCATCTCGTGGTGGGTCTGGCGTGACGACCTTCCCACTGAGCTCGCCTCGCACTGGTCAGGTTCAGGGCCGGCCGACGATGCGATGGCTGTGGGAGCGCTGCTCGCCCTAAACCTCGGGATGACAGGCGTGCCGGCCGTCGCTGGAGTCGCGATAAGTGTTTGGCCCGGAATGAGCGCGCGCGCCAGGCGAGGCGCCTATTTCTTCCTCGGCGTGTTCGGCGGAATGGGTACCGTTACATGGCTGCTCTCCGCTGGCCTGACGATGCAGGTCGGCGACCCGTATGAAGTTGTGCTCGGAGCATGGGTCATCGTTTCATTCGTCGCCGCCGGCTATGGGATCATCCCCTTCCTAATCGCACCAAGGCCCCGGCTGGAGGCGACGGATGTCCAGGGGCGAATCGAATTCGCGCCCAGTGCCGTTGGTGCTTGGTCCCAAACGATCACGGGAAACCTGTTCCTGTGGGTGGCGATTGGACTGATCATTCTCGGTTCCGTCATTTATGGGCCGGCGGTCGTCGCCGGGCGGGCCTCGGACCAAATCGTTGGCATCGCCGTGATCGCTGTCGCCAGTGTGTTAGTCGCCTCGTTCGTTCGGTTGCGCGTGACGGCAGATTGGCGGGGTCTGCGGGTGGTCTCGGCCATATTTCGGATTCCATTGAAGCGCATCCGCCTAGAAGCCATTGCTGTCGTCGAGGCCGCCGAACTTCGACCCGCTGAGTGGGGCGGGTGGGGGTACCGAATCATGCCCGGACGATCCGCGGTCATTTTGAGAAAGGGACCCGGGCTGATTGTGACGACAAAAAACGAGAAGCAGTTCGCGATCAGTCTCGACGATCCCGAAACGCCGGCAGCCCTGCTGGCAACGCTTCGAGACGACAATGCTGCAGCCCCGGAGCTGCCGAGGGAAAGCAAGCGATGATGGGAATGCCCGGCGCCGGGGGTCTGCGCCGTTCGGATGTCGTGTTGGCTGTCAGGAACGTTGTCGACCGAATCGATACGGCGTGCCAATAGGATCACTGCGGTTGGGTGTCGTAGCTGCTCGCCGGCGGAAGGTGCGGATCTTTTCTCAGCCTATGCCGAGGGCCTTTGGTATTCTGAATAAATAATGGACCCTGATAAACCCTCGCCCCTTTCATCGCTTCCTCGCACAATGTCTCCGATTTTGAGGGGGCCACATGCTGTTTGAGTGGGCGATGGTGGGGGTAGGCCTGCTCCTGACCGTGGGTACGGGTATTTTCGTGGCGGCCGAGTTCTCCCTCGTCACGTTGAACCGTAACGATCTCGAGGCCCGTCAGGAACGTGGCGAAAAGCGTCTCGGACCGACCATCAAGGCGCTGAAGATCACGTCGACGCACTTGTCGAGCGCGCAACTGGGCATCACCCTGACAACGCTGCTGACCGGGTTCACGTTCGAGCCCGCAATTACATCTCTGCTGACCGAGCCATTGGCAGGAGTCGGCGTACCCGACGGCCTGATCCCCGTGCTCGGCTCCATCATCGCGATTTCAGTAGCGACGCTGTTCTCCATGGTGATTGGCGAGCTCGTGCCGAAAAACTTTGCCTTAGCCGTACCGTTGGCCACGGCCAAGATCGTCGTGCCCCCGCAAGCACTGTTCACCGCGATCTTCAAACCGATCATCTTGCTGTTCAACAACACTGCCAACGCCCTGATCCGAATGGTGGGCATCGAGCCCAAGGAAGAACTATCAGGCGCGCGCACCGCGGAAGAACTTAGCTTCCTGGTGCGGCGGTCGGCCCTGGAGGGCGTGCTCGACACCGATCATGCGGCAATGCTGCACCGCACGCTCCGGTTCGCCGATCACACGGTCGCCGACGTCATGACACCTCGGGTGCGGATGGCCTCGGTCCAGGTCGCTGATACAGCCGAGAGCATCGTGCGGCTGTCCACAGCCACCGGCTACTCGCGGTTTCCCGTCATTGATAAGAACTCCGACGACATTGTCGGGGTCCTGCACGTTAAGCAGGCTTTCGCAGTCGAACTTGACCGCCGCGACCAGATCACTGCCAACGAACTCAAGGTGGACGCGCTGCGTGTACCCGAGTCGATGGCCGTGGACACTCTCCTCGCTCTGCTGCGTAAGCAGGGCTTCCAGATCGCGGTCGTCGCTGATGAATACGGCGGAACGGCGGGCATAGTCACGCTGGAGGACCTCGTCGAAGAACTCGTGGGCGAGCTGGAAGACGAGCATGACCGGGCGAAAGCTGGCGTCATCCGCTCGGGGCGCTCCCTGGTGTTCGACGCCAGCTGGCGGCCGGACGAACTGCTCGACCGTGCCGGTGTCACCGTTCCCGACGACGGCGACTACGAAACCGTTGCCGGGTTCATCGCCGATCAGCTCGACCGGATTCCCGAGGTGGGCGACGAGGTCCCGGTCGACGGAGGGGTCTTGCGGATCGACCGGGTGGATGGCGTGCAGGTTCAACGCGTGCGCTACACGCCCTCTGATCCGGAACATGACCCGAGTCTGGCTTCCAGACACGACCGAATCGTCAACCACATTCAGAAGGACCTGACCCATGAGTGAGTACTGGCCGGGCCTGATCTGGCTCGTCGTGCTGTTGATCATCAACGCATTCTTCGTCGGCGCCGAGTTCGCAGTGATCTCGGCCCGCCGGTCGCAGATCGAACCCCTCGCCGAACGCGGCAGTAAGGCAGCGAAGACCACCCTGTGGGCGATGGAACACGCGACCCTGATGCTGGCCACCAGCCAACTCGGCATCACCGTGTGCTCGCTGCTGATCCTGAACGTTTCCGAGCCGGCCATTCACGGTCTGTTGGAATATCCACTCGCCGTGACCGGACTTTCCGACGCCGCGATCAGCGTGATCGCTTTTGGTATCGCTTTGGCGCTGGTGACCTTCCTGCACGTCGTGTTTGGCGAAATGATTCCCAAGAATATTTCCTTCTCCGTTCCCGACCGCGCCGCGCTCATCCTGGCACCGCCGCTCGTGCTCGTCGCCCGCATTTTCCGCCCCGTTATTGGCAGCCTGAACTGGTTGGCGAACGGGGTGCTGCGCCTGTTCAAGGTGCAGCCGAAGAATGAGGCGACCAGCGCGTTCACCCTCGACGAGGTTGCCGGAATCGTGGAAGAGTCCACGCGCGAAGGAATGCTGCAGGATGCCTCGGGCACCCTCTCGGCTGCGTTCGAGTTCACCTCGAAACGCGTCTCCGATGTGGAAGTCCCCATCTCGTCCATGGTTCACCTTCCCGCCTTGGCGTCGCCGTCCGACATTCAACGGGCTGTCGCCCAACACGGATACTCCCGCTACATTCTCACCGACGAGGACGGGCATCCCACGGGATACCTGCACCTCAAGGACGTCATGGACCTCACCGACGCAGACGTGTTCACCCGGCCCGTGCCCGGCAAACGCATCCGTCGCCTGGCGTCCGTCTTCCGGGACAGCGAGCTGGAAGATGCCCTGGCAGCCATGCGTCGGCTGGGAGCGCACGTCGCCACGTCCTTCGACGCGGACGGTGTCGCCACCGGAGTCTTGTTCCTCGAAGACATCATTGAAGAACTCATCGGAGAGATCGAAGACGCCACCAGCATTTAGCTGCGCGTAACGAGTTGCAGCGGATGCGTGCTCCGGCCAGTCACGACGCTAATCGGCTACTGTTTCACGTCGCTCCGATCTGAACACTGCGGATACCGGCGTCTCCACGTGCTACGAGAGAGAAGGTGCGGCCTTCTGCGCCGAACGAAGCAGGCGACGGTGACCACGGCGAGAAGCGGCCCTGGGCCCCGATCAATGACCGAACCACCCCCCACCGCCACGAACGAGCATGCCCCTCGCCGTCGCGCTAGACCCAGCGCATCGCTTTCGTCGTCGCGCTGCGGCGCACGGACGAGGGCCCTCTCGAAGCGCATGCTGGGTCTATCCACAAGTGCGCGATCAATGTGGTCAGCGCGCCGAGTACCCGCCATCGACGAGGTGGTAGCTGCCGGTGATGAAACTCGCGTTATCTGACAGCAGGAATATGACCAGGTCGGCGACCTCATCCGCCGTGCCCAGCCGGCCGATTGGGTGCAGTCCAACGAGCCCGTCATACGTTTCCTTCGGCAGGGTGCTGAGCAGTGGAGTGTCGATGTAACCGGGGCCAACGGCGTTGATGCGGATGCCTTTGGCTGCATATTCGAGGGCGGCCGCCTTCGTCAGTCCGACGACGGCATGTTTTGCTGCGACGTACGATGAGGCGTTGAGTTCACCGTTGGTGCCGAGGACGGACGACACGTTCACGATAGATCCACCGCCCGATTTTTCGATGGCGGGGATTTCGTAGCGAAGGCTGTAGAGGACGCCGTTCAAGTTGACGTTTATGACCTTGTCCCAATCGGAAAGGTCGAGTTCACCGACGGGGGCCGGGGCTGGGGCGATTCCCGCGTTGTTCACCGCGAGGTGGAGTGCGCCGTAGGTGTCGATCGCGAACTGTACGGCAGCATCCGCTTGCGCCGGAACGGTCGTGTTCTGCTCGACTGCTACGGCGGAGTGCCCGGCGGCGGTGATGTCTTCGGCTACCTTCAGTGCGGCATCGAGCCTGAGGTCACTGACCACGACCGATGCGCCTGCTGCGGCCAGCTTTCGTGAAATGGACGCGCCAATGCCGGATCCGCCGCCCGTGACGAGTGCCACTTTTCCCTGAAAATCAGTCATCGATTTATCTCCCTCGTTGCTTGCCTGAGCCTTTCACTCGCCACCCTACTCGGGGCCAGGTCACCGAGGCTTACCGAAAGGTGCGGTTTAACGAATCGATGCCATAGTGGCGATGCGGTCGGGGCGGCGGCGTTCTTGATCAGCATCGTCCCTTGGTCGTAAGCAAGCGGCCCCGCAGAGTTTGCGAAGGAGAACTGGGTGTCTCAAACCGTCCACCCACGACGCTGGCATTCAACGGGTTCTCTTGATTTCAGCTGACGAGTCCACTAGTCTCAGGAAAATTCGAACAGGTCTCACATAGGAACATTGGGGTTCTTTTGCGTAAACTTCGGTCAAGTGCAACCATGATCACGGTCGCTATCATGCTGGGTATTCTCGGCCCCGCGCTCCCCGCAAACGCCATGACCTATTGGGGGCAACGAACGGATACCTGCGGATACCCGAAAGTCGTTCAGATCAATTGGACGAGCACGGGCGAAGTCCGACTCTGGACATATCAAGGAAATACCACTTGGCAGGGAACTTTGTCTGCAAATCCCACCCAGTCTGGCCGTCACTCCTACAACAGCGGAAAATCGAGTCTGAATTGGCAATTTGGGACAGCGCCGGGAAACGTGTCAAGTTGGTATAAATCGTGCGTTAGCTACTTCTAATTGACTGCTCCGAAGAGACCCGGCACGTCGGCCGTCGCCATCCGTCCCTACGGTCAGGCGGATGCTGCCGACACCTTGGCAACATTCCTTGCTGCGGTGACCGAGACCGCTGCCGCCGACTATTCAGCGGAGCAGATTCAGGCGTGGGCTCGGCCAGAAGAGCGAGATCTGCCCACCTGGAATGCGTCGATGCAGGAGCGGAACAGTTACGTGGCAACCGTGGATGGTGCACTAGCAGGCTTCACCGATGTGAACGCTGTGGGGTATATCGACATGCTGTTCGTCGCGCCCCGATACCAGCGACGGGGGGTTGCACGACAACTGATCGCCAGAGTGGAGACCCACGCGCGCACAGCGCAGCTGATAGAACTGACAGCCGACGTCAGCGTCACCGCCCGCCCCTTCTTCGAGCGCCGCGGATTCACCGTCGACGTAGAACAGCACCCGGTGCTGGGCGGTGTGCGGCTGACCAATTACAAGATGACAAAGAAGCTCCTCGACTCGCCACACGGCCCGTGCGAACAGGTCGCCACCTAACCATCCAGCCCCAACGGTGAACCATCAAAACCTTGAGATCGCGGCATCCACGCCGTGCTCCCGGAACAAGCGGACCAGATCATTATCCGTAAACGGCGGGGCGTGGGACGGTGGAACGGAGAAGCACGTCGATGGCTACCGGAGTAGATCGCCGAGTGGGCCGGACGGAAGCAATATCCAGCCTTCTCGACGGGCACGATCAAGCACGGATGGTTCCGGCGGCTCATAGAATCCCAGGGCGGCACTGCGGGCGGCGAGTGCCGCGATCACGGCGTCGAAGGCATCCGCTGAGGTGATCATCTCGGGGGCGTACGGGCCGAGATCGAGCCATCGCGCGGCATCCTGGATGCGTTGCAGAAGCTGCTCCCGACCGGTGGGCTCTGTTCGGTACCCCGTCGTAGAGAACCCCCACAGGCGGAGCGATGCTCCCGGGTAAATTTCTGCGACGACTCCAGAACCTGACCTGTCGATGATGATGCCGGTCTCGGAGATCCGAGCCAGCAGCCCGGCGCATCGCATGGCGGTGAGTCCGAGCCGGTCGGTGGAGACGCTGAGCGGCCAACGTCCGGTTCTTTTTCGTACTTCACGATCGGTCTCGCGGTAGGCCAGAGTGCGGCGCCAGTCCATGCCGCCGTCGACTCTGGGCTGGCGCGGGTCGCCGTTGGAGTGTGCGACCACAAAATGCACGAACTCGTCCGGCCAGCCGAACGCACAGTCGATGCCGAGTTTCTCAACGGTACCCGCTGTGCGGGCGATGACGTTGTCGGTGACGCCGAGCTGGAGCTCACACAGTGATGCTCGGCTGTCGGACCACTCGATGACGGCCAGTGCAGTGCCCTTGGGCTCGGCGGCGAGATCCACTCCGGCAGTGCGCATGCGCTCAGTTTAGGATGTGTGGTCCGCTAATGGGATAGCTTCGTTTCCACGTGGTGGCACGCGCAATGAATAACTAGCGACGCCCGCGGATGTCGGGGCGGAGCGCCGCCGTCGAGTGCCCGCGGAGCGCGCCGAGCCAGAGACCTGCCCCGTAGGCGAGGTCGTCAGCTCGGCGTGCGATCCCGAAGCGCACGATGTCGAGTTGCGGTTTGGTGCGTCGGTAGTCGAGGACGACGTCGAGTACGGCGGCGGCGATCGTTGCCTGGCGTACGCGTCGGGAGACGATGCTGCCGAGCACCGCGATCGGCCACCAGTGCCGCGTGAGCAGGGCCATCGTCTGCGAAAGCGACGCGGCGACACCGGTGGCCGTCAGCTTGATACCGATACGCAGCGGATGCTCGTGGCGGGATAGCTTGCGCGAGATGCGTACTGCGGCAACGGCCGAAATTCCGAGGGCGAGGGGAACCGACCATGCCCGTTGGGCGAGCAGCGCCACGATGACTCCGACGCTCCAGGGCGCGAGGATTGCCGGGGCGATGTTGCCGGGATGTCGAAGTGCCAATGCGTGGCCGCCCGTGCCGTAGAACGCTTTGCGTTTGGCCCAGTCGGACAACGTGACTCGGTGTTCGTGGGCGCTGGTCGCGGCCGGTTCGTAGCGCACCCTCCACCCCTGTTCGACGAGTGTCCACACGAGGTCGACGTCTTCGCCGACTCGCATACCGTCGTTGAACCCGGCGCCGAGGGCTTCGACACGCGCCACAACGAAAGCCGTTGACACCCACGACACCCGCGCGCGTGGCCGTACGGTGGCGGGAGTTGGTCCGAGGTCGAGCGAAGACCGTGCGTCCTCGTAACGAGAGATCCAGTTGACTCGGGTCGACAGCTGGAGCCCGATCACTCGCGGCGCGACGAGGGCAACCCTCGGATCAACGAAGTGCCGGAGCAATGTTGCCACAGCGCCGTCGGTGACGACCATGTCGTTGTCGACGAACACGACATAGGTCGTGTGCACCAATCGCAGCCCCGCATTGCGGGCGCCGGCTGGACCCAAATTCTTGGGCAAGGCGATAAAACGGGCTCCCGCGGCAGCGGCGATCCGTCTCGCCTCGCTTGGATCGGGCGAGGCATCGTCGACCACGATGACCGATTTGTGTGGCCCAATACTCGCTAGGAGGCGGTCGAGAGATTGCGGCCGGCCGTAGGTTGGAACCACGTAGGTGACGTCGCTCTCATCCGCTGCCGGAAGCGTGTCGAGTACCGGATCGGCCATGCCAATTTCGAGCAGCTTGTCCACGAGGGCGCCCGAGCCTGCACGGTCGACGGCCAGGCGGCGGCCGGCGAACATGCTGGCGGCGGCCCGGGAGAGATAGATTGCGCGGGTCGGGGAGCCTCCGACCAGGGATCGACCTTGGTCACGGACCGTGACCGTGCGGTTGAGTTCGACCGTGAAACCGGGGGGGAGCAGAGCGGTGGGCGGCTTCATGGTCGACCTTCCGTAGCGACGGAGGCCGGTACTGTGCGCCGGGCGGGATCGCGAAGGCATCCGCGCGGGTCGATGGACTCGCCGAGGATCCGGCGCTGCACACCGTCGCACATCTCAGCCATGAGGGCAGCGCCGATCGTGGCGGTGGCTTTGGTCGGGTCGCCCAGGATCCCGGTCGGCGATACCGCCCGCACGCCCTCCGACTTGAGCCGGCCAAAAAGTGCAGACATCGGTGTCGTCGCGCCAGGGACAATCGATGCCAGGTCGACCAACGTGGCGTCGAGATGCAGCAGAATCGATGTCTCGGTGATTCCGGCATGGGCATCTCCCCGGGTGACCGCGCAGGGAGCCCAGGCGACAGCGTGACCCTCGTCGAGCAGCAGCGAGACGGATGCAGTGAGCGCAGCAAGGTTTCCGCCATGGCCGTTGACGAGCACAATGCGACCAGCCCAGGTGGACAGCGAGCGTACCAGCTCGATAATGACCATCGTGAGCGCTTCGGTGCCGATCGACACGGTTCCCGGAAAATCCTGGTGCTCACCGCTCGCCCCATACGGCAGGGCGGGGGCGACGACAACGGAATGCCCCCGGAGGGTCAGATCAGTGGCGACTCGCTCTGCCACCGCCGAGGCGATTATGGTGTCGGTGGAGAACGGCAGGTGTGGTCCGTGCTGCTCCGTCGAACCGAGGGGAACAAGAACGACGGGGGTAGGCGACAGTGCTGGCCAGGTGCTGTAAGCCAATTCACCGTGCACGTGTGCCCTCTCGTTCGACTTCTAGTCTGGTCCCGAAAAGTGCCGGGCACCGCCGCGATGGCGGTGACGTGGTTGATGGTGACGTGATTAGTGCCGGGTCGTAGCTTCGATTGTGCTCCGTGTCGCGCCGAGGGTGCGTGAGAACGTCGGCGGGATGTAGAAGTCCGCTGGAGACAACTCGTGGATCGAATCATGACCCAGGCCGAGTACGGCCGAGTCGAGTCCGCCACGCAGAATGTCGAGTACATTCTCGACTCCGGCCTGACCGTTTGCGGCGAGGCCCCACAGGTAGGCGCGGCCGATCATGACCGCGCGCGCGCCGAGTGCGAGGGCCTTGGCGACATCGCTGCCTCGACGGATGCCGCCGTCGAGCACGATTTCCACGTCACCGTTCACCGCCTCGGCCACCGAGGCCAGCATGCGGATCGTCGCCGGAGTCCCGTCGAGGTTGTTGCCGCCGTGATTGGACACGGAGATGGCCGTTACGCCAGCATCGACGGCCCGGCGGGCATCGTCGATGCGGGTGACGCCCTTGAGCATGAATGGCCCGCCCCAGGTTTCGCGCATCCAGGCCACGTCTTCCCAGGAGGGTGGCGGCGTCTGCATCCACTCGTAGTAGGCGCCGAAGAATGTCGGTGCGGTGCCGCCGGGGGGAGTGAGATTGGGAGCGGTGAGGTCGGGGATGCGTCCGGACTTCGCGAAGCGCAGGAGCCATTGTGGGTGGGGGAGCACGTTGGGCGCGAAGTTGATCATCGTCTTCAGGCTCATCTTCTCCGGAATCTGCGGGCTGCCCCAGTCGCGGCCGTTGGAGAAAGACCAATCGAGGGTGGCGATGAGTCCCTTGGCGCCGGCGGCGCGCGCCCGGTCCATCCGCTGCACCATCGATTCCCGCGAACCCGACCAGTACATTTGGAAGAACGTGTTCGGGTTGGCAGCAATGACGTCTTCAACGGATTTGCTGGCGAACGAACTCAGCCCCATGATGGTGCCGCGATTAGCGGATGCCCGGGCAACGGCCACTTCACCGTCGGGGTGCACAGCCTGCACGCCTGTGGGGGAGATGATGACCGGCAAAGAAATAGGTATGCCCATCACCGTCGTCGTCAGGTCCCGCACCGCCTGATGCCCGGCGACATGCGGGGAGAAGCCTAGTTCGCCAAACGCTGCCATGTTGTCGTCAATGGTCAGCCCGCGCTCGGAACCCGCAACGAGTGCCCCGTATACGGACGAGGGAAGCGCTTTTTTGGCTCGTCGCTGTGCTTCGGCTACGGTCTCAAACCATGCATTTTTCGCCATTGGAATTCCAGCTTTCTTGTCGTCGTTCAGGTTCTAAAAAGTTGGCCGAGGGCCGGAGCAACGTCGCGGTGGGTACGCACGAAATGAGCGGTACCGTGCCCGGCCGTCGCGAGCTGACGGCCCAGCGCGATGTCTTTCTCACCGCTCACGTCGATGAGCACGTCGAGTCGCCCCAGCCGGGCCGCGTGCTCCCGCGGGTCCGGGCCTGCGTTGTGCACACAGTCGGACAACAAGATCACGCGCGCTCCCCGTGTTGGTACCTGCGCCAGCTGACGCGTGGCGAGTTCGAGGGGGAAGGCGATGTTCGTGAGCCCGCGGGCGGGTATCTGCAGGATGGAGTCGAGCAGGTCCATCGGCTTCACCTCCCGGCCGAGGCCGAGCAGGATGGCCGCGTCCGACCAGAAGGCGATGACGGCGAGGGCGTCGTTCTGGAGTTCGCCGGCGAGGGCCCCGACCGTCGCTGCAGCGGTCTGCACCCGCTCGCCCTTCATTGAGCCGGAGACATCAACGAGGAGCACGACCGACCGGCGGGTGCGAATGCGTTCCCGGACGATGATGTCCTCGTCTTCTGGAATCGGGTGTTCGGCGAGCATCTCGATCGTGCGATCGAGATCGATCTCGTCTGACCCGCCCCGGTAGGGCAGGCTCGCGAGTTTGCCAAACCCGCGGTGGGCCATGGAGTCTGTTTTGGGTCGGGGGATTGCCAACCGCGCGGCGATCTGTCGTGCACGGCTGCGCACAAGGGGATCGATGGCGACCGCGTCGGAGCTGTCGAGCACGAGCTGACCCGTTTCGTCGGTGATGCCCGCTGCAGTATGACCCGGTGGCGACTTGCGTGCGGCGTTACGACTAGAAGCCTGCGCCCGCAATACCAGGCCGGAACTGCCCGCGCCAGGCTCAAAAATCACCGGATCCTCCGTGAGATCCTTCGGCTTGCGACGTAATGCGGCTCTTGCACGCTTCTGGTGGCCTGGTTTGGACATGGGCGAATCCGTTTCGACTTCCCTTCAGCCGGGCTCGGCAATGGCCGGTTCCAGAACAAAATGGTCTTCCCAGATCTGTCGCAACACGCGCTCGGGTGAGCTCTCCGCGGCCTCGTCGAGGTGGATGCGACCGGACAGGGAGACGGTCATGGCATCGTAAACGAGTTCGGGGTACGCATCATCCAGTGGCGACGTGAGGTGTCGAAGCAGTGCGAGTTGCAGCGCGACAAGGACACAGTCAATCGCGCCACGCACGCTGCTTCCCTGGCGTACATCCGGGTGACGCCTCGTTGCCCGGGTGACGGATACCGCATCGATAACGAGGCGGTCGGCAAGATCACCGTTGGCCTGGGTGCGAAGCGTGACGATTCCGCGTTCGGCCGGCTCGTCCTGATAGCCGATCGCGAGTCGGTTCAAACGATCGTGCACGCTCGTCGACAACCGCGTCGTGCCGACGTTGTCATAGGGGTTCATCGACGCAACCACTCGGAAGGTCGGTGCCGCGACGATGGTGCCGACCCGAGGTACCGCGATGGCGCGGTCTGCCATCGCGGTGAGCAGGGTATTGAGGGTATCTTCCGGTGCCCGGTTGAACTCCTCTATATAGAGAAACCCGCCGCGTTGCATCGCTTCGATGAGGGGCCCCGCCACGAAGTTGTCGGCGCTATAGTCCTCCCGCAGCACCCGCGCGGGATTGTGGTGCCCAACGAGTTTGGCCGGGGTGAGGTCGGCATTGCCCTCGACGAAAAGCAACGGGATACCCCATTCTTCGGTGATGGCTTTCAGTATGGTGGTTTTGCTAGTCCCCGGCGGCCCCTCAAGTAAGATGTCGCGGCTGGCTGCGACGGCTGCGAGCGTCAGCTCGAGTTCGCGCTCGCGGCCGACGAGGTGCGCTGCCACTCGTCTCTGAGTGTCGACGATGGTGCTGGGTGCCAAGTGTTCTCCTTCGTTCGGCACGGGGTGGTTACTTGATGGCCGCTCCACCGTCGACCGGTATCTGACCTCCGGTAACGTAGTACGACTGGTCAGAGGCGAGCCAGGCGACCGCGTTTGATACGTGAATTGGCTCGATCCAAGCCTTGCCCATGGGGCTCATCCCTGCGAATGCGGGTTCGGCATCCTCGGCCTGAGGATCGTCGAGGTCTGGGCGGAACAGCTTGTAAGTGTTGCTGTTCTTCACCATCTTCGTGTCGATCGAGTTCGGGTGGATCGTGTTGACCCGAATTCCATGAGGACCGAGTTCGTTGGCGAGCACCTTCATCAGGCCGACGACGCCGTGCTTGGTAGCCGTATACGCGGCGACGTTCGCGAGTCCCTTGAATCCGGCCAGCGAGGAGATAATGATGACCGAGCCACCGGCGCCCGATGCGATCAGATGGTCGGCAGCCGCTTTGTAGCTGTGCCAGACCCCGGTCAGGTTAATGTCCATGAGGTCTTTCCAGGACTGCTCGTCGATCTTCTGCGTGTCCGAACCGAAGGTGAAGATTCCGGCGTTGGCGACGATGATGTCGAGCCGCCCCAGTTGTGCGACGCCCTCATCGACGGCCTTGGTCAGCGCGTCGATATCGCGCACATCCGCCTGTTTCGCCACGATGCGTCGGTCGAGAGCTTCGACTTGCCGTACGGTTTCCGCCAGGTCCTCAGCCGTTGCTGGTTCATAGAATGAGGTAACGCTATCGACACCTTCGCAGAGGTCGATCGCGATGATATCGGCGCCGTCTCGTGCCAAGCGAATGGCGTGGCTTCTGCCCTGTCCTCTCGCCGCGCCGGTAATGAAGGCGACTTTGCCGTCGAGGTTTCCCATTGCTGTCTCTTTTCTTCCGTATGTGGCGGGGCGGTGCGCTTCGCGCTGCCCCGCGTCGATTGGTTACTTGACGAGGTTGCCGGCGTCGACGGGGAGGGTGACGCCGGTGATGAATCTTGCTTCGTCGGAGGCCAGGAACAGTACCGCGTTGCTGATGTCGACCGGTTCCACCCACGGGACCGGCAGGGCGTTGAGACTCTTGAAGGCCTCGACTGCCGAATCCTGGGTAGGGTTCGGATTGGACGGATCGAACAACCCCCACACGTCTTCGTTCTGGATCATGATCGTGTTGACCGTTGTTGGATGCACCGAGTTCACTCGAATTGAGTATTGGGCGAACTCGTTGGCAAGCGTTTGCATGATGCCGACGACCCCGTGCTTAGCTGCTGTGTAGTGGACGGTGTTAGGAAGTCCTTTGATCCCGGCAGTCGAACTGGTAAGAATGATCGACCCGCCTCGTCCACCTTCGATGAGATGCGGCAGTGCCGCCTTGCAGGTGTTCCAGACGCCGGTCAGATTAATGTCGATAGTCTCCTGCCATGCGGCGTCCTCAAGCTCGAGCGCCGGGGACATCTGAAAGATCCCTGCGTTGGCTGACACAATATCGAGCCGTCCGAGCTGAGCGACCCCATCGGCCAGGACCGCCTTCAGCGCTGCTGAGTCACGTACATCGGCCTGTGTGGCGATGATGCGGCGATCCAACGCTTCCACCTGACGCACGGTTTCGGCAAGATCCTCCTCGGTGGCCATCGGGTACGCATGCACCGACCCGACCGCACCGACTATGTCGACCGCAATTATATCCGCGCCCTCCTGAGCCAGTCGTAGCGCATGACTGCGCCCCTGACTTCTAGCGGCACCGGTGATGAACGCTACTTTTCCTTCTACACGCCCCATTGCGTGCTCCTTTCGATCCATGGATACGCGGATCACGGGTGGTGATCCGTGGCTCTGAGTCGCAAGCTTGCCCAGGTGCGGCGAATTTTGCGAAGGCTGCGTCTTGCGGGCACCGGGCACGAGGCCGCCAATGCTCGGTAACAAGTCGGGCGACCCCGTGACCGGCGTTCCGCGAGGCGGGGGTGGGGTGGTGTTTTCTTAGGCGCCGACGGTGACGGCCTCGCGCAGGGCGGCGGGTGACTCCGTGGCCACGGGCGACAGGAGGATGACGCCCCGAATGTTCTTGCCATCCCGCATATCCTGGTATGCGTCGTTGATCTGGTCGAGTGTGTACCGGTTGGTGACGAGTTCGTCGAGCTTGAGCTTGCCCTGCTTATACAAACCGAGCAGCGTCGGGATGGCGTAGCGCGGAGACCACGAGCCGTAGAGCGCACCCTGGATGCGCTTCTGGTTCATGACCAGGCTGAACAGGTCCGTCGGGATGCCGACCTCGCCCAGCGGTGACATTGACGTGACGACGACGATTCCACCCTTTCGGATGGCATCCGTCGCTGTGCCGATGATGTCGCCGTGCAACACGCCCGGAGTGCAGATCGCGGCGTCTGCGCCCTGCCCGTTTGTGATGCTGCGCACAAAGTCGATAGCGGCTTGCGCCTCGGCGAAGACCTCCGTCGCTCCAAACTCGGGTGCTTTCTCCCGTTTGAACGGTGCCGGGTCGACCACAACAATGTGTGAAGCGCCGGCTGCGGCCGCGCCCTGGACGGCATTCATACCGATGCCGCCCACGCCGAAAATAATCACCACATCGCCGTTGTGAATATCAGCCGAGTTCACCGCCGAGCCATACCCGGTTGGCACCCCGCAGGCGACGAGTGCAGCAACATCGAGGGGGATGTCGGGATCGATCTTGACGATGGATGCCTCGTCGAAGACCTGCCACTCGGCGAACGTTCCCAAGGCGGCCATCGTGGCGAGATCTTCACCGTTGGAGTGCATGCGGTAGCCGCCAGAGGGCTGGTTGCCGATCAGGGTATTCGCGCCGAAGTCGCAGAGATTCTGCAGGCCCATCGCGCACCACCGGCACTTTCCGCAGGATGGGATAAATGACGTGACGATGTGATCGCCCACTGCGTAGTCCGTAACCTGGCTGCCGATAGCGCGGATGATGCCAGCGCCTTCGTGCCCGCCGACAATAGGAAGGTTGATCGGCATGTCTCCGCTCGTGGCATGCTCGTCGCTGTGGCACAACCCGGTGGCGACCATTTCGACCAGCACCTCCGTGGGACCCGGATCGTCCAGATCAACCTCTTCGATCTGCCACTGTCCCGGTTGTTCACGAAGTATGGCTGCATGGGTTTTCATCATGTTCTCCTTTTTGTGATGCGTTCGATCCACGTCGTCGTGGACCGTTTCAACTACAGCTGCACGCGCCTTCGCTGCCGCCTGCGCAGCCGGATAGCGAACTCGCGAGCAGATTCATCCCGGCCAGGGGGCCCTTCTGCAAGGCCCCTTCCGGTGGCTGTTCGGGCGTGAACCCGACGAGGGGGCTGACTTCGCAGTGGCTGGCGTTCACCGGAGCCATTCCGGCGCGACGGCTGAGCGTGAGCTGTATCGGTCCCATTCCTTCGCGACCGGCTCGGGTAGTGCGGTGGGAGTGATCGACGATTGACGATTTTGGAAGCTCCACCGCTTTGCCCTTGCGGTTCTTCAGCAACTCTTCGCCGTAGCCCTGGACGCATTCCGGGTCGGGGCCGTCGAGCGGAAGTCCGGTGAAGAATTTGGCGGCCATGCAGCCGCCCTTGCAGGTGTCGAAGAACGTGCACGAGGTGCACGCTCCACCCGATTGCGGTTCGCGCAGTTTAAGGAAGAGTTCCGAGTGCTTCCAGACCTCCTGGAACCCGCCCTCTGAGCGCACATTGCCGGCGAGGAATTCTTCGTGGATGGCGAAGGGGCAGGCGTAGACGTCGCCGATGGGGTCGATGAGGCAGACGACACGGCCGGCACCGCAGAGATTGAGGCCGGGCAGAGCGTCTCCAAAGGCGGAGAGGTGGAAGAATGAATCTCCGGTGAGCACACCATCTCCGTGTGCGACGAGCCAGTCGTAGAGTTCGCGCTGCTGTGTTTGGGTCGGGTGCAGTTCGTCCCAGACGTCCGCTCCGCGACCGGACGGGCGCAGGCGGGTGAGCCGCAATTGGGCGTCAAACTTGTCGGCGATCGCCTTGAAGTCGTCGAGCTGGCTGATGTTCTGGCTCGTGCAAACGACCGATATCTTGAATCCCTTGAAGCCGGCGTCATACATGTTCTGCATGGCTTTCATAGCCGTGGCATACGAGCCGGGCCCGCGCACATGATCGTTGACTTCGGCCGTTGCACCGTCGAGCGAAATCTGCACGTCGACATAGTCGCTTCTGACGAGGCGCTGGGCGATCTCCGGGGAGATTTTGACGCCGTTGGTTGAGAATTTGACTCCGACGTGGTGTTCGGAGGCGTAGTCGACGAGTTCCCAGAAATCGGGACGCACGGTTGGTTCGCCGCCGCCGATGTTGACGTAGAAGACCTGCATCCGTTCGAACTCGTCGATGACGGTCTTCGCCTCTGCCGTCGTCAGCTCGCGAGGATCGCGGCGCCCGGAACTCGAGAGGCAGTGCACACAGGAGAGATTGCAGGCGTACGTTAATTCCCAGGTGAGACAGATGGGGGCATCGAGGCCGTATTCGAAGAGATCGACAAGACGCTCGGTTTTGCGGGGAGTGTCTTTCGCGGCGAGAACGAAGGGGGATGTACGGGGTGCATCGAGAAGAGTCACGAGGCCCTTTCAACGACCATGGAGGATTTCGCGAGAGTGCTGAGTGCGCGCTGGTAACGGGGAAGATCGCTCTCACCGATGCCCGCGGCCGTGCAGGCCGCGCGGGCAGACGGGGCTTCTGCGAGAGTTCTCACGACGACGAGAAGCGTCTTGTCCTTCAAGAAGGAGAGCTTGCGGGTGCCGAAATGGTAGAGCAACGCGCCGAATGGCTCCGGACGAACGGATACCTGGGGATGGAGATCCCATCCCCGGTCAAGATCCAGGCCTGGCATGTGATTTAGTAGACGCCGCACATGCCGTCGATCGAGATCTCCTCGACCAGAGTGTCGGATTCGAAACCGGACCCGACAGATTGTTCAGGGCTGGCGGGTGCGGACTTGATAGGGCTGGTCTTTTTTGCGGAAACCATGTGGTACTCCTTGTGCTAGAAATCGACATCAGTGGCGAAAGCGTCGTGCATGCATCAGACTAGTGGCACTCAGTGCCGAAAGAGAAGGGGCATCCGCAAATGAGCAACATTAACCGCCCTGCCCCGTCGCGGATAGGCCGGCAGCCGCTGACGACCCGCGCTGCGCTGAGCCACGTCGCACTTCAACTTTTTCTTGAGCGGGGATTCGAACGGACGACCGTCGACGACATTGCCAGCGCCGCTGGAATTGGGCGTCGGACCCTGTTTCGATATTTTCCTTCCAAGAACGATCTGCCCTGGGGGGACTTCGATGCTGAGCTCATTCGCATGCGAGCGTTTCTGGCCGCTACCGACTTGACCGTGTCCGTCGTCGATGCCCTCGCACTGGCGGTCATCGAATTCAACCGATTTCCATCCGAGGAAGTTCCCTATCATCGCGAGCGGATGACCCTGCTGCTGAGCGTCCCGGCGTTGGTGGCGCACTCCACGCTCCGCTACGCCGAGTGGCGCCGAGTCGTGTCGGATTTCGCGGCTGGCCGCTTGGGAGTCGCCGTCGACGCGATCGAACCGACGGTGATCGGTTGGGTATTCCTCGGTGCAACGCTTGCGGCTTACGAGCAGTGGCTCAGAACTGACGACTCAGACCTCATCGAGCTGCTGGAGTCGGCCCTTGTGTTGCTTCGGGAGGGGTTTGCACCGGGTCACTCGCCAACCGTTCAACCCGGCGGACCGGCGTGAATCTCACGGAGCCAGTGTCGGAACTGAACTATGACGTGATCGTGGTCGGCGCCGGCGCGGCCGGAGCCCCGCTCGCAGCGCGACTGAGTGAAGATCCCGGGAGGCGGGTTCTGCTCCTCGAGGCGGGGCCGGTGCCGCGGTCCGCCGCTGGGTTCCCACCCGAGCTGCTTGATGCTGGAACCGTACAGGGAGCGATGCCGGGGCATCCGCAGAATTGGTCGTTCACCGGTAATCTCACACCAGACCTTGTCTACTCGATCGCGCGCGGCCGGATCCTCGGTGGATCCTCGACGATCAACGGCTCGTACTTCATTCGTGCAAGAAAAGCCGACTTCGATTCCTGGTCAATCGGGTCACCCGAATGGGCCTGGGAAAAGGTCTTGCCGTTTTATCGCCGGATCGAAACCGACCTGCAGTATGGCGAGACCGCCGTTCACGGCGGCGCAGGGCCGATGGCCGTTGGCCGGCCGCCGCAGGACCATCCGGTGACCGTCGCCTTTCGCGCGGCGGCTGCGGAGCTGGGCTTCGCCGAAGAACCCGACAAGAATGAACAGGCGATGCCGGGACACGGACCGGTCCCGATGAACAGCCTCGATGGAGTGCGTCAAAACACGGGGATCGCGTACTTGAATCCGGTGCGAAACCGCAGAAACCTTACCGTATGGGGAGATAGCTATGTTCGCCGCGTGCTGTTCGAGGGAACGAAAGCCATCGGTGCCGAGGTCGCGCGGGGCGGCGGGATCATTCAGGTGCGAGGCCGGGAGATTGTGCTCTCGGCGGGTGCGATCAAGTCACCTCACCTGCTGCTGGTTTCCGGGGTCGGCCCGCGGGAGCAGCTGGAACGATTCGGCATTCCAGTCGTGCGCGACCTGCCCGGGGTGGGGGCAGATTTCAGCGATCACCCGGATATTGCCGTGCTCTGGCAGCCGCGCCGACAGATCGTTGACTACCGCACGTCCCAGTCGATGGCGGCGTGCCTGAACTTCACGGCGACCGGTTCCACTGCGCCCGGGGATCTGGAGATCCTCCCGATGCTCAAACCCATGGGGTATCTATTGACCGGCAGCGCGAGCGGCATCATGGTCGGGGTCCGGGCCGCAGCGAGGCATCCGCTTCGATCACTTCGGGCTCTGCGCGGGGTATCGATGCGCCGCTTCGCGAACCAGATCGCCCACCGGGGGGACCTCGCGCTGCTCGTCGCCGTGCAGTCGGAAACCTCGCGCGGACGTATCAGGCTTCAGTCGGACGACCCCGCCGTGCAACCGCGCATCGACTACAACTATCTTTCGACCGAGAGCGATCTCGAACGCATGCGCGAAGTCGTGCGGGTGGCGGTACGTTTGCTGCGAACGGATGCCTACAAACACCTGTTTAGGCGATTGACCGAACTGACCGACACCGTGCTCGAGAGCGATGATCTGCTCGATGACTGGCTGCGCTCCCACCTCGGCACCGCCATTCACCTGTGCGGCAGTGCACGGTTCGGGCCAGCAGATGATCCTGGGGCCGTCGTCGATCAGTACGGACGCGTGCACGGTGTCGAGGGGTTGCGCGTCGCCGACACCTCGATTCTGCCGACCACTCCCATACGCGGACCGGCCGCGACCGCCGTTCTCGTCGGGGAGCGCGTGGCCGACTTTATTCGTCGCGGAATGTAAGGCCGACCTAAATAAGATTTGACGATTTCCATACGCGCATCGAAGTGCGTCTGGACGGGGGTCGCGCATCGATCTCACCGGCTACTTCTACGGGGCTTCGTGTTTGGCTCATTCGACGGGACCCGGCTCGAGATCTGCATAAATTGGTTTCGCGCCGGAAGACAATCGCTGTCGTGAACGTGAACGTGAACGTGAACGTGAACGTGTTCGAGAACGGGTTCGGCTTCGCCGTGCTGCGCACGGCTACGGCCTACGAGGGAAGCCTGCGCCGCCATTCGTTGGCAGGCTCCCTCGCTTGCATCGTTATCTGCGGAATACTTTTTGCAGCCAGTCGTTGAGCGGCCGCAGCACTGAAGGCGCATAAGCGTGCTCAAGTGTGATCGCGTGCGCAACGGTGGGCAAAGTAACCTGGTCAACGCTTGCGGCGCCGGTGAAAAGGGACGCTTGATCAGGACCGCCCGGCGCAGGGAATAGCGCGTCGCTTCCTCCGGCGATAATCAGGACAGGAACCTCGATCGAGGGAACATTCACCAGGTCAACCGCCACAGCCGGGGCGAACGATGCGGTGTCGCCACAGGGATCAATGGTCAGTAACTGCAGTGCTGCACTCTGCACGGTTGGCTCAGCGCTATTGAACAGGGCCGCCGCAGCTCCTTCGGGTGCTCCGAAGGGAGCGTATCCGGCTGGGCCGGCACCGCCGACGCGCAGACCGCCGCTCGCGCACACGGTCGCAGCGTACGCCGCATTGTCTCTAAGGAGCTGCGATTGCACACGATCGGCATAGCTGATGACAATTAATCCGTCGATGTCGCCGAACGAGTACGCCGCGACCTGCGCGATCTGACCACCATAGGAGTGACCGGCGAGGACAATTCGCGAAAACTCCGGAGCCTGCCCCGATGGGTTTACCTGATAGGAGCCTGCGCGCAGTTTGAGCACGATCTGGTGGGCAATATCCGCGCGGGATCCGACGCAAATGCTGTTTCCCTCAGGTTTGTCGCTGCTGCCATATCCGAGACGGTCGATGACAACCGACACCTGACCGGCCTTCGCCTGATTGGTGGCGAAGTCGTAATTTTGTGCCTGGTTGAAGTCCCAGAAGAACTCCCCGAAACTCAGGCCGTGCAAGTAGAGAGTCGCGCCGTTTACTGTTTCTCGTCGCAGCTCCTTCGTGGGGCCAACGATGTGGCCGCGGACGGTGTACGTTGCTCCGTCACTAGCGCAGGCCACCTTGGAACGATTGACATTTTCAACCTCGAAGGAGACCGGCAGACTGGTGACGGCATCAGCTTTCATGCTCGAGCCATTCTGGTTTGCAGCCGTAGCGGACGTCGGTGCCGTTGCCGCGTTGACTACGCTCGGCGTTCCAAGAAGCAGCGCCACCACTGCAACGGCCGCCAGTGCTGATCTGCTCGGACGAAGTCGTTTTTTTAGGGATGAATCGGATCCTGACACGTTGTTCTCCAAACGAAAGTGACATGGCCCAACGCATCAGACGTAGTGCGTGTGGTGGGGCCATCTAGTGAAAAGGCACGCCTCGACAGCGAGATCAGGTGCGGGGCGCGGGGCCGTTACTTGGGCAAATCGGCGAACTGGTCGTCAGCGTAACCCCAATGGGGGGTGCTTACAAGAGATGCCCGAGGAATCTCCGATGCCGGTTTCAATGCGGTTACTGCGCGACAGGGTTAGGGCTTGGCCGGTCGCCGGGCTTACTGTTCTAGCGTTGCGCTAGGCCTGTGCCCACACCCGGCAGGCCGCAGGTCTAGAGGTCGATTAGATTTTAAGGTGGGTGTTGTTCTAGCAATGTTTCCAACATGATCTTCGTGGTGGATGCGGCTCTGACGGTGTCGCTGGCCGCGCAGATCGCCGTGCAGGTGCGCTTCGGGGTCGTGAACGGTGAGTTGAAGCCTGGTTCCTGACTGCTTCCAGCACGTGATCTGGCTAGGTCTTTTCGCGGGAATATGCACATGGTCTTGCGTGCATACGCGCAGCTGCGGACGACGAGGCGATTGAGATGCGGCAGGGCGCGGCGCCTTCGTATGCCAAGACGCCGACCCCGGACTTATCTGCGTGTCTGCACTGGCGGCCGAATTGCTGTGCGAGGCGCGAAAGTGGGGGCTGACCCAGCGAGAAATATTGCGGTTGATCCAGAGCGGTGGAACAACATGAGTGACAAGAAGATGGGCGCGCCTTCGACGAGAACTTTGATGCAGGCTATTTTGCTAGGTGCGCCAGTACGGTTTGGGGCTGGGGGTGTTGGCCCGGTGGGTGTGGGCTGGCCGCCAGGTTTGGGTGGGGTCCCATAAGACGGGTCCGCGTATTTGGGGTCTGCCGTTGATCATGCGGATGTTCCAGCCGCTGGTGTCGATGGTGTGGTGGTGGAACCAGCAGAGGAGACAGCCGTTGCCGGTCAATTGCTAATGTGACCTCATGACCAAGAGCACGAACGCAGCGATCTACGCCCGCATCTCCCGTGACGTTACAGGCGAGGGTTTGGGTGTTGACCGGCAACTCGCGGACTGTCGAAAGCTGGCCGCGGACCGTGGCTGGATAGTCGCGGAGGAGTACGTAGATAACGACATTTCCGCCTACAAAGGCAAGCGGCGTCCGTCCTACGAGCGGATGCTCGAGGATATCAGTGCGGGGCAGCGTGACGCCGTGATCGTGTACAACACTGACCGGTTAACCCGACGGCCGATCGAACTCGAGGAGTTTGTGCAGATTTGCCAATCGGCCGGGGTCGAGGAGTTCGCAACGGTGACGGCGGATATCAATCTTGGCAATGACGATGGCATGTTCATGGCCCGGATTCTGGCGGCTGTCGCGGCGAAGGAGTCGGGCCGGAAGTCGGAACGACAAAAGCGTAAGGCCCGCGAAATTGCTGAGGCAGGCAAGCCTAACGGGGGCAATCTTCGCCCGTTCGGGTACGAGCGTGACCAGGTGACGATCGTGGAGTCCGAAGCTGTCGTGCTGCGCGTCCTTGCGGAGCGCTATCTGGCGGGCGAGTCTCTGATGTCGCTCGCGAATTGGTTGCAGGAGGAAGGCGTGTCGTCCGTGGCGGGGATGCCGTGGCGAACGACCACGCTCAGGCAGACGCTGACCAATCCTCGAATTGCGGGCTTGCGCGCTCACAACGGAGTGGTCGTCGCCGTCGCGATATGGCCAGCGATCATAACGAAGGCTACCCATGAGCAGTTGGTGGCAATGTTCGCCCGAAAGAAGGTCACGGGCCGACGCGCGCCCCGCCGCTACCTGCTGTCTGGGCTGCTGCGCTGTGGTAAATGTGGGAACAAGCTGTTCAGCTCCTCAAGAAAAGACACCCGCCGCTACGTGTGCATGTCCGGACCGGACCACCGCGGATGCGGCAGGTTGACCATCGTCGCAGCGCCGGTCGAGGAATGGCTCGCGGAGGCCGTGCTCATGCGTTTGGACAGCCCCGCAATGGCCGATGCTTTGGTCGGGCGCGCTATTGCCGATGAACGTCATGCAGCCCTCGCCGCCGAGCTGCAATCCGATCAGGCGCAGATGAAGGAACTGGCCGAACTCTGGGCGGACAAGGGAATCTCGATGGCAGAGTGGAAGGCCGCACGCGAGCCGATCGAGGCACGCATTTTCAACCTCGACCGGCAGATCGGCCAATTGACCGGGACTTCCACGCTGGCCGGAATCATCGGTAACGGCGAGGCGGTGCGCGCGAGCTGGGATTCGTTGAACCTCTCCCGGCAGGCCGCGATCATCGCCGCGGTCCTCGATTACGCCACCATCACACCCAAGACCAGCGCAGGACGCGTCTCGGTGGACCCGAACCGGATCATTGCAACGTGGCGGCTGTGAGCACCCGGGCGCTGCGGTCGCCGCTCCGCGGCGCTCCCGCAGCATCCCGCCCGCTCATCAGCGCGCCAACTTGAGCAATAACTCCCGCGTCGGTGACCAGCAGCGGCACTCCCTGAGCCAGGCAGGACGCCTCCAGCCAGGCCCTGACGCCTTCCCGATCGGCGTTCATCGGCCCCACTGCGCCCAGATGCAGGGCGGTCCTTGCCAGTCCTCGACCGAGGACGATGCCCACTCCACCGATGGCGCGGAATGCAGCACCGTGGATGCCTGCTGAAGCACGTCCTCCGGCGAGATTCCCGACAGAGCAACCGGCCGAGGCCGGAAGTTCTGGGCCACGTCATACCGATGCAGACCCAGCACCCGAACGGTGGGGTCCGCGAAGGACTTCGCAACATACTTCGATAGGTAGCCCGCGGCGATGCGCGCTTCCGACAGGTTCGTGGATCCGACCGGGAGGTCGCCGAGCAGCTTGATGTGCACGAAGCCGCGGCCCCACGCCGCCTCGATCAATGACCGCTTGATGAACCGGCCGACCGCGAAGTGCGCATGCAGGCCGTGGCCGGACTTGTGCCACTCCGGCACCCACGCATACGGGAATGCCTTCCCGCCGAGGGAGGAGCGCAGCGTCCGGAAGAACTCGCCCAGGTGTAACCGCAGCATTTCTGGGTCGTGGCATCCCTCACCGCGGAAGGTGAGCGTGCCGAGCCGGTTCAGCCGGTTCGCGGAGCAGTACCGCCGCAGCGTGGCCCGCGCACGACGTCCCGCTTCCGCCGCTGACCGCTCCGGGTCCTTCGCGAACCCGCGTGAGACATAACTGGGCAGCCGCCGCACCGACGAATGGAAAGACCCGCCACCCTCGCCCGCATCCGGGTACAGAGTGAAGGTCCAGCCCGCGTCTGGGCGCCCCAACGGAGCGAGTGCCCGTTGAAGTTGTAGTCCCATAACCTGGGACTCTAGTACAGATTTAGGAACTAGTCCCGCAATCTGGGACTACTCGGAGTGTTCAACTTTAGCGGCAGCAGTCTCGGCAGTGGTCTCGGCAGTGGTGTCGGGAGCAAATCCGCCGCGGATGAAGCCCTCGACGTTGAGGTCGATACCGGGAAACCGGTATACGTCCGGATGCTCACCAAACACCTTCCGAAAGAGCGCAACCCGGCGATAGATCGCCGACCGGCTCATCCCTAGCTGGGATTGGAGGCCTTCGAAGCCGCCGAGCAGGTGCCAGGAGATCCAGAACCCCAGCAGGTCAAATGTCGCGCCGCGCGCCAAGGGCATCAGCACCGGGGCGAGGTGCTTCACTATCGGGTCCGTGACCGGGCGCACCGCCTTGACGTAGGAATCCCAGGCCTTCTCTAACCGCCCCTTGGCAATGCCGAGTCCGTCCGGCGACGGCATCCGCTGTGATCGAAAGTCAGTCATGAACACTCCTAGTCCCAGAAGCCGAGACTACAGGATGCGGCACGACGAACGCCAACGAATCAAAAAGCACGACGGGTGCTGCCGCGGTTTTGGCCGTCCTACGGACGACCAAAACCTTGCCCTCGGCCGCCCTGCCGGGCTCCCGAGTTATGTTGCTTATTCAAGTAAAGCGGCACGCTGCGCGCGCAATAAGATTCGTCTCATGGCTGAATATCTTCCATCCAATGTCCTGAATGACCGCGATCGACCGCGCGTACTGCTTGTTGCAACGCCTGCGGCCGAAGAAAGCACTTTCGCCTGGCTGTCGGAACGTTGCGGAACATACAGACGGGTCAACGCGCTGTTAGAGGTCGACCCGTCCGAATGGGATGTCTTGGTCACCGATCAGGCTTACGCCACCATTCGAACAACGGATTGGGGCCTGGATGCGAGTTTCTGGGATCGAGTACCCGACCACCTTTTCATCTTCCGGACATTCAGGCCAGGGAACGGGCGGGCCGGAAGCCGGTTCTTCGAATTCAACATTGAGGACGGCATGGCGGACAGGAATCGGGCATTGCGTCGGGTGGATTCAGTCCCCGGCCACCAGCTCAGACGCATCCAGGCGCTTCCGGAAGCAATCCAAGATCTCGTGAAGTCGACCCTCGTGCCAAGCGCCGAGGCTCGCTCACAGCAGTTCGGTATACAAGTGGACGGAGAGCATCTCGCTCCGGCTGTACTCAACTTCAGACCATTTCTCGCTGGCCCAGGCGATATATATCTCGCTGGGAGCTACGAGCGTCCCGGTGGTGCTGCCGTCTGGTTACTGCCCGACGACGCGAAGTCCCTTGAAAATTGGTTCGACGTCGCCCTCGTTGAGTGGCACCTGAAGGACCGTCGCAAGTTTCCCAGCGTCCAAACTTGGCAGAGCAACCCCGACTGGGACACTCGTGAAGAACGGCTGGCGCGAGAGGAGTTGGGAAAGCTCGATGCGGCGCACGCCGAGGCGTTGAGCAGGTATGAAACTCAACGGAGTGTGGCAGCAACGACGCTAGAGGCCGAGCACGCGATTGCGAGTAGCGGGCCGAAGCATCTGCTGAACGGTCAGGACGACGATCTTCAGGACGCGGCGCGCATTGCGCTTGAGCAACTCGGCTTCAAGGTCGAAGACATGGATCTCGTCTGGGATCCAAGAGAGCGCCGGGAAGACTTTCGCATACGCGACACAGACGCACCGGGGTGGGTCGCGATCGCGGACGTCACAGGAGTCTCAAAAGGCGCCCCCGGGTCCAAGCTCGCGACGATCTTGGGATACATCATGAAGTATCTGGTCGCCGATAAACCGGAGCGTGAGCCAAGCATGTGGGTGATCGTCAATCAGCTGTTTCACCGCGACCCGCTCACTCGGGGCGACCTCTATCGCGCGGATGACATCCAGACACTCGTGACGCACGACGGAATTGCCCTCGATACAAGCGCGCTCTACGTTCTTTCTCAGTCGATCGAGCCTGGGAGCACGCGAGCCTCAGAATGTCGGGCATGGCTGCGTTCGGCGCGAGGACAAATTACGGTAGCCGACGCGTACAAGTGGATGACGTCCCACCCATAGGCGCTGGACTCTAGAGGATGGATTTGCAACTTGTGCCGTTGTCGATGTTGGTCGGTCCGCCCTGGTGGTGGGGGATCACGTGGTGGATTTCGGTCCAGCGGGCGGGGGTGGTGCAGCCGGGGATGATGCAGCCTTCGTCGCGGGCACTGATCGCGGCTCGTTGTTTGGCGGTGAAGCAGCGCACCTTCTCGCCGAGGTAGAGCACGGCGCCGTGGTCGCCGAAGATGACGGTTTGGGATCCGCCGGCGCAGATGGTTTCTGTGACTCGGCGCATCGAGATGGGCGCTTCGATGCCGTCGATCCAGCCGACGCCGCGGCCTTGGTCGAGGTCGGTGGCGTTGACGTGGATCATGACGGTGGGGGCGGCGCCGCCCATGGTCGGGGTTTTCGGGTCGCGTGCGGCCGCTTGGAAAACGTCGCGGAGGATGTCGGCGCGTTTCTCCCCGGCGCTGCGGCGGTCGCCGTCGTAACGGGTGTCGCCGGTGAAGGGGTCGGCGCTGAAACGTTCACCGTCCACGCTCGAGTCGCCGACACGCAGGCCGTCCAGTTCGGTGCCCGTGACAGTGCCAACGCCTGTGCTGTCGTCGGGTTCGGTGGGTTCAAACCGGGGAGTACGAGACCGGGCCGACAAATAGGTGTCGAAGAGGGTGTCCATGATGCCGCGTAGTTCGGGGGTGACGTCAGCCCGCAGCGGGTAGAGCCCGTTGCGGAGCAGCCCAAACGTCAGAGAGCTTCTCGCTTCGACGAGGTCGTCGGTGGGGGCGGTACCGTCCGGGTCGAGCCGGCCCTGCCATTCCAGGGCTTGTGCCCGCAGCAGGTCGGGCGCGAAGCGGATACCGGCCCCGGGCAGCCCGGCCGTTTCCGGGGTGATCGCTCCGGTCGCCGACGCGACCAGGGCGCGTTCCACGTGGTCGAGGTCGTCCTGCATGACTTTTCCGTGCAGCGCGGTGAGGGTGGTGGCGATGATTTCGGCCGACTCCACCCCGAGCTCACCGCTCTCCAGCCCGTCGGCAATAACCGGGTACCGGGCCGGTACCGGCAGGCCGAGCGGGGTGCGTTCGACCGTGGTCTCGCCCAGCTTCAGGCGCCGTTTGGCTTCGCGGCCGGAGATACCGGCGAGTTGGGTGATGAACTCGACCCGGTTGCGGCATCCGTTCTTGTAGGCGAGCGAGCCGTTGCCGAGGTCGGTTTCGGCGCGCACACCAATGTCGGTGGTGGCGCGTAGCCTGGCACCATCAACCTTGCGGCCCAGCTCCTCCAACGCCGCCAGGACCGCGACAGCTTCAGCATCGTTCAGGTGACCAAACCGTGTTCCGTCTAAAACAGACCCCAGCAAAGCGCCAGCCTGAGCAATGACCAAAACCCGGGAACCCTCGGGTTCCGGCACAGAGCCGGTGGCGGCGGGCGGGGCGGTGAGGGTCATGGCGTCGGTGCCTCCTTCACCCATAATTATAGCCTAAAACGCTCACAAACACGAGACTATCTCAGCAAAATGGTGACGTGTGTTCAGAAATATCTTCTTGCCGCCATAGGGTGCTGACCAGCCGATTGCCGTGACGTGGTCCGACTTCACGAAGGATGCCTAACGGTCCGGCAAGTGATTTACTTGCCAGTATGGAATCTGAAAGCCCCCGAGCGGATACAGCCTCCTCGGCACGCGCCGCGCTCGTCGCGATAGCAACGGACCGGCAGCGGCTTGGACGACGGCTGCAAGCGCAGACCTGGTGGACAGCCCCCGCACAAGCAATCGCCATTGCGGCGGTAATCGCCTCGCCGGCCGCGGGGATTGCATTCGGAATGATGATGGTGTCGGCGATCGCCACTTTGGCGCTGGTCGGCATCGATCATCTCGTTCGCAGGCGGATGCGGCTCGTGACGCTACCCGGACCGACCGGGCCGATGAGCCTGACGATCCTCATCATCGTCTGCGTTGCAATCATCGGAGCGTTTGCCCTATCGATCTACTTCGAGATTAACAACCTGCACGCGGAGATCGTGGTAACCGCGGTCGCTGGATTCGTCGCGGCCCTCATCGGATCGGTCCTCTATGATCTGGCCAATGCGCGGGAACTGCTCCGTGTCGGTTAAGCCACGCTTTGATGACGCGATCCATGCACCAACCCGTCTGAGGGTATGCGCGCTGCTGCGGGTGACTGGTGTTGCGGAATTCAACACGATTGCGACCACCCTGGAGCTAAGCGAAGCGGCGCTGTCCAAGACCATCCGCAACCTGGCCGAGCTCGGCTACGTGCTGACCGTGAAGCAATCATCGCCCGCACGAGCGGATGCCCGCCGCACGACAAGCGTCGCCCTCACCCTGCGCGGTCGGGCGGCAATAGACGGCCACTTGGCCGCGCTCCGTGAGCTGTCGCATCCGTGAGCTGTCGCAGTGAAGTCCCCGTAACCTTGCTCCCGGATCGGTCGACCAACGGTTGCGCCGGTGCTCGACCAGGGCAAGACAGTGCATTCGAGCCAGTGCATTCGAGCCAGTGCCTTCGAGCCAGTTGGAGCCAATAACAGCGGTTGCGCGCTGAATGCGTGCGCGCATATAGGCTTGTCCGTGACACGGGGTGCCGCACATAGTGTGCGTGCTGAGATCAATACCCGTTGAACCTGTCTAGTTAGTACTAGCGAAGGAATGTCACGGATGACTGATCGACCCTCCCAGCTCGCGCTTCGGCAAACGCCTCGAATTCTCAGTATCGCCGGAACCGATCCGACCGGCGGCGCCGGAATTCAGGCCGACCTGAAGAGTATTGCGGCCAACGGCGGCTACGGCATGGCCGTGGTGAGTGCCCTGGTCGCGCAGAATACGCGCGGGGTGCGCTCGGTGCACACGCCGCCATCCGCCTTTCTGCGTCAACAATTGAACGCCGTGAGCGACGATGTGACCATCGATGCCGTCAAGATCGGCATGCTCGCGCAACTCGACGTGATCGCCGAGGTGCGTTCCTGGCTTTCCGCGTGTCGACCGCCCCTGGTGGTGCTCGACCCGGTGATGGTGGCAACGAGTGGGGACCGGCTGCTCGAACCGTCAGCAGAGCAGGCGCTGCGCGACCTGATTCCTCAGGTCGATCTCGTCACGCCCAACGTTTTCGAGTTGGCCGTTCTCTTGGACGAACACCCGGCGGCCACCTGGGCAAAGGTCCTCGAACAGGGCAAAAGATTGTCTGCTTGCACCGGTGTCACCGTGCTGGTCAAGGGCGGCCATCTCAACGAAACCAGCTGCCCGGATGCCCTGGTCAACACCCAGGGGCTGCTGCCGCACAGCGTGGTCGAGATCGCGTTGCCACGTATCCGCACCAGGAACACGCACGGAACCGGATGCTCGCTCTCCTCGGCCATGGCCACGGTGCAGGCGAGAACCGGTGACTGGGCGCAGTCCCTGATCGAGGTCAAAGAGTGGCTCCAAGACGCCCTGGCCCACGCCGATGACCTCGAGGTCGGCCAGGGAAACGGCCCGATCCACCACTTCCATCGGCTGTTCGCTCGCGCGACAGCGGCATCCGTTCTGACCGCGGGCGTGTCATGAACGCGGTGCGGTCGGCGGGATTAGGGGAGCGGCGGGAGGCTGGCGAGAAGCCGCTCGGCGACGTCCGTCGGGTCGTTGGCGTCGGTGATCGCGCGCACCACCACTACCCGGGTAGCGCCGGCATCGACCACCTGGTCGATGGTGCCCAGGTCGATGCCGCCAATGGCAAACCAGGGGCGCAGGCTGCCAGCGGATGCGCACCGTGCGGCCGCATAGCGCAGCAGGTCGGTTCCGACCGCTGCACGACCGGGCTTCGTTGGCGTCGCCCAGACCGGACCAACGCAGAAGTAGTCGAGGTTGTCTGCGGTGACGGCGGCGTCCACTTGCTCAGTGGTGTGGGTGGACAGGCCGATCCGCGCCGCCGCGCCGAGCAGTCCGCGGACGGCGGGCAGCGGCAGATCGGTCTGGCCGACATGGAAAACCGGCGCGCCGGCGAGGACGGCGATATCCGCCCGGTCGTTGACCGCCCAGAGCCGGCCATGACGGTCGGCGACCGTGCGGAGAACCTCGAGGTAGTGAAGCTCCTCGGCCGCGTCGATATTCTTGTCGCGCAGCTGGATGATGTCGACCCCGCCGGCGAAGGCGGCATCCACAAAGTCGGCGAAATCTCCGCGATCCCTTCTGGCATCGGTGCAGAGATACAGCCGGGCGGTGATGGGGTCCATGCGACCAACCCTAGGGGGCGCTGCCGTGGCATCGGTGCACACCATGAGTGAGCGGCCAGCGCAGCGAACGGTTGATGTTGCCGTTATTGGCGGCGGCGTGATCGGGCTCGGCATTGCCTGGGCGCTGGCGCATTCCGGTCGTACCGTGGTCGTCATCGATCCCGACCCGGCCGGCGGCGCCACCTTCGCTGCAGCCGGAATGCTCGCAGCGGTGAGCGAGCTGCACTACCGGGAAGAGGCATTGCTTGATCTCATGCTCGCGTCCTCGAAGTTGTATCCCGACTTCATCGACTCGCTCGGAACCGATAGCGACGCTACCGGATACCAGCGAACCACGACCCTGAACGTGGGCGCGGACGCAGCTGACCGGCACGCGCTCGCCGACCTGCGTGCTGTGCAGGTGGCCAATGGGCTGGGGGTCGAGCCCCTCACTGTGCGCGAAGCGCGGGTGCTTGAACCGATGCTGAGCCCTCAGGTTTCCGCCGCCTTTTTGGTGGAACAAGATCACCAGGTCGACCCGCGACGACTCACCGCGCGCATCCAGTCCGCGCTCGCTGCCCTCGCGCCAAACGGTCAGGACGCCCTGGTTCGGGTGCATGCCAGCGGGTTGATGCACGCAGATGCAGCGGATACCTCCTCGCGCGTCACCGGTGTCACCCTGGCGGATGGTCGCACGATTCACGCCACCGAAGTGGTCGTGGCCAATGGGCTAGGGGCAGCCGATTTGGGCGGGCTACCCGAGCACCTGCAGCTGCCGCTTCGCCCGGTGTACGGGGACATACTTCGGTTGCGGGTGCCCGAGCATCTTCGGCCGCTACTCACCTCGACGGTGCGCGGGTTGGTGCATGGGGTGCCGGTCTATCTGGTTCCGCGCACCGACGGAACGCTCGTGATCGGCGCCACCCAGCGCGACGACGGCTCGGGCGCCGTGTCGGCCGGTGGCGTGTATCAGCTGCTGCGCGATGCACAGGTTCTGGTGCCGGCGGTCAGCGAACTGGAGCTGATCGAAACGACCGCTCGGGCTCGTCCGGGAACGCCGGACAATGCACCGTTCCTCGGCCGCGTCGGGTGTTCAAGCGGCGACATTGCCGGCCTCATCATTGCCACCGGATTCTTTCGTCACGGTGTATTGCTCACCCCGGTCGCAGCCCAGTACTGTCTGCAGCTCATCGAGGGAATCGCAGACGATCGGTGGCAAAACTTTCGGCCCGATCGATTCTCGGCGAGCCGGGAGCCCGCATCCGCTTCACTGAAAGGAGGCCTATCGTGACCGTAATCATCGCCGTCAATGGCCAGAAACGAACCGTATCCGGCGGCACCGTGACCGACCTCGTAGCCGAGATCACCGGGCGACGCATCGAAACAGGCGGACAGGCAGTCGACGGGAGCCGCCTCGGCGTAGCCGTGGCGCGAAACGCCGCGGTCGTTCCCCGCAGCCTGTGGTGGACTACCGAGCTGACCGCGGGCGATGAGATTGAGATTGTGACCGCGGTGCAGGGAGGATGACGGTGCCCGTGACCACTGACAGCCTGGTGATTGACGGGGTGGAGCTGACCTCCCGCCTGATCATGGGCACCGGGGGAGCACCGAGTCTCGATGGCCTCGGTGAAGCACTGCGAGCCTCGGGAACCGAACTCACCACGGTCGCGATTCGGCGGCACAGCGCAGCGGCCACAGGTTCACTCTTCGAGCTTCTGGTCGAGAATTCTATTCGCGTGCTGCCGAATACCGCCGGCTGTTTCACCGCACGCGACGCGGTCCTGACCGCCGAGTTGGCCCGGGAAGCCCTCGAAACGCACTGGATCAAGCTCGAAGTCATCGCCGACGAGCAAACCCTGCTGCCCGATGCGGTCGAACTGGTGGAGGCCACCGAACAGCTCGTTGCGCGAGGCTTCAAGGTGTTCGCGTACACCAATGACGACCCGGTGCTCGCGCTCCGGCTCGAACACCTGGGCGCTGTGGCCGTGATGCCGCTCGGGGCGCCGATCGGCACCGGGCTCGGCATTCTCAACCCGCACAATATCGAGCTGATCGTGGCCCGCGCCGGCATTCCCGTAGTGCTCGACGCCGGAATCGGTACCGCCTCTGACGCTGCACTGGCGATGGAACTGGGCTGCGATGCAGTGCTGCTGGCCACCGCCGTGACACGCGCGCAGAACCCGGTTCTCATGGCCGATGCCTTCAAACACGCCGTGCTGGCAGGCCGGAAGGCCGCCCAGGCCGGCCGCATTCCGCGCCGGCAGCACGCGCTGGCGTCATCGATGATGGCCGGGCGGCCCGACCTGTGACGCGGATGCTCGCGCCGCTCGTCGAACCCGGCGAAGAGCTCACCGCAGCCGAGCGCGAGCGGTATTCGCGCCACATTCTTATTCCTGAAATCGGAATGCTCAGCCAGCGGCGGCTGAAGAATGCGCGCGTTCTCGTAATCGGTGCGGGCGGACTCGGCTCGCCGGTGCTGCTCTACCTCGCGGCAGCCGGGGTCGGCACGCTCGGCATCATCGATCACGACACTGTGGACCTCAGCAACCTGCAGCGCCAGATCATCCACGGCACCTCAGGCCTTGGCCGCTCGAAACTGGAATCGGCGGCGGCTGCGGTCGCTGAGCTCAATCCACTGGTCACGGTGCACCAGCACGACGTCTGGCTGACCGCGGAGAACGCTCTGGAGTTGTTCGCCCAGTATGACCTGATCGTCGACGGCGCCGACACCTTCGCCACACGCTACCTGGTCAGCGACGCTGCCGCTATGCTCGGCAAGCCCTGCGTCTGGGGATCCATCCTGCGCTTCGACGGGCAGGTGAGCGTGTTCTGGAACCGGCACGGCCCGACCTACCGCGACCTATATCCGGAAGCACCGCCGGCCGGATCGGTGCCCAGTTGCAGCGAGGGCGGAGTGTTTGGAATGCTGTGCGGAACGATCGGCTCGACGATGGTCGCCGAAGCCGTGAAGTTGATCACCGGGGTCGGGCGCACGTTGCTCGGCCGGGTCGTGCTGTTCAATGCGCTCGAGGCAACCTGGCGCGAAATCAGCATTGCGCGCGACCCCGCGACCGAAGCGATCACCGCGCTGATCGACTACGACCTGTTCTGCGGAAGATCGACCAAGGATGCGATTTCGGTGCAGCAACTCGCCGCCCTACTGGATCGACGCGCTCGAGGTGAGATCGACTTCGACCTCATCGACGTTCGGGAACCAGACGAGTACGAGATCGTGCACATTGCCGGGGCGCTGCTCGTGCCGCAGGGCATCATCCTTTCTGGACAAGCCCAGCTCGCCCGCGACCGCGACATCGTGGTGCACTGCAAGGCGGGCCCGCGCTCGACTGTCGTGCTCGACGAGCTGCAGCGCCAGGGTTACGCGCACGTGCGACAGGTTGAGGGCGGCATTCTGGCCTGGGTGAAAGAGATTGAGCCCACACTGTCGACGTACTAAATAGTGCGGAGGCGACACGAAAGCAGATGCCGCACGCGCCATCTGCTCACGGCCCCCGTAAGGGGGGTATTATCACTGCAATCGGGATCTTTCCGCGCATGAAATGAAAGGTCGAACTATGAACCCGTTACTCATCATTGTGGCCGTCGTTGCGGTGGTGTTGCTCCTTACCGGAGGCCTGGTGGAGTCGCTTCAATTTCTGCTCTGGGTCGGTATCGTACTGGCGATCATCGCAGTGATCATGTTCCTGATGCGGTCGATGTCAGGACGCAAGAGCGCCTAACGCGACATAGTGCCAGCGCAGCCGGTAGAAGAAGAATGAACTCCTTCTACCGGCTTTTCTGCGCCTAAACAAGCTCTTGCCGAGTTGATACAGATCACAACGGATGCAGCACTGACAACGACGTCGATGCTTTTCTTAGACCGCACTTATTGTAGTGTCGAGGCACTTGATCGAGTTGGAGATCAATCGTTGCGTCGTGCCCCCCGGCCGACTATGCGGCAGGTCGCCGCGCTCGCCGGTGTCACCCCTACATCGTGCCGACCGAGCTCATCGCTCGCGGCTTTGGAGAAATTGGACCCCATGCCTGAATTCAACACCCCCTCCCGTGTCGTCGTCGTCGGTGACGCCCTGATCGATGTGTTGCGTGACTCCGAGGCGAGTCGGGAATTTGCCGGGGGCGCAGCCCTGAACGTGGCGGTGGGACTGGCCGTACTGGGGGTGCCGACGACCCTGATCGCGATGGTCGGTGACGACGCCGACGGCGTGTTCCTTCGGTCCTTCCTCGACCAGTACGGTGTACAGCTGATTGCAACACCGGGCCCGCTCGGGTCTTCCCGGGCCGTGTCGGATCGCACCGATGGTGAACCCCGCTACTTCTTCAACGACGCCGCCAAAGCGCGCCGAATCGAGTTCGGCGCGGCCGAGCGGGACGCGCTGGGCGCCGCGACCGTCATCGTCGTGAGCTGTTTTCCCTTTGACGACACCGCGCAGACCGAGGCGTTCGCCGCCTGTGTCACCGACCCGGAGCGCCGTCTCGTGATCGACCCGAACCCGCGGGCCGGCATGCTGCACGACGGACCGCGGTTCGCGCGCAACTTTGAGGCGCTCGCCGCTCGCAGCCTGCTCGTAAAGGTTGGCGACGAGGACGCCGACCTTCTCTACGGCAGCACGCTCGACGAGCTGCAGGAACGCCTCGTCGAGGTGGGCGCGCACACGGTGCTGGCGACCGCCGGGCGGCTCGGTGCCTCAGTCTCGTTTGGGAACAATGAACTGGTCAGTGTCCCAATCGCCGAGCTTGATGGACCGGTCATTGACACGATGGGCGCGGGGGACGCGACGCTGGCGGCATCCGTTCGCACCATCGTGAACGATGGGGTGCCGCAGGATTCCACGGCCTGGAAGGCGCTGCTGGCCGACGCCATGCTCACCGCCGCGGCGACCTGTCGGCACGAGGGAGCACTGCTCCGGCGCCCCTAGACAGCGGATGCCCGGGTCGGGTTGGTCCTACGCCTCAGGCTCGGGCTCGGTCAGCTTCAACCGGCCGCGAATGGCGTCGCGAGCCTGCTGGGCGGCACGGCGCACCTCCTTGTCGGAGTCGCGCAGGCGCACCTCGATCGTGGCAATATTGTCGGCGGTGCCCTGGGCGGCGAGGGCGTGCAGCGCGGCGGAACGAACGCGCGGGTTCTCGTCGGTCGTGAGACGCACGAGCTTGGGTACGACCTGCAGGCCGCGCAGCAGCACGACCTTGGCGCACATTTCACGCACACGCCATGCCTGATTGTTCAGGCCGACGACGATGTACGGCGCGGCCTGCTCACCCCAGACGTGCAGCAGCGCGCGGGCGCCCCACAGCTCGGGCCAGTACAGCGCTGGTGCACCCTCGAGGATGCCCAGCGCATGGCGACCACCGGCGTAGAGCAGGAAGTCTTTTCCAGCGTTTTTGGCACGCAACAGGGCCACGGCGTTGTCGATGACGACGTTCTCGCCGTAGTGCGCGACGGCGGCGCGAATGCGCTCGTCGGTCGGCAGGTCGATCGGAAGGTCGGGGTGCGGAATCAATTTGTTTTGCATAGCCCCCTAACGCTACCTCCCCTCCCGCGGTTTCCGGGCTCTTAGGAGAGCAGCAGCTCGAAACCGGAGGCGTGCTCGTAGATGCCGTAGTTGCCGATGTCAGTGAAACCGAGGCTGCGATAGAGAGCGAGGGCTTCGGGCTGGGCGTAGCCGGTTTCCAGGCGCATCCGCTCGTAGCCGAGATCTCGGGCGAGCTTCTCGAGTTCGCGCAGAATCGTCTTCGCGTGGCCCTGGCGGCGGTAATCGGGGCTGGTCCACATGCGCTTGACCTCGGCGGTGGTCGCGTCGTACTGGCGCAGGCCGCCGCCGGCGACGGTGGTGTCACCGTCGACGAGAACGAGAAAGCCGCCGCTAGGCGGATCGAACTCTGCCCCGTCGACGTCGTGCACGGAATCGCCGTCCCCGTAGCGGGTTTCGTATTCACGGTGCAGGTCAAGCAGGAGAGGGGCCACCTCGGGGTCACCGAGGCGTACGGATACACATTTCACGTCTAATAGTCTGCGCCTTGTCGCGGCGTGCTCGTGACCGGCCACGGCAGCGCGCTGAGTAGACTCGATGGGTGTCAGTGAACCCACAATTGCAGGGGCGGGTCTTTCCGCCGGTCGCCCCATACCTAGTCGGCCGTGAAAAGGTGCGCGAATTCTCCCGCGCCGTGTTCGCGTCGAACCCGATCAATCTCGATCCCGAAGCGGCCCGCGCGGCCGGTCACGCGGACGTCGTCGCCCCGCCCACCTTTGCCGTGGTCGTGCAGGAGGCCACCCTGGCCCAACTTCTGGCCGAACCGGATGGCGGCATCGACTTCACCCGCGTCGTGCACGGCGACCAGCGCTTTAGCTACAGCCGGCCGATCGTTGCCGGTGACGAACTCACGGCGACCCTCGCGGTGACGAGTATCAAGAGCCTCGGCGGACACTCAATGGTGACCGCCGAGTCCACCATCATCGACGCCGCGGGCGCCCACGTCGTGACCGCCATCTCCACCCTCGTCGTCAGGGGAGACGAATGACCCCCGTGCTGACCGAGCTCACGGTCGGCGACATCGTCGCCGAGGCGAGTTTCGCCCTGACGCGTGATTCCCTCGTGCGCTATGCCGGGGCATCCGGTGATTTCAATTCCATTCACTACCGCGACGATGTGGCGCAGTCCGTGGGATTGTCGGGCGTGCTCGCCCACGGCATGCTCACCATGGGCCTGGCGGTGCAGCCCGTCGTCGACTGGGCCGGTGACCCGGCCCGGGTTCTCGACTACCAGGTGCGATTCACCCGCCCGGTATTCGTCGACGCCACTGATGGCGCGACCGTGGCTGTCGTCGCCAGGGTCGGCGCCGTCGACCTTGAAGCCCTTATCGCCCGCATCGACCTGACCGTGACGTTCAACGGCGCGACCGTTCTCGGCAAGGCGCAGGCGCGCGTCAACCTGGCCTAGAACATGATTGAACCCGTTCTGCTCAGTACCCTCACCACCTTTCGGGTCGGCGGGCCGTCAGCTGCCCGGGTGGCGCCGGTCACCGAACAGGACCTCATCAACGAGACCCTCGTGGTCTGGGGCATGGATGAGAACTGGTTGTTGCTCGGCGGCGGCTCCAATACCATCGTCGCCGACGAAGGCTTCGACGGGATCGTCATCCACGTGGTGACTCGCGGTATCGAGGTGCTCGGCAGTACAACCACGAGCGAAGCGGATGCCGTTGCCGGGCCGACCGATCACGTGCGACTCCGCGTGCAGGCCGGCGAACCGTGGGACGACCTCGTCGCCTACACGGTGGATAACGGCTGGGCCGGCATCGAAGCGCTGTCGGGCATCCCCGGATCGTGCGGCGCTGCCCCGGTGCAGAACATTGGTGCTTACGGTCAGGAAATCTCCGACAGCCTCGTGGCCATCGACTTTCTCTCCTATGAAACCGGCGAGGTCGAGCGTCTGCAGCGTGCCGACCTGGGCCTTGGCTATCGCACCTCTGCGCTCAAACAGGGGCTGCGCGGTGTGGTGCTCGCGATCGAGCTGGAGCTGCACGACACCGCGGCCGAGGCATCCGTTTTGGGCAGCACCCTCGGCCAGCCGTTGAAGTATGCCCAGCTTGCCGGGGCGCTCGGTGTTCAGCTCGGCGACTGGGTGCCGCTGTCGATCGTGCGCGCTACCGTGCTCGGCCTGCGGGCGGGTAAGGGAATGGTGCTAGACCCAAGCGACCCCGACACGTTCAGCGCCGGATCGTTCTTCACCAATCCGATCGTGACCGAGGCGTTTGCGCGCTCCCTGCCGACGGATGCCCCGCGCTGGCCGCTCGAGGCGGAGCCGGCTGATCGAGTTATTCCGCTCGAGGAATATATGGGAGTCGGACCTGTTCCCGGTGAGGAACCCGTGCGGCTGGTCAAGCTCAGCGCCGCCTGGTTGATCGAACGCTCCGGGGTCAGCCGGGGTTTTCGCCTGCCGGGATCAAGAGCGGCTGTGTCGAGTAAACACACCCTGGCCTTGACGAATACCGGCGGGGCCACCGCCGAGGAAGTCGCCGAACTGGCGCGGTACGTGCTCGGGCGGGTGCAGGCCGAGTTTGGGGTGAACCTGCAGCCCGAGCCGGTGCTGGTGGGATTCACGCTGTAGCTTCACCGATTCACCCGGGCAGCACCGGTCAGTCGGCGCGACGCGCGGCAGCGGCGATACCGGCCACGACCAGGCCGAGCCCGACCGCGATCACGCCGCCGAGCAGCCAGAGGGTCGGATCCGGCGGTGCCGGCAGCAGAGTGAAGACCACCATGTAGGTGGCGAAGGCGAGCAGCAGGATGCCCCAGAGGATCGTGCCGAAGCGCGGACGGAGTCGGGGTGTGGCAGCGGTCGGCATATCGGTGTTCGGGTTGAAGAAGCTCGGCGTCGAGTCGTGCTCCGGCGAAGGACGCCCCGATTCCGGGTAGGGGCCAGTTGGATTGTCCGACGGATTCGCGGTTGTCGACGCGTCGTCAGCCGCGTTCACGGAGAAATCTTCGGTGGGGGCGTTCGCGCCGGTGCGATCGTGGTCGGGGTCTGCAGGGGAAAGCGGAGTGGTCATGGTGGGGTCCTAGTCGTTGGAGGAATCGAGCGTCACGACGCCGGCGAGGGTCCAGATACGCACGAGCGGGCCGTCGCTGCGGCCGCTCGCGTTGAAGGTGCGCTGGTCGAAGGCGAAAACGCCGGTCTGCTCGCCGTTTTCGGAGGCGACAGCACGTCCGGAATACTCGACGCCGCCGGCCAGCGCGCGCGATTCAACGCGCACCGGGGCATCCGCTGGTAGTTGGATATCGGTGGCGCCCGCGAGGAGCCAGACATCGATGATGGCGTCGTCGTCGAGACCAGGGTTGTCGAAATCGCGCAGGTCGAGCGTGGACTGCCCGACGATCATGGCGTAGCTCGTGGTCGGGGCAGTGGCGGCGGTGTTCGCGCTGAGCGACCAGACGGTGTCGCCGACCGCAAAGAATTGGGTTCCCTGCGGAAAGATGCCGAGCACGACGAGGGTGGCTGCGGCCAGAAAGGCGAAACCGCCCATGGCGCCGTCGGTGCGACCGCGAATTCCGGCGATCACGATGCCGAGGGCCAGCACCCCCAGCGCGAAGGCGACGCCGAGAATGACCGCGTCCTGCGACCAGACGCCCCTCGAATTCACCCAGGCTGCGACTGCGCCCGTGGCCAAAGCCAGGCCGAGCACGATGGCGCTATAGCCGGCACCGGGGCGACGGGCACGCACTCGGGCGCGGTGCGCTTGCTGGCGGGCACGGTTCTGTTCCTGCCAGGCGCGATTCTGATCAGAGCGGATGCTCCGGGCTGGGTCCGGTACGTACGGATTGGTCGGGGGATAGGTCGTACCAGCGGTCGGCGAGGTGCTCGGGGCCGTGCTCGTGGCCGCGAAAGCCAGGTTCGGGGTGGTTGCGATGTCGGATTCGATAAGGCTGGTGCTCGCGGTGGGCGTGCTCGTCGTGGTGGAATCTGACGACGGGGCCGGGGGGGTCGGGCGCGGTTTCTGGGAACGGCGCACCAGGTACACGACCAGCCAGACGATGCCGGCCGTGATAGCCAACCCCCAGCCAAGCGAGAAGATGCTCTCGAGCCAGTCGGGAAGCGTCCACAGGCCGGTCGGACCGTTCCACCAGAAACCGCGAAACAAGGGCACGACGGTAAACAGGAGCAGCGCGCCGATGGCGATCATGGCTGGCTCGAAGCGGCCGCGGATGGCGGTTTCGGCGTAAATGCGGCCGGCGCCGCGCGGCAGTAGCGCCCAGCCGACGGCGTAGGCGAAGACGACGGGGCCGCCGAGGATGACGATCACGACGGCGATGCCGCGCACGATCAGCGGGTCGAGCCCGGTGCGGGCGGCAATGCCGCCGCAGACGCCGGCAATCCAGCGGTCGCCGTCACGATTCAGTCCACTGCCGCGAATCCAGTCGAAGAACCGGGTGATTTGGTCGGGATGAGGTGTCTGGGCCCTCGGTGTGTCGGTCATGATCCGAGTCTGGCAGCGCGCTGAGACCGCTGCCATCAGGGATGACCCTGAGTGAACCCTGATTGATGCCAGCGAAATCTCCACTGGAGGCGGAGCATGCTTGGATGAACACGTGAGAACCGAACGGATGATCAGGCCCCGGCTCCGCCTCGTCGGCGGAGTGTGTGCCGGTTTCGCCGAGCACACCGGCGTTCCACTCCCAACGGTGCGCCTGGTCACGGTGCTGCTCAGCTTCTGCGGCGGCTTCGGCGCGTTGCTCTACGCCTGGCTGTGGGTGACGATTCCTTCGGGCGCTGCGGCAGCTGATCCCCTGCCCAAGTCGAGCCTCGCCCGGTCGAGAGCCGCGTTTCTCCCCGCTGCCCCGATTCAGGCCGTTCCCGCAGCAATGGCGGGTTCCGTCGCCACGATCGGCCGGAGTTCATCGACAGTGTTCTCCCGAGCGGATACCGACTCCGCGCGAGCCGCGCCCGTCACCGAAATCCTGCTCGGCCTGGCCCTGCTCGCTGCCGGTGGCGCCCTGGTGGCGAGCCGCCTCGGTGCTGACATCCCTCTCGCCGTGGTGGTGCCCGCCATCGTCGTACTGGCCGGAACCGCGCTGGCCTGGCGCCAGTTCGCCGACATTCGCAGCGGCGCAGCCCAGCAATCGTCGGCGTTGCTGGTGCGCATTCTGGGGGCGTTGGTGCTGGTCGCCGTGGGCATTCTGCTTTTTTTCGTGACGGGAACCAGTCCGAGCGCGTGGACGGTTATTCTGGCGGCGGCATCCGTTCTGCTCGGTGTTGCCGTCGTGACAGCGCCGTGGCTGCTGCGGCTGTGGAGCGACCTCGCCGATGAGCGTGCCGCGCGGGCCCGTGAAGCGGAACGGGCCGATATCGCCGCGCACCTGCACGATTCGGTGCTGCAGACCCTCGCGCTCATCCAGCAGAAAGCCGGACCGCACAGCGATGCCGCCCGGCTCGCCCGCGCGCAGGAACGCGAACTGCGCGAATGGTTGTTCACCGGAAGCCGATCTGCTGGTGCCGAACCGGCGACCGACCTGGCCGCCGCGCTGCGCCGCATCGCCGGGGAGATTGAAGAAGACTTCGCGGTGCACTTCGAGGTCGTGACGGTCGGTGCCGGGGTTCGTGTGCGCTCTGCGGCGAGTCCCGACGCAAACTCGGGCAGCACCGATGCCCCGGAATCGCTCGTCGCCGCTGCCCGCGAGGCCATGCTCAACGCGGCCAGGCATGCCGGCGGAGCCGTGTCGGTCTACCTCGAGACAAGTGCACGCGGCATCGAACTGAGTATCACTGACCGGGGCCCGGGCTTTCGGCTCGACCTGATTCCTAAAGACCGCCTCGGCGTGCGCGAATCCATTCTCGGACGCATGCATCGAGCCGGGGGCACCGCCGCCGTGCGCCCCGGTCCGGGCGGCGCCGGCACCGAGATTCTGCTGACCCTGCCAACGCAGACCGTACCGGTCACCGATGACCACCACACTGAAACGAGCGTGCGATGACCGACCACAAAGCGAGCGACCGGGCAGCCACCGAGTCGAGCACGGCATCCGCTGGCCTCTGCGTACTTATCGTCGATGACCACTCCATCTTTCGGTCGGGGCTGCGCGCCGAACTCGACGCCGACATCACCGTGCTCGGCGAGGCGGCCACGGTCGACGCGGCGATCGCGCGCGTGATCGACCTGCAGCCGCGCGTCGTGTTGCTCGACGTGCATTTGCCGGGCGGGCGCGGCGGGGGCGGCGCGGAGGTCATTGGTGAGGCGGCGCCGCGCGCACCGCACACCCTGTTCCTGGCGCTCAGTGTCTCCGACGCCGCCGACGACGTGGTGAGCGTCATTCGGGCCGGTGCACGCGGTTACATCACCAAGAGCGCCTCCGGAGCCGAGGTCTCCGAGGCGGCCCGCCGCGTGGCCGACGGTGACGCCGTGTTCTCGCCGCGCCTGGCCGGATTCGTCCTCGACGCCTTCGGTGCTGTTGCCGGCGAGACCGCCGAAACGACCGAAGAGCTCGACCGGCTCTCCGCCCGGGAAACCGAGGTGATGCGCCTCATTGCCCGTGGCTACAGCTACAAGGAGGTCGCCAGCACCCTGTTCATCGCGGCCAAGACCGTTGAAACGCACGTCTCGTCCGTGCTGCGCAAGCTGCAGCTGTCGAGTCGTCACGAACTGACCGCCTGGGCACTCGAGCGCAAACTGCTGTAGCGCCCGGGCTTCAGGCCAGGCTCACGCGTCGCGTCGAATCCAACGAAACGTCACCCGGCTCAGCACGAGACCCAGCACCAGCCAGATGCCGAGGGCGCCGGCCACCCAGGGTAAATCCCAGGAAGCGCTCTGCTCGGCAGCTGCGAAGCTTTCCGGAAGAAAGACCGAACGCATGCCCTGAGCCATCCATTTGAGCGGAAAAATGCTCGCCAAATTCTGCATCCACTCGGGCAGCGTCGTGAACTGCAGATAGACGCCCGAGATGAATTGCAGCACAAGCACCACGGGAGCCACCACGGCCGTGGCGCTGCGCCCCGACCGCGGCACCGCCGACAGGGCTATGCCGAGAAACGCGCTCGTGATCACGCCGAACACAAACACCCAGGCGAAGGTCGCCCACTTCTCCGGTTCGCTCGGCAGCGCGATATCGAGCACAAGCCGTGCCACGAGAAGCAGAAGGCCGGCCTGAAGAATCGCGGTGACGAAGACCTGCCCGATCTTGCCGAGAAAATAGCTCAGTGGGGACAGCGGGGTGCCGCCCAGGCGTTTGAGGGTGCCGTCGCTCTTCTCGCCGGCGATATCGACGGCGAGGTTCTGCACACCGGAGAGAAGCATGCCGGCGGCGAGCATGCCGGGCAGGTAGTAGGCGCCCACGCTGACGCCGCCGGTGCCGTCGGGATTCGCACCGATATTGCCGGAGGAGCTGAACGCGGCGGTGAAAATGCCCAGCATGATGAAGGGAAAAAAGAACGTGAACAACAGGGTATCGGGGGAGCGAAAGTACAGGCGCGTTTCATAGCCGATGCGGGACAGGCCGAGGGCGAGCGTGCCCGGAACCTTGTTCTGCGGGCGGGCGACCAAAACCGTGGCGCTCATGCTCGTACGTCCTTAGAGGTGCGTCGGCTCGGATCCGGCCGACCCTCATTGGTGGATGCTGCAGCCCCGTTCCCAGCCGGCATAGCCTCGTGACCACGCACGAGCGAAAGGTACACGTCTTCGAGACTTGGCCGGATTACCTCGAGATCCGCGGGCTCGACACCGTTCGAGCTGCGGACGAGTTCGGCCACGACCTGCGCCGGGCGGCTCGTGCGCTCTTCGCGTACCAATCCGTTGCCGTCACGCCAGCGCACGACCGGAACACGGGCATCTGCTCCGCCGATTTTGTCGAGCGAACCGATGTCGATGAGCTGGCCACCGGCGATGATTCCGGCTCGGTCGCCGAGTTGCGCGGCCTCGTCGAGGTAGTGGGTCGTCAGCAGAATGGTGGTGCCCTCCGCCTTCAGCCCCCGAATGAGGTCCCAGAACTGATGCCGGGCCTCGGGGTCGAAGCCGGTGGTCGGTTCGTCGAGGAACAACAACTCGGGGCGTCCGATGATACCGAGGGCGACATCCACTCGGCGACGCTGCCCGCCGGAAAGTTTGCCGATGCGGGTTTTCGCCTTCTCGCGCAGGCCCGCCGCGTCGATGACCTCTTCGACGTCGCGGGGATGGGGATAGAACCCGGCGAAGTGGCGCAACACCTCTGTCACGGTGGCATTGCCGCTCTCGCCGCTGGTCTGCAGCACAATGCCCAGGCGGGCCTTCCATTCCAGGCCGCCGCGGTGCGGATCAGTGCCGAGCACGCTCACCTCGCCGCCGGAACGGTCACGATAGCCCTCGAGAATCTCGATCGTCGTGCTCTTGCCGGCGCCATTCGGGCCGAGCAGGGCGAAGGTCTCACCGGCCGCGATCGAGAAACTCACGCCGCGTACCGCCTCGACGCTGCCGTACGATTTCTGCAGGTCGCGCACCTGCACGACCGGAGGCGTAGTTGTCATGGATTTATGATCTCACTTCCGCGCCCCCGTACCTCCTGGCCGTCTCCCTTATCCATCAGTCGACGGATGCCGTACTAGGCGAACAGGCGCTGCAGACGTTGTACGCCCTCGAACAGGGCGTCATCGCTGAGGGCGTATGACATGCGCAGGAATCCACTCGGCCCGAAAGCTTCGCCAGGAACTGCGGCCACCTCGGCCTGATCGAGAATGAGGTCGGCCAGTTCGAGCGACGTCGTTGGGGTCACGCCGCCCCACTGGCGGCCGAGCAGACCGGTCACGTCGGGGTAGACGTAGAACGCACCCTGCGGGGTGGGTGTCACGACCCCGGGGATCTGGTTCAGCTCGGCGACGATCAGCTTGCGGCGGCGGTCAAAGGCCACCCGCATGGCCTCGGGGGCGTCCTGCGGGCCGTTCAGCGCAGCGATTCCCGCGCGCTGAGAAATGTTCGACACGTTCGAGGAGAGGTGCGACTGCAGGTTTGCCGCCGCCTTCATGGCGTCGGCGGGGCCGACCATCCAGCCGAGGCGCCAGCCCGTCATGGCATACGTTTTAGCGACGCCGTTGACCAGGATGGTGCGGTCGGCCAGTGCCGGAACGGCCTCGACAATCGAAACGGCACGAGCCCCGTCATAGGTGAGGTTCTGGTAGATCTCATCGGAGATGACCCAGAGTCCGTTGTCTTCGGCCCACTGGCCGATGGCACGGGTCTGCTCCGGCGAATAGACAGCGCCGGTGGGGTTCGACGGTGAGACGAACAGCAGCACCTTGGTTCGCGGGGTGCGTGCGGCTTCAAGCTGCTCGACGGTCACAAGGTAGCCCTGGTCACTGCCGGCGAAGACGTCGACCTGCACGCCGCCGGCGAGGCGGATTGCTTCGGGGTAGGTGGTCCAATACGGAGTCGGCACGATGACCTCGTCACCGGGATCGAGCAGGGTTGCGAAGGCCTGGTAGACGGCCTGCTTACCACCGTTGGTGACAACGACCTGGCTCGGCGAGACCGCGAGGCTGCTGTCACGCAGCGTCTTGGCCGCGATGGCCTCGCGCAGCTCGGGAAGACCAGCCGCGGGAGTGTATCGATAGTTTTTCGGATCGCGCACGGCGGCCAGCGCCGCCTCCACGATGTGCTCGGGCGTCTGGAAATCGGGTTCCCCCGCCGCGAAGCTGATCACCGGCCTTCCAGCCGCCTGCAGCGCCTTGGCCTTGCCGTCAACCTTGAGGGTCGCTGACTCGGCAATAGAGCCGATCCGAGTTGAAATTCGCTTGAGTTCGTGATCCACGTGTTGAGTTTAGCTACCCGACCGCACGCGAGCTAGCTAGCAAAGCCCCCGGCCGAGCGTGCGCTCGTATCAGCCCCGGTGACGCAGATCTGGCACGCGCCGGCTGAGCCATGCGACACTCGTAAAGATTGGGGCTCCCGCAGGAATAGAGTGATCAAATGATCACCCGTCTGGTTCAGATCTCTCGACCGGTGCTGTGGGTCAACACCGTCGGAACGACCGTCATCGGCATGTGGTTGATCGGAGATTTATGGCGCTGGGACATCGTCCCGCTGCTGCTCTGGGCGACCCTGCCGTTCAACCTGCTGATCTACGGTGTGAACGATATCTTCGATCAGGAAACGGATGCGCAGAACGCCCGCAAGGGCGGCCTCGAGGGGGCTCGCATCCTCGGCTCGGAAACTCGCAGCATTGTGCTCGCGGTCGTGCTGGCCAACGCACCATTCGTGGCGTATTTTCTCGTCACGTTGCCGCCGTCGGCGCTGGCCTGGATTGCCGCATACACGGTGATCTTCATCTTCTACTCGGCACCCCCGCTGCGTTTCAAGGCCCGGCGCTACCTCGATTCGCTCAGCAACGCCGCCTACGCCTTCCCGCTGGTCTTCGTACCCCTGGCCTTCGGCAAGTCGCCGGTCTGGGCGGCGGCTATCGGGCTGATGGCGTGGAGCGTGGCCAAGCACACCTACGACGCGGTGCAGGATATCGACGAGGACCGCGCCGCCGGAATTCATACCACTGCCGTCTACCTCGGTGCGCGCGGCGCTACGGTGTGGAGCGGCGTGTGGTGGGCTCTGTCCACCGTGGGATTCGCGCTGGTCAGTTGGCCGGTCGCCGCGGTGAATGCACTCATCGCCGGCTGGCTGGTCACGACGCTGGGGCGCAGCCCCACATCGGCAACGGCCCGCCGCCTGTATCGATACTCGATCGTGTTTCCCTACGTTGCCGGTTCCGTAGCGGGAACCCAAATCGTGGCCGCCATGTTGCTGGGAGCCTATCCATGACCCGATCACGCGTGAAGACGTCCCCGCAGCGCATCACCGTGCTCGGCGCGGGCATCGGCGGGCTCACGGCCGCCGCCCTATTGGCCCGCGCCGGCCATTCGGTGACCGTACTAGAGGGCTCCGACTGGATCGGTGGCAAGAGCAGGCGCCTCGAGATTGACGGGCAGCGCGTGGACACCGGACCGGCGCTGGTCACTTTCCCGCCGGTCTGGGAGGAACTGCTTGCTCGCTACGACGCGCTCGGTGCCCGCTGGTCTGCTCCATCGGAGGCCGCCGCGGTGGCCGGGGTCACGCTGCACAGACTGCCCGAAGTTGGCCGGTATTTCTACCGGGGGGAGGCAGCCACCCTGCCGGTGCCGGCCGGGCATCCCTGGTACGAGGCCTGGACCCGTTTCGAACGGGAACACGGCGGCCTCGGGCCCCAACTCACGAGCATGCTCACCGCCGACCCGTTGGATCCGGCGTCGCTGCCGGCCGTGCGCAGCGTGTTTCGCCTGTACGGCACCCGCCTGACCACGCGCAGCTTTCTTGACGGCTTGAGCTGGATGCCCGATGGCCTGCGAGAGGTCATCGCCATCCACACCCTCAACGCGGGCGTCTCTCCCCAGCAGACTCTCGCCCTGTACGCGAGTATGCCGGCCATTATGGCCAGGGACGGCGTCTGGGTTCCCGAGGGTGGAGTGAACGAGCTGCCCCTCGCGTTGCACCGGCTGGCGCTGCACGCCGGCGCCCATGTGCACACCGGCGAGCCCGTCACCTCCGTGTCGAAAGGTCTCGTGACCACGGCGTTGGCGACGTACCCGGCCGACGTGGTCGTGAGCGGGCTGGACAGCGAGGTGCTCGACGGTTTGCTCGGTGTGCGACCGACACGGGCGCGGGCACGCTCGTGCTCGGGGGTGGCCATCTATGCGGCGCTCGAGACGCCGTTGCCGGAGCGCACAGCAACGCACTCCGTCGTGCTACCCGATGACCCGGCCGCCCTGCACCGCAGCCTCGATGCCGGAGTCGTGCCGGAGCAGACGATGGCTTTCCTGAACTACTATCGGCCGCACGAGGTCTATCCCAACGACCGGGCCACCGTGGCGGTTCTCCTCACCGCCCCCGCCGATGGCCGCCACTACGACCTCAACAGCCCGTGGGTGGCGCGTGAGGTTGCTCGGGTCAGCGCCGCCGTGGGCCTGGTCCGGCCGATCAGCGAGCTGTTTCGAGACCATGTCGTGCTCGACCCGCACTACTTCGGCGGCTGGGGTGCCACCGGCGGAGCACTGTACGGCGCCACCCACCCGCTCTGGCAGAGCGGGCCGTTCCACCGCCCCGGCTATACGAGCCGCGCACGCCCGTGGCTGTGGCGGGTGGGCGCGTCTGTGCACCCCGGCGGCGGTATCCCGGCCGTACTCGGCGGCGCCATGACCGCGATGCACAAGCTGATCGGCCGCCTCGATGGTCCCTGATCCCGGCTGCTGGCCGTGCGTTCACCCTGAGAAAATTAGACTTGACGGGGCGAACGAAACTGGGGCATTCGATGAGGACTCACTTCTCCGAAAGATGCGCGCTAAGGGATTCGTGTGCCAAGTTGACCGTGAAGCGGTGGCTCGCCCCTCCGGCATGTTCGCCTCAGCTTTACAGTGGCCGGTCCGTGACCTAGACTGGTTGCGGTAGTTGAATTCCGCCATGCTTTTCTGCGCCTTTTTCCAAGTGTTCTTCTTTGGTTGAAGTTCAGGCAGCATTGTGGGTTTGCTTCTATAGGGTGGTGGCTCAATTGGTAGAGCAGCGGTCTCCAAAACCGCAGGTTGCAGGTTCGAGTCCTGTCCGCCCTGCACATCGGTAGAAATCTGCCGACCATGAGAGGTGTAACAGGTGGCCCGAAAAGTTGTCGACGAACCTAGTGAGGAAATCGTCGCGAACGCACGAAATGCCCGCGAAACCAATCGCGGTCCTTTCGCTCGGTTGTCCCTGTTCATCAAGCAGGTTTTCGCGGAACTGCGTAAAGTCGTCACCCCGACTCGCAAAGAGCTGCTGAGCTACACCGGTGTCGTGCTCGTCTTCGTGATCATCATGATGGCGATCGTGTCTGCTTTTGACTGGGTCTTCGGTTTTGTCGTCCTGTATGTTTTCGGAACGCCGGGCTAAGACGCAGCGAATGCATCCGCTCTGGCGGAACGTCTGTACCAACGGAACGTCTGTACCAACGGAACGTCTGTACCAACGGAACGTCTAAACCACCGGCACGGAAACGTGCCCAGACAACTTGCACATGTATAAAAATTAGGGATTGAGATTTAGTGACTGAGACGAAGCACGACGATGTCGACTGGGCCACTGCCGCCGAGCAGTCCTCCGAGGAGGACGAGGCGCAGGAAGGCAACACCCTGGCCGCGGACGAAGACTCCAACGAGGCCGCCGAGCAGGTGGCCCTGCACGTTGTAGACGAGAACGACGACGTCGAGGTCAACCTCGACGCCGCGCTCGATGCACTCGCCGACTCCTCCGATCCCGAAGCTGACGCTATCGTCGACGATGCCCTTGACATCGACTCGGCCGAAGAAGCCGACGCATCCGTCGAAGCCGTGGAGGACGAAGACGAACTCGTCACCGTGGAAGCTGCCGCCGAGATCGACGCGGATGCCGACGCCCCGATCGACCCGTATGAAGCCTTTCGCCAGGAACTTCGTTTTCTGCCGGGCAAGTGGTACGTCATTCACTCCTACGCCGGCTTTGAGCGTCGCGTGAAGTCGAACATTGAGAACCGTAAGCAGTCCATGGCGATGGAAGACTTCATCTACCAGTGCGAAGTTCCCATGGAAGATGTCGTCGAGATCAAGAATGGCCAGCGCAAGATGGTCACTCGCGTGCGCATCCCCGGCTATGTGCTCGTGCGCATGGACCTCGACGAAGACAGCTGGTCGGTTGTTCGTCACACCCCCGGTGTGACCGGCTTCGTCGGCAACGCCCACAACCCCACGCCGCTGCGCTTCGAAGAAGCCTTCGGCATGCTCAAGGGACTCGTGGAGATCGTCGAAGCCCCGACCAAGGCTGGCGGCGCCCCGGGAAAGTCGGCGCAGCGCGTCATCGCTGCCGAGGTCGACTACGAAATCGGCGAGACCATCACGATCAAGGAAGGTTCGTTCGCGGGCCTGCCCGGTTCGATCAGCGAGATCAAGCCGGAGAGCGGCAAGCTCATCGTGCTCGTCTCCCTGTTCGAGCGCGAGACCCCGGTCGAGCTCAGCTTCGATCAGGTCACCAAGCTCTAACCAAGCGGATGCCCTGACAAGGGGTATCCACGCTGGTTTCCCCAATCCACCGGGGCCCATCCGGGCCACCGGGAGAGCGGCCTCCGGGCTGCTCGCACATCAATACGAAGGACAACACAATGGCACCGAAGAAGAAGGTTACAGGTCTGATCAAACTTCAGATCAAGGCCGGCGCAGCCAACCCCGCCCCGCCCATCGGGCCGGCACTGGGTCAGCACGGCGTTAACATCATGGAGTTCTGCAAGGCCTACAACGCGGCAACCGAAGCCCAGCGCGGCAACGTCATCCCCGTTGAGATCACCGTCTACGACGACCGCTCGTTCACGTTCATCCTGAAGACCCCGCCCGCAGCGGAGCTCATCAAGAAGGCCGCCGGCGTCGCCAAGGGCAGCGGAACCCCGCACACCGTCAAGGTCGCCAACCTCACGCAGGCCCAGGTCCGCGAGATCGCTGAAGCGAAGATGGTTGACCTCAACGCCAACGACATCGACGCTGCCGCGAAGATCATCGCCGGAACTGCCCGCTCCATGGGCATCACGGTCAGCGCCTAAACACACCCCCGCACTAGCGCCCCCCGGCGCCTTGCACCCTTAGCAATTAGTGGAAGAGCCTGCCAGGCTCGCACCACACTCTGAAGTACATACAGGAGATTTCACATGGCAACCAAGTCAAAGGCGTACCGCGCCTCCGCCGCGAAAATCGGCGAAGACAACGTCTTCACCCCGGCCGAGGCCGTAGCCCTCGCCAAGGAGACCGGCTCCGCAAAGTTCAACTCCACGGTTGAGGTCGCCCTCCGCCTCGGAGTCGACCCCCGCAAGGCCGACCAGATGGTTCGTGGAACCGTCATCCTCCCGCACGGCACCGGCCGCACCGCCCGCGTCATCGTGTTCGCAACCGGCCCCGCAGCCGAAGCCGCTATCGCAGCCGGCGCCGACGAGGTCGGTGGCGACGAGCTCATCGAGAAGGTAGCCGCTGGCTACACCTCGTTCGACTCGGCCGTCTCGACCCCCGAGCTCATGGGTAAGGTCGGTCGTCTCGGAAAGGTGCTCGGCCCGCGTGGCCTCATGCCCAACCCGAAGACCGGAACCGTGACGCCCGACGTCGCCAAGGCCGTTTCGGACATCAAGGGCGGAAAGATCGAATTCCGCGTCGACAAGCACTCCAACGTGCACTTCGTCGTCGGCAAGGCGTCGTTCTCCGTCGAGCAGCTGAACGAAAACATCTCCGCAGCGCTCGAAGAGGTTGTTCGTCTCAAGCCCAGCTCGTCCAAGGGCCGTTACATCACGAAGGGCGTCGTCTCGACCACCTTCGGTCCTGGCATCCAGCTCGACGTCAACAGCATCTAAGGCTCAAAGCAACTAAGTAGCAGTTTCACCGAGCAGGGCCCGTCTTCGCGACGGGCCCTGCTTCGGTTTAACGGGGCGGCAGCGGTCGGGTTAGCCGATGCGGATCATCTTTTTGTTGACGAATTCGTCGGCGCCGAAACGGCCGAGTTCGCGCCCCGAGCCGGACCTCTTGACGCCACCGAAGGGCAGCTCGGCACCGTCGGCACCGACCAAATTGATGAAGACCATGCCGGCCTCAATGCCGTCGGCCACGCGCAGTGCCTGCTCTGGGTCGGTGGTGAAGACGTAGGAACCCAGGCCGAACGGGGTGTTGTTGGCCAATGCGACTGCGGCGGTCTCATCGGGAACGCTGAAGATCTGTGCGACCGGGCCGAAGAACTCTTCGTGGAAGGCATCGGAGCCGGGCGCTACTTGAGTGAGCACGGTTCCGGCATAGAAGTTGCCCTCAGCGGTTCCGCCCGTGACGAGGGTGGCACCCTGAGCCACAGCGCGCGCAACCTGCTCGGTGAGAGTTTCGGTGGCCTTTGCCGACGAGAGCGGCCCGAGTCCGGTGCCGTCCTTGGTCGGGTCGCCCAGCTCGACGGCGGCGATTGCCGCGGTGAACTTATCGACGAAAAGCTGATAGAGCTCCTCTATGACGATAAAGCGCTTGGCCGCATTGCAGGCCTGGCCATTGTTGTCGAGACGAGCGGCCACGGCGGCGCCGACGGTCTCATCCAGGTCGTCGGTGGACAGCAGGATGAACGGGTCTGAGCCGCCGAGCTCGAGCACGACCTTCTTCAAGTTGCGCCCGGCGATCTCAGCAATCGCAGCTCCCGCGCGTTCCGAACCCGTGAGCGAGACACCCTGCACGCGTTTGTCGGCGATGACCGTGGCGATCTGATCATGGGAAGCGTAGAGGTTGGTGTACGCCCCCTCGGGGAAGCCTGCGTCGAGCATGATCTGCGCGATCGCGGCGGCCGATTCGGGGCACTGCTCGGCGTGCTTGAGTAGGATGGTGTTGCCGATAATCAAGTTCGGCCCGGCGAAACGGGCAACTTGGTAATACGGGAAGTTCCACGGCATGATGCCGAGCAGCACGCCGAGCGAGCTGCGACGGATGAGAGCCGAACCCTTTCCGGCGAGCAGGTTGATGGCTTCGTCCTTCAGCAAATCCGTCGCATTGTCGGCGTAATACGCGTAGATGTCGGCGCTGAAGTCGACCTCGCCGAGAGCCTGTTCCATAGGCTTACCCATTTCGCGCACGATGATTTCGGCGAGCTCCTGGCGGCGCTCAAGGTGCAGTTCGGCCACGCGGCGCACGAGCGCTGCGCGCTCGTCGACGCTGGTCGAGCGCGACCAGGTGTGGGCGTCGTCTGCGGTGCTGAGTGCGGCGGTGAGCTCGGCATCCGAGATTGTGTCGTAGGTCTTGACTGTCTCCCCGGTGGCCGGGTTGATGACTGCGTAGCTGGTCATAGGCTTTATCCTTCACTGGTCGGGCACCCGAACCGGCGCCGATGCAAACTCTGGTTCGTCAAAGATATAGCAACGGATGATTCAAGTAGTCGGCGTACGCCGACGACGAGCTGCGCAAAAATTGCCTCGCGTGCGCCCGGTCGGTTATGTGCCTCCGTGCGCCCAATCTACAAGGCCGGGCTTCCGAGCGACTCATTCTCGGACGCCTGGAGCATCTCGCGGGTGTACGGATGCTTGGGGGAGCCACACAGGTCGGTGACCGACGCGTATTCGACGATCGCACCGGTACGCACCACAGCGACACGATGGCAGATCCGCGCCGCAACGTGCACGGAGCGCGTCACGATGATCATCGTCAACTTGTGCTTGCGCTGTAACTTGCCCAAGAGTTCAAGAATGTCGGAGCTGTCGGCCGCATCCAGGGTGTCGGTCGGGTCGTCGGCCACCAGCAGATTCGGGCTGCGGGCAAGGGCACGCGCAATGTGCACGCGCTGTGCCAGGATCGCCGACACGTCGCGCGGGTAGGCGGCAAAGGTGTGTTGCGGATTCTCGACGCCGGCCTGGCCCAGCAGATCCAGCGACCGTTCGTAGGCGGCCGGTTTCGACAGACCGCCGCTGGAACGCAGCGGTGCGGCCAACTGGCTTCCCACCGTCATATTCGGGTCGAGGGTGTCCAGTGGGCTCCGCGGCAGGTACGCGATCTTGGCATCGTGCAGCCGAGAGAGAGACCGTGGCGGTAGTCCGACCAGTTCGACGCCGTTGAACAGAATCGACCCGGATCGGATGGTCGCTGGGGCAGGAAGAACGCCGGCGATGCACTGCGCGACTTCGAGGGCTCCCGAGGACTTGTCGCCAACCAAACCGATGACCTCGCCGCAGGTGATGGAGAGCGAGATGCCGTGCACCAAGCGCGGTGCGTTCACGTGCGCCGCCGACGCAACCTGTAGTCCGCGCACATCGAGCAGTGCCGCGGAGCGAAACCAGTGTGACGGCATGGGCGCGGTCGTTTCGGCCTGCGGGGGAGGGCCAACCTGATCGAAGCGCACGTTCATCAATGGTTTCACCGAGGGGACGCCCGCGTGCACGGCACGATTGAGCTGACGTAATACACCGCGAGCGTCACACATTGTCGGCTCGCATTTCAGTAGGTCGAGACGAGCGGCGACGCGTGGGACGAGCCCAACCGACAATCTCTGGTGCGTGGTACCGCAAAAAAGCCACTCGTTTACAGCGCATATTCACGTCAACACAATGGTATCGAAAAGTACTACCGACAACGTACCGGTTTGTTTAGCTCAGAGTGGATGGACATCCGCGCGCCCCGCGGACAGGCTAGTGCGGTGAGTGGGCCTCGAGAAATTCGTACACCTCGGTCTGGTCCACGCCGGGAAAAGTGCCGGTGGGCAGCGCGGCGAGCAAACTCGTCGGGGTGCGAGCGGCCGGCCAGGACTGGCCGGCCCAGCGACCGGCCAGATTGTCGGGCGCGCGGCGGCAGCAGGATTCGTCGGGGCAGAGTGAAACGGCGCGGTTCGCGGTCTCCCGGCCCCGAAACCACTTCACGTGAGCGAACGGCACGCCAACGCTCACCGAGTACTCGCCCTCTTTAGCTTTCTCGATGCGTGAAGTGCACCAGAAGCTTCCGGCCGGCATGTCCGTGTACTGGTACCAGGCGCTGAAGCGGTCTTCGACGTCGAAAACGGTACGAGCCGTCCAGCTGCGGCAGACCGTGGTGCCCTCGACCGCGCCGAGCGCGTCGCTCGGAAACCGCACGTTGTCATTCTCGTAGGCCTTGATGATCGTGCCGGACTCGTGCACCTTCATGAAGTGCACCGGAATATCCAGCCGCGCTGTGGCGAGATTGGTGAATCGATGAGCGGCCGTCTCGTAGGAGACCGCGAAAGCGTCCCGCAAGTCCTCCATGGAAATACGCCGCAGGGTCTTGGCCTCGGTCAGCATACGCACCGCGTCCCGCTCCGGCAGCAGGATCGCGGCGGTGAGATAGTTGGTTTCCACCCGTTGGCGCAGAAATTCAGCATAATTTTTCGGCTCTTCGTGCGCGCAAAGGTGGCTCGCGAAGGCCTGCACGATCGGCGAGCGGGAATCCCTCGACGCCGAATGCTCGGTGGGTAGGTAGATGCGCCCGTTGCGCTTGTCGGTGACCGACCGGGTGGAGTGTGGCAAGTCGTTCACATAGTGCAGCGAAAAACCCAGGTGGGTCGCCATATCGGCGACGAGCTGCTGGGACACCGGACCGCCGGAGTGCCCGACGGCGGTGAGCAGCTCAAGGGCCTGCACCTCCAACTCGGGAAAGTAGTTGTCTTGCTGACGCATGATCTGGCGCAGCGCGGAGTTGGCTCGGCGCGCCTCCTCCGGGGTTGCAGCGCGTTCGCGGTTGAGCCGGTCGATTTCATTGTGCAGGCTCAAGATAGTTTGCAGTGTTTCGTCGCTCTGGCCCTTACTTACTCGGATGCGGGGGAGGCCGAGGGCCTGGAACACCGGTCCGCGCTGGGCGCGTTCGACCGATATTTCCAGGGCAGCACGTTCGGAGGGAGCATCCGTTCGCATCAGGTCTTCGACAGTGGTACCGAGTGCGAGGGCGATCGTGCGCAGCATGGAGAGGCGCGGTTCGCGTTTACCGTTCTCCATCATCGATACCTGCGAAGGTGCGCGGTCGATTGCGGCAGCGAGGGAGTCCAGCGTCATACGCTTCGCGGTACGCAGTTCCCGGATGCGACGCCCCAGCGTAAGCGCGTCAAGTTCCGGTTCTTCACTGCTGAGAGAGGAGAGCGCGGCGAGGGCTTCTGCGGTGACCATGGCCTCAGTGTCGCAGATCGTGAAAGTTTCCACAATCAGAAGAACAGGGTTTCTTCTGCGCGGTAATTGTGGTTCGGCAGGGTCCGCGCCGGGCAGAGTGGAGGCATAGGCAAGCACCTACTTCCAACTTTCGCAAGGAGCCAGACCATGAACACTCCGAACCCCACCCTCGATCAGGCGGTCAGCTCCGAAACCGTGAAGACGAGCACCGGCAGCTTCGCCACGATTCGTCCGCACCTCGATGTCACCGGCCCGCTCGGCGACCGCTACGACGAGATCCTAACCCCGGACGCACTCGAATTTCTCGCCGAGCTGCACGAGCGTTTCGCTGGAACTCGACACGATTTGCTTGCCGCCCGGCTGCAAACCCGAGTGGATACCGCGAACGGTCGCGACCCCCGGTTTCTCAGCGAAACCGAGAGTATCCGTCTGGACCCGACCTGGAGTGTTGCGGGAGCCGGACCTGGCCTGGAGGATCGCCGGGTGGAGATCACCGGCCCGACCGACCGCAAGATGGCTATCAACGCGCTCAATTCGAGCGCTAAAGTTTGGCTCGCCGACCAGGAAGACGCCACCAGTCCCACCTGGACCAACGTAATCGAGGGCCAGCTGACCCTGTTCGATCAGGTGCGCGGTCAGCTCAGCTTCACGAGCCCCGAGGGTAAGACTTACGAGATCACGAACGAGTCGACGCCAACCATCGTCATGCGTCCGCGAGGCTGGCACCTCGTTGAAAAGCACATCACCTTCATTGATCGCGCCAACCGTCGCATGAAGTCCTCCGGTAGCCTCATCGACTTCGGCCTGTACTTCTTTCACAACGCCAAGAAGCTCATTGAAAACGGCACCGGCCCTTACTTCTATCTGGCCAAGCTGGAGAGCCACAAGGAAGCGCGCTTGTGGAATGACATCTTCACCTACGCCGAGGAGCGTCTGGGCATCGAGCACGGCACCATCCGCGCCACGGTGCTGATCGAAACGATTCAGGCCGGCTTCGAGATGGAAGAAATTCTCTACGAACTGCGCGACCACTGCGCCGGTCTCAACGCCGGACGCTGGGACTACATCTTCAGCATTATCAAGACTTTTCGTTCCCGCGGCAGTCGCTTTGTTTTTCCCGACCGCAAGCAGATCACCATGACGGTGCCGTTCATGCGGGCCTACACCGAACTGCTCGTTGCCACCTGCCACCGTCGCGGCGCCTTCGCCATCGGCGGGATGAGCGCCTTCATCCCGAACCGCCGCGACCCGGCGGTCACTGAGCAGGCTCTCGCCCAGGTTGCCGCGGACAAGAAGCGTGAAGCCACCGACGGTTTTGACGGTTCCTGGGTTGCCCACCCCGACCTGATTTCGACCGCGCAAGCCGAGTTCGACACGGTGCTCGGCGACCGCCCGAACCAGCTCGAGCGCACACGCCCCGAGGTGAGCGTGACGCCTGCCCAGCTACTCGATATTGCGTCGGTCGGCGGTCAGATCACCGAGGCCGGCGTGCGGGGCAACGTACTCATCTCCCTGCGGTATATCGAGTCCTGGCTGCGTGGGGTCGGCGCCGCGGCGATCGATAACCTGATGGAAGACGCTGCAACCGCGGAAATTTCCCGTTCGCAGCTCTGGCAGTGGATCCACGAGAACTCGGTCACCGCCGAGGGGCGCCGGATCGACTCCGACTGGGTCGAAGAGGTGCTCGATGAGGTTGTGAACGGCCTCGAGCGCACGCCCACCGACCGCTTTGACGATGCCCTCACGGTGCTGCGAACCTCGGCTCTCGAGCCGGAGTTTCCGACCTTCTTGACGGTCGGAGCGTACGCTCGGTTCTTCTAGCACGAACCGCGTTCGCGGAAGCGGGCAAATGGTTGCTTCACCCCGGCATTATCACAGGGGTGACAGCGACTGTTTGTCCGTTTTTCGTTGTCAAAATATATCCTCGTTCCACCCCCCTAGTTTGGGGGCATACCGGTACCCAACGGGGGGCATACATGAGCTTGAGTCATCTCTAATGTTTTGAATATAGATAATGAAAAACTTTCATTATCTCACTTCGTAACTGACAATTTGAGATGAGACTGACGTGAAACTTATGCTAAACCGCAAGAAAGCTGTCATCGGGGCCGGGGGCGTCGCTGTGGCGCTGACCATGGCACTGGCGGCGTTGGGGCCGACCGGCGCATACTTCAGTGACACCGCGCAGGGAAAAGTTACAGGGTCCCTAGGATCGATCAAGATTACGGGATCAGGTGGAATGGGTTACGAGGAACTTGACCTCAACTACACGAACCTGCTGCCCGGGGCCGCGCTTCAGACCCAGACCGTGGGCTACGAGAACACGGGCCGCAGCAACCAGGACGTTTGGGTCGTCTTCAACGATGCTGACGCGCTCCATGCGTTGAACAACCTCGGGCACTATGGCGCGTTCAAAATATCGCGCGACGGCACGACGGTTTTCAACTCGACCAATCTTTCGGATGGTGGCGAAGAGGGTGATGTCTGTACTTTCACCGACGTAGACATCCCTGGCGACCTGTGTCACCCGTTGCCGAAAATGGTGATGGTGGCCTCGAACGTGGCGCCGCGCGCCGGAAATGGCGCGGATGGCCACATCAGTTTTGGCTTTGCCTACCCCGATTACCTCGGCAACGGATCGTTGAACAACGAATCGAATGAAACCAATGGCGGCGCGTGGAACAACTATCCGCTTGCTGACCCGACCGCGAGCGGACTCCCTTACCAGATCGTGGCGACTCAGGTTGGCCAGGAACCGGGTGTTATCGAATAGGGACTAAACCAGTGGCTTGGACGTCGCTGCCGGGTAGCGGCGTCCGAGCCATTACCTCTTTCCATTTTCGAGCCGAAAGACGCACCGTGAGGAAACTTAAAGGCACCGTTATTTTGCTGCTCGTGCTGGCAGCAGTGCTCACTCCGGTCGCCCTCGTGGCGACGGGAGCACTGCCCTATAGTGCTTACGTCGTGCGCACCGGGTCAATGGCGCCCACCATTTCGTCGGCGAGCGTGGTGATCGTTGAAGCCGACCACTATGAGGTTGGCCAGGTCGTCACCTTCAGGCGCGCCGGCGATCGAACCACCCACCGACTCGTGGCCGTCAACGACGATGGCACGCTCACCACCAAGGGCGACGCGAACGACACGATCGATCCCTTTACCGTTCCGGCAGCCGATGTCATCGGCGGTGTGACCGCCAGCGTGCCCAATCTCGGTTATCTCGTGGTCTACCTACAGAACCCGCTCGCCCTCGGCTCCCTCATCATGTGCGTGCTGAGCCTGTGGTATATCGGCTCATCCGAAGAGAAACCCGAGGCGCAGCAAGCCAAAGGTTCCACGGGGAAGCCATCAGTCGCTGCCGTGCAGGTCGCCTAGTTTGCTGACTGGGCCTTGACCCTGTCGTAGGCCGCGAGGGCGGCCCGGCGCGTTTCGCCGAGGTCCACGAGAGGTTCTGGATAGGCATCCGTGCCGTACTCGGGCACGTATTCCCGGATGTATTGCTGGTGCGGGTCGAACTTGGCCGCTTGCAGTTCGGGATTGAAAATGCGAAAGTACGGCGCGGCATCTGCTCCGGAGCCGGCGACCCACTGCCAACCGAAGGGGTTGCTCGCAGCGTCGGCATCGACCAGGGTGTCCCAGAACCAGCGCTCTCCCTCGCGCCAGTCGACCAACATATTCTTGATCAGGAATGATGCGGCGACCATGCGTACCCGATTATGCATACTCCCAGTGCGCCACAGTTCACGCATGCCCGCATCGACGAGCGCGAAGCCGGTGCGCCCCTGTTTCCAAGCGGCGAAGGCACGTTGGTCGACCGGCGGCCACGGGAAAGCATCGAAAGCGGGGCGCAGGTTTGTCGTAGCGAGCTCGGGGGCGTGAAAGAGTACGTGGTAGGCGAATTCGCGCCAGCCGAGCTCTGTGAGAAACCGGGTCGCGCTCGTCAGCGCCGGGCCGGAGAGCCCGCGCTGGGCCTGCTGCGTGGCGGCCCAAACCTGATGCGGACTGATTTCGCCCCAGCGCAGGTAGGGCGACAGGCGCGATGTGGCGTTCTGGGCCGGTTCGTCACGTTCGGCGGCGTAGCGGGGAAGCGCCTCGGTGAGAAAGTGCTGGAGCATGTGCTGAGCGGACGCCTCGCCCGGCGTCCACGCCGCGCGCAGCCCAGCGGCCCAGTCTGGCGCGCTCGGCTCGAGGCCCCAGTCGTCTAAGTTGTCGGAGGCGACGCCATCTGTCGCGTTTTGACCCGTCGAGCCGGCAACGCTGGTGGGCGTCGGGTACGGCGCGCGCGGCGGCGGGCCTGCGGTGCAGGAACGCCAGAACGGCGTGAACACCGAGTAAGAGCCGCCCTGACCGGTCTGAACCGTCCACGGCTCGAACAGGAGCGAACCGGCGAAACTGTGGGTGTCCACGCCGCGCCCGCGCAGCTCGGCCTTGATTGCGGTGTCGATTGTGCGTTCGGCCTCGCCATAGCGGCGATTCCAGAAGACCGCCGCAGCATCTGTCTCGTCCACGATCTGGGCCATGATCGCGGCCGCAGCGCCCCGGCGCAGGATGAGTCGCCCCCCGAGCTTTTCGAGCGTCGCAGCCAGAGATCGCAGGCTTTGGTGCAGCCACCAGCGTGCCGCACCGCCGAGCGGACGCACGCCGGGGGATTCCTCGTCGAACACGTACACGGCCACGATTGGTCGTTGACGGGCCAGGGCGGCATGCAGTGCCGGGTGGTCAGCGACCCGCAAATCGTCGCGGAACCAGACGATGACGGGGCCGGCGTGCTCGTTGGAGTGGGGGGTGTTGGCGGGGGGTGCAGTCATGGCGTCTCCTCGTGAGAACTCCAGTGTGGACCCTCCCGGCGAGTAGACCAATTCGGAGGTAGAACGCTCTGTTGCGGCTGATTCCGTACGGCTCACCGAGGATGGTACACGGTCAAAACATCGGTTTTTCCAGGAAAAACGATGTAAAGCACTACAAAACCTTCTGAATACTTCGCAAAAACTCTGGATTTGCCCAAAACACTGATTTCCCATTCTGGGGGTTTAGATGGGACAGACATATCTGTCTGTCCCATCTAGTCTGTGAATCGCGGATGGAGCTACAGCCAAGAAAATCACTGTCGAGCTGGAGCAATTCATGGCTCGATACCCAGAGTCGTGGCGGCCAGCCGCGATACCGGCGTGCTTACCCCATGCCGGCCACGTAGCGGGTTTTTTCACCGTTGCTCCACGCCTGCCAAATTCTGGCCTGCGATCACCCGAAGTTTTCAGACCAGTATTCGGAAGGTTTCACTTATGAACAAGCTCACTAAAGGGGCGATTGCCGGCGCTGCCGGTCTTACCCTCCTGCTCGGCGGCGGCACAACTTTCGCGCTGTGGAACTCCTCGGCCGATGTTGCCGGTGGCGCGATTTCGGCCGGTACTCTTACGATCGCGTCTGTAAAGAATGGAAGCTGGCACGTAAACGGTGCCGCTGAGAGTATCGACCTGGCTCAGTTCAGGGCCGTGCCCAGCGACGTGCTCGTCTACACGGAGACGATGACCATCGCTGCGGCGGGCGACAACCTCACGGCTACCTTGGCGATGTCAGCGGCCTCGATCACGGCGGATGTCACAGGCGATGCGGCCGACGAGGCACTCGCGCGGTACCTGAAAGCAACCGCCGTTCTGACCGCTGTTGGTACTGGAATCTCGCCCGGCGGGGCACCGTACACGATCACCGGTGCCGCCGGAACTCAGACCGTCGATGTCACGGTCACGATTTCGTTCCCAAGCTTCGTGCCTGACAGCGCGAACAGAAGCTCTGCGGATGAGCAGGCCTCCATGGGCGGAGCGGTTGACCTTGCTGGACTGAGCATCACCCTCGATCAGAAAGCCCGGCCCGCGAGCTAGCCGTCCCGGTACGTAGGTGCCCGCCACCCGACGGCGGACACCCCGAAACAGCCAGCAGACAGCATCCTCTCGATTCGCGAAAGCCGGTGATCTTTTGAAAACGTTTCTACTTGCCAGCGCGGCGATTCTGGGCGCTACCCTGCTGGCTACGGCCGCTGTGGGCGGAACCTATGCCCTTCTTAACTCGAGCGTCTCGGCCAACCAAGCGGTCACCATCCAGGCCGGAACGGCAGCCCTCAGCATCACGTCGCCCCTCGTGATGTCGGATATCGCGCTGTATCCGGGAGCGAGAAACGTCGGCACGGTCGAAGTGCGCAATGACGGCACGGTGTCGCTCGCGCTTCGGCTCTTTGGCCTGACACCACCCACCGCTCAGACCGCATTGTCCGAGGGCCTGGTTGTTGGGGTTCGAACAGTTTCGGCGGCGAGCGAGTGCACGTCGAGCCTGACCCCGACCATTACCGGCACATTCCTTTCCGCGCCGGTGGCCGAGCTTGATACGACCCTCGCCCCGGGAGCTACAGCGATGCTCTGCGTATCGGTGCTGCTTTCAGCGGATGCCCCGAGCGTCAGCCAATCCCAGACTGCGACGAGTTTTGGACTCCTGATTGATGGACGACAGGTCTAGCCCGTGAAATTGCACCGTCACTCCCCTCGTGCCCTGCGGCTGAGAACCCCGCGCCCGCCTGTTCGCCGGCCTGAATTCCTGCCTCGCTGGCCTGCTGCCCGGTCTGCGGCAACGATCGCGAGCGCTGTCTTGTTGACCCTCGTGGGCTCCGGGGTTGCCCAAGCTGTCTGGACCGCCTCGGCGGTCAACCCCACCGCATCCGCGAGGTCTGGCGCCGTGACTATCAGCCAGACGGGCTTTGCGGACCTCGCGACGACTTACACGTCCACAGTGCTCACCGCCACGAAGCTGGTGACGGTGACCAATGGGACCGTGCCCGCCCGTTACAACCTGGTGCTCGACACAACTTCCTCGGCCCCCGCCGCGTTTGCTGGTGACATCACCGTGCGCACCTGGCTGATCGCCGCCCCCGGGGTCTGCGCGACGACGCCCCCGACCGGCACGCCGAGCAGGAGCTGGGCGACTGGAGTCACCCTCAGCGGTGACCTGGCAGCAGCGGCCACGGTGCGTTACTGCGTGCAGACCTCGATCACCAGTGCCGCCGCCGGAAACACGCCGGGTACCACGATGACGGCGCGAATGGATCTGAAGGCGCATGCCGGCAACTGGACCTCACCGGTGACGACCGTAACAACCGTGCAAAAAGTGGCCAACACCGCGCCACGCGCGTTGGTGGCCGTCCAGAAGACTCACAGCGCCATCTCGATGAGCTGGAGTGCTCCCGACGACAAAACCGTGACGCGCTATCAGGTGTACCGCGGCATCGACAAGATCTCTGAGGTACAGAGCGCCACCACCTTTACCGACACCGACCGGGTTGCTAGCACTCAATATGAATACACGGTCCGTGCCGTCGACGGCAGCAACAACGTTCTGGCAGCATCAAACGTGCTCGCCGTGACCACGAATAAGCAGCCGCCAGCCCCTAATGTGTGGTTCCACGTCGTCACCGCCGACGGATCCTGTGTCGAAGCAGCGGCTCCGCAAGTGGAAGGCAGAGTGCTGGCGACGACGCAGTGCTCGACGGCGCCTTCATCGAGCTTCCAATTCGTTGCGGAGCCGGACAGCACCTACAAAATCGCCGCGAAAACAACCGGGAGGGTGTGGGATTCCCGGGCCAAGAAGCAGGGCTCTTCCGACGTAACACTGAGCGTGGAGGACGGCGGCCCAAAGAAGTTGGAGCAACGATTCACTCTCACCAGCGGTGACGACTCGACCGGGGGGTTCCAGATTCGCAGCGTGCAGGAAAGTAGACAGTGCATGCAATCGGGCGCCACGGGTGCCGCGCTCACTATGCAGGCCTGCGTCACGGCGCCCGTCCCGAAAAACCAGCAATTCACCCTGGTCGAGGTGGCACCGTGAGCGCGTTGCCGATCAGCGTCCGCCTGCCAGCGATCTTCGGGGCAGTGCTGCTCCTGCTCGGGATTGCCGGGGCCGAATCGGCGGCGCTGGCAGCGCCGAATGACGAGGTCAGCCGCGGGGTAGTAACCGATGTTCGGGTCAGTAGCGACGGCATCCATTTTGCCAGCAAACTGCCCGCCGGGCTGTTCGACTCTTTGGGCACGTTGATTCCGAATGGTTCGATGCGGTCGACCCTGTGGATTCAGAACCCGAGCGACGTGCCTGCGAACGTGCGGCTGAGCCTGCGCGAGCCGGGCGGGGGATCCGCTGATCTGACGGAATACCTCACCCTGGGTGTCCAAGTCGGCACGTCCCAAATTGTGACGACCGTTCCGCTAGCGGGCGGTGCGGACTGCGCGGTACTCGCGCCAGCCCAGCCACTCGCCGCGGGAGCGACCCTGCGCGTAGCACTCACGATCGAAATGATGAACGTGACCGGGCTGACCGCCCAAAATGCGCGCACCGACCTGGGAATTCTGGTCGCCCTGCGCGATGGAGAGACCGGACCGTTTACGTCTTCGGCGTGCGACGACGAAGGCGTATTGATCCCGGCAGTGGCAGGGGTGGCCGCTCCGCTTCGGCCGGCTGCCCTGCCGCGCACCGGTGTCGACCTGCCCATCGCCGCGCTCGTCGGCGGAGGGCTGATGTTCGGCATCGGCGGGCTTCTCGTCACGCGGCGTCGGCGAGAGCAATGACCGGGCAGCAGACACTCGCGTCTGTCGATCAACCTCAGGAATCTGCGGTCGCTTCGCGTGCTCCCCTCGAGAGCAGCATCTGGAGTTACCTCGGGTTCGCAGTCAGCGCGGCTTTGCTCCTGCTCGTTGTCGGGCTCGCGGTCGTGCTTGTGGTGATCCCCAGGGCGACCGGTGCGACCCCGCTTACCGTGCTGACCAGCTCCATGGAGCCGGGGCTTCCGCCGGGCACTCTCGTCATCGTGCGCCCGGTCGCCGCCGAGGCACTGCGCCTCGGCGACGTCGTCACCTATCAAATGGAATCGGGCGACGCTAGGGTTGTCACGCACCGCATTATCTCGATTGCGTCGAGCTCAGACGGATCGCGTTCGTTTATCGTGCAGGGTGACAACAACAGCGCGCCCGACGATGATCCGGTGCTGGCCGAGCAGATTCAAGGCCGGCTCTGGTACGCGGTGCCCTATGTCGGCTATGTGAACAACGCGGTCAACGGGGCAAACCGGGCGTGGATCATCCCGGTGCTTACCATCGCGGTTTTCGGGTATGCCGGATTCATGGTCGTTGGAGGCGTGCTTGACCACAGGCGAACCCGCACGCGGGCAGCGGATGCCGACGAGCCGGGTGCCGCGGATGCGACGCGGGTAGGGCGCGGCTGAGCGCTCGTGATGGCCGGCCAACCGCTTGACTATTAGGACACGCGCAGCACGATCTTGCCGCGGGTGTGACCCTCCTCGAGCAGCCGATGGGCCGCGGCACCGTCGGCGAGATCGAACACCGAGTCGACGTGCACCCGCACGATGCCCGCGTCGAGCAGCGCGGAGATTTCGTCGAGCACGCGCGCGTCGGGGGACACCTTGAAGCCCGTCGCGCGTCGGCCCGCTGCTGCGGCATCCGCTGCCACGGTCGGCCAACTGCCGGTTGGGGCGTTCACGAGCAGGCCGCCAGGGCGGAGCACGGCGAGGGAACGGGTGCCGGTGTTGTCGTGCACGTTGCCGATGAGGTCGATGACCGAGTCGAGGTCGTGGACCATATCTTCGAAGCGCGTGGTGGTGTAGTCGATGACCTCGTCGGCGCCGAGTTCGCGCAGGAAGTCGAGGTTGCGGGTTGACCCGGTTGCGGTCACGTGCGCGCCCAGGACGCGGGCGAACTGCACCGCGAAGTGACCGACGCCGCCACTGCCGGCGTGCACGAGCACGCGCTGCCCGGGGCCAGCCTCGGCCAACTTGACCATTCCCCACGCGGTCAATGCTGCGAGGGGAACTGCAGCAGCCTCGGCGTGGCTGAGCCGGGCGGGCTTGCGGGTGACGCTCATGCTCGACACCGAGACGTACTCGGCGAAGCTGCCGCCGACGCGCGGCACCCGGCCCATGCCGTAGACGGCATCGCCCGGTTGGAGTGGCGCAGCCTCGAAGGCAGCGCGCACGACCACGCCGCTGAAGTCATTGCCGAGAATGGCCGGGAAACTCTCGATCGCGGCTGCGACGCCCTTGCCCGACCGGGTCTTGGCGTCGATCGGATTGAGGCCGGCCGCGATGACCTTGACCAGAACCTCGTCGACAATCTGGCGTGGCAGCATCCGATCGGTCAGGTGCAACACCTCGGGGGCGCCGGTCTCGTCGATGACTAGGGCGCGCATGGTCTGCGGCAGTTCGAATTCAGGAGCCATGCTCCTCATTCTGCTGCATCCCCCGTCCACTTACTGCGGACGGGGCCCGGGCCCGAAACGCGGGCCCAGTTTATAACCTGGGCCCAGGGACGGGGCCTGGGGCCCGTCCGCAGAAAGAGAGGGAGGCTAGCGGCGGGCTTGCTCGTCGAGGTTGTCGATCAGGGCATTGGCGAGGCCGACCAAAATGGCGATCTGGTCTTCGTCGCGCTCGATCCAGCGACATTCGGGTATAGCCGCCACCGGAACGAAGTCGAGGTGTTCTTCCCAGACCAGCAGTGTGCGATCGGCTCCGAGCACATACTGCTGCCACCACACCTGGCGCAGATAGCTGCGCGGAATGCTGCGCCACGGCTTGCTCGTCGTCTTGATCTCGGCCAGGTGCAGGTCACCTCCGGCCACGACGCCGACGCCGTCGGGTGTGGCCAGATGTCGTGGATGCGAGAGCGAGCGAAACAGGTTGGTGCTCGGCTCGATGCCATAGTTCTCTAGAACCCAGGCGGCGATGACGGGTTCTCGGGCGCGACCATGGTCGGTGTAGCTATTGCCGGAAAAGCTCGTACCGTGCATTTTATCGTGCGCGGCGTTCACGATGGATTTCGGGGTCGACAGTTTGGCGACATCCGTTGCGGTGATGCCCTGGTTGCGCGCGCGCAGCCAGGCCACTCGGTCGGTGGAGTCGGCGACGATGCGCAGAGTGTGCGGCGCCGGTGCCGGCAGCACAGCGAAAACAGCGGGGTGCGCCGAAGGCTGGTCCAGGTCGAAGAGAGACAGCGTGGAATTTGGCACTCCTCTATTGTGTGCCCGCGGGACCGGTTGGCGCGCCACCGCCACGGGGTGCGGTCCGATTGCCGACCGCACGCGCGGCCGAAGTCACGCCCGTTTGCCGAGCCGAGGTCACGCATCCGCATGCCATGAGAATCGTTATCGCGACGAGATCTGGGGTCGCTAGCCTGAGACGACGGCAACCAATCGGGGGAACAGATGGCGTACCAGCAGTACCCAGTTCGATTCGCGCTCGCTGCGGCCGCCACGTTGGCCCTGCTGCTCAGCGGATGCGCCGGCCTGCCCGGCTACCCCGCTGCCACCGGCACGCCGGTAGCGCAGCTCGTCGCCGGCATCGACTGCCAGGCGCCCAACCTCAACAGCAACTGGATGGTTTTTCCGGAAGGCGTTCCCACCCAGACCGATTTGACGGCTGCGCACCCAGACGCACCGGAGCCGGGCACTGTTCCGGCCGATTTTGAACCGGTCGCCGCGCACGTCTGCACTTTCAAGGGCAGCGTCGTCGATGACCAGGGCCGCTGGGCAGCCGTGACGGTCGAGACCCGCGGCGGCGACTTCGGCCCGCTGTTGTCGGCCCTCGCGCTACCCAGCGACCAGGCTGGGTTTAATCAGGCCTGCACCGCCGACATGGAGTTCGTACCCGAGCTGTGGCTTGAAAACGCCACGGGCGAGGCGATGCGGGCAGCCTGGCCCCGGACCGCCTGCGGCAAGACGAAGCGGGCCACGTGGACAGCGCTTGATCAACTCGAACTGACCGATACGGTGAAACTGCCACTCGTGCTGGAGATCACCCGGCCGGCCCTCGACGCCGGCTGCGTCATGAGCACGGGTACGCCTGAGCAGTCGCTGCAGTTTGGCGTCACCGGCTTGCAGACGTCCACTACCACCGGCGAGGTCGGCGAAAACATCCTGCCGGTTCCCGTGCCCCCGGCAGAGATGTTGTCCTACGACGGCGTCGACGGCGCGAGCGTCTGCGTCTACACGGTGGACCCAGTCACCGAACCCGAGCCCGGGGAGCTGAGGGACAGTGAGGGCATGGAATTCAGCGACAACCTGCTGGAGTCCATGCTTACCCTGCAGTTCGGCACATTCGAAAGCGCGACCGTCCTTGGAACGGATGCCGCGGCGCTGCTTGCGGCCGCAGCATCCGCTGTGCCCGCCCCCGCGTGCACGGCCGACCTCACCCGATTCGCGGTGCTCTGGCCCGAGCGGGCCGGCACCCGGCTGGACAGTCCGATCCAGGTTGAGCTCGACGGCTGCCAGCGCCTCTTCGTTCCCGCCAGCGAGGCGCTCGTGCCCGCGCCGGCCTTGCTGGCTGCCCTGATCGGCTAGGACGGGCCACAGGTTTCCGACGGCGCACTCATAGCGTGTTCATAGGCAACTGCCGGATACTCGTCAGAATGAGCACACGGGAGAGCACCCACACCGGCCACGGCCCGCGCCTGACCAAGGCCGACGGCAGCGCCATCCGGGTTCTGGTTGTTGACGACGAACCCACCCTCACCGATCTGCTCTCGATGGCCCTGCGCTACGAAGGCTGGGCGGTGCGCACCGCCGGCGAGGGCAGGCAGGCGCTCACCATCGCCCGCGAATTTCGGCCGGACGCCATCGTGCTCGACATCATGCTGCCCGACATCGATGGCCTGCAGGTGCTGCAGCGCGTGCGCGCCGACGGGTACGAGACTCCCGTGCTCTTTCTCACCGCCAAGGACTCGCTCGACGACCGCATCGCCGGGCTCACCGCCGGCGGCGACGACTACGTCACCAAACCGTTCAGTCTCGAGGAGGTCGTTGCCCGGCTGCGCGGTCTCATTCGCCGCTCTGCCCTCGCTGTGGCTGACTCGACCGACCCGCGCATCACCGTCGGGGACCTCACCCTCGACGAAGACAGCTACGAGGTGTTCCGCGATGGCGAAGCCATCGAGCTGACCGCGACCGAATTCGAACTGCTGCGCTTTCTCATGCGCAACCCGCGCCGGGTACTCAGCAAGGCACAGATTCTCGACCGGGTCTGGAGCTACGACTTTGGCGGCAAGTCGAGCGTCGTCGAGATCTACATTTCCTACCTGCGCAAGAAGATCGATGCCGGCCGGGAGCCGATGATCCACACGGTGCGCGGCGCCGGCTACATGCTGAAAACGGCCTGATGACCAAACGGAGGCCGCGCCGCCGACCCCGCTTGCCCTGGACTCTGCAGCGGCGCCTCGTGCTCACCGTCGTCGGGCTGCTCGCCCTCGTGAGCATCACAATCGGCGTGGTGAGCGTGGTCATTCTGCGCGCCTCCCTGCTCGATCGCCTCGACGTGCAACTGGCCTCGGCCGCTGACCGCTCGGCTGCTGCGCTTGGCGGCGGTGGTGACAACGACGGTGATCGTCTCGGTGACCTGCCGGGGAGCCCCTATTTCGGCACGCCAACGGCCGACAGTATTCTCAGCGGACCCGCCCAGCCGCCGGGGCTGCTCGCCCTCGTCTACGATGGCTCCACCATCACCACCGGCTATACCGACGATCGCAGCGGCGCGATCGAAGCGCTTACCGCCCAGCAGGTGCAGCTTCTCGCCGACCACGTCAACCAGACAGCGCCCGTAACCCTCAATCTCGGCGGCGAGCTCGGTGATTATCGGGTGCAGGCCGAAACGTCCCGCTCCGGCACGCTCTACCTGGTCGGTTTGCCCCTCACCGGAGTGGCGGCGACTGCAGCCCAGCTCGCTGTGATCATCGGTCTGGTCTCGCTGGCCGGGCTCGTTGTGGTCGCCGTTATCGCGGCGTGGGTGGTGCGGCTGGCCCTCCGCCCGCTGCAACGCATGACAGCGACGGCCACCCGGGTGGCGCAGCTGCCGCTCGACCGCGGCGAGGTGTCCCTCTCCGAGAGGGTTCCGGCCGACGACACCGACCCGCGCACCGAGGTGGGCCGGGTCGGCGCGGCGCTCAACCGCATGCTCGACCATGTGGACCGCGCCCTCGAAGCGCGGCAGGCCAGCGAACGCAAGGTGCGCCAGTTCGTCGCCGACGCGAGCCACGAATTGCGCACGCCATTGGCCTCCATACGTGGCTATTCCGAGCTCACCCGGCGCAGCGGCCAGGAATTACCGCCCGACGCGATCCACGCGCTCGGTCGCATCGAGTCGGAGTCGGTGCGCATGACTGGGCTGGTCGAAGACCTGCTGTTGCTCGCCCGCCTCGACGAGGGCCGCGAACTCGACATGCAGCCGGTGGACCTCACCAGAGTGCTCGTCGACGCCGTCAGCGATGCCCACGCCGCCGGCCGCGATCACGTCTGGAACCTCGAACTGCCCGAAGAACCGATCGAGGCGATCGGCGACGAACCGCGCCTGCGCCAGGTGATCGCCAATCTGCTCGCCAATGCCCGGGTGCACACCCCGGCTGGCACGACCGTGGTGATCGCGCTCGCCGCCGAAGGCAACGGCGTGGTGATAACGGTGACGGATGACGGCCCCGGCATCCCCGAGGGGCTGACGGCCACCCTGTTCGAGCGTTTTGCCCGCGGCGACAGCTCACGTTTTCGCGCCGCCAACGCCGCGGGTGCGCCGAGTACCGGAAGCACCGGCCTCGGTTTGGCCATCGTGGCCGCGGTCCTCGCCGCGCACCGCGGCGAGGTCACGGTCGACAGCCGCCCCGGCCAGACAACCTTCCGCGTTTCGTTGCCCAGGGCCTGACGAGCGGGCCCGACTCGGGTCAGTCGGGAGTGTTCAGCCGGGCGAGCAGCTCGGCAAACCGGGTGAGATCGTCGCCAGACCAGTTCTGCAGGCGGCCGAGCAGGCGTGTCGACTTGCTGGCGCGCACCTCGGCGAGTTTCTTCACGGCCAGGGGGGTGAGCGCGAAGTACTTCACCCGTCCATCGTCGTCGTCGGTCTGCGTCTTGATCAGCCCCAGATCGTGCAGCGCTCTGGCCTGGCGGCTGATGATGCTCTTGTCGACCACCAGATTCTCGGCCAGGGCGCCAGCGTGGGTCGGACCGCAACGCTCGAGCGTGCGCAGGAGCTTGAGCCCGAACGGTTGCAGGGCCGGGTCGATGAACAGGGCAGTGTCGCGCATACTGGCGCGGATGTTCCCCGCCAGCACCGTCATCTGCTCCTCGACGGCCGCCACGGCAGCATCCGTGGTGATTATGGTCATGATCGAATTTTACCTTCACCCAATTCGGGCGCTGACGCCGGCAGGGCAACGGATGCTGTACTCACGTCGACCAGGATCCGGCCGGTCGAAGGTGAAGCGGTCTGATCGGCAGCAACGCTCCGCTCCCGATCGATGCCGGTCATGGTGCCCAGCGGAATGTTGGGCAGCAGGGCGATCGCCACGAGAGTGATCACCGCCAATGGCACCATGAGCAGGAACACGTTACCGACTCCGATTCCGTAGGCCGACTCGACGACAACGCGCACTGCCGCCGGCAGCAGGGACACCTGCGGAATGGTGCCGTCGCCGAGGGTCTCGGCGGCGACAGCCTGATTGGCCGGGCTGAGAGCGCCGGCACCGTCACGGATGTACTGCGCCACCACGGTGCCGAGCACGGAGCCCATCACCGCAACGCCCACCGTGCCGCCGAGGCTGCGGAAAAAGGTGACGGTGCTGGTGGCCACACCAAGGTGGGTGATTTCTACGGTGTTCTGCACGACGAGCACGAGGTTTTGCATGATCATGCCAACTCCGGCGCCGAGGATGAACATGAACACGCCCACGAAGACCAGGCTCGTGTCGTAGCGCAGCGACCCGAGCAGCAGTGACCCGGCCAGCACGAGCACGCTGCCGGAAACCATGATCGATTTCCACTTGCCGGTGCGGCTGATCAGGTTGCCGAAGAACGTGGAGGAGATCAGCAGCCCGCCCATCATCGGGATGGTCAGCAGGCCGGACTCGGTGGGCGTTGCCCCGCGGGCAAGTTGCATGTACTGGCTGAGAAAGACCGAGGTGCCGAACATGGCGACACCCACCGAGAGGCTTGCGATAACGCCCAGGGTGACGGTGCGATTTCTGAACAGATCGAGCGGAATGATGGGTTCCTCCGCCTTGAACTCCACGAGCACGGCTATGAGCAGCACAATGACCGAGCCGAGCACCATGGCAAATGACGGCAGCGATGCCCACTCGAACGAGTTGCCGGCCAGGGTGACCCAGATCAAGAGGAGTGATACGCCGGAGCTGATCAGCACGATGCCCAGGTAGTCGATGCTCACCATGCGCTTGACGCGTTCGGGAAGGTGCAGGGTGACCTGCAACAGGACGATGGCCACGACGGCGACGGGCAGCGCAATGAAGAAGTTCCAGCGCCAGCCGAAGGTATCTGTCACGACGCCGCCGAGCAGGGGGCCGCCGATGGTGCCGAGGGCCATGACGGCGCCGAACAGCCCGGCGTATCGACCGCGCTCGCGAGGACTGATGATGTCGGCCATGATGATCTGGCTGAGGGCGGCAAGACCGCCGCCGCCGAGCCCCTGCATAATGCGGAACACGATGAGCGTGTCGGTGTTCTGAGCGAATCCGGCCAGGGCTGAGCCGAGCACGAAGACCACCAGGGCAAGCTGAATGAGCAGCTTGCGGTTGAACAGGTCGGCCAATTTGCCCCAGATGGGCGTCGAGACGGCCGTTGCCAGCAGTGTGCTGGTGACGACCCAGGTGTAGGCGGACTGATCGCCTTTGAGGTCGGAAATGATCAGGGGTAACGAGGTCGCGACGACCGTACCGGCCAGAATCGCCACGAACATGCCCAGCAGCAGGCCAGAGAGGGACTCCAAAATCTGGCGATGACTCATTGACCCGTCGGCGTTGGGGGCGTGGCGAACGGATGCTGTGCTGCGGCGAGATGCGCGACTCATGAAACTCCTGCAATTAGTTGACAACGGCCAACCTTACGTAACTAGTAGACCGATGTCAACCATTTGTCTTCCGCTTGCGATTTGCACGGTGCTGAACGTTGACCTATGCTGGTCCCTAGCCACAGACCGCCGGTTGCTGCGCCTCGTTGAAAGACAGAAGTGCAGACGAAGGTTCATTCACGTGAACGGCCCGCGCAGGTGTTCGAAGTTCAGTTACAGTCTTCCCGATTGTTCCCCAAGCTCCGGCGCCCTGCGCTGGAGCTTTTTTCGTGTCTGCGCCCCGGGCTACCCGGCACATGATTATTAATGAGGAGCACCATGGCGAACAAGGAAGCAACGGTCGCCGAGCTTACGGAGAAATTCCAGAGCTCGACCGCCGTTCTGCTCACCGAGTACCGCGGTCTCACTGTTGCGCAGCTCAAGAGCCTGCGTACGTCCATCAGTGAGGACGCCACGTACGCCGTGGTAAAGAACACGCTCACCAAGATTGCGGCCAACAAGGCCGGCATCACCTCGTTCGACGAGGAACTTGTCGGTCCGTCCGCTATCGCCTTCGTGCACGGAGACCCCGTCGCCGTCGCGAAGACCCTGCGTGCCTTTACCAAGGCAAACCCTCTCCTGGTGGTAAAGGGCGGTTACTTTGACGGTAACCCGCTCACCGCAGCGGAGGTTGGCAAGCTTGCCGACCTCGAGTCCCGCGAGGTGCTGCTGGCCAAGCTGGCCGGCGCCTTCAAGGCATCGCTGTTCGGAGCCGCTTATCTCTTCCAGGCACCGCTGTCGAAGGCTGTTCGCACCATCGACGCGCTGCGTGAGAAGCAGGAGTCCGCGAACTAGGCACCTGCCACGTTCACGGTTCACGAATTTTTAGAAACTATTAGGAGTAAATCATGGCAAAGCTTTCTACTGAAGACCTGCTTGAGCAGTTCAAGGGCCTGACCCTCATCGAGCTCTCCGAGTTCGTCAAGGCGTTCGAGGAGACCTTCGAGGTCACCGCAGCCGCTCCCGTCGCCGCTGCCGGAGCCGCTGGCCCCGCCGCTGCTGTTGAAGAGGTCGAAGAGCAGACCGCGTTCGACGTCATCCTTGACGCCGTCGGCGACAAGAAGATCCAGGTCATCAAGGTTGTGCGCGAGCTCACCAGCCTGGGCCTCGGCGAGGCCAAGGCCGTTGTCGATGGCGCGCCGAAGGCCGTCCTTGAGGGCGTTGCCAAGGACGCTGCCGACAAGGCCAAGGCTTCCCTCGAAGAGGCCGGCGCAACCGTTACCCTCAAGTAATCTGGGCCCCGCGAGGGGTTCTGCTTGAGGCGTAGTCGACCGGCTTCGTGTCGATCATTGCGCAGGGGGCGTCGTTTCCGTAAGGGAACGGCGCCCCCTTTGTCGTACCCGCCAATTTCATTCGTGCCGGTTGGTTCCCGGTCGGTTACGTGCCGGAGCGTGAATCGGCAGTTATTCGGCCCGGAGGGCGCGAAGGGCGCGCGGCGCACTGGTGCTTGACCGGATGACCAGGCTGGTGGGCAGCACCGCCGACGCGCCAATGCTGCTCCCGCTGGCGAGGCCGTCCAGCAGCGTGCGCACGGCAAGTTGGCCCTGGGTGCGCGGATGCTGCGCCAGGGTGGTGAGGCGAAACATCTCGGAGTGCGGGTGTCCGTCGATGCCGATGACGCTGAGCTCGGTGGGTACCCGGATGCCCAGCTCGCGGGCCGCCAAGATGAGCCCGAAGGCAATCTCGTCACTCGCCGCGAAGATCGCGGTCGGACGACGGCGAGGATCTCCCAGTATGGCCAGGCCCCTGGCGTACCCACCGGGCGTGGTGAAATCAGAGGAGTAGAAGCATCCGCTGACCGACAGGCCGGCTTCCGTCATCGCAGCTTCAAAGCCGCGCAGGCGATTGCTGTGCACTTGAAAGTCCATCTCGTCGGCCTGGCTGCCACCCACGTGCACGATGTCGCGATGCCCGAGACTGAGCAGGTGTTCAGTGGCGAGTCGGGCGGCCGCGACGTCGTCGATCTCTATTGTGGGCACGCCGCGGATGGGCCCGCCGATGCCGACGAGGGGGCGGCGCAGGCGATGCAACTGGTCGACCTCCTGCTCGCTCAGCGCCACGCAGACCGAGATAATGCCGTCGAATCGCTTGCGGGCCAGGAAGAACTCAAAGACACGGTCGCGCTCAGGGGAAGCAGGCGGCAGGTTGTACAACGTCATGTCGTAGCCGTGCTCGAGCAGGGCCAATTCCAGGCTCTCCAGGACCTCCCCGAAAAACCAGCGGCTGATGTACGGAATGATCACGCCGACACTCTGGGTGCGGCCGGTCACGAGGCTTGCGGCGTTCGGTGATGCCACGTACCCAATTTGCCGGGCAGCGGCGATGACCTTCGCTCGGGTCTCCGTGGAGACATAGCCACGCCCACTCAGCGCACGGCTGGCCGTGGCTTTGGCCACTCCGGCGAGGCGCGCGACATCGGCGATCGCGCTCATTTCTGCCTCCGTCTATGGTGACTGCTTCTCACACCCTAGCGTGCGTTCGCCAGGCATGGAATCGGTTCCATGATATTCCTTGATTGTCCTGTGACGCAGCAGCTAAACTCTGGTATCGCTTGAAGATATAGCTCTGATCTTTGCCATTCTGTTACATTTCCGGCCTTGCTATCCCTCTGCGGGTAACGTACTTTATGGTCTGGAACCGGTTCCCGAGATTCGATCACAAGCCCTGTTCCCAACGGTTCGTTCCCACCGAGGCAACTCCTGCTCTATTCACATTCCCGCTCTCACGACATGATCCGGCACGACTCAATGAGGAGAAATAAGATGCGGTCTTCCCTGCACCGTCGAATTACAGCACCGATTGCCATGGCGGCGATTGCTGGTCTGGCCCTGGCCGGTTGCTCCGGCGGCCCCGGGACAACCACCGATGACGCCGGAGCCGAGGGCGACGGTGTCGTCACCGTCTACAGCACGATCGCCGATTTCGAGGCGGAGCAGCTCGAGAAGTCTTGGGCCGAGTGGGAAAAAGAGAACAACATCGACATTCAGTATGAATTCTCGAAAGAGTTCGAATCTCAGATCTCCATCCGCGCCCAGGGCGGTAATCCTCCCGATATCGGAATCTTCCCCCAGCCCGGTCTCTTCGCCGACCTCGCCAGCCGTAAATTCATCAAGAAGGCGCCGGCCGCCGTCGAAGCCAACGTCGACGAATACTGGTCGGCGGACTGGAAGGCATACGGCACCGTGGACGATGTCTTCTATGGCGCACCGTTCAAAGCAAACCTCAAAGGCTTCATCTGGTTCTCGCCCGCCAAGTTCGCCGAGTGGGGTGTAGGGGTTCCTGAAACCTGGGACGAACTGCTCACCCTGACCAAGGCCATCCAGGAAAAGACTGGAACGCAGCCCTGGTGCGCGGGATTTGGTTCCGGCGACGCCACAGGGTGGCCCGGAACGGACTGGGTCGAAGACCTCGTGCTGCGCCAGGCCGGCCCCGACGTCTACGACAAGTGGGTGGCCAACGAGGTTCCGTTCACTGACCCCGCCATCGCCGAAGCCTTTGACTCGGTCGGTGAAATCCTGCTGAACCCGGCCTACGTGAATGCCAGCTTCGGCGACGTGAAGTCGATCAACAGCGTCCCGTTCGGTGACGTGGCTGCCCCCATCGTCGAAGGCACCTGCGCACTGACCCACCAGGCCTCCTTCTTCGACGGGTTCCTCGGCGATGCCGGCGGCAACGTCGGTCCGGATGCCGACATCTGGGCGTTCATGACCCCGTCAATCGAGGCCGGTGGCCAAGCAGTGGTCGGTGGTGGCGAGATCGTCGGCGCATTCTCCGATGACGCCGACACCCAGGCGGTACAGGAGTACCTCTCCACCCCGGAATGGGCGAACAGCCTTGTCTCGATCGGTGGTGGCATCAGCGCCAATACCGGGGTCGACCCCGAGCTCGTTGACAGCCCGATCCTCGCCGAATCGATTCGAATTCTGCAGGACCCCGACACCACGTTCCGCTTTGACGCCTCCGACCTCATGCCGGGTGCGGTCGGGTCAGGAACGTTCTTCAAGGGCATTGTCAGCTGGGTCAACGGAACCCCCACCTCCGAAGTGCTGACCAGCATTGAAGCGGGCTGGCCCTCCAGTTAGTCCATCAACCAGCACCACAGCCTGAACAGTGTGCCGCCCGCCTCCAGATACGGGCGGCACACCTCGCGTCACCGGTGTACGTTTCGACGAGTTCTTCCGGTTCACTCGCAATCTTCAGGGTCCACTGTCGTACTCGAAAGGTTTCAGATGTCCGCCTTCTTCTCCTGGCTAGCGCAGCTACCGGCGCTGGCGCAAGTTCCCGTCATCATCGTGGCCTTCGGCGTCGTCGTTGCCGCCATTCTGTTCTTTGTCGAGATCGCCCCCCGCCCTGGCCGCATCTACACGGTCATCCGTCTTGCTGTGTGCGTGCTCGCGCCATTGCTCATCCTCGTCGCCGGCAATTCCTACACCTGGGCCATAATTGCCGCGGGTGCTCTAGGCCTCGGCTTCTTCTACATTGACTACCGCTCGCGCAAGGGTGCCGGCTACCTGTTCCAGTTGGTCGGTTTTCTCGCCCCGGCCGTGATCCTGCTCGCCATCGGCCTGGTCATTCCGACCATCCAGACCACGGTGCAGGCCTTCATGAGCGCTCGCGGTGACCGTTTCGTCGGCCTGGACAACTTCGCGTGGATCTTCACCCAGCCCGAGAACGTGCGCATCGTGCTGAACACCATCGTCTGGGTACTGATCGTTCCGACCATCTCGACCATTGCCGGTCTCGCCTACGCAGTGTTTATCGACAAGAGCCGCGGCGAGAAGTACTTCAAGATCCTGGTCTTCATGCCGATGGCCATCTCCCTGGTGGGAGCATCCATCATCTGGCGTTTCGTCTACACGGCCCGCCCGGCCGACCAGGAGCAGATCGGCCTGTTGAACCAGCTCGTGGTCATGTTCGGCGGGCAGCCGGTGGACTTTCTGTCGGTGTCGCCGTTCAACACCCTGTTCCTCATCGTGATCCTGATCTGGGTACAGACCGGGTTCGCCATGGTGGTGCTGTCCGCCGCCATCAAGGGCGTGCCGACCGAACAGATGGAGGCGGCCGAACTCGACGGCACCAACGCCTGGGAGCAGTTCGTGAACGTGACCGTCCCCGGCATCCGCAGCGCCCTCGTCGTCGTTCTGACGACAATCTCCATCGTCTCGCTCAAGGTCTTCGACATTGTGCGCACCACGACTGCCGGGTCGAATGAGACCAGCGTCGTGGCCAACGAGATGTACACCCAGTTCAAGAACTTCGAGCAGGGCCGGTCAGCCGCCTTTGCCCTGGTGCTGTTTCTGCTGGTGCTGCCGATCGTCGTCTATAACGCCCGCCAGATCAAGAAGCAGAGGGAAATCCGATGAGCTCCGTCATGCCCGTAAGACTTCCCGTGGACGCCCAGACCACACGGCGCCTGCGCCGCGGCGTTCGCCGGATGGAATCGCCCATCGCCCGCAACACCAAGAAGCGGCTGACCAGCCGAGGGGCGACCATCGGGGCGCTCATCATCGCGGTGCTGTGGTCTATCCCCACCCTCGGTCTGTTGGTATCGTCATTCCGGCCGGCGCAGCAGGTGCGCACCACCGGTTGGTGGACCATTTTCACCAACACCGGGGTCACCTTCGACAACTACACCGCGGCGCTTGCTGCCGGCAACAGCCAGCTCAATCTGGCCGGGTCATTCATCAACTCGGTGGCAATCACCCTGCCGGCCACGCTCATTCCGTTGATGATTGCCAGCCTCGCGGCTTATGCCTTCGCCTGGATTGACTTTCGGGGCAAGGACGCCATGTTCATCGGCGTCTTTGCCTTGCAGATCGTGCCGATCCAGATGGCCCTCGTGCCGCTCCTGCAGTTCTTCTCCGGCGGCACTGTCTTTGGCTTCCCGGTCGTCGCGGCGCTTAACCCCGGCAGTGGCTATTCGCAGGTGTGGATCGCGCACACGATGTTCGCTCTTCCACTGGCCATCTACCTGCTGCACAACTTCGTCTCGGAGATACCGAGCGAAGTTATTGAAGCGGCCAGGGTCGACGGCGCCGGCCACGGGCAGATCTTCTTTCGTATCGTGTTGCCCCTGACCATGCCGGCCATCGCGTCGATCGCCATCTTCCAGTTTCTCTGGGTCTGGAACGACCTGCTGGTGGCGCTGATCTTCGCGGACGGCGCGGTCGCTCCGATGACCAAACTGCTCGCCGAACTCTCCGGTGCCCGCGGGCAGGACTGGCATCTGCTGACGGCCGGTGCTTTCCTGTCGATTCTGGTTCCGTTGATCGTATTCTTCTCGCTGCAACGCTTCTTTGTGCGCGGCCTGCTTGCCGGGTCGACGAAGGGATAGGTGGGACTGCAGTTCTCCGGTGCGTGGTTGCCGGGGGCCGACCCCGGCGGGGTGGCCCTCGGCCGTCATTCCCAGCGCAACGCATTTGCATTGAGGGAGTTATCGACGACGAGGCGGATGGTGCCGGCGACGTAACGGTCGACTGACCACTCCAGCGGTAGGCCGTCGCGGCTGAAGCTAACGCGCTTGTGCATGAGCAGCGGGGACCCGCGGCGCACATGGAGCAGCCGCGCGTCTTCCGTCCCTGCTGGGCAGGCGGAAAACTGATGCTCCGCGCGGGAAAAAGTGATGTTGGCCGTCGCTGCGAGCCAAGCAGTCACCGACGCGCAGTCGGACGGTATCCGCTCCACCTCGGCGCCGACCGAATCTCGGTAGCGGGTGCGCTCCACCATGATGGCGCTGCCATCGAGCAGACGTACCCGCACAACGCAGAAGACGCGAGCGGCCGTCGGTAGCCGAAGTTCCTCGAGGTCGAGCGGCGAAGCGTCCTGCCACCTCGCCGAGATGACGTGGCCGGCTGGAACGCGCCCGCGCGACGACGCCCATTGGGCAAAACTTCGAAATTCTTCGAACGTGGCGGCTACCCGCGGCTCGCCGACGACGGTGCGCCGACTGCCACGACGGGAGGCCAGGACCCCCTCGGTTTCGAGTTCGCCCAGTGCCTGCCGGATGGTACCGGGAGCAACGTCGAACTCCTCGGAGAGTTCACGTTCGCTGGGCAACTGACTTCCGCGCTCATAGAAACCCCGGGAAATTGCGCCTCGAAGGGCTTCTGCGATGTCGTGATACCTCGCCACGCCCAACCTCACTCTGTACGGCCGCGCTCTGAGCGCCCGGCCTGGATCACTGTCCAAAGTATTGCGTCACCGCTACGTGCGCAGACCGCACCGGACTCACGCACTGGGGGTTCACCGAGCGTTTACCTACTCGTCACTCAACTTACCCATCCCGGCCCAACTTATCTAGTGAACTTTGAACGTCAAAGGTTAAAGTTCACTAGAGAAGTTTGGTGAGCAATGATCTTTCGTCTCGGGAGTCTCCGTCGGTGACCCACCGGTACACGATCATTCTGGCTGAAGAGGATTTCAATGAACACGTCGCACCGCCGTTACCTGCCCGCAATCCTGCTCGTCGGCGCGATTGGCCTGTCTGGTTGTGCCAGCACCTCCACTGACGCTGCCGGGGACGTCGGCTGGGCCGCCGCGACCTCGGTCGAAGCCGGCGGAGGGCTGGACAGCCTTGTCCGTGCTGCGCAGGATGAAGGCACCCTGAACGTCATGGGACTGTATCCGGACTGGGCCAACTATGGAGTACTAGTCGAGGAATTCACGGCGACCTACGGCATCGAAGTAGACAACGACACCTCGGCCGGTTCCAGCCAGGATCAGATCAATGCCATCAAGAATCGCATCGGCCAGAGCCGGTCCCTCGACTACCTCGACACCGGAGTTTCCTTCGCCAACAGCGCCAGTGCTGAGGGGCTCCTGGCTGAGTATCGTCCTGCCACGGTTGCTGACATTGACTCGGCGCTGACGGACACCGACGGTCGGTGGACGAATCAGTACGGCGGTTACGTCACCATCGGGTGTGACGCGGCGGCAGTGGCGGTGTGTCCCACATCTTTCGCCGAACTCGACGACCCGCAGTACGCCGGCAAGGTAGCCTTGACCGGAAACCCTGCCCAGGGCGAATCCGGCTTCAACGCGGTTTGGGCCGCAGCGATGGCGATGGGCGGCAGTCTCGACGACATCCAGCCAGGTATCGACTTTATGGCGGATTTGTCGGCGAGCGGCATCCTCATTCCGGTCGAGGCCAACGCTGGCACGCTGGAAACCGGTGAAACCCCCATCATTATCAACTGGGACTACCTGAATTTGGCAGTCGCCGATGACACTGCCGCGGCTGGTGTCGACTTTCGGGTTGCCATCCCGACGGACGGCACTATGGCGTCTTACTATGCCGCGTCGATCAACGCAGACGCCCCGCACCCCGCTGCGGCGCGCCTCTGGATCGAGTTCATGTACTCCGACGAGGGCCAGAACATCCTGCTCAATGGCTACACCCGACCCGTGCGTTTTGACGCACTGGTCGAATCCGGTGCTGTCGACATGGCTGCGGCCGATAGGCTCCCGACCGTCACGAACGGCTTCGAGTTTCCGTCCGAAGCCCAGCGCAGCGCCGCCAACCTGCTCCTGGCTGAGAAGTGGGACGCAGCGGTCGCCTCGTGACGCTCACAGTGACGAGGAGCGATGCACCATCCGGCACTGATCCGGTCGACCGGGCAGCGGATCTCGTTCATTCGTTGCACGCCCGGCCCGAGCGCCGAGTCAACGCCTCGTTCATGGGGCTCATCCCTTTTCTCGTCTTCATCGCGCTTTTTCTGGGCGTGCCGGTCTTCGGTATCGTGCTGGCGGCATTCCGAGTCGCCGACGTCAACGACCCGGGAAACTATGTGCCCAGCCTCGCCAACTTTGTGGCCAGTTTTCGGGGGGCGTCCTGGGACGCAATGCAGAACAGCCTGCAAATTAGCGTGATCGCAGCCCTGACCGGTGGCATCATCGGTCTCGCCCTCGCGCAAGCCATTCTCACCACGCGCTCCAAGAAACTCACCGCTGTGGTCACCGTGCTCACCAGCGTGCTTGCCAATTCCGGGGGCGTTCCCCTCGCATTCTCCTTCATCGCGGCGGTCGGCAACGCGGGCATCATGACGGGGCTCCTGTCACTGACTGAACTGGGTTTTACCCTTTACAGCAGCGGCGGACTCATTCTGATGTACCAGTATTTTCTGATACCAACCATGGTCATGGTCGTTCTGCCCACCCTGGCCGGCCTGCGCCTGGAATGGAAGGAGGCGGCGGCATCCGTGGGGGCAACCAGCTGGCATTTCTGGAAGAAGGTCGGCTTGCCGATCGCCACTCCGGCGATTCTGGGCGGATTCATCCTGCTCTTCGGCGCGTCATTTGCGACCCACGCCTCGGCTGCGGCCCTGATCGGAGGCGGCGGAGTACCCCTCATTACCCTGCGCATCGACAGCGGACTGGCCGGTGGCAACCTGGCCGGACAGGAGAATGTGGCCATGGCGCTGGGCGTCAACATGATCATCGTGGCCCTGCTGGTCCTACTTGTCTACATGCCGCTGCAGAAACGGAGCCTGAAATGGTTCAAATGAGGCAGTCAACGCGTGCGGCTCGCGGCATCCGTGTCGTGGCGCCGGGGCTCAGCTGGGCCTTGATCATCTTGGTGGCGCTCTACATTGCAGTGCCGATGATCTGCGCATTGGCTTTCAGTATCTACGTGCCCACCACCGGATTTACCTTTGAGCCGTATGCGGAATCGGTGCGCGACCCGGGATTTTTCGGTGCGCTCTCGCTGACGCTGCTCATAACTGTTCTGACCGTTGTCGGGCTGCTGGCCATCATGGTTCCGACCATGGTTTATCTCCACCTGCAGGCGCCCCGGTGGCGCCCGGTTATGGAGATCCTCTGCACGATCCCCCTCGTCGTGCCGTCAATCGCTCTAGCGGCCGGATTAGTCACCGTGCTGCGCAGCATGGCCAGTTTCGGTCGCGGTTCTGCGCCAGCTCAGATCAGCCAGCTGCTACAAAACCCCGACCTGCCCATCGTCCTGGTCGGCAGCTACATCGTCTTGACCCTGCCATTCGTATTTCGATCGCTCGATGCTGGTCTGCGCACCATTGACCTGCGCACCCTCGTCGAGAGCGCACATTCACTCGGGGCCAGCGGCGCTACAGTGCTCCGGCGTGTCGTTCTGCCCAACATTAAAGGCCCGGTCATCTTCTGTACCTTCTTCTGTATTGCTCTGTGTCTGGGTGAATTCACAATGGCGGTGACGCTGGGCTATCGAACCCTGCCGGTTTGGCTCACTCAAATTGCCGGATCCAATTTTCGCGCGTCAATCTCCATGTCCCTCCTCATCAACGCCCTCACCTGGGCACTGTTGATCGCCATGACCGTACTCGCCGGACGGGCAGCTCCTGCGCGCGCCCTGGCCTTGAAAGGACACGAATCGTGACGCTTGCAGCAGCAACAGATCACCCCCGAAGTGCAACGGGGGCCCGCATCGAGTACACCTCGGTGAGCAAAAAGTTTGGTGACACCACCGTGCTCACCGGCCTTGACCTCACAGTCGAACCCGGGGAGTTCGTCGCGCTGCTCGGGCCTTCTGGTTGCGGAAAAACAACAGCGCTGCGTATTCTCGCCGGGTTCGAGACCGCGTCGAGCGGTACTCTCACGGTTGACGGGCGCGATGTATTGCAGGTCCCGGCCCACCGTCGCGGCATTGGCATGGTGTTTCAGTCGTACAGCCTGTTTCCCAACCTCAGTGTGGCCGACAACGTATCGTTCGGACTCGTCGTGCGACGCGAAGGCAAGGCCAAGCGGGTAGCGAAACTGACCTCTCTGCTCGATCTGGTCGGGCTGCCCGGTTTCGCAGATCGGTTTCCGGCCCAACTTTCCGGCGGGCAGCAGCAGCGCGTCGCGCTAGCACGGGCCCTCGCAGTTGAGCCTCGGGTGCTGCTCTTGGACGAACCGCTGTCGGCTCTGGATGCCAGGGTGCGCGCCTCGCTTCGGGAGGAGATTCGCAACCTGCAGCTCCGGCTCGGGATCACGATGCTCTTCGTCACCCATGATCAGGATGAAGCGCTAGCGATGGCCGATCGGGTAGCGGTCATGCGGGGCGGTGGAATCGAACAGATTGATCAGCCGGGGGTTCTCTACGACCAACCGAGTACTGATTTTGTTGCTCGTTTCGTTGGTACGACCAACCAACTCGCTATCGCCCGCGGCGCGGCCGTCCCCGAAGTATGGGCACCTCACCGTGATGGCGATAGCGATTTGCTCTATGTGCGGCCCGAATCGCTCATGCTGGAGGCGTCCGAGCGCGGATCTGCCCACATTGTTTCCCACGTTTACCGCGGTGCGACCACTCGTATCACGGCCAAGATCGAGGGTGACATTAGCCATGGAAGTTCCGAGATCAAGGTCGACGTTCCTTCCGCTAGCGTCACCGAGTTACCTATCGGCCTGAGAGTTCGGGTTCGACTTACGGGGCGCCCGGCGCTTCGGATGGAGGCATAAATGCAAGTCCAATTTCTCAACACCAGCATTGACGTGAGCGCGAGCTTGCTGCCGGGTGCGGCATCCGCAATCATCTTTGACTGCGACGGACTGCTCGCGGACACCGAGGACCTCTGGTTGCGGGTCGTGGCGGCGTGCGCGAACGCGCGCGGCGCGACCCTGACCGACTTGGCCACGTTTCGTGGTGGCTCCATCGATGCCGTAGCGGCACAGCTCGTGATGGTCCTGACGGATGCCGGGCTTCCGACCCCTCTGGTGGGTGAATTAGAGGTATCGCTGTCCGAAGAGTTTCAATCCCTCATCGCCCGGGAGGCGACCTCGATGCCGGGAGCTGTGGCCCTGGTGAGCGAACTCGCGTCACGATTCCCCGTCGCGGTCGCGTCAAACAGTCCGCGTGCGCTGCTCGATCAGATCCTGGATAGTATCGGTGTGCGGGACTTGATCACGTGTTCCGTCGCCCGGGATGAGGTGTCGGCGGGCAAACCCGCGCCGGAGCTGTACGTAGCCGCCCTCCGCAAACTGCACGAAATCGATTCGTCGGTAACCGCCGAGACCGCCGTCGCCTTCGAAGACTCGGCGGTGGGGGCGGTGGCAGCGATGAGCGCCGGACTGCTCGTCGTCGGCGTCAACGCTGACCCGGCAGTGGACCTCGACTGCCACGTGCGGCACACCACTCTGCTCGACGAAGAACTCATCGATTGGGCCCGCATCGTTGACCGGGAGAAGCCCGTGCAATTCGGCCCGCATACCCTCGCACACGGCGCTTTCGACGCGGTGACGTCGACTCTGACCGTGCAGTGCCAGTATCCGGCCGAACAGTCATCGCGCGTGCAGGTTTATGCGCAGGGTGACTGTCTGTGGAACGAGTTGCCGGCAGGTCGCCCCGTGGCATCGGCATCCGTGCTGACCGAAAGCAAATCTGTATCAATGGATCTGGCCCATCTTTCTGAAGGGACCTATCGTTTTCTGCTGGTGACGGATGGTGTAGTACCGGAATGGAACGGGCGGACCGGTGAGTTCACGGTGCGCTCCATCCGGCCAGAGGGGCAGACCGCAGCTCCTCAGGCAGCGGCGCCCGCCGCGCTCACTCCGGAATTGCCGGAGCAGGGTGTGACCGCCATGTCCTGGAATCTCTGGTTTGGCGGATGCCACTCCAACGACGGTCACGCCAAGCAGGTCGCGTACCTTCGAGAATCTCCCCACTCGATCGTGGCCCTGCAGGAGTGTTTCGGGGATCATGGCCGTCGTTTGGCGGCAGCAATGGGGTGGAATATCGCGCAACAGGGACAGGATACCGCGGTGATAAGTCCGTATCCCCTGGCGCTTCATCGTACCGATACCGATTCGTTTGCTACCTGTGCCACCGTTTTCACGCCGACGGGCGCCGTCACGGTGTGGTCCGTACACCTGTGGCACGCTGACTACGGCCCCTATACCGCTGGTGATGCTCGTATTCCTGCGCGCCATACCCTCGCCAGCCGGGGCGAACGCCGGCGCACAGCCGAACTCGCAGAAATTTTGTCCGAACAGGGTCGGCTCGAGAGTGAGGGCGTCGTGTCTGCACAGGATCCAATTCTCGTCATGGGCGATTTCAACGTTCCCTCGCATCTGGACTGGAAGCCGGGGCACCGCGCTAATAGCGTCGAGTGGCCCGCCTCACGCATGCTCGAGGTCGCGGGGTACGCCGATGCGTTTCGAGTCGTTCATCCCGATGTTGATGCTGTGCCCGGACACACCTGGTCTCCTATCATCCCGGCTGGTGAGGAGCCTCGAGATCGGATTGACTTCATCTTTAGCCGTGGCGCGCGTGCTTTAGAGGCGTTCACCGTCGCCGCTGAGACAGAGAGCGCGGCACCCGCGATGCTTAGCGCCACCGGAAAGCGCCGTGTTGGCCTGGGTGGAGATATTCTGGGCCACCACCTGGAGAATGCATGGCCGACCGACCACGCAGCTGTCGTGGCTCGGTTAGCGTGGAATTGACGGAGGGTCCCGGGCCGAATGGGGACATCCGCCTCACCGTGCAGCCTCTGCCGCTGCACCTAAAATGAGAATATGAGTTCAGAGCACGGTTCGGGAAGCTTCGGGTCGCGGCCAGCCGTCGGCATGAAGCGCGGCCGGGTGAGCGGGGCGGACGCTGCGGCGCAGCGGGCCGAGAACGCCGAGGCACCGCGCATCCCGCACCTGTTGCAGCGTATTTTCGTGCTGTTTTCGCCGCACCGCAAGACCCTCATCGTTACCGTCGTGCTGGTTCTGATCAGCGCCGCTCTCTCGGTCGTGCCGCCGCTTCTCACCCAGCGCGCCTTCGACGACGGACTGTTTCCGGCCGGGGGCACCCCCAACCTCTCGGTTCTCGGCGTTCTCGTTGCGCTCATGCTCGGTGTATTCCTGGTCAATGCGCTGCTCGGTGTCTGGCAGACCTGGCTTACGGCGACGGTGGGCAACAAGGTTATGGGCGCTCTGCGCGTAAGGCTGTTCACCCACCTGCAGGCGATGGAACTGAGCTTCTTCACCAAGACCAAGACCGGCGTCATTCAGTCGAGGCTGCAAAACGACGTCGGTGGCGTCGCGACGGTTCTGACCAACACCATTTCGAGCATCCTCGGCAACACCGTCACCGTGATCGCCGCGTTCGTGGCCATGTTGTTGTTGAACTGGCAGTTGACGATCGTGGCCGTGGTGCTGATGCCGATTCTCGTGTTCGCGCAGCGCCGCGTCGGTCAGGTGCGGGCGCGCATCGCCGGCAAGACCCAGGAGTCGCTGTCGGACATGACCGCCATCACCCAGGAGACCCTGAGCGTCTCGGGTATTTTGTTGTCCAAAAGCTTCACCCGGCAGCAGAACGAGATCGACCGGTACGCCGAGGAGAACCGCAACCAGGTGCGCCTGCAGGTGAGCCAGCAGATGAGCGGCCAGTGGTTCTTTGCCACGGTGAGCGTGTTCCTGTCGGCGATCCCGGCGATCGTGTATCTCGTGGCCGGGGCGCTCGTGTTCAACGGCACGACCGATATCACACCCGGTACGATCGTGGCTTTCACGACCGTGCAGGCGCGCCTGATCTTTCCGCTGCTCGGCCTCATGCGGGTCGCCCTCGATCTGCAAACGTCGTCTGCGCTGTTCGCGCGCATCTTCGAGTATCTTGACCTGAAGCCGGCGATCAGCGACAAGCCCGGCGCTGCTCGAGTGCCGTCGGCCGGAGCGGCTCGAGGACGGGTGGAGTTCGACCGAGTGCGGTTTGCCTACCCGGACGCTCGCGGTGACGCGCGCCCGACCCTCGACGACGTGTCCCTGACGATCGAGCCGGGCCAGTTCGCCGCGTTTGTAGGGCCGTCGGGCGCCGGCAAGACCACCGTCTCGTACCTGATTCCGCGCTTCTACGAAGCCTCAGCCGGCCGCGTGCTGTTCTCCGGCCACGATGTGCGCGACCTGCAACAGGAATCGCTCGTGTCCCACATCGGCATCGTGAGCCAGGAGACCTACCTGTTCCACGCAACCATCGCCGAGAACCTGCGCTACGCCAAGCCGGAGGCAACGGATGCCGAACTGGTCGCTGCCGCCCGCGCCGCCAACATTCACGACACCATCGACTCCTTTCCGGAGAAGTACGACACCATGGTGGGGGAGCGCGGCTACCGGCTGTCCGGCGGCGAGAAGCAGCGCATCGCCATCGCGCGCGTCTTACTCAAAGACCCGCCGGTGCTCATCCTCGATGAGGCCACGAGCGCGCTCGACTCCATCTCGGAGAGTGTGGTGCAGGCCGCGCTCGACACCGCGAGTCATGGTCGTACCACGATTGCGATCGCGCACCGCCTCTCGACGATCGTCGACGCCGACGTGATCTTCGTTGTCGAAGCCGGCCGCATCGTGGAGCGCGGCACCCACGCAGAATTGCTCGCCCGCGGCGCCGTCTATGCGAGCCTCTACGCCCGCCAAATCACGTCAAGCCCCGCCGCTGCGGAACCCCCGGAGCGCCTCCCCGCCCCCTGACTGCCAAGAGACTCCCATGGATGGGGCCCGGGCCCCATCCACAGGCCCAGTTCGTAAACTGGACCCGTTTTTATAAGGTGGGCCCGAGACGGCAACGGGGTTACGAACGCTCGGCGAGCATGCCGGTCATCAGTTCGATCTCGGATTCCTGGCTCAGCACCACCGAGGTAGCGAAAGCCTGCACGGTCGCGTTCGTGCTGCGGTCCAGAACGGCCTCGGCCATTTCGATCGCGCCCAAGTGGTGAGCGATCATGATGACGAGAAACTGCCGCTCCGCTTCCATACCGAACGCCGCGGTGAGCGCGGTAATCTGCGCCGGGGTCGCCAGTCCGGGCATCGGTTCTCCGGCGACGTGTCCGCCGTCAGTGCTGGTCGAGTGAGACGAATCGTGCGTGTCACCGGACAGGCCCGACCGGGTCATCCAGGTCATCGACGGTTCGGGAGCAAACTGCGGCAGCCCCCAGACGGCGAGCCAGCCCGACATCTGCCCGCTTTGCTTGGCCTGCGTCGTGGCAATGTCGTAGGCAAGCAAACGCACGGGCGCGTCGTCGGTGCGATCGCGCACAATCAGGGCAAGTTCGACGCCCTGGTTGTGGTGTTCCTGCATGTCCCTGGCAAAACCAGCCTCAGCACTGGTCGTGTCGGGCGTGGCGTCGGTGAGTGTGCTTAGTCGTCCCGCCGAAAAGGCCGCAGCGCCGACGACGAGCGCCGTGATCACGACAGTGACGGTGATGGCGCGCAAAACCGAGCGGCGTTGGCGCGGTGGGTGAGCATCCGCCGTGGGCTGGGGGTGGTCAGAAGTCACGTGGTTGAGCGCGGCTTAAGAAGCTTTGCCGGGTGCGTCGATCCCACCGGAGCAGGGGGCGCCGTCTTCTGGCACGTTGGTGCTCTTCCAGAATTCGGTGAGGTACTCGGCGATGCGCGGGTCGTCAGCGCTGTCGACCTGCAGCTGTGAATTCCAGCCGCTCAGCACGATCGGTGCCGGAATTCCTTCGAAGGGCGACAGCACAATGTAGCTGGAGGGCAGTTCCGTCTTCAGCAGATCAAGCTCAGCGTCGGAGATCGATGGATCGTAGGTGACCCAGATGGCACCGTGTTCGAGTGCGTGCACGGCGTTCTCGTTCGGAACCGCCTGATCGTAGACGCCGCAATTGAGCCAGGCCGAAGCGTGCTGGCCGCCGGCGGGCGGCGTCTGCTCATAGGTGACGGCGGTCTCGACGTGGCCGGCTGTGTTCGTGAAGGTCTCGACACCCTCGATGGTCGACGCATCGCCCGCGCCGCCGCCGGCATAGTTGGCGGCCTTCGGTGTGAGCACGAACGCGCTCACGATCAGGGCGATGATCGCGACGATCGCCACAGCGCCGCCGATGATTCCGATCAGCCGGTTACGCTTGCCGCGCTTTTGCTGGCGGTGGTATTCCTCCAACTTTTTCGCGCGCTTTGCGGCGCGTTCTTCCTTGATCGACGCTTTGTTCACGGGGGAGCCGGGCTGGGGGGTCACGAGGGCCTCTCTGTTGGATCTGCTTCTATTCGAACGTATCAGCCGTCCCTGTAGCTTCCCCCGATGCCGCTCTCACGGTAATTTCTCAGCCTAATGGCCGGATCTCGGCGCCCGTTAGAGTAGGAGAGCGACCGCTCAATGTCGTCTTGCTGCGGTCGATAGTCAATTTTGCATGAATGCGTCGGCCGCCGCTGAACCGGTGAGCAAACCCGAGGCCGCGCCCGCCCGAGGGCGTTGGGCCCGACAAAAGGAATTTTATGAAGATCGCAAACACCATTCTTGACCTCATCGGTGACACCCCCCTGGTCAAACTCCACAAGGTGACCGACGGCCTGACCGCGACCGTCCTCGTGAAACTCGAATACCTCAATCCGGGCGGGTCGGCAAAGGACCGCATCGCGGTGCGCATCATCGATGCCGCAGAGCGCGACGGTCTGTTGAAGCCGGGCGGCACAATCGTCGAACCCACGTCGGGTAACACCGGTGTCGGCCTTGCCCTGGTGGCCCAGCAGCGCGGCTACAAATGCGTGTTCGTGCTGCCCGACAAGGTCGGCGAAGATAAGCGCAACGTGCTCACGGCCTACGGCGCCGAGATCGTCGTGACGCCGACATCCGTCGCACCGGACGACCCCGAGTCGTACTACAGCGTCTCCGACCGGCTGGCCCGGGACATCCCGGGAGCGTTCAAGCCCAACCAGTACTTCAACCCGAACGGCCCGCTCAGCCACTACGAGACCACCGGCCCCGAAATCTGGCGTGACACCGACGGAACCGTCACCCATTTCGTCGCCGGGGTCGGCACCGGGGGCACCATCACCGGTACCGGACGCTACCTGCGCGAGGTCTCGAACGATGCCGTGCGCATCATCGGAGCGGACCCGGAAGGCTCGGTCTACTCCGGCGGCACCGGTCGGCCCTACCTGGTCGAGGGTGTCGGCGAGGATTTCTGGCCCGGCGCGTACGATCCAACGGTCGTGCACGAGGTCATCGCCGTCTCCGACGCCGACTCCTTCGCCATGACCCGCCGACTCGCCCTGGAAGAAGGGATCCTCGTCGGCGGCTCCAGCGGCATGGCCGTCGTGGCGGCCCTCCGCGCGGCCGAGAAGCTCGGCCCCGATGACACGATCGTCGTGCTGCTACCCGACGGCGGCCGTGGCTACCTGGGGAAAATCTTCAACGACGGGTGGATGCGCAGCTACGGTTTCAGCAACGCCCCGACCGGTCACACGGTGGGGAACCTGCTCGATTCGAAGAGCGGGGGACTTCCCGCGTTCGTCTACGTGCACCCGAGCGATACCGTGCACGACGCGATAGAAACCATGACGAGGGGCGGTGTGTCGCAGCTGCTCGTGCTGAGCGCCAAGCCCCCCGTCGTCATGGGTGAGGTACTCGGTGCGGTCGATGAACGTGCCCTGATGGGCCTCGTCTTCTCCGGCGACGCGAAGCTCACCGATCGGGTCGGTTCAATCGTCGGTGATGCGTTGCCGCTGATCGGGGTCAACGAGCCGGTGGCGGCTGCCCGCGCCGCCTTCGCCGACCACGACGCGCTGCTGGTGACCGACGGTGGCAAGCCGCTCGGCGTCATCACCCGGCACGACCTGCTCAGCTACCTGAGTGTCTGATCTTTTTCACAGAGGAGCCCACAATGACCGATAATCAGAAATTCGACACGATCGCCATCCACGCCGGTCAGGCCCTCGACCCGACCACCGGCGCAGTCATCCCGCCGATCTACCAGACCTCCACCTACGTTCAGGACGGCATCGGCAACCTGCGTGGCGGCTATGAGTACAGTCGTGGTGGCAATCCCACCCGCACTGTGCTCGAAACGCTGCTCGCCGCCCTTGAAGGTGGCAAGCACGGCCTGGCGTTCGCGAGCGGACTCGCCGCTGAGGACACCATCCTGCGTGCCATTCTCAAGCCCGGCGACCACGTCGTGCTCGGCAACGACGTCTACGGCGGAACCCACCGCCTCATCAACAGGGTGCACGCCGCCTGGGGTGTGCTCAACACGACGGTCGAGATGAGCGACCTCACAGCGGTCGAAGCGGCCATCCGCCCCGAAACGAAAATCCTCTGGGTGGAGACGCCGAGCAACCCGCTCATGAAGATCAGCGACATCGCGGCGCTCGCCGAGATCGCGCACCGGCACGGCGTAGTCGCGATCGTCGACAACACTTTTGCGTCGCCGGCGCTGCAGCATCCGCTGGAATTTGGCGCTGACGTGGTTGCGCATTCGACCACGAAGTATCTCGGCGGCCACTCCGACGTGCTCGGTGGCGCCCTCATCATCAATGACGACGAGCTTTACGAGAAGGCTCAGTTTCTGCAGTTCGCGGCCGGCCCGGTGTCGGCTCCGCTCGACTCCTGGCTCACCGTGCGCGGCATCAAAACGCTCTCGGTGCGCATGGAACGGCACTGCAGCAATGCCCAGGCCATCGCGGAATTTCTCGACGGCCACCCGGCCATCGAACGGGTGTATTACCCGGGACTGCCCGGCCACCCCGGGCACGACCTGGCGAAAAAGCAGATGTCCGGCTTCGGCGGCATGCTCTCTCTCGCATTCGTCGGCGGAGCCGCTGCTGCGCGCTTGTTCGCCGAATCGATGCATCTGTTCCAGCTCGCCGAATCGCTCGGCGGGGTCGAATCTCTCGTGAATTACCCCTCGGAGATGACGCATGCCTCGGTGCGCGGCACCGAACTTGAGGTGCCCGACAATATCGTGCGCCTCTCCGTCGGCATTGAAGATATTGCCGACCTCATTGCCGACCTCGAGAGCGCGCTGCCCCGCGCCTGATTGACGGTCGCGCGGTTCATATTTCGCGGGCTGGGCCCATGTTGTGGAAGTGGGCCCATGATCTATCATGGGCCCACTTTCCGGGCCCGGGCCCGGAAGGTAGAGCGTGGGGTCAGGGGAGGCGGGAGAAGGCGGCGGCGCGGCGTACCTGGTCGGGGGTGGGACGGATGCCGGTGTACAGAAAGAACTGCTCCTCGGCCTGCAGAGCCACGACTTCAGCGCCGGTGATGACCGGCTTGCCCAGCGCCCGCGCGACCAGAATGAGTGGTGTTTCGGCGGGAGAGGCGACGACGTCGAACACCATCCTCGCCGCCTCGATCGCTGCAGCCGGAAACGAAACGATACCGGCTTCCGTGCCCCCGGCCATGCCCACCGGTGTGACATTGACGATCAGGTCGGCGGTCAGCGCGCCAACTTCGGGCGCCCAGCCATAGCCGTAGAGCGTGGCCAGGGCGCCGCCGGTGACCCCGTTGCGCGCCACGATCGTGCCCCGAGCGAACCCGGCGTCGTGCAGGGCCGCCGCGACGGCCTTGGCCATTCCGCCGCTTCCGTGAATGATTACCGAGTAGGCGCTTGGAACCTCGTGCTCGGTCAGCAGTCGCTGCACGGCCGAGTAGTCGGTGTTGTACGCGGTCAAGTGGCCGTCGTCGTTCACGATCGTGTTGACCGAGTCGATGGCCGACGCCGAGGCATCCATGTCGTCGATGAGCGCGATGACATCTTCTTTATAGGGCATCGACACGGCACAACCGCGAATCCCCAGCCCGCGCACACCCGCGATGGCATCGGCGAGGCTCGCGGGGGCGAAAGCCTTGTAGATGTAGTTCAGACCCAACTCTTCGTAAAGATAATTGTGAAACCGGGTGCCGAGATTGCTGGGCCGCGCCGACAGCGAAATGCACAGGGTCATGTCTTTGTTGAGAATGGGCATGTGTACAGTGTGGCCTGTTCAAAGGCCGTGTCGCGCGTCAACGACGGTGCCCACTGAGACCGTCGGCGCGGAAACTAGTTTCCCGGAAAAACCAGGCGAAGGGCATAATGGTCCTGCGCTCACAATTGTGACCGTGCACATGCGAGCAAGGTAGTCCATGTCGGCAGAGCCGCCCAAGGAACGTGCACCGAGTATTCGGGATGTTGCACGCCTTGCCGGAGTTTCACACCAGACGGTGTCTCGAGTGCTCAACGACCATCCCAGCATTCGGGAGTCAACCAAGGCACGCATCCTCCAAGTAATGGAGGAACTGCAGTACCGGCCGAATCAAGCGGCCAGAGCGCTGTCCAAGGGGCGGTCGCGTACGATCGGTGTCTTGACTGCCTCGAGCGCCCAGTACGGTCCTGCCCGCAGTGTCGTAGCCATCGAAGATGCTGCCCGGCGGCGCGGGTACTTTGTCGACACGGCAAACCTGAATGTGGCTGACCCCGCAGCGATCGAGGATGCCCTGGAACACCTTCTTGATCAGGCGGTCGAGGGTCTCGTGATCATCGCCCCCCAGGAACGCGTTTTCGATGTGCTCGAGCGCCTGGACGCAGCAGTTCCCTGTGTCAGCCTGCAATCCACGGGGAAACATGATCTTCGGGCGCTCGCGGTTAATCAAATATTGGGCGCGAGGATGGCCACCCGCCACCTCATCGATCTCGGACACCGGGAGATCGTGCACCTGGCCGGCCCGCAGGACTGGAACGAGGCCGAAGCGCGGATGCGCGGGTTTCTGCTTGAGATCGACGACGCCGACCTCATGACCCACCCGCCCATATTGGGTGACTGGACTGCTGACTTTGGGTATTTCGCGGGGCGGGAGCTGCTTCGATCGCGGGATTTTTCGGCCGTGTTTGCGGCCAATGACGAAATGGCCCTGGGGCTGCTGCACGCTCTGCACGACGCCAGGCTCAATGTTCCCGGCGACGTCAGCGTGGTCGGATTCAACGATGTGCCGGTTGCCAGGCATAGCTGGCCGCCCCTGACAACGGTGCACCAAGACTTCGAGGCGATCGGTCAGCGGGCGTTCGAAGCGCTGCTCTCGGCGATCGGGACATCCGACGAAATCGTCGCCAGCCCAATCGCGCCTTGCCTTGTCGTGCGCGGATCCACTGGCCCGGTACCGGTCTCTCGACTGCCGTTACTCAAGCGTTATTAACCGGTCTTGACATGGCTGGGCGCACGGGCCAGCATAGACTTCGATGTGAACGGTCACACTGGCCGCTGATGAGGAGCAAACCAATGGCGGTAGAGCACGTGATCTTGGAGATGCGTTCCATCACCAAGGAATTCCCCGGCGTCAAAGCACTGTCCGACGTGTCGCTGACCGTCAAGGCCGGAGAGATTCACGCGATCTGCGGTGAGAACGGCGCCGGCAAATCCACGCTCATGAAGGTGCTCTCGGGAGTCTATCCATATGGCTCCTACTCCGGTGACATCATCCTGCACGGTGCCGAGATGCGCTTTAAGGACATCCGCTCGAGCGAAGCGGCGGGAATCGCCATCATCCACCAGGAGCTTGCGCTTATTCCGGAACTCTCGATCACCGAGAACATCTTTCTCGGCAACGAACCCACCAAGTGGGGTGCCATCGACTGGATCGGCGCCAAGCGCACGGCCTACGAATTGCTCGCCAGGGTCGGCCTGCGTGACGATCCCGACACCCAGGTAAAGAACATCGGTGTCGGAAAGCAGCAGCTGGTTGAGATTGCGAAGGCCCTCAACAAATCGGTCAAGGTGCTCATTCTCGACGAGCCGACCGCGGCGCTCAACGAAGCCGACTCCCAGCACCTGCTCGACCTCATTCGAGGGCTCAAGGGCAAGGGCATCAGCTCGATTATGATCTCGCACAAGCTCAACGAGATCGAGCAGGTCGCCGACACGATCACCATCATTCGTGACGGCAAGGCGATCGAGACCCTCGACATTGCAGCCGACGGCGTCAACGAAGATCGCATCATTCGTGGCATGGTCGGTCGTAGCCTGGAGAGTCGGTTTCCCGACCGTACGCCAAAGATCGGCGAAGTCTTCTTCGAGGTGCGCGATTGGACCGTGCAACACCCGCAGGTGCCAGAGCGGATGGTTGCAAAAGGGTCGAATCTCACCGTGCGTACCGGCGAAATCGTCGGTATCGCCGGGCTGATGGGTGCCGGCCGCACCGAGCTGGCCATGAGCATCTTCGGCCGCTCCTACGGCAACTTCATCTCGGGTCACATCTTCAAAGACGGCAAGGAGATCCACCTGCGCAACGTCGGCGAGGCGATCGAGCATGGATTGGCCTACGTGAGTGAGGACCGCAAGGCACTCGGACTCAATTTACTCGACGACATCAAGCAATCGGTCGTCTCGGCCAAGCTCTCGAAAATCTCGGTCGGTCAAGTGGTCAACGACGCCAAAGAATACTCGGTCGCCGAGGAGTACCGCAAAAACCTGCGCATCAAGACTCCCAACGTTGATATGGGCGTGAGCAAGCTCTCCGGTGGCAACCAGCAAAAAGTGGTGTTGGCCAAGTGGATGTTCACCGACCCGGACATCCTGATTCTCGACGAACCGACCCGCGGCATCGACGTCGGTGCGAAATACGAGATTTACGGAATTATCCAAGCGCTCGCCGCCCAGGGCAAGGGAGTGATCTTGATTTCGTCCGAGCTGCCGGAGCTGCTCGGCCTGGCTGACCGCATCTACACAATCTTCGAAGGCGCCATCACCGACTGCATTGACGGTGCTGACGCCGACCCGGAAACCCTGATGAAAAGCATGACCTCTGCCAAGAAGAAGGTGCGCAGCATATGAGCGGCAACACGACAACGACACAGAAACGCAAGTCGGTCTTCGGTGCCAATATTCGCCAATTCGGCATTCTCTTTAGCCTGATCGCCATCATCGTGCTGTTTCAGTTTTTGACCGGCGGGCTGACGCTCTCACCGGGCAACCTGATCAACCTGGTCAGCCAGTACTCGTACATTCTGATTCTGGCCATTGGGATGGTCATGGTGATCATTGCGGGCCACATCGACCTGTCGGTTGGGTCGGTGGCCGCGTTCGCCGGCATCGTCGTGGCCACGTCCATGGCCGACTGGAATTTTTCCTGGCCGCTGGCCGTGCTCTTCGGCCTGCTGGTCGGCGCACTCATTGGAGCCTGGCAGGGATTCTGGGTGGCCTATATAGGGGTACCAGCCTTCATCGTGACCTTGGCCGGCATGCTCATCTTCCGTGGTGGTAACCAATTCTTCGGTAACGCCAACACGGTGCCCGTTTCTGAGGGCTTCAGCGTGATCGGTGCCGGCTACCTGCCGGAGGTGGGTCCGATAACCGGCTTCAACAACCTCACCCTGGTACTCGGATTTCTGATTGCTATCGCCATTGCCGTGCGGGAATGGCGGGCCAGACGCGTGCAGAAGACCATGCACTCTGACTCATCGCCGCTCTGGGCCAGCCTGGTCAAGGTCGGACTCCTCGACGCCGTTGTCATCTACGCGACGTTCTTGTTTGCTGGTGGCCGGGTCGGTACGAGCTTCCCGGTGTCGGGCATAATCCTCGGCGTACTCGTGCTGTTCTATAGCTTCGTCACCCGCAACACCATCTTTGGCCGTCATATCTACGCCGTCGGCGGCAACAAGCTCGCAGCGGAACTCTCCGGAGTGAACTCCCGCCGAGTGGACTTTCTCGTCATGATGAACATGTCGATCCTGTCCGCCCTGGCCGGCATGATCTTCGTCGCTCGCGCCGGGGCATCCGGCCCGCAAGACGGCCTGAGCTGGGAACTCGACGCGATCTCCGCGGTGTTCATCGGTGGCGCCGCGGTATCGGGCGGGATCGGTACCGTCATTGGTTCCATCGTCGGTGGCCTGGTGATGGCGGTGCTGAACAACGGGCTGCAGCTGCTGGGCGTCGGCTCCGACAAGGTGCAGATCATCAAGGGCATGGTGCTACTGGTAGCCGTCGGAGTAGATGTCTGGAACAAAAGCCAGGGTCGGCCGTCGATTATCGGCCTGCTCACCCGCAAACGCACGGCCACCGAACCTCCGGCATCACCGCCAGCCGTGCTCCCGGGGACCGGCACGTCGGCGACCTCGCGGCCGGCCGACCTGCCGCCCAACTAGCTGCCCGCGTTCCATAAACGCCACTGGTCTCATGAATTTCCCAGATCCCCTTCCATCACGTCCCGTACATCAACGAATAGAAAGTAATTGACATGCGAAAAATTCTCACGGTCACCGCGGTTGCTGCCGTAGCGCTCATGGCGCTCTCTGGCTGCTCGAGCCGAGCACCAGAGACTGCCGGTGGCGCCAGTGCAGCCGCTGGGTTCGCGGCTGACTCCGTCATCGGCGTCGCCCTTCCCTCCAAGACCAGCGAGAACTGGGTTCTTGCCGGCAGCCTGTTCGAGGACGGTCTCGCGGAGGCTGGCTTCAAGGGCGACGTACAGTACGCCGGCGGCTCCACCACGGTGAAGGACCAGCAGGACCAGATCTCCGCCATGGTCACCAACGGAGCCAAGGTCATCATTATTGGAGCCCAGGACGGCGGCCAGCTCGGCACGCAGGTCAAGGACGCCCATGACGCCGGTGCGATCGTCATCGCCTACGACCGCCTTATTTTGAACACCGACGACGTCGACTACTACGTGGCCTACGACAACTTCAAGGTGGGTCAGCTGCAGGGTCAGGCCCTGCTTGACGGACTCGCAGCGAAGAAGCCAGAGGGCCCGTACAACATCGAGTTGTTCTCCGGTAACTCCGCCGACGCCAACGCCCCGGTGTTCTTCAACGGCGCCATGGACGTGCTCCAGCCGAAGATCGACGATGGCACCCTCGTCGTTGCCTCCGGTCAGACCGACATCAAGCAGACCGCGACAGCCGACTGGAAGCCAGAGAACGCGCAGAGCCGCATGGACTCGCTGCTCACCAGCACCTATGGCAGCCAGGAACTCGACGGCGTGCTCTCGCCCAATGACACCCTGGCCCGCGCCATCATCAAGTCGGTGGATTCTGCCGGCAAGTCGGTCCCCGTCGTCACCGGTCAGGACTCCGAAGTGGAGTCGGTCAAGTCGATCATGGCCGGCGAGCAGTACTCCACCATCAACAAGGACACCCGCGTTCTCGTGAAGCAGGCCATTGACATGGTCAAGACCCTGCAGACCGGCGGCACTGCCGAGACCAACGATGACACCTACGACAACGGCAACAAGATCGTTCCGGCGTTCTTGCTCCCGCCGGTTATCGTGACCAAGGACAACGCGGCCGAGGCATACGCCAACGACCCGAAGCTGTCCCCGCTGACCAAGTAGCGCGCAGCACCTACTGCTAAATCGAACGGCCTAACGGGCCGGTCGCCACTTCGGTGGAGACCGGCCCGTTTCTGCGTGCCTGGCGGATCGCTTAGTCGACCTGTCGGATGCCCCCGAGTGGCCACGCCGCGACACGCCGTCGGTGATTCCACAGGCAAAATTATGTGGCCTGGGAAGCCTGTGGATAACTGGTTGCGATTCCGCGGAATTCAGGGACTTTTGCGTCGTCAAGCTGTGGGCAAAATGTGGAATGTCGGTGGATAACTACACAATTGTAATTACTGCATGTAGTGGCTCTTGAGTCCGGCGATCACTAGATGTAGTATTGGAAGTCCAGTCAGGCACTACAGCCGGACGGTACACTTGCTCACTTTGCACGACGATCCCTGACGGTTTCTCATCGGAGATCAAAGAGTTTTATCGAACATACTTGCGAAGTATGTCGAACAGATTTAGAGTTTACCAGCCAAGAAGAAAGGCCATAACCATGGCAATCACCGTTTACACGAAGCCCTCCTGCGTACAGTGCGCGGCCACCTACCGTGCCCTCGACAACAAGGGCATCGAGTACGAGGTGCTCGACCTCTCGGTCGACGAAAACGCACTGGAGGCCGTCAAGGCTTTGGGCTACCTGCAGGCGCCCGTCGTGATCACCGACGAAGAGCACTGGTCGGGCTTTCGCCCCGACAAGATCAACGCACTCGCTGCTCGCCTCGCGTAGCTCGCATCAACCAGCACGCCCCCACTCACCCGGATGTCTTGCCGATCAGAATCGCCGCAACAGATGACTGACATCGTGTATTTCTCGAGCACCTCGGGCAACACTCGCCGCTTCGTCGAGAAGCTCGGTCGGAACGCAGCGCGCATACCTCTCCATACGCGCGAAGAGCCGCTCGTGGCCACGGAACCGTTCGTGCTGTGCGTGCCCACCTATGGTGGCGGCAGCGAGGGCGGGGCTGTGCCCAAGCAGGTCATCAAGTTTTTGAACAACGAGACCAACCGGTCGTTGATCCGCGGCGTCATCGGCGCCGGCAACATGAATTTCGGTACCGCCTACTGCCTGGCCGGCGACATCATCGCCGCCAAGTGTAAGGTGCCCCACCTCTATCGCTTTGAAGTATTTGGAACACCGGATGATGTGCGCATCGTTCACGACGGATTGGAAGAATTTTGGAAACAACAGCCGTGAAAATCACGCCCATCGACGCCCCGCTGGGTATGGACTACCACTCGCTCAACGCGATGCTCAACCTGTACGGCCCGAACGGAGAAATCCAGTTCGACAAAGACCGCGAGGCAGCCCGCGAGTTCTTCCTGCAGCACGTCAACCAGAACACGGTGTTCTTCCACTCGCTGCGTGAGCGCCTCGACTACCTGGTCGAGAAGGAATACTACGAGCAGGCCGTGCTCGACCAGTACTCGTTCGAGTTCATCACGAGCCTGAACAATCTGGCCTACTCCAAGAAGTTCCGTTTTCAGTCGTTCCTCGGTGCATTCAAGTACTACACCTCCTACACGCTCAAGACCTTCGACGGCAAGCGGTACCTGGAGCGTTTCGAAGACCGTGTGGTCATGACCGCGCTGGGTCTCGCATCCGGTGATGAGAAGCTCGCCGTTGCCTTGGTTGAAGAGATCATCGCCGGCCGCTTTCAGCCGGCGACCCCCACTTTTTTGAACTCCGGCAAGGCCCAGCGCGGTGAGCTCGTCTCGTGCTTCCTGCTGCGCATCGAAGACAACATGGAGTCGATCTCACGCGGCATCAACTCCTCGCTGCAGCTCTCCAAGCGTGGCGGCGGCGTGGCCCTGCTGCTCAGCAACATTCGTGAAGCCGGCGCACCGATCAAGCAGATCGAGAACCAGTCCAGCGGCATCATCCCCGTCATGAAGCTGCTCGAAGACTCCTTCAGCTACGCCAACCAGCTCGGTGCCCGCCAGGGCGCCGGCGCTGTCTACCTGCACGCGCACCACCCCGACATCATGCGTTTTCTCGACACCAAGCGCGAAAATGCCGACGAGAAGATTCGCATCAAGACCCTCTCGCTCGGTGTCGTCATTCCCGACATCACCTTCGAGCTGGCCAAGAACGACGACTGGATGTATCTCTTCTCGCCCTATGACGTGGAGCGCGTCTACGGCGTGCCCTTCGCCGACATCTCGGTGAGCGAGAAGTACCACGAGATGGTCGACAACCCGCGCATCAAGAAGTCCAAGATGAAGGCACGCGAGTTCTTCCAGACCCTCGCGGAGATTCAGTTCGAGTCGGGCTACCCGTACATCATGTTTGAAGACACGGTGAACGCGGCAAACCCGATCGAGGGTCGCATTAACATGTCGAACCTGTGCTCGGAGATTCTGCAGGTGAACACCCCGACGACCTACAACGAGGACCTCTCGTACAACGAGATCGGCAAAGACATCTCCTGCAACTTAGGGTCGATGAACATTGCCCTCGCCATGGATTCCGGAGACCTCGGGCGCACCGTCGATGCCGCCATCCGTGGCCTGAACGCGGTATCGGAGCAAAGCCACATCAGCTCGGTTCGGTCGATCGAAGACGGCAACGACCGCTCGCACGCCATCGGCCTCGGCCAGATGAACCTGCACGGCTACCTCGCTCGTGAGCGCGTCTATTACGGCAGCGAAGAGAGCATTGACTTCACCAACATCTACTTCTACACGGTGTTGTTCCACGCGCTGCGCGCCTCCAACGCCATCGCCATGGAGCGCGGCCGCTCCTTTGAGGGCTTCGAAAACTCCACCTACGCGTCCGGGGTGTTCTTTGACAAGTACACCGACCAGGTGTGGGAGCCATCGACCGCGCGCGGCGCCGAGCTGTTCGCCCAGGCCGGGGTGTCGATTCCGACGCAGGCTGACTGGGCCGAGCTGAAGGCATCCGTTGTCAAGCACGGAATCTACAACCAGAACCTGCAGGCCGTGCCGCCGACCGGGTCGATTTCGTACATCAACAACTCGACCGCGTCGATCCACCCGATCGCGGCGAAGATTGAAATTCGCAAGGAAGGCAAGCTGGGTCGCGTGTATTACCCGGCGCCGTTCATGACGAACGACAACACCGAGTACTACCAGGATGCTTACGAAATCGGCTACGAGAAAATCATCGACGTGTATGCGGCGGCGACCCAGCATGTAGACCAAGGCCTCTCGCTGACCCTGTTCTTCAAGGACACCGCGACCACCCGTGACATCAACCGCGCCCAGATCTACGCTTGGAAAAAGGGGATCAAAACCATTTACTACATCCGCCTGCGCCAGATGGCGCTCGAGGGCACGGAAATTGAAGGTTGCGTGTCCTGCGCACTGTGAGCAAAACGCGCTCACGTCAGTTCGCTGTAAATTTCTGAACATCTGTAGTGGTACGGCTCCCGGAGGAACCCATGATTGACAAGCTCAAACTGGTGTCGCACGTTGATGCGATCAACTGGAACAAGATCGAAGACGAGAAAGACGTCGAGGTCTGGAACCGGCTGACCAACAACTTCTGGCTGCCGGAGAAGATTCCACTCAGCAACGACATCCAGTCGTGGAACCAGCTCACGCCGGTCGAGCAGCAGCTCACCATGCGAGTGTTCGCGGGGCTGACCCTGCTCGACACGATCCAGGGCACAGTCGGCGCCGTGTCGTTGATTCCGGATGCCATCACACCGCACGAAGAGGCCGTCTACACGAACATCGCGTTCATGGAGTCGGTGCACGCCAAGAGCTACTCGTCGATCTTCTCGACGCTCGCCTCCACCAAGGAGATCGACGAGGCGTTCCGCTGGTCGACCGAGAACGAGAACCTGCAGCGCAAGGCCTCGATCGTCATGGATTATTACCAGGGCGACGACCCGCTGAAGCGCAAGGTCGCTTCGGTGTTGCTCGAGTCGTTCCTGTTCTACTCGGGCTTCTACCTGCCGATGTACTTCTCCAGCCGGGCCCGCCTGACCAACACGGCCGACCTCATCCGTTTGATCATTCGTGATGAAGCGGTGCACGGGTACTACATCGGCTACAAGTTTCAGAAGGGTCTCGAGAAGGAGACGCAGGAGCGTCGCGACGAGATCAAGGACTACACCTTCAACCTCGTGTTCGAGCTGTACGAGAACGAGGTGCAGTACACGCAGGACCTGTATGACGAGGTCGGCCTGACCGAAGACGTCAAGATGTTCCTGCACTACAACGCCAACAAGGCACTGATGAACCTCGGCTACGAGGCGATCTTCCCGAAGGACGTCTGCGACGTGAACCCGGCGATTCTCTCCGCCCTCTCACCGAACGGCGACGAGAACCACGACTTTTTCAGCGGATCGGGTTCGTCGTACGTCATCGGCAAAGCCGTCGTTACCGAAGACGACGACTGGGACTTCTAGGCACGCGCGCATCACTTCGGGGGAGATGAAGCGGATTCCGCCGCTCGTGCCGCCGCGGCGGCGCGCTCGGCCCACTTCGGCACTTCGCCATAGCGTTGGAAGGGAACCAGCCGGCCGGCCGCGCTGTCTTCGATGAGCTGGGCCAACCGTCGTTCGCGGGTGGCCTCGTGCTTGGCGGTGAGCGCCCAGTGGGTGACTTGGCGGCGGTACGTCGCTGTGGCTGCCTCCCAGAAGGCGGATGCGGCAGGGTTTGCCGCCAGCCGCGCCGCTGCCTCTGGCGGCAAATCCCGGTCGGGATTCTCGTGGGAGTACACACCCGATCTGTCCGCGCGTCGACGCGCGAACGCGGCGATGCCGGCCTCGCGCATCCGCCCCTCTGCGGTGAGCTTCTCGGCCAACGCGATGTTGACGCTCGACCAGATGCTCGCGGACTTACGCGGAGTCCAGCGTTGGCGTCGCGCATCTTCGTCGATGCGCTGGGCCACGGAATCGATCCAGCCGAAGCATAACGCTTCGGGAACGGCCTGCTCCCAGGTAAGCCCGCCGTCGGGTACGTGCTTCTTGTACAGGCCCATCCAGAGTTCCGCCGCGGTGGCATGGTTCGCCTCAAGCCAGTTGCGAAACTCCTCGGGTGTGGCGAAGAAGATCGCCGGCCGCTCTGGCGTGCCGCCCGGGGTGCCGATCGTCGTGGTCATGGCCTGAGTCTGCCAGAACGCACCAGATTGTGGCGCACGCAATGGGCCAGCGATGGAGTGAAAACGGGCACTGGTGCGATCGCGCCGACCGAGACTAACGTGAAGGCGTGCCCGCTGCTGTGGTTGACGCCAAGAGCGCTCACGCCGCCGGCGTGCAGCGCCTTCTGCAAAGCTATCGCGCCGTTCCCGCGACGGCACCGATCCGCCTGGCCAAGTCCACCTCCAATCTGTTCCGCACCCGCACTAAGAACAGCGCGCGGGGCCTCGACACGTCTGGTTTGACCGGCGTCATCGCCGTCGATGTGGCGGCGCGAACGGCGGATGTGGCCGGCATGTGCACCTATGACGACATCGTGGCTGCGACGCTCCGCCACGGGTTGGCGCCGCTGGTCGTGCCGCAGCTGAAGACCATCACCCTCGGCGGCGCGGTGACCGGCCTCGGCATCGAGTCGACGTCCTTTCGCAACGGTCTGCCGCACGAGTCGGTGCTGGAGATGGACATCCTCACCGGCGCCGGGGAGGTGATCACCGCGTCGCCCGGCCAGAACGCCGACCTGTTCCGCGCCTTCCCCAACTCCTATGGGACCTTGGGGTATGCGGTGCGCCTGCGCATCGAACTTGAACCCGTCAAGCCGTTCGTCGCGCTCACGCAGGTGCGGTTCCACTCGCTCATCGACCTGGTCGCGGCGATGGACGGCATCACGGCGACCGGCCGCTTCGACGGAGTTCTCGTCGACTACCTCGACGGCGTGGTGTTCAGTGCCGCTGAAAGCTATCTCTGCGTGGGCAGGCAGACCAGTGCGCCCGGCCCAGTCAGTGACTACACCGGCCAGCAGATCTACTACCGCTCCATCCAGCATGAGCGCGGGGCGACGGATGACCGCCTCACCATTCACGACTACCTGTGGCGCTGGGACACAGACTGGTTCTGGTGCTCCGAGGCGTTCGGCGCGCAGCATCCGCTGATTCGCAGGATCTGGCCCGGGCGCTACCGGCGCAGCAGCACCTATGCAAAGCTGATGAAGGTCGAACAACGGTTCCACATCGGGGAGCGCATCGAGAAACTGAACGGCAGGCCGCCCCGCGAGCGAGTCGTACAAGACGTGGAGATCCCGATCAACCGGTGCGCGAAGTTTTTGGACTGGTTTCTGAACACCGTACCGATCGCGCCGATCTGGCTGTGCCCGCTGCGCTTGAAAGACGATGACCGTTGGCCGCTCTACCCGATCCTGCCCCAGCAGAGCTACGTCAACGTCGGCTTTTGGTCGACGGTACCGGTTGGATCCAGCGACGCGGTGACGAACCGGCTGATTGAACGCAAAGTCGGCGAACTTGACGGGCACAAGTCGCTGTACTCCGACTCGTATTATTCGCGGCCGGAGTTCGACGAACTCTACGGCGGGGACAGCTACCGAGTCGTAAAGAAACTGTACGACCCCGAATCACGTCTCCTCGACCTCTACGCGAAGGCGGTGCAACGACGATGACCACGTTTAAGGATCGTGCAACGAAATCAACGGATGCGGCGGCGGGAAGGCTCAGCCTTGCCGAGGTGCTGGAGATTTTGGCCGGGGGGCGACTCACGCTGAGGTTCACCGCCTACGACGGGAGTTCGGCCGGACCGCAAGGCGCGCCGTTCCGCCTGAATTTGTTGACTCCGCGCGGCACGAACTACCTCGCCACGGGTCGCGGCGACCTCGGACTGGCCCGCGCCTATATCGCCGGCGACCTCGAGATGCACGGGGTACACCCCGGTGATCCCTATGAACTGCTCAAGGCGCTTGCCGACAGCCTGGTCTTCACGCGGCCACCGGTGCGGCTGATGGTGGACATCATCCGCTCTATCGGTGTGGGGCAGCTGCGCCCGATCGCGCCGCCGCCGGAGGAAGCACTACCGCGCTGGCGTCGCGCCATCGGGGGGATGCGGCACAGCAAGGGCCGCGATGCCGACGCGATCCGCCACCACTACGACGTCTCGAACCGGTTCTACGAGTGGGTGCTCGGGCCATCGATGACGTATACCTGCGCCTGCTACCCAGGCGACGAGGCCTCCCTCGATGAGGCACAGGAGAACAAGTATCGGCTCGTGTCCGAGAAGCTTCGGTTAAAGCCGGGCGACCGGTTGCTCGACGTTGGGTGCGGCTGGGGCGGCATGGTGCGTTACGCCGCGCGTCGCGGCGTGCGGGCCATCGGAGTGACGCTGTCGAGCGAGCAAACCGTGTGGGCGCAGCGCGCCATCGCCGAGGAGGGCCTGAGCGATGTCGCGGAGGTTCGCCACGGCGACTACCGCGACATCACAGAAACCGGCTTTGACGCGGTGTCGTCCATTGGGCTGCTCGAGCACATCGGAGTGCGCAACTATTCGTCGTACTTCGGTTTTCTGCGTTCCAGGCTCCGCCCCGGCGGTCTGCTGCTCAACCACTGCATCACGCGGCCAGAGAATCGAAGCGAAGCGGCGACCCGCGGGTTCATCGATCGCTACGTCTTCCCCGACGGGGAGCTCACCGGCTCGGGCCGGATCATCAGTGAAGCGCAGGATGCGGGGCTCGAGGTGCTGCACGAGGAGAACCTGCGTCAGCACTATGCGCTAACGCTGCGCGACTGGTGCACCAACCTCGTCGCGCATTGGGACGAGGCGGTCGCCGAGGTCGGCCTCCCCACCGCGAAGGTGTGGGGGCTGTACATGGCGGGCTCACGGCTCGCGTTCGAGAGCAATGGGATCCAGCTGCACCAGGTGCTGATGGCCAAGCCCGACGGGGGTACCGGTGTCGGCGAGCTGCCCTTGCGGCCGTGGTGGACGCCGTAGCCCCCGATTCGTGACGCAGCGGGGATGCGCCGGCCGCGCCTGATCGTTTCATCGATCTGACCGTCGTGATGACCGTTTGGCGCAGTACAAGGACACTCGTCCACCAGTCCGTGAACCCGCAGGACACTTGGTCAGATGCATATTTTACGAAATGGGTACTCAATATCAAAACGGGACCCGAGAGCGAAATGTCGCCGGTCTGCTCATCGAGCGGGACCAGCCGCGAGTCGTCCAGGCCTGGTTTCAGGGGATGAACCCCCAGCTTGAAGACACGACGCCGGCGCGGCGCGATGGGCGTCCCGCTCGATGAGTATTGGGCCATGGTGGTCGCCGACTGGGATCAGACCGGAACCATGCGCGCCAGATGGCTATCGAAAACGTGGCGCGATGACCGCGTTCTTTATCGCCCGAGCCGGCACTGAGTGGCAAGTCCCTACTGTCAGAAAACGCGGATCGCGATCTCGGCCGGTGCTGCGAGCAGCGATTCGATTTCCTCGTCGAGCTTGACGAGGGTGATCGACGCGCCTGCCATGTCAAGCGACGTGCAGTACTCGCCAACGTAATTACGCCCGATGGTGATGCCCGCGCTGACTAGTTTCTCGTGTGCCAGGCCGTACAGCAGGTAGAGCTCACTGATCGGCGTGCCGCCCAGGCCGTTGACCATAAGTGCAACACGATCGCCGGACGTGAACGGCAAATCCGTGATGACGGCTCCGAGAATGTCATCCACGATTTCGTCTGCCGAGACGAGATTGCCGCGCCTGCGCCCAGGCTCACCGTGAATGCCGACGCCGATCTCGATCTCGTCCGGGCCGAGATCGAAAAGGGGCGACCCTTTCGAGGGCGGTGTACAGGCCGTCAGCGCGACCCCCATCGTACGCGTAACCGAGTTGACCTTCTCGCCTATCCGGATAATTTCATCAAGGTCGGCACCGGCTTCCGCGGCCGCGCCGACTGCCTTCATCACGAAAAAGTTGCCGGCAACACCGCGACGACCGATCGTGTAGAGCGAGTCCTTGACCGCGACGTCGTCGTCAATGAAGAGCGTCTCGACCCTGATGCCGTCGGCGCGTGCCATTTCCTGCGCCATCTCAAACGCCATTCGGTCTCCGGTGTAATTGTTGACAAGCAGCAACACTCCCTTCGGTGAGGCGAGCAGTTTCGTCGTCTCGTACACGTAGTCGACGGGAGGCGCAGCGAAGACATCTCCGGGGCAGGCAGCGTCGAGCATTCCTCTGCCAACAGTCATGACGTGGGCGGGTTCGTGGCCTGACCCGGAACCCTGGATGATGGTCACCTTATCTGCGTTGGGTGCATCGGCACGGTGGATGAGGTTGTACTCCGGGACGTACCTCAACGTGTCAGGATTTGCGAGTGCAAGGCCCTTGAGCATGTCCGGGACGAAATTCTTCGGATCGTTGATGAACTTCTTCATGGTTTCTCCACGTCTTTGTGATATTGGATGGGGTTTGGGTTCTAGTGGGGCAGAAAAGCCTACGGGTTAGCGGGCTCGCGATAGTGTGGAGAGCCGCTCGAGGATGACGGCCACGGCGATCGCACCGGCATCGGGCGAGCCGATACTGCGCTCACCGGTGTAACTGGCGCGTCCACGTCTTGCCTGTAAAGAACTGGTCGCCTCTGCTGCTTCGCGTGCGGCTTTCGCGGCTTCCTCGACTGTCTTTTCGAAAGACGAGCCCTTTGCGACGGCTGCCTCAACAGCGTCAGTCGCCGGGACGAGCGCATCGAGCAGCGTCTTGTCGCCGACATCAGACTTGCCGCGTTCCTTGATGCCCTCGATCGCCGCTCGCAGCATTGCGACGACATCGGCTCCACCGACCGTATCGAGACCGCGCACTGCGCTGGAGGCGCGAAGGAAGGCGGTACCCCAGAGGGGACCGGAGGTCCCACCAAGACGGCTCGTGATTGTGCGCGCGATTTTCTGGAGAAAGACGCTCGAGTCGGTGCGGTCGTAGACGTCCCATTCTTCGAGTACTTTCTCGAAACCGCGGGCAAGCGAATATCCGAAATCGCCGTCTCCCACGATGGAGTCGAGTTCGCAGAACGCGGCTTCGTTTTCGATCGCGGTTTCGGCGATTGATCGGACAACGAATTCGGTGTCGATGATGCTGCGCGTCTTCATTGGGTCTCCTGAGGTTTGGGGCGAGAGAGCGCCGCCACATGGGCGAGATCGCGCAGCGTAATGAACGGCCCTGGATCGATGTTGTACGGGTCCGCGATCACCCGGGTCATCTCGCCGGGATTCGGGTCGCCCAGTGAAGAGACCACGAGGGAAGCGGCGGAGAAGTCCTCGCGAAAGGTGTAGCTGCTTACCGTCACGACGGTTCGCAGACCGGCCGTCGTCGCGGAGCGCAAGCCGTTTTCGCTGTCCTCTATCACGATTGCTTCTTCTAGTGAGATTCCAAGCTCAGCGAGAGCGTGCAGATAGATGTCGGGCTCCGGCTTCTTCTTCGCCACGATGTCGCCCGCAAAAACCGCGAACTGTGACGCGTGCTCGGGACCGACGGCGTGTGTGAGGACTGCGCGAACGGATGGCTCCGCCGATGTGGACGCGACCGCGAGGGTCCATCCTGCCGCACTCGCCTCCCGCACGATTCGATCGATACCGGGTCGTGCCGGAACGACGCCGCCCTCAATGAGATCCGTGTAGATCTCGGTCTTCCGGCGATGCCATGCCGCTACGAGAGCGGTGCGTGCCGTCGGGTCGTCGGGGATTTCTATCAGTTCAGCAAACTCGGGTGTGACCAGGCTCATCAACCGTTCCTTGCCTCCACTAATTCTTACCTTGTCGGCGTAGTCCTGGACACTCCACTGCACGGGCAGCCCGAATTCGCGAAAAGTTTGGTTGAACGCGGGTAGGTGACCGTACTGCTCCGTGTCGGCGAGTACGCCATCGCAATCGAAAATCAGAGCCGGCATCGCTTCACCACGCCTTATTAGCGCTGCCGAATTGATCTGCCAGATCGACGACGAGGTGCACGATGTCGGCCCGAGTGCTTGCGAAGAGCGACGGCGGATCCCATTTGTCGCGCTTCTGTGCCTCAGTGAGGAAGGCGAAGCTTGACTTCATGAATGTTTCCTTGAGGGAGGTCGATATATTGACCTTCGCGCAACCTCGCGCGATCAGATCGCTGAACTGTGCTGAGGTGAGACCGCTTCCGCCATGTAAGGCGATTGGGATTGGATGGCTCCTCACAATGTCACTTACCCGGCCGAAATCGAGGACGGGTGTGGCCTTGTACGTGCCGTGCGCATTGCCAATCGACGGGGCAAAGACGTCAACACCAGTCGCCTCGATAAAACGCAGCGAGACTTCGAGCGACTGTCGCGCCGTTTCCTGATCGGATCCGTGGTCGTCTTCGACACCCGTGATGGCCTCGATCTCGCCCTCGACGTGAGCGCCGTAGAGCCGGGCCTCTTTCACGACTTCGATCGTTTGCCGCTGATTCTCTTCGACGGGTAGTGCAGAGGCATCAAAGAGCACTGAGTTCCAGCCCTGCTTGAGGCACTCTGTCACCACGGCGCGATCCGGGCAGTGGTCTAAGTGTAATGAGACCGGAACCTCTATTCCCTCGGTCAGCGACCGCCAGAGACTGGCGAACACGCCAGACCCGATACTCCGAACGGTCTTCACTGAGGTCTGAACAATCACTGGCGACCTGGCCTCCACGGCCCCAGCGAGCACTGCTTCCAACGTTAAATCGTTGAAGACATTTATGGCAGGGACACCGTAGCGCGCACTGAATGCGCGATCGACGATGTCTTTCATTGGCACGACACTCACAGCAACCTCCGTGTTTTGGGTATCTTTACGATAGGGCAGGTCGGACGTGACAAGCCATACAGGATTCCCCCTCCTTTTCGAGGTGGGGAATCCTCTAATGCTCGGCGATCGCGGCTACCGAACCGTGCGCCCTGTTCATGTGCACGAGCATCGTGCGATTGTGGGCGCCGGTTTTTCGGAGCAATGATCCGACGTGCTTTTCGACCGTCTTGACCGAAATGAACAACATGCTGGCGATCTGCTTATCTGCCATGCCCTGCTCGACAAGTGGGCGCACCTGACGCTCCCGTGGAGTGAGAGTGTCATCGTCGGATCCGTGTGAGGAGAGTACGGTGAGGTGGTCCAGAATGTCGTTTTGAAGCAGCGCTTCGCCACGACATGCGGCAATGATCACGCGTGAGATCGTTGCCGCGTCGGACTTGAGGCTGAGGAATCCGCGCACGTTTGCTTGCGTTGCTGAACGGATTTGGTCAACGGTCGGGTTTTCTGTGAGGACAACGATTGTGGCGTTTTGGTCGAATTCACGGATCTTCGCGAGCGTGCCGAATAGTTCTCCGTTGAGCGCCCGTAGGTCGACGATGAGCACGTCCGGGCGGAGCATCTCGTAGGCATCGACCAGCTGACGGCCTGAACTCAACTCCGCGGTGACCTGGATTGCAGGTTCGCTCAGGTGCAGCAGTCGAACGAGTCCGGCGCTGATAATCGGCTGGTCGTTCGCAATGAGAACCTTCCAGCGCGGCTGCGGGACGATTTCGCCGGTTCCGGAAATATACGGGATAGTCGCCCGGATCTTCGTTCCCCATCCCGGAGTTGTATCGATGACGAGCTCGCCATCAAGGTGACTTGCGCGCGACATCATCCCGTGGAGCCCGAGGCACCCGGAAGACAATGACGAGAAGTGCCCGCCGTGGGCCTCGGCGAGGTCAAAGCCTCGCCCGTCGTCATCGATTAAAACTGACAGCACCTCGGTGTCGTAGACGAGTCCGACTCGAGCGCTTCCGGCACTGGCATGCGAGACAACGTTGCTGAGGGCCTCTTGGACGATCTTGAATGTCTGGTGTGCAATCTCTGGCGCGAGAGGTCGCGGTGTGCCGACGATAACGAGTTCAGTCGTTGTCATACACATGGACTCTACCCAGGCAAGCTCTGTATCGATCGCTGCGTCGAGCGTTCGGCCCTCCAGCGATGCCGGGCCAAGGCCGAGTGCCGTACGGCGCGTCTCGGTCAAGGCGTCATGGGCGACCGTGCGGGCGCTGCTGATGAATACTGCGGCAGGTTCGCCGTTGCGGTTCGCCCTGTCCGCCTCGTCGAGGTGCAGGAGCAACGATGCAAGCGACCTTCCGACTGTCTCATGCACGTCCCGTACGGCCCGTTCTCGTTCTGCAGCCACGGCTGCCTCGCGAGTGCGGTCGGCGGCCTTGGCGTACAGTGTTGAGTTCGCGAGTGCAATCGCCGCGTGATGCGCGAAGAGTTCGGCGAGTTTGGCGTCTGTCGTCGTGAACACACGCCCAGGAGTGGCGCTAAAAATGACGCACGTTCCAACGATGCTGTCATCCCATTTAATGGGTACTCCGATGACAGCGCAGTGCAACCGCGGGTCATCTGGTGCAATGTGACCGGCGCGCAGTACCGACGCGTACTCGTCGAGGATGACGGTTCCACGACTATGGACGACTTCGCCAGTGACGCCCTCGTCGAGCGAAAATGTCTGCCCTTCGTGACAGCCGACCCCGAGGTCAACTTTTTTGGTATACATTCTGCTGGCCTCGTCCACCAGCGAGATCGAGCCACTCTCACAACCCAGGAGCGCAATCGCGTGACCGAGGATGCGTTCAAGCAGCGGCGCCACCTCGAAGCGTCCCGCAAGGTCCCGGGCGAGATCTGTCACGGTGTCCAGTTGGTCGCGCAACCCGACTGACGAATCGATTACGAGGTTCTCGGGAGTGTGCATATTACGTCCTCTCTGACGAATGGCAAACAGCCCGACTCGGCATCAAGGACAACATGTATCACTGCACCTGCGTGCCGGGGCCACTGCCAAGTAGATCATGTTCGATGCTGGTTTTCCCTACGTCTTTTCCCTACGCCGACGTGTGGGAAGTCCTCATAGTCTGTTCGCGGGGCGCATGGTTGCCTAGGAAGTGTCGGTGAAGGCTCCTGATGGTGAGCGTGGAGGATCAGGTATTGCATCATCGCACCACATGAAAAGGAGACGCGACTTGGTAGGTGAAGCGCAGTGGCCCACATCGGAATTCTGACCAGCGGAGGTGACTGTCCCGGTCTTAACGCTGTCATCCGTGCGTGCGTACTTTGCGGTATCCGCCGGAGTGATGACACTTTCATTGGGTTCGTCGATGGCTGGCGTGGCGTGCTCGATCGCAACACAATCGATCTGGATTGGATGAGCGTACGCGGAATATCGAAGCTCGGCGGCACGATCCTCGGTACGTCCAGGACGAATCCGCTGGGCGAGGGAGGGGGCATCGAGCACGTTCGAACGAACCTGAAGGCGCTCGGAGTAGACGTCCTCATCGCGATCGGTGGTGAAGGAACGCTCGCCGCCGCGAAAATTCTCAGTGACGCTGGTATTCCGATTATCGGCGTGCCCAAGACGGTCGACAACGATCTTTCGGCGACCGATTACACGTTCGGCTTTGACACCGCGGTCGAGATCGCCACGGAGGCGATCGACCGGCTCAAGACGACCGGCGAATCACACCACCGGTGCATGATCGCCGAGGTAATGGGTCGAAACGCCGGATGGATCGCCTTGCACGCCGGAATGGCAACTAGTGCACACGCGATTCTCATTCCCGAGCAGCGGTCCAACCTTGCTGAGATCTGTGAGTGGGTGCAAAAACCGTTTCGGCGTGGCCGCGCGCCGCTCATCGTCGTCGCGGAAGGTTTCATCTCAGAGGAGATGGCACAGCCGCACTACGCGCGAGGACTTGACGCGTTCAACCGCCCACGGTTCGGCGGGATCGGCGAGCGCCTCGCGCCCATCATCGAAGAGCGAACCGGTATTGAAACCCGCGCAACAACGCTTGGGCACATTCAGCGTGGCGGCGTCCCCAGTGCTTCCGATAGGGTCCTTGCAACCCGTCTCGGCATCGCTGCGGTTGGGGCCGTTCATGACCGCGATTGGGGCAGCATGGTGGCGGTGCGCGCGACGGACATCGTTCGCGTCAACCTCGCGGAGGCGCTCGACTCGCTCAAAACAGTGCCGCAGCAACGCTATGACGAAGCCGCGATTCTGTTCGGGTAGCCCACGGCAGGGCAATGGTAAATACGAAACTCCAACAGGGGGAATCCGCCGACTGGTGGCCGGTGGATACCCCTGCGCTGGTATACCGCGTTATGTCGTGAGCCTAGTGGTGGGCCTCGTACTTGACTGGTTCAGGCAAGCCTGCCTCAGCACGGATTTGACGAGACAGGCGCTCGACCGAGATGAGCGCGTACATGACGCTCTCCGCCGTGACCTCGAACGACATGTTGTGAATCGTCTCGCCTTCTGCCGTGGCCGCCTCGGCGACGATGCGCAGTGTTTCCGCGTCGTCAACGTCGATACCAACCTCAGTCAGGGTGGTCGGCAGTCCGACGCGGGTTGTGAACTCCACAAACGCTCGAATGTCGGCGAACGGTGCTCCCTCAAGGACGAGCTGCGTCACCGATCCAACATTCACCTTGTAGCCGTGCTGGACACCCCTGGTCTGCGGCACGGCAGTGAGACCGTTGTGGATCGCGTGCGCTGCCGCCAGACCGCCGGACTCGAACCCAAGACCGGAGAGCAACGTGTTCGCCTCGATGACCTTCTCAAGAGCCGGTGTGACGACGTGATCGCGCACGGCGGCGATAGCCGGAATGGCGTTTTCCCACAAGACATCCCACGATAGACGGGCGAGCGCCGTGCCGGTGAGGGTGGGAAGATCTCCCGCGATCGTGTCGGAGAAAGACCCTGCGACAGCCTTCGCCTCAAGCCAGGTAGCGAGCGCGTCACCGACGCCGGCGATAAGGAACTCGGCCGGGGCGTTCGCGACAATCTGCGTGTCCACCAGCACCAGATCAGGGTTGCGAGGAAAATAAAGATACTCAAGGAATGCGTGGTCCTCGGTGTAGATGACACCCAGCGTCGAGGTTGGCGCGTCGACCGATGCTGTGGTCGGTACGGTCACCCAACGGATACCAGCGTCATGGCCGGCGGCCTTGGCCGTATCGTGCGTGCTTCCTCCACCGACAGAAACGGCAATGTCCGCATTGTGCTTTTTGAGGAGCTCAACGAAGCGCCCGATTTCCTTCGGGTGCGGGATACCGTTAAATTTCTCGCGGATAACGGGCAGGTTGGCGGCTTTCAGGCTGGTCGTGATGTCATCCCGAACGATGTTCCAGACCATGTCGTCGCAAATCATGAGTGGACGCTTTCCGATTTGGGCAAGTTCCTCACCCAACCTCGATATTGCGCCCTTCCCCTGGACATACCGACCCGGGCTGATAAATGTTTGCACGGTGCTTTGCGCCATAACAACAATCTCCTTTGATTTAATACTCCAGGTAGCGAGTGGCGACCTGTAGCCGACGCTACGGCCGGCACCACACACGGAACAATGGGGAATTCCTCGTTGTACGTGGGGAGTTTCCCCCGTCATCTCCCCATAGCTGGGCGCGAACTTCTGACGGAGGCAAACGCGATTCACCTGCAGGGCGCCGAGGGGGCGAGGTCTGCGCAGTTGTCCGGGCTACGCGTGCGGGCTCGAGTCGGATGGCGTCGGCCTACCGCCGCTGGATCCTGCAGCGCGCGATCAGGCCGGGTCCCAGGGCAGGGCCTGATCGGCCGGAACCGGGGCGAGCGGAATCACCACCACCGGACGATGCTGACGGTGCGCCAGTTGCGCCGCCACCGAACCGTTGATGAACTCCTGCAGGCTGGCCCGCAACGTCGCCTCCCGGGTTCCGACTACGATCATCGCGGCATTGAGAGTATCGGCCAAGTCGCCGAGGGCCTGGGCCGGATTGCCTGCCAATGCCCGGGTGCTCCAGGGGAGAGCGCCTCCGTCGAGGAGCGCGGCCAGGCGCGATGCGAGATCCGGGTCGAATTTGTCCTCCGCAATTTCGGGCGAGTCCGCGCTGAACGGCAGACTCGTCATCGTGCCGTCGCCCAGGTTGTAAACCCGGTACTGGCTGGCGTCCACGGAGGCGCACACCAGTTCCGCATCGAAACGTGCCGCGAACACGGCCGCCCGCTCCACGACGGTATCCGGCTGGCCGGGCACCACCCCAACAATCACGTACGCGCTCATGCTGTACTCCTTTGATTTCGGCGCCCGGCAGACCGACAGGATCGACGGTCGTCTCGGCTCACGGCCAGCATGGCAGATTCCGCCCCCAGACGCCGTTTGCCAATGCGGAGACTCTCATTCATCGACGAAGAAAATGTCACGTTCAGGTGTTCGGCAGGGCGGACGTTTCTGTTTGGCGTCCGAACAGGTCGACCAGGGCGAACACCAGGGCTACGGCTAGGAGTACCAGCGCGACCAGGATTCCGTTGAGAAAGCCGTCACGAAACACCTGCACACGGTCAGGCTGGCTCGCCTCCGCATACAACGTTGCGTAGAAGGTCGAGATTATCGCCGCGACTCCAATCGCCGTTCCCACCCGCTGACCTACCTGCGCCATTGACCCGGCGACGCCTCCCTGAGTGACCGGAACCTCGCTCAGGGTGAGCGTCTGGTTTGGCGAAATGACGAGACCACCGCCGGCACCGGTCATTGTCATGGCTGCGGCGATCAGCCACGGTGCGAGGTCCACCGAGGCGAACAATCCCGCTAGTAGAACGAGCACAAAACCGATCATGACGGTGACCAGGCCGAGGGCAACGAGCTGGCGGCCCCAACGAAAGACCAGACGACCGCCGATCCACGACATGACCGCGGAGGCGAGGGCAAACGAGATGCTCACCATTCCGGCGAAGACGGGCTCAAGCCCGAGGCCCTGCTGCAGAAAAAGGGTGACCAGCAAAAAGTACGGCGGAATTGCCGCAAAATAGGCCGTCGAAATCAGGATCCCGTTGCGATAGGACGCCGTGCGAAAAAGCGCGAAGTTCACAACGGGTGATTTACCGATTTGCTGGTAGCGCCGTTCCCACTTGAAGAACGCGGCGCCGGAAAGACCGAACACAATCAGCCAGAACCAGCGGCGGGGGTCATCCGTTGGAGCGCCGGTTGTCAGCACGAACGGAAGCATGAGGCCGAGAGTGGCAATGCCCAGAAACAGGATGCCGACGAGGTCGAGCCCCGTGCGTTCTCGCTCATGAGTTTGGCGTTTAGGAAGCACTCGCATCGCAAAGTACAGCGCCAGAAGGCCCAGTGGCACGTTCATCCAGAACGATAGACGCCAGCCGATATCTGGGCCGCCGACGGCGATCAGGAGGCCGCCGAGGGTTGGTCCGAAGGCCGTCGAAACGCCGATGACCGCTCCAAACAAGCCGAAGGCGCGCCCGCGTGCCGCGCCCTGGTACAGCTGTTGGATTAGCCCGAGGACCTGCGGCATCTGAATTCCCGCAGCAATTCCCTGCACGATACGCGCCACGATCAAAAATTCGATCGTGGGCGCGAGCGCGCACAGGATGCTCGCCGCCGTGAACGAGCTGAGGCCAACGATGAACATGAGTCGCCGGGAATGAATGTCGCCCAGCCGACCGGACGGTACCAGCGCCAGCCCGAAGGCGAGTGCATAACCCGCGACGATGAGCTGGAGTTCGGTGGTGCCGCCGCCGAGCGACTGCTCGATGGCCGGCAAGCCAACATTGATCTTGGACAGGTCGAGGATGGTGAGTGAAGCAACTCCGACGCACACCCAGAAGGCTTGCCGCTTTAGCCTGTCGGCATGTTCGGAGGAGGCAGGAGTGCTGTTCGGCATGGTCCAATGATTCTAGATGCGGGGCCACAGGCCACCACGGTATTCGGCACGCGGACTGCCTTGACTGGCTCCTAGGTGCCGCCGCGCAGGGCCGTGATCGGCTCGATGTTGGAGGCGCGCACCGCGGGATAGGCGCCGGCGGCGAGCCCGACGACGGTTCCGAGCAGGGCGGCGCCGATGGCCACGAAGGGGTCGAGTATGGGCGTCCAGCCCTGCAGCAGCGACACAACGACGACCGCGAACACCCCGACTGCCGAACCGATCAGGCCGCCGAGCAGGCCGATCACGGCCGACTCCACGATGAACTGGCGGGCAATATCGCGCTTGGTCGCGCCGAGCGCGCGGCGCAGGCCGATCTCCCCGACCCGTTCCAGTACCGAGAGCAGGGTGACGTTGGCGATGCCGAGACCGCCGGCGAGCAGGGCGATAATACCGAGCGTGAGGAAGACGATGTTGATGTCGGCCTGGATATTGTCTTGGAGCGACGACGCGGCGGCGGGCGCCTGCACCGTGAAGTTTTCGGGCGCGTTCGGGTCGAGTGCGATCGGTGCTTGCCGGGCCACGAGCGTGCCGGCGCCGACATTGATCTGCACGTGCAGTTCGGTCGGGGCGCTGAGTCCGAAGTCGGCGCGCGCGGTGCCGAGCGGCACAATGACGGCGTCGAGCAGGTTGGCGCGGCGCTCGACGCCGTCGATGATGCCGATGACGGTGTACGGCACCTCGCCGATGAAGATCGACGGCTGCGAGTCGACCCGGTTGATGCCGAGCGTTTCCGCGGCCCGGGCCCCGAGCACGACGACCCGGTCGGCGCGCTCGTCGTGTCCGACGTCGAAGTACCGCCCGGTGACGACCTGCCCGCGCACTGCGGCGAGCAAGCCTGGTGAGGTGGCGATTACGGCGGGGCTGAGGGTTTGCGCGGCCGAGGGGTCATTGACGGGAACGGAGGTCACGAGCTGGTCTTCGACGTCGACCTCGGCCACGAGACCCGCGCGTTCCACCCCGGCAAGGCGATTCACCCGCTCCGGGGCATCCCATGGCAGCCGCCCGGCCGCCTGTTCGTTGCCGCTCGAATTGCGCGTTGAGGCCGGCTCGATCATGACCTGGGTGGCCGAGACGGCGTCGAACTGGTTGGAAATCTGCCCGGCGGCGGTCTGCGCGAATCCAATGGTGACCACGAGCGAGGCGATGCCGAGCACGGTACCGAGGGTCGTCATCACGAGTCGGCTTGGGCGGGCGCCCACGCCGTAACTCGCCTCGACCATCAGGTCCTGCACCGAGAACCGGTCGGCGCGACGAATGACCGGAACGATGCTGGGCGTCAGTTCAGCGGATGCCGTCAGCTCGGTATCAGGGACCGCGGCGACGCGGGAACGGCGGCGCAGCATCCGCTTGAAGAAGGCCTTCATGACAGCTCGCTCAGGCGGCCGTCGGTGATGCGCACGCGGCGTTCGGCCCGATCGCTCACGGCGTGGTCGTGCGTGATGACGATAAGCGTGAGGCCGTCGGCGTGCAGCTCTTCGAACAGGTCCATGACCTCGCCGCCGGTGGTCTCGTCGAGGTTGCCGGTTGGTTCGTCGGCGAGCAGCAGTTCGGGCGAAGCAACGACAGCGCGTGCCACGGCCACGCGCTGGCGTTCGCCGCCGGAGAGGGTGCCGGGCAGAAAATCCAGCCGATGGTTGAGGCCCACCCGGTCGAGGGCGGCGCGGGCGCGGTCCTCGCGTTCGGCGCGCGGCACACCGCTGTACAGGGTGGCGAGCAGCACGTTGTCGAGCACGGTGCGGTGCGGCAGCAGGTGGAAGGCCTGAAAGACGAAGCCGATGGTGCCGCCCCGCACGATCGCGCGCTGCTTCTCATCGAGCATGCTCGTTGAGGTGCCGTCGAGATGGTACTCGCCGACACTCGGCCGGTCGAGCAGACCGAGCAGGTTGAGCATCGTGGATTTGCCCGAGCCGCTCGGGCCGACGATCGACAGGTAGTCGCCGCGCTCCACCCGCAGGTTGACCGATTTGAGCGCCTGCACCTCGGGCGGGCCGGGAAACGAACGCGTGACGTTGACCAGTTCGACGACCGGGGCTGTCATCACCGGCCCATCACCGGCCCACCACGACGAGGTCCCCGACGCCCAGCGAGCCGTCGACGGCCGTGATCTCGACGAAGCCTTCGGCGGCGAGCCCGGTCGTGACCTCGACCAGCACCGTGTCGGCGGAGCCGCCGGGAGCAAACTCGACGCGGGATTCGCCGCCGGGCCCCGCAGTCAGCGCGGCGAGCGGAACGGCGAGTACGTCGCCCTCGGTTGAACTGACCGGGATGCGCACGCGCACGTTGCTGCCCTGCACGGCCTGGATCTGCTCGTCGGTGAGGGAGTCGGGAGCGAACAATACGGTGAAGCGGCCGCTTGCGGCTTCGCCACTGGCCGGTTCGGTGGGGAGTACCGAGGAGATCGTCGCCGGCTGGTCGCCGTCGGGCATGGCGAGTATGGCCGGGGCGCCGACCGTAAGCAGGGCTGCATCGCTCGCGGTCGCCGAGCCGGAGATCACGAGCGTCGCGCCGGAGACCCGCATGACCGGCCCGGTGATACTCGATCCACGTTTGACGCTGATCTCGTCGACCCGGCGGGGGAGGCCAGGCAGGTAGAGCACTTCGCCGGACGGAAGATACGCGAGTGCGCCGTCACGGGCGTCGCTCAGGGTCTCGTTTGCACGGGTCAGTTCGGCCTTGGCCGCGGTGACGGCGGCTTTTTCAGCGCTCGCGTCGCGTGGCGCGAGAGCCTGGGCCTGGCGGGCGACGGCCAGGGTGACAGACTCCTCGGCATCCGCTATCGCGTTGGGGGTTCCCTCGGTTCTGGCCAGGGCAAGCGCGCGCTGCGCGCTCCGCACGAGATTGCCCTGCTCGACCACGTCAACGTTTGACGCGGGGCCCTGCACGGTGGTGAGGGCGCCAGCGGCGCTGTCGACGGATGCCTGCGCGCTCGTGACTCCGGCTTCGGCACCGCTCACCGCGGTCGCAACGTCGGTGCCGCCGGTGGGAGCCGGGTAGCCGACCTTGGCGTAGAGCGCTGTGACGGCACTCGCTGTTTGCGCGTCGAACACGTCGGAGTCGAGCGCGCCGGCATCGATTCCGGCCGCGTTCAAGCCCTGCTTGAACTGCAGCACGTCGGGGCCGGAGACGCCGACGCGAAGGGTGCGGTAGACCGGCAGGTCGCCGGGCAACACGATTACCGGGCGGCCGGTGACTTCGAGCGCGATCGAGGCCGTGTCGAAGATGGCGGCGACCTCGGGCACCTGCCCGGTGACGATGGGAGCCCCGGCGAGTTCGCCGGTTTCAATGCTGACCTCCACCGAGTCGGCGTAGGTGGCGTCGCCGCGCATGGTGACGTCATTAGCCAGTTGCCGGTTTTCGATGGGGACCGTGATGAGTCCGCCTGCGGGAGCGTCGGCATCCGCTGCAGCCTGCCCGGGTGAGACGATCAGCTGGCCAAGCCCGAGACCGGCCACGAGCGCGATGATGGCGACCGTGGCCATGACCCAGATCACGCGGTTGCCGGCGAACACGCGACGCCAGCCTTGACTGCGTGAGCGGGTGGGCGGGGCGACAGCGTCGAGGTCGATCACCTCGGTTGCGTCGGGCTCGCTCTTTCGTCGCCCGAACAGGCGCGACACCTACTTGCCTTGCTCGGAGTCCGCGATGAGCGCGTCGAGCTCGGACTTGTGGTCGGTGATGAACTGCTCTTCGAGCTCGAACTGCACCTTGGTCGTTGCTTCGGTGTAGTCAACATCTTCGGCGCAGGTGTAGTCGGCCATGGCCAGTGCGAGTTCCTTCTCGCGGAGGTCGGCGAGGATCGTTTCGTCGGGGGCAGCGCCCGTCTGGTCTTCGTAAAGCGCGTTTTGCTCGTTCATGACCGACTCCTGGGCGTCTGCCTTCTTCGCGAAGGTCGCGTATCCGTCGTCGGCCATGCAGGCCGCCCATTCGGCGTCTAGCTTCACGATCGCGGGGGAGGCCTGCAGGTCTTCGTACAGGGCGCTCATGGCTTCGTACAGCGCGGCGTGTTCTTCCTGCGACGGCTGGTCGCCGTTGATTTCCTGAAGGGCCGCGCCGTAGCAGCCCTTGGTTTCGTAGCTGTCAGTGTAGGAACCGTCGGCAAGCTCCTCCTCAGTGGGCTGCGGACCGTAAAGTGCTTCGTTGTAGGCGGCTTGCTCGCTCTCGGAGAGTGACGCCAGGTAGTCCTGGTTCGGGTCGACGATTTCCGCGCTCTGCGCCTCCTGCTCGGCGATCTGCTCCGGGGACTGGCTCATTCCGTAGCCGTTCTCGGCCACCCACTTCTCGGTGCCGTAATCTTCACCGTCATCGCTCATCATGCCGCTGTACTGCGAGGCGTCGACGGGCGTGTAGTCGAAGCCTTCGTCGGACATGCAGGTGGCCACGAGTTCCTCCTGGTCGTTCTGCTGCGCGATCGCCGAGTCTTCGTCGTAGCCCTCGTAGATCCCCGACATGTACTTCTGCAATGGGCCCTCGGCCGGGTCGAGCTTCTCGGCGGCCTTCTCGCCGCTGCACCCCGCGAGCGTCAGCGATAAGAGGGCGGCGGCGGCGATGGCAGTGAGCAGTGAGCGATGGCGCATGAAGTTCCCCTTTTAGCATTGTCTGGGCTGCGCCACGAACCGATCGCCGCCCCCGATCTCCCCATACGCTAGCGCACCGCGAGAACGGATGGGGGTGGACGCCCCGTTGCAGCGCTACATGAACAATACTGCTTGGTCTGTTTTGCCTGCAACTTGTCGGGTCTGCCCGTGCTTGAGCGGGAGGCTGCTGGGAAAGCCTCAAGGTCGCGGGCATAACTCCTGCAATTTCTCAACCTTGATCATCAGATCCGCGTGATGACGGGAGAGTTGAATACCGTCAAGGCAGATTGCAGGAGTTATGGGGGATGAGGCACGGATAGGGTTTAACAAGGAGTCTCCCCAGTTTCACGTGATTGGAAAATGCACCATGGCCCAAAACCCCAAACAGAGCAATAAGGTTGCCCGAACCGCCAGCTCGGGGATCAGAAATGCCCGGTTCAGCGCTGCAGCAGACACAGCCGCTGTCAGGGCCCGGGCCCTGACAGCTCGGGCCCTGGCGGCCCGGGCTCTGGCGGCCCGCGCCCCGGAGGAAGAGAAGCCCGGCACGCAAGCTCGCGAGCTCGGTTAGAGCGGGTCGCGCAGGTAGGCCAGCTGCGCGCGAACGGATGCTTCCGCGGCGAACCGCACCGCGGCATCCGTTTGCGCGTAGACCACGTCGGTGACCTGCGCCACGGTCGCCGCCGAACCGAGGGTGTCGAGCGCGGCGCGCACCTGGTCGAGACGCTCGTGGCGGTGCGCGAGGTAGGCGGAACAGATGGCCGCGAGGTCGGGCAGCACCGGGCCGTGCGCGGGCAGCACGATGGCCGGCCCGCGCGCGCGCAGGGCCTCGAGCGAAGTTAGATAGTCGGCGAGGGCGCCGTCGATGATCGACGTTCCGCGGCCGAGAATGGTGTCGCCGGTCAGTACAGAGCCGGTGGCGCCGTCGCCGGGCAGGTGCAGGCAGATCGAGTCGTCAGTGTGCCCGGGGGTAGCTAATACCCGGACGCTGGTGCCGGCGGCCGCAATCAGCTCCCCGTCGGTGAGTGGGTCGCCATTCACGCAAAAGGCCGGATCGAAGGCCCGCACCGGGGCCCCGGTGAGCTCCGCGAATTGAACGCTCGCCGCCGTGTGATCGGCGTGTCGGTGTGTGATCAGCACGAGCTCGACCCGGCCGGCAGCAGCGAGCGTAACAAGGTGGCCCTCGTCGAGCGGCCCCGGGTCGACGACGACCAACGCTGGTGCGTCGGGCGCCCCGATGAGGTAGCTGTTGGTACCGTCGAGCGTCATCGGACCGGCATTTGGCGCGAGCAGGCTGCGGGTGAGCGGGCTCGTGCGCAGGATGGCGGGCATGAAGGCAGCCTACTGCCGCGATGGGCGGCGCCCCGAGCGAGGGTGCCGCCGGTTTGCGCGGGTTAGGGGTGAACGATGATCGTGACCGCGGTCTCGTTGTGGTTGATCAGGGCGTCGAAGCCCACGGTAATCAGGTCATCGAGCGATACGGCCGGTGATGAACGGCGCCGGTTTGACCCCGCCGTCCTGAACGAGCTTGATGGTCGCCGGGTGGTCGCGCACGTCAGCGATCGTTCCACGCAGGTCGAGCGCCTTGGGCACGGCGGCGACGAGCAGGTCGATCGCCTTGGGCACGGCGGCGACGAGCAGGCCGAGCGATACCCGGCGTTAGTGTGGACGAGACGGCACGACCCGACACCCGAAGGACCAGCGATGACGCGAGTTACCGAGGCAGCGCAACCACTACTAGGGGTTGCGGCGACCGTGGTCTTGCTGCGTGACGGTGCCTCCGGGCCTGAAGTGCTGCTGCTCGAACGCCCCCGTCATCGTGGGTCTTTCGCCGGCGCGTGGGTGTTTCCCGGCGGCGGCGTCGACCCGGGCGACAAGCGGGCAGCGGATGCCGCGGCGCCGGCTGGCCCCGCCAGCGCGGGTGAGCAGGCGGCCGGCCGCGGCTCGGCGGGGCTGCCTGGCGGGCCTGGCCCCGCGGCGGAGGTTGTCGAACAGCTCGCCGCCCGTCGGGCTGCCGTGCGCGAGGTGCGGGAAGAGACCGGGCTCGTGGTCAGGCCCGAGGCGCTTATCGCGACGGCGGTGTGGGTGCCGCCGCGCAGCGCCCCGAAGCGTTTGCGCACCTGGTTCTACGTCGCGACGGCACCGCCCGGCACCATCGTGCTCGCCGAGGATGAGGTCATTGACTACGCCTGGCTGCGGCCGGAGACGGCGCTGGAGCGGCACGCATCCGCTTTGATGATTCTCGTAGCTCCGACCTGGGTGACTCTGCACGGTCTGCAGGGATTTGGGGCCGTGGCCGACATCGTGGCGAGTGTGGGGCACCGCCCTCTGGCACACTACGAAACCAGGCTCGGTACGAGCGAGCGGGGGCCGGCGCTGTTCTGGGCGGGGGATGTCGCCCACGCCGATGACGCCCTCGCCGAGCAGGCAGGCGGTCGGCACCGCCTCGAGATCGGCCAGGTGCCCTGGGTGTTCAGCGTTCGGGCGTGAGCTTTTACCCGCGGTTTAGTACCAGTTGTGGCTCTCCGAGTGCGCCCAGGCCGCACAGGGGGTGCCGTAACGGGAGGCGATGTAGCCGAGTCCCCAGCTGATCTGGGTAGCCGGATTGGTCTGCCAGTCGTCGCCAGCTGACGCCATCTTGCTTCCGGGCAGTGATTGCGGAATTCCATACGCGCCGCTGCTGGCGTTGTAGGCGTTCACTCGCCAGCCAGACTCGCGCTGCCACAGGGAGACCAGGCAGGTCAGCTCGGCGTCGTCCCAGCCCCTGGCTGCCACCTGGGCCGCTGCAATGCGCTGGGCGCCGGGGCGGTCGACCGTGCCGCCGCTCGGGGGAACGCTCGGAACGGTTGGAACGGTCGGAACGGTTGGAACGGTTGGAACGCTTGGAACGCTTGGAACGGTTGGAACGCTTGGAACGCTTGGAAGGTTGGGAACGCTGGGAAGGTTGGGAACACTTGGGACGCTCGGTTGTGCGGCCGCATCTCCGGCTGCGGCGTTCTCCGCTGCCTGCCGCTGCTGCGCCTCGTAATCGCGCTGCGCCATCACGCCGCTGTGGTGCTGCCGTTCTACCTCGGCGGACGTGTTCTTCAGGAAGGCCAGCTGGGCATAGAGCACATCGCCGGCGGCCTGTTTCAGGGCAACTTCGGCGTCCGCTGCCTGCTGTGCTGTCTCGGTGGACGCTAGAGCCGACCGAGCCTCGTCGTGCAGACGGTCGCGCTCGCGCGCCTTCATCTCGGCCTGGGCGGTGAGGGTTTCGGCCGCGTTGCGCTCGGCATCGGCCTGCTCGGTGATGAGTCCGGCCTGTTCCGTGAGCCGGGACATGGCACCGAGCTGAAACAGCAGCTCGTCGGCCTCCCCGCCATCGAAGAGGGCGCCCACCGCGAGGCTGTTGCCGCCGGCGCGGTAGAGCTGGGCGCCGAGCACACCTAGGCGCTCACCGCTTGCGTCTGCCCGAGCGGATGCCGCATCCGCTTGCGTAGTCAGTACAGTTTGCTGGGCGGTCGCCTTGGTGAGCTCGGCCTGAGCCCCGGCGGCGAGCGCGGTCTCGGTCACAGCCGTGTCTCCGAGCTCGGCCGCGCGCGACTGCAAGCCATCGAGCACCGACTCGATCCGGTGCACCTCGGCTGCAGTGGCGGCCGCGCTCGATCGGGCGGCGTCGACCTCGGCCCAGGTGGGGTAATCGTTGGCTGCCGACGCCGAGGACGCAGCGATGACGGGCGCTGCTACAACGGTCGCTGCGAGGACAACAGCGATGCAAGTCACTCGCGCCAGTTGCCCCATGCTCGCACCCCACGCACCCAAACCGCGTTCAGCGGCGACCGGACTCACGGTGTGGGAAGGAGCGTCGGAGCGCGGCAGCCCTGGCCGCCGACATAGCTGAGGCAGTCGTCGAACATCACGGAGAACGGTTCGAGGGTCGAATCCCCGAACCAGTCGTTGTAGAACAGCCAGAAATTGAGGTTGCCGTAGGTCGAGCATCCGTCGCCCTCGTCGCCGGCATTTGCGACGGCAACCGCATTGGGCTGGTAGGGCGTGTAGTTGTACAGGTTGGCGGTGCCCTGGTTCTTGATGGCGACGGCGGAGGCCCCGCATTCGGCGTCGGGGTTGAAGCCCACGTCAACCTTGCCTATTTTGAATGCCCGGTCGGGCTCCTGGGTGTACTGCCGAAACTGCCAGGCCGCGTTGTAGACCTGGTTGAAGAAACCGAAATACTGGGCGTCGCAGTCCGCGGTGTCCGGACAGCCGTAGCCGGTGGCGCGTAGATAACCGGATGCGCTCGGTCGGGTTAGCAGGGACTGTTCCTTCTGCAGCAACACCAGCAAGACCTCGGGGCTGATCGTGCAGGCTGCCGCGATCTTCGCGATGATCCGGGCGGCCGTTTCCTTCTCCGCGCCGGTGTAGGGCAGGCAGTGCCCGTCACCCTTGGCCGGCTGGCTGGTCGTCGTTTCGCGGAACTCCCAAAGGCAGGGCACTCCGTCGCTCGGCCGGCAGGAGCGTTGTTCGAGAAAATCCTGGATACCGCTCTCGGTCAGGGCATCCGGGTTGAAGAAGTTGAAATCGCTGATGATGAGACCGGGGTTGAAGGTCGCCGGGTCGATCGGTGCCGGGTCGGTCGCGGCTGCCGACAACGGTGCGGCGGCTACGGCGGCCGTGGCCGGGAGGGCGATGAGCGTCGCCGCAAGTCCGATGAGGGCCGCTCCGGTGGCCAGACTGCGCAGGGAACGACGGGTCTGCGCGAAAAGGCTCATACCAAAACCCTAACCGGGCGGGGCCGGCTCGTGGCACCTCGCCGCGGGACCGGCCGCTGGCTCATGGGGCACCTCCGCAGGAACGGGGCACTCGGTCGACGTGGCACTGCGCCGAGAGGTGGGCACCCGACCCTCGCGGCACCTCTACGAGAACCGGGCACTCCTTCCTAGGAGTGCCGCCATCTTCAACGAGTGCCGCGAGCTTATCTGGCCGCTCCGGCCGACTCCGGCGACGCGATCTGGACCATTCACGATCGTCGGGGTACGGTGGCGACACCTGGCATGAACCGAGGAGGCCCCGTGATCATCAATCATCTGCTCGCCGTCGTGCCGGTGACCGATTTTGATGCTGCACACCGCTGGTACGAACGACTTCTCGGGCGCCCAGCCGACAACGCTCCAATGGCCGGCCTGCTCGTGGAATGGCAGGTGACCGAGAACGGATGGCTGCAGCTCACGCACGATGAGACCCGCGCCGGCACCGGTCTGCTGAATTTCGCCGTCGATGACCTGCCGGCGCACCTCGCCGAATTGAACGATCGCGGGTTGTACCCGGGCGAGATCGTGCAGGTGAACAAGGGCGTTCAGCTCTCTACCATCGTCGACCCGGAGGGCAACAGGATCACCTTCATCGGTGACTTTCGGGTCGTGTATTAGCGGCAAAGTCCAGCGGTTACGGCTAGCCTGAACGGCTAATGCTTCGCCTCGCGCGGGTGCCCCGAGATGTCTACGCCCCATCCACAGGGCGTTTCCGCCTCGCGCGGGACTTGCGCCGCTGCGCGGGAGGCGCAACTGCCGCGCACTGGCGCAGGTCCAGCGGGTCGTGTCACGCCGGTGTTTCGACCAGGCCGTAGCTCCCGCTTACTGGCGCAACACCCGCGCAGCGGCCTCGGCAGGAGTGGCCCCTAGGCCGTACCTCCCGCACAACGGACCACCACCCGCGCAGCGCGACGCGACCCGATGGATGCCCGCTGCCGCAGTTCCCGCGCACCGGCGCACCTCCCGCGTACCGGCGCAACACCCGCGCACCGGCGTACCTCCCGCGCAGCCGCGCAACACCCGCGCACCGGCGTACCTCCCGCGGACCCGCGCACCGGCGTACCTCCCGCGCAGCCGCGCAACAACAGCGGGGGGCGCGTCGCGGCACCCGTTGGGGAAGCTGGCACGCGTTCCTCGGGATGCCCGCTTCCCTAACGCTTGCCGCGAACTCACCAGCCACTTCGGGGGACACGCAGTGACCTGCAGGATGTGCGCGGGGTTTCGCGCGCGGCGACCGGTCAGGTGGTCGGGGCGGGGATAACCACCATGGGTGACTGGATGTTCAGCACGATCGAGTGACTCACCGAACCGAGCAGCAGTTTCGAGATGCCCTTCTGCCCGTGGTCGCCAACGACGAGCAGCGCGGCCCCCCGGGCTGCGTCGAGCAGCGCCGATTGCGGGGCACCGCGCACCAGCGAGGCCCGAATCGAGAGGTCCGGATAACGGCGGGCCACGGTGAGTAGTGATTCATCGAGGATGCGCCGGTGGGAGTTTTCCAGCGTCTGCAGCAACCGAGCGTCGGGTTCGGTCGTATCGCGCCAGACGAGCGGCTCCTGCCACGCGTGGATGGCGTGAAGTTCCTGGCCGGTGCGGTCGGCCTCCGTTGCGGCGAAGTCCACGGCGGCGTTCGAGGCCGCAGATCCGTCGACGCCGACCACGACCCCCGCGTGGTGTTTGCTGTCGCTCTCCGGGATAATCGCGATCGGTCCCCGAGCCGAACCGGCCAGTCGGGCGCCCATCGACCATTCGTAGCGCAGGGTCGAGCCGCGGCGACGGTGCGTTCCGACCACAACGATGGTGTCGCATCCGCTCAACGCGCGCAGTTCGGTGATCGGGTCCCCGGAACGCAGGTCGGCGTGCACGGTGAGATTGGGGTATTGCGCGCTCACCCGATCGGCGTCGTCCTTGAGCGCCTCGCGGGCGCGCACGTTGGTGGACTCCTCGGTGAAGTAGTCCGCCGACGACACCGTGCGGTCAAGGATGCGCACCAGGGTGAGCTCGCCCTCGTTGCAGCGGGCGAGTGACCAATCCAAGGCTGCCCGAGCGGGGTTCGACCCATCCCAGGCGACCACCGTCTGGTTCCGTGTGAGCGTGTTGGTCATGAGCTCAATCCCTTCTCCGGTGGTGGGCCACGAGCGGGAATGTCGTGTGAGGGTCACCAGCGAGTGTTCTTCACGTTAGCCATCGCCAGCACCGCCGAGTAGGGCCTTAAGTCACGTCCCGCCCGATGATTCAAACGGATGCCGCAGCCTGCGTGCGCACCCGCAGCATGGCGCCCCACGCCTCGGCGCGGCGAACCTCGCCCGGTACCAGGGTCACCTCGGCCGGGGCCAGTCCACGCCCGATCGCTTCCGCGACGAGACGGGTGTTGCCGTACATCGATTCGTAGACGATCAGGGCGCGCATGAAAACCTTCAGGGAAAACGTTGTTAGCGGGTAATGACAACCTTGAGTGCTTTTGTTTCGGCGGCACGGCTGAAGGTGTCGTAGGCCTCGAGGAACTGGTCGAAGGTGAAGTGGTGCGTGGCTAGTTTTTCGGCCTGCAGCTTCTTGCTCGCGACGAGCTTGAGCAGCATCTTCGTGGTGTTGGCATTGACCAGCCCCATGCTGATGTTGATGTTCTGAATCCAGAGGTTTTCGAGGTGTAGGTCGACCGGCTGGCCGTGCACGCCGACGTTGGCGATGTTGCCGCCCGGGCGCACGATCTCGGTGGCCATGGTGAAGGTCGCCGGAATGCCGACGGCCTCAATAGCGACGTCGACGCCGGCGCCGTCGGTCAGGGCCAGAACCTGTTCTTTCCAATCGGCGGCCCCGGAGACGACGGTGTCGGTCGCGCCGAAGTCGCGCGCGCGCTCGAGACGGTTCTCGTCAAGGTCGATCGCGATGATGCTGGCTGCGCCGTACAGGCCGGCGGTGGCAATGGCGGCCAAGCCGACCGGGCCTGCGCCGATGACGGCGACGACATCGCCGGGCTTGACCTGGCCGTACTGCACGCCGATTTCAAAACCGGTCGGCAGAATGTCGCTGAGCATGACGCCCTGGTCATCGCTGACGCCCTCCGGAAGCTTGTGCAGGGAGTTGTCGGCGTAGGGCACGCGCACGAACTCGGCCTGGGTGCCGTCGATCAGGTGGCCGAAGACCCAGCCGATGCCGGAGGCACCCTCGTCGCCGAGGCAGTGCGAGTAGAGGCCGTTGCTGCAATTACTGCAGTGTCCGCAGCTCTTGATGCAGGAGATGATGACGCGATCGCCGACTTTCAGGTTGCTGACCGCTGAACCGACCTCAGTGATGGTGCCAACGCCCTCATGGCCGAGGATGCGCCCGACGGTCACAGCGGGTACGTCACCCTTGAGAATGTGCAGGTCGGTGCCGCAGATCGTCGTCGTGTCCACGCGCACGATGGCGTCGGTCGGGCTGTGCAATGTCGGGTCGGGAACGTCGGTCCAGCTCTTCTGGCCGGGGCCACCATAAACGAGTGCCTTCACGGGTTTCTCCTTGATTCTTAGATTATGGGCGGGCAAAAAACCTGTCAGGGCTACGGTACGACCGAGCGGTGGCCGCCGACTAGGGCCGAAAGTCCCGCCCAGACGGGGTCGCAGATTAGTCACCTAATCGGGACTTCCGGCCCTACGTGTTGGCACGGGCGGCTGACAGAATAGGCGTGAGGCGATGGGGCATCAGCTCCTCCTTCGTGGCGGAGGACTCCACCGTTGCGACCTGCGATCAAGAACGAGGTAGAGCAATGAACCGGATGATTGTGGTTGGCATCGATGATTCGGCCGCCGGCGAGACCGCCCTCGCGTGGGCCATGGCCCGGGCCGACAGTGTCAAAAGTCCGGTGACGCTCATGCACACCGTGTATGAAACCTGGCTGGCCGACGGATACGGCTACTACGACAGCATTCTCGACGCCGAGAAGAAGCTGCTCGCCAAGGCCGGCGCCCGCGCCGAGGCCCTCGCGCCCGCGGTCACCACCCAGACCGAGTTGCGCACGGGGAGTGCGCCGCGCGTGCTCAGCGAGCTGTCGAAAGACGCGGCCCTCATCGTCGTCGGCACCGATCAAAAGGGCCGGGTTGAGGGGGAACTGTTCGGGAGTGTGAGCCTGCAGGTCGCGGCGCTGTCAACCTGCCCGGTCGCCGTCATCCCCTCGCTGCCCGAAACCGAGCGAAGCGGCGTCTACGTCGGCGTCGACGGCTCCGCGGACTCGGTCGTCGCCGTGGCGTTCGCCGCCGCCGAGGCCGACCGCACCGGTCAGGAACTTTATGCCCTCTACGCCGTGCACCTGCCGAATCGGCGGGTATTGCGCAGCATTCCAGCCGACGCCGTGACCGAGCGCATGGAAGAGGAACGTGTGGTGCTCGCCGAGTCCGTGGCGGGTCTGACAACTCAATACCCCGACCTGGTGGTGCATCAGGTTCTCGAGACCGACGAGTCGCCGGCCAGGGCACTCGTTGCGGCCGCGAAAAAGGCCCAGTTGCTCGTCGTGGGAAGCCGGGGCCGGGGCTCGCTGCAGCGCCTGCTGATGGGGTCGGTCAGCCACGAGGTGCTGCTGCACATCCCGTGCCCGACGATTGTCACCAGAACCACCCATAAGTAGCTCTGCCGCTACGAAGTCGTGCCAAGGTTAGAGCACCAGATGGCATGAGGGCGGGGAAACGATGACGGATCAGACCGCCGCCGAACTCGCCCGCACCCAGGACCGCATGCGCGGTCTGCTCGACGCTGTCGTTTCAGTGGCCGAAGACCTCAGCCTGGAGGCCGTGCTGGAACGCGTCATCACCGCGGCCTGCGAACTCGTGCAGGCGCGGTACGGTGCCCTGGGCGTGATCGGCACTGGTCAGGCCCTCAGTCACTTCGTCACCGTCGGCTTCGACGAGGAGACCGTTCGGCAGATCGGGGCGCTTCCGGTCGGGCACGGCGTGCTCGGGTTGCTCATCCGGGAACCGCACCCCATTCGTCTGCATGACCTGCACGACCACCCCGACTCCTTCGGCTTTCCTGCCCATCACCCGCCGATGAAATCGTTCCTCGGCGTTCCGGTGCGGGTGCGCGACACTGTCTTCGGCAACCTGTATCTCACCGAGAAGGAGGGTGGCGGCGACTTCACGGACGAAGACCAGGAACTCGCCGTCGCGCTCGCCGCGGCCGCCGGCGTCACGATCGAGAACGCGCGTCTCTACGATGAGTCCCGCGCCCGCTCCCGTTGGCTTGAGGCGGTCGCTGCGATGGGTCGCGACCTGCTGCGCCCCGTTGACGGCGAGGGCAACGGCCTCGACCTTGTCGTTCAGCGAGCACTCGTGGCGTCCGGCGCCGACCTGGCCGTGATCGGGTTTCCCACCGACGACAGCCTGTACTGCGCCGCAGCAGCCGGCACGGCGGCGACCGGTGCTGCCGCGTCAGCATTGGTCGGAACGACCGTGTTGCTGCAGGCCGGCGTGCTCAGCGAGTTGCAGGCCACCGGCCACTCCGCCACGCTCGTCAAGCCGCCCCTGCAGGGTGCGGATGCCGCAGTCGGCTCGGCCGCCGCGTGGTCGCGCCTGGGGTCCACGCTCATTGCTGCCCTGGGCCCAGCTGGGGAGGGGCAGGGTGTGATTCTGCTGTCGCGAGCACCGGCATCCGCTGAATACAGCCTCACCGATGTGGAAATGAGCGCGGTCTTCGGTACCCAGATGTCACTCGCCCTTGAACTGGCCTCGGTGCATCGTATGCGCGAAGAGCAGGCCGTGCTCGGTGACCGTGACCGTATTGCCCGTGACCTGCACGACCTGGTCATTCAGCGGCTATTTGCCGCGGGTCTCAGCATGCAGAGTCTACGGCGGTTCACCAATGATCCGATCGCGCTGGATCGCATCAACGCGGTCACAAACGAGCTCGATGACACCATTCGGGAGCTGCGCGACACGATTTATTCGCTGCGCGGAATGGCGCAAGACACCGGCACGCTGAGCAGTCGCATTCTGGCCGTGATTAAAGAGGGGGCGGCGAGCCTGCCGTTCGCGCCGCGCATCCGCTTGTCTGGGCCGATCGATGCGCCGCTCGCCGATGATCTCAGCAGCAGCCTGCTGGCCGTGATCTCGGAGGGGCTCAGCAACGCGGCGCGGCATTCAGAGGCGAGCACAATCGACATTTCGGTTGACGCTCAGAATGATCGGATCAAGTTGGTCATCGCCGATAACGGCTGCGGTTTCAGTAAACTCAACCGGCGCAGCGGCCTGGACAACCTCAAAGAGCGGGCGATGCTCCTCGGCGGAAAATTCTCGGTGCGCAGCGTTGTGGGCGAGGGAACGCGGCTGCGCTGGTCCGCACCGGTTCCGGAGGTTACCGTTGGTGTTCGTCTCCACGTTTCGCAACGTACACGGCAGCCTGGGTTCGGCGCTGAAAATCCAGTTTCGCCAGCATCGAAGACACGTAGTTCTTGACGGTCTTTTCGGCCAGAAACATGGTTTGCCCGATCTCACGGTTGGTCAGGCCCTCGCCGATCAGGTCGAGCACCTTGCGCTCCTGCGCGGTGAGGGAGGCGAGGCGCACGTTTTGTGGATCGGCCAGGCCCGCGATGATGCCCGCCTTGACCGCGGGGTCGAACAGGGATTCACCGGCGGCAGCGCGGCGGATCTTGCCGAGCAGGTCGGTGCTGCGGATCTCTTTCAGCACGTAGCCGGCCGCGCCCGCCAACACCGCGCCGCGCAACGCCTGCTCGTCGTCGTAGCTCGTGAGAATGAGGCACTGCAAGGCCGGATTGACCGAGCGCACGTCGCGACAGACTTCGATGCCGGTGCCGTCGGGCAGGCGGGCGTCGAGAATGGCCACGTCGGGGCGTAACTTCGGAATCAGGACGGTGGCTTCCGCGGCCAGGCCGGAGTCGGCGACGACGTCGAAACCTTCACCCTCGAGCAGTTCACGCAGGCCGCGCCGCACCAACTCGTGGTCGTCGAGAATGAAAACGCGGATGGGAACGGCGGGCGCTGTCTCGATGGTCGGTCGCGGCGCGCTGTGCGGCAGGTTCATGGTGGTCCTTCCCGCACGGGCACGCTGGCTCGATACGTCTTATCAGTGTTGCGTGCGGCTGGGCCCGGCGACTAGGGCCAAAGGTCCGGTCCTTTACGAACGCACCAGCCGCGCAATGGCCGCCGAGGCCTCCTTCAGCTTGGCCTCGGCTTCGGTGCCACCGGCCATGGCCGCGTGCAGGACACAGTGGTTGAGGTGATCATCGAGCAGGCCGAGAGCGACCGATTCAAGAGCACTCGTCATGGCGGAAATCTGGGTCAGAATGTCGATGCAGTATTTGTCGTCGGTGACCATGCCCTGCAGGCCGCGAGCCTGGCCCTCGATGCGGCGAAGTCGCTTGAGATAGGCGTCCTTGTTCGAGATGTAGCCGTGCGGGCCGTCGTGGGTCTCGGAATCGCTCATAACACTGTCCTCTGCGTTGCTCGTGAACCCCATACCCAAGTGTACCCCCTCGGGGTATAGTGGGGAAAACGGTACCCCCAAGGGGTATGCTCGAATGAGTACCCATCCGAGGATACAAGACAGTGAGGAACGACCATGAGCATAACGACCGCGTACGGCGTTGACGGAATGACCTGCGGCCACTGTGTCGCGAGCGTGACCGAAGAGATCGCAGCTCTTGCGGGCGCCGAAAACGTCACCGTAGAACTCGTCAAAGGCGGCACCTCGCAGGTCACCGTGACGAGCACGTCGGAACTCGACCGAACCCTGGTCGCCGCGGCCGTTGAGGAGGCGGGCTACCAGTTGGTAGCCGCTGCCTGATGACCGCCGGCCAACAGGTTGACCTGCTCGTTGGGGGCATGACCTGCACCTCGTGCGCTGCCCGCATTGAGAAGAAGCTCAACCGGATGCCCGGGGTCGAAGCCAGCGTCAACTACGCCACCGAGAAGGCGAGCGTGTTCGTGCCAGAGGGGACCAGCGTCGACGACGCCATCAAGACCATCGAAGCCACCGGCTACACGGCCGCGCTGCCGGCCCCTGTTGTCACTCAGGATGCCGGCTCCCTCGAGGTGTCTGCCCTGCGGCAGCGCCTGCTAGTCTCGGCCGCGCTGACCCTGCCGGTTGCTGCACTGTCGATGATTCCCGTGCTGCAATTCACGAACTGGCAGTGGCTGGCCCTTACCCTGGCGGCTCCGGTCGCCATTTGGGGCGCCTGGCCGTTCCACCGCGCCGCCTGGGTGAACGCCCGCCACGGCGCCGCAACCATGGATACCCTGGTCAGCGTCGGCGTGCTCGCCGCCCTCGGCTGGTCGCTCTACGCCCTGTTCTTTGGCATGGCCGGCATGGCCGGAATGACCATGAGCTTCACCTTCTCGGCCACCCCTGGTAGTGGCGCCGACGAGATCTATCTCGAGGTCGCATCCGCTGTCACGGTGTTTATTCTGGCCGGTCGCTATGCGGAGGCACGGGCCAAACGCAACTCCGGCGCGGCCCTCACGGCGCTGTTGGAGCTCGGTGCGAAGGAGACCACCCTGCTGAGGGACGGCGTGGAGAGCAGCATTAGCACCGCCCTGCTTGTGGTTGGTGACCAGTTTGTCGTAAGGCCGGGGGAGAAGGTTGCGACCGACGGGGTGATCGTCGATGGCTCGAGTGCTATCGATGCGAGCCTGCTGACCGGCGAATCGGTGCCCCTCGAGGTGGGGCCCGGCGATAGCGTTGTCGGTGCCACGCTGAACTCCGGCGGAAGGCTCGTCGTGCGGGCGACGCAGGTCGGCGCCAATACCGAGCTGGCCCAGATCGGCCGACTGGTCGAGCGGGCGCAGACCGGCAAGGCCGAGGTGCAGCGCCTGGCCGACCGGGTTTCCGGCATCTTCGTGCCGATCGTGATCGGCCTCGCCCTGGCCACGCTGGCCGGCTGGCTGCTGGTCGGCGCCGGGCCGGCCATGGCATTCACCGCGGCCGTGGCGACACTTATCATCGCCTGCCCGTGCGCGCTCGGGCTCGCCACGCCGACCGCCCTGCTGGTGGGCACCGGGCGCGGCGCGCAGCTGGGCATTCTGATCAAGGGTCCGCAGGTTCTCGAGTCCACGCGCAGTGTCGACACGATCGTTCTCGACAAGACCGGAACGGTCACGACCGGGCGCATGACGCTGTCGACCGTGGAGGCGTACGAATGTGGTTCTGAAGACGAGCTGCTGCGGCTGGCCGGGGCTGCGGAAAGTGGGTCGGAGCATCCGATTGCACGGGCGATCACGGCGGGTGCTCGTTCGCGTTTGGGTGCGGTGCCGTCGTCTTCGGCGTTCCTGTCGGACCAGGGGCTTGGGGTGCAGGCCACGGTTGACGGCCGGCAGATCCTGGTCGGGCGTCCGGTGTGGCTCATCGATCGGTGGGGACTAACCGTTCCGATCGCGATGCAGGCCGTGATGGGTACCGCCGAGGGGCTCGGCAAGACCGCCGTCATGGTGGCGTGGGACGGTCAGGTGCGCGGTGTGATCACCGTCGCCGACACTCTGAAGCCCACGAGCGTCGCTGCGGTTGCCCGGTTTCGCGCGCTCGGGCTGACGCCCTTGCTGGTAACGGGTGACAATGCTGCCGCAGCGCAGAGTGTCGCGGCTGCGTGCGGCATCACCGACGTCACCGCCGGGGTGCTGCCCGCCGATAAGGCGCGGGTGATTCGGGAGTTGCAGGCGAAAGGGCACGTGGTCGCGATGGTCGGCGACGGCGTGAACGATGCCGTCGCTTTAGCCACCGCTGACCTCGGCATTGCGATGGGGTCTGGCACCGACGTCGCCATTGAGGCGAGCGACCTCACCCTGATGCGGAGCGATCTGCTGGCCGCAGCAGACGCCATCCGTTTGTCGCGCCGCACCCTCTCGACGATCAAAGCCAACCTGTTCTGGGCCTTCGCCTACAACGTTGCGGCGATACCGCTCGCGATGGCCGGTTTGCTCAATCCCCTGATCGCCGGCGCTGCGATGGCCTTGTCGTCGGTCTTCGTAGTGACCAACAGCCTGCGCCTGCGCGGGTTTCGGGCGCTGCCCGTAGCCTGAGCGTTGCTTTCCGGGCGTTGCTCGCCTGGGCGTTGCTTTCCGGGCCCGGGCCCGGAAAGCGGGCCCATGTTTTATCGTGGGCCCGGTTGCGTAAGGTGGGCCCGGGCAAGCGGATACCGCGCTGGCCCGGGCTTGTGCTTGTGTGCACATACCCCTTGGGGTATCCTTTCATTGGAGGCACACGTGAAAATAATTATTGTAGGCGGAGTTGCGGGCGGAATGTCGGCGGCCACCAGGTTGCGCCGGCTCGACGAGAGCGCCGAGATCATCGTGTTCGAGCGCGGACACTACGTATCGTTCGCGAACTGTGGCCTGCCGTATTTCGTGGGGGGAATCATCCGCAATCGCGATGAACTGCTGCTGCAGACCCCCGAATCCCTCGAGGCCCGCTTCGGGCTCGACGTGCGCATCGACACCGAGGTCGTGCAGATCGACCGACAAGCCCAGACCGTCTCGGTGCGCAATATGCTTACCGATGAAGAAAGCGTCGAGCACTACGACCGCCTCGTGCTCGCCGCCGGCGCTTCGGCCCGCTCGGGGGCGACTGAAAGCACGATTCCCACCCACACGCTGCGCACCGTCGACGACGTCGACCACATCAGCGCGGTGCTGACGAGCGCCGCAGCGGCATCCGCTGTCGTGATCGGCGGCGGATTCATCGGCCTCGAAGCCGTTGAAAACCTCGTGCACCGCGGCGTACACGTGACGCTCGTGCAGCGGGGGCCGCAGATCTTCACCCCACTCGACCCCGAAATGGCGGCGCCCGTGCTCGACCGGCTGTTCGAGCGCGGCGTCGACGTGCGACTGAACACCACGGTCACCGGGGGTTCCGGGAACAGCGTCGAGCTCAGTGACGGAACATCCGTGCCGGCCGACCTCGTGATCGACGCGAGCGGCGTGCGCCCAGACGTGACTCTCGCCCAGCAGGCCGGCCTCCGCATCGGCGCGGGCGGCGGCGTCTGGGTCGACGGCACGCAGGCCACAAGCGATCCGCTCATCTTCGCGGTCGGCGACGGTGTCGAGAAAACGGATGCCGTCAACGGCTCCGGCACCCTCGTTACCATGGCCGGACTCGCCAACCGCCACGGCCGCTCGGTCGCCGACAGTATCGCAGGCACCCCCGAGCAGGCAGCCCCGGCCCTCGGTACTGGAATTCTCGGGATCTTCGGCCTCACCGTAGCGCTGGTCGGCTGGAACGAAAAACGCCTCGTCGCCACCGGGCGCGCCCACCGCATCGTGCACACGCACCCGGCCAACCACGCGGGCTACTTCCCCGGCGCTGAGGGAATGTCGATCAAGCTGCTCATCGATGCTGAGACTGACGCCATTTTGGGCGCGCAGATTGTGGGCGGCGCTGGGGTGGACAAGCGCATCGACGTGATCGCGGTCGCGATGGCGGCGGGGCTGAGCGCATCCGCTTTGACCCGTCTCGAACTCGCCTACGCGCCGCAGTATGCTTCGGCGAAAGACCCGATCAACCAGCTCGGCTACGTCGCCGACAACCTCGCGCAGGGCACGAGCGTGAACCTCCAGTGGCATGAACTGGCGGCGGCACGCGCGGCGGGCGCCGCGCTCGTTGACGTTCGCTCCGCCGGCGAATTTGCCGCGGGCAGCATCCCGGGCGCGATCAACCTGTCGCTCGACGACCTGCGCGAGCGGCTCGTCGAGCTGCCGCGGGTGCCGCTGATCGTGCACTGCCAGGTCGGCCAGCGCGGCCACACCGCCGCGCGCATCCTCACCCAGCGCGGATTCGACGTGCAGAACCTCGACGGCGGCTACCGCACCTGGCTCGCCGGAACGTCTAATCTTGTTGTTTCCCCCACTGCTGAAAGGGTCCTCGTATGAAAGAGATCACCGTCACCGAGCTCTCGGCGCTCGACGCGCCCGTCGTCATCGACGTGCGCGAACCCGGAGAGTACGAAGCCGCCCACGTACCCGGCGTCATTCACATCCCAATGGGCGAAGTCGTCGAGCGCATGGGTGAGATTCCAGCGGATGTTCCGGTGCACGTCATCTGCGCCGTCGGCGGTCGCAGCGCGCAGGTGACCGAGTACCTCGCGGCCCACGGTCACGACGCCGTGAACATTGCCGGGGGCACCGCTGCCTGGCAGCAGGCCGGGCTTCCGACCGAGCAGGGGGCCTGAGATGGACGACGTTCGGGCCGCCGAGCAGAAGAAGATCCTGAACCGGCTGCGCCGCGCGCAGGGACAGCTGACCGCGGTGATTGCCGCGGTCGAGGGCGGCGGCAACTGCCGTGACGTCGTCACGCAGCTCGCCGCCGTGTCCAGTGCGCTCGACAAAGCGGGTTTCGTCATCGTGTCGACCGCGATGCGCGACTGCCTGGAGAATCCCGATGACGAGAACTCGCTCACGGTAGCCGAGCTCGAGAAGTTGTTCCTGACGCTCGCGTAGCGGTGGGGGTGTGGGGCATCCGCTCCCCGGGGGTGGAACGGGCGGGACTCAGACCGCGGCGGGCACTCCGAGGCCGGCAAGCATCTCGATGACATTGCCCTTGACCTGGTCGCGGATGCGTCGCACCTCGTCGATCGGCTGGCCCGCCGGGTCGACGAGTTTCCAGTCCACGTAGCGTTTGCCGGGATAGATCGGGCAGGCGTCGCCGCACCCCATGGTGATCACGACGTCGGCCGCCTGCACGACATCGTCGGTGAGGGGCTTCGGGAACGACTCGTCGAGCGACAGACCGAGCTCGGTCATGACCGCGACCATTGTGGGGTCCAGCTCCGACGACGGCATCGATCCCGCCGAGCGCACGTGCACGGCGCCACCGGACAGTGTGTTGGTGAACACCGCAGCCATCTGCGACCGGCCGGCATTCTGCTCGCAGACGAAAAGCACTTCGGGTACCGCACGCTCGATGGCGCCCTTGGCCTGGGCGAGCGCGGTGAGGCGCTCGAGCGAAAACCGCGCCGTGCGGGTGGTGAGGTGTGCCTTCACGTTCGAGGTGCGCAGCAGCCCGGTGTAGGACTCGAGCACGTAACGTTCAACGGTTTCGGTGGCGAAAACGCCGTGAAAGCGCTCGGCCAGGTCGCCGGCGAGTCGCTTGAGGGACTCTTCGGGATAGCTGAGGCCGGGAAGCATGGTCTAAGCCTTGACCGGAAGAATCTCGGCGAGGAGCGCCTCGACGCGCGCCTTGATTTCGTCACGAATGGGGCGCACGCTCTCGATGCCCTGGCCGGCCGGGTCGTCCAGCAGCCAGTCCTCGTAGCGCTTGCCGGGAAAGATCGGGCAGGCGTCGCCGCAGCCCATGGTGATCACGACGTCGGACTGCCTGACGGCCTCGGTCGTGAGAATCTTCGGCACGTTGCCGGCGATATCGATGCCCTCCTCGGCCATCGCGGCGATCGCCACCGGGTTGATCTGGTCCTTCGGCTCGGAGCCGGCCGAGAACACGTCGACTCGTCCCTGCGCGAGTGCGGTGAGATAGCCGGCGGCCATCTGTGAGCGGCCGGCGTTGTGCACGCAGACGAACAGTACGGAGGGTTTCATTGGGGTCTTCTTTCGTTTAGACGTGGGTAGGAGCGGATGCCGCGACCGGCGTCGGCGCGTCGGCCGCCGGTATCCGCTCGGGAAACAGGCGGGGCTTGAGCCACAGGGCGACGTAGACGAGGGCGACGAGGGCCGGAACCTCGATCAGCGGACCGACGATGCCGGCCAGGGCCTGGCCGCTGAGGGCACCGAAGGTTCCGATCGCGACGGCGATGGCGAGTTCGAAGTTGTTGCCGGCGGCGGTGAAGGCGAGCGTCGTGGTGCGCTCGTAGGTCATACGCAGCAGGCGTCCGGTCAGGAACCCGACCAGGAACATCACCGCGAAGTAGACCAGCATTGGCAGCGCTATGCGTGCCACGTCGCCGGGATGGTCGATGACCTGCTGGCCCTGCAGGGCGAACAGCATCACGATCGTGAACAACAGGCCCCAGAGGGCGAACGGGCCGACCCGGGGCAAAAACTTAGCCTCGTACCACGCGCGGCCACGGCGAGCCTCGCCGATGCGACGGGACAGGTAACCGGCCAGCAGCGGGATGCCGAGGAACACCAGCACGCTCGCGGTGATGGCCCAGATCGAGAACTCGGCGCTCGTGGTCGGCAGGCCGAGCCAGCCCGGCAGTATTTGCAGGTAGAACCAGCCGAGGGCGCCGAACGCGACGACCTGGAAGACCGAGTTCACGGCCACGAGGAAGGCCGCAGCTTCGCGGTCGCCGCAGGCGAGGTCGTTCCAGATCAGCACCATGGCGATGCAGCGGGCGAGGCCGACGATGATGAGCCCGGTGCGGTATTCCGGCAGGTCGGGCAGAAAAATCCAGGCCAGGGCAAACATGAGCGCGGGTCCGACCAGCCAGTTCAGCAGCAGGGAGGAGACCAGCAGGCGCTTGTCGGCGGCGACGGCGCGGGCATCCGTGTAGCGCACCTTGGCGAGCACGGGGTACATCATGATGAGCAGTCCGATGGCGATCGGCACGCTGATCGACCCGATGGTGAATGCGTGGAGCACGTCACCGACGGCTGGAACGAACACGGCGAGCAGCAGGCCGAGACCCATGGCGGCGAGAATCCAGACCGGCAGCAGCCGGTCCATCGCGCCGAGCCGGGCGGGGGCTGTACCTGTGCTGCTCACGAATCTCCAAGTGTCGACGACAGCGATTCGCGGTAACATTGATCGTTGTCGATGCTAACGCTAGGACATTACATCGACTAATGTCAATCCAAGGAGGATGTGCTCAGATGATGGTTACCCAGACGCTGCCCCTGACCGACATTTCAGCGGATGCCTGCACCTCCTCGTTGGCTCGCGCCGCCATCGCCCCCGAACACGCTGAGACCCTTGCGCGCTCGCTCAAGGCGCTCGCTGACCCGGCGCGGCTGCGCATCATCTCGATTGTGGCCGCCCACGCCGCCGCCGAGGCCTGCGTGTGCGACCTGACCGACCAGCTCACGTTGAGCCAGCCGACCATTTCGCACCATCTCAAGGTTCTCGTCGACGCGGGGTTTCTCACTCGGGTTAAGCGCGGCACCTGGTCGTACTACAGTCTGGTGCCCGGTTCGCTGAACTCCGTCGCCGGGGTGCTCGCCGCGGTCTGACGCAGCATCCGTTCGACCGGCACGATCATTCGAGGCCGCGTGTCTTCGATACGTGCACCGAGGGGGCGTATTCTGGCCACGGCGATGGATCCCGCCCGAGCATCCGCTCAAACTGCCCGCGCTGATGGTTCCTGCTGAGTGCAACAGGTAGGTGAACCATCGCCACGAACAGGCCACGAGCCGTACACCTGCGCTGGCGCTACCTCGGCCTCGTCTTTCTCGGCGGAACCGCGGGCACCGCCCTCCGCCAAGCGCTCGGGCTGCTGTTGCCGCCGGTCGATCTTGCTGCGGGCGCCCACCTGCCGCTGACTACCCTCGGTATCAACGTGCTCGGAGCCCTGCTGCTCGGGTTGCTGCTCGAGGCGCTCGTGCGCCCTGGACCCGACGCCGGCGGCCGCCGTAGCGCGCGCCTGCTGCTCGGTACGGGCCTGCTCGGCGGATTCACGACCTACAGCGCCCTCGCCACCGACAGCGCCCTGCTCCTTCACGGCGGCGCCATCGGAGCGGCCATTGGCTATGCGCTGGGCACGGTACTGCTTGGCGGGCTCGCCACCTGGCTCGGAATCGTGCTGGGCGCGGCGCTGCACCGGCGCGCGGTCGGTGGCGGCGCATCCGCTCGAGGGGAGAACGGATGACCCCGCTACTGTTCCTGGCAGTCGCTGCGGCTGGCGGCCTGGGCGCGTCCGCCCGGCTGTTTCTGGACGGCCTCGTGCGCGCCCGTCTTGGTGGCGCGTTTCCGTACGGCACAACCGTCATCAATGTGAGCGGCTCGCTGCTGCTCGGCCTCGTCACCGGCCTCGCGATGAACCACCTGCTCGCGCCGGATTGGAGCTTCGTGCTCGGCGTCGGCCTGCTCGGTGGGTACACGACGTTCAGCACGGCGAGCTTCGAGACCGTTCGGCTGGCCCAGCAACGGCGGTATCTGGCCGCGCTGGCCAACGGGATCGGCATGCTCGCGGCATCCGTTGTCGCGGCGGCGTTCGGTCTGTGGGCCGGGCTCACGCTCGGCTAGCTTCTCGAACAGCAGGGCACGGCGCAACCGGCCCCGGTCAGCGGAAGCACGGACTCTTGGTGGCTCCTCGCGAGGGTGGTGCGCACCCACCGAGATGTCATATTCGGCCCCTTGGTCGGCACTCATGGGGCCGCACGTGTCGTCTCGCGCCGGGTAGCCCGTGTTCATGGGGCTGATTGCGTCGCCTCGCAGAAGCTGGTCAGCATTCACTGGGTCGAACGCGTCGTCTCCCGGTGGGTGGGCCGGTCACCCGGCGGACTCCTCGAAATAAAGGTGGGCGTGCAGCCGGCAGCCGGGGTTGAATTCGGCGGCGCAGTACAGGCAGCGTTCGACCCGGCGATACTCAGTGATGCTGAGCTCGCGGTGGCAGGCTCCGCATAGAATCGCGAGCTCCGACCACTCGGATTTCGGCCACCGCCGGACCGCATGCGGAACGGACTCTAGCCGCACGGCCTTATCGTGGCACTGAAAGCACGGGTAGTAGCGCCGGCAGCAGGCGAACCTGATCGCCACGATGTCCAGCTCCGAATGAAAGTGGATGCACCGGGTCGCCAAATCGAGAACCGCCCCGAACACGTGCGGCGCAGCATCCGTTCCCGTGGACGCCACGCCGCCATTCGTCGGGGTCGCCCTACCGGCGGCCGCACTCATCGAGCGTTCGGACGGCTTAGGCACCGCACAGTCTGCAGGCATCCCCAGGGTCGCTATTCTGTCGTTCCTGCAGCGATCATCTGCTCAGTGACGAAGGCTTCGAAGGAAGCGGCATCGCTGTTGGAGCCCGAGTACTTCACGCCGTTCACCAGCACCGTCGGGGTTCCCTCGACTGCGTCAATGTCGGAGTTAGGAATCGGGCCGTCGAGCGCGCGCTGCGTCGAGGCGTCGACCCAATCGGAGTAGGTCTGGTCGGCGATGCAGCTGGCGACGTTGCTGGAGGTCACCCCGGCTCCCTGGGCGAGGCTGGTCAGCTCGGCATCGGTCAGTCCGGTTGTGTTCTCGGCGGGCTGATCGGCGAACATGGCCGCGTTGAAGTCGAGAAAGTTGTTGGGGTCATAGTTGGCCACGCAGGCGGCCGCGTTTGCGGCGCGGGTGGCGTATTCGGTGCCCGACGACAGCCGGTCGAGAATCGAGATCGGGTGGATCTCGACCGTGGCGTTGCCAGCGGTGACCCAGTCGGTGATCTGTTCGCCGTTGGTGGACTCGAAGTCGCCACAGATCGGGCACAGGTAGTCGACGTACATCACGATGTTGGCCGTGTCGGAAAGTGCGCTCTGTTCGGTGGCGATGGGGTCGGCGTCAGCTTCGAGGGCGGCCGTCGTGGCGGCGGATACCGTGGTGCCGTCGCTGCCGAGCAGGATGCCGTCGCTGGCCATGTTGGCCGGGCCCGGCGCCGCCTTGGCGGTGACGTTGTTCACGATGACCACGGCAACGATGGCCACCACGGCGAGTAGGCCGATGCCGATGCCGCCGCGCAGAAAGAGTCGGCGGCGTTTGTCCCGCTTGACCTGCTCGGCGCGCATGAGACGCGCAGTTTCGCGGGCGTCTTCGCGCCGGTCCTTCTTGGGCGGGCGGGCCTGGCCGGAAGTGCTCATGCGGAAGTTCACCATTCGTTTATCGCTGCTGTTACCTACGACGTTAGCGGCCCTGCCTCACGGTCCGGTTCAGACGGGCTGGGAGCTGGGTGGGAGCAGACCCGCACGCGGGCGGTTCCGGATGACCGTGGCCAACCGGGAGTCCAGCAAGCAAGCGACGTCTTGTCATCGCCAAGGACCTGACTAGTTACTTTGAGTTTCACCAAACATCGACCCAAGACTCCATTGTCAGGATCCCTGACGCTTCGTTGTCGCAAACAAATCAGCTTATGGATGCGCCACTCATTTGTGCCTTGTTGATTTGTTGGGGGGCAAGTGCGTATTCGATCGCCATGATGCCGGCACCAATCGCTCCAGCGTTTGTCCCCACTCGGGATGCTGCGATAGTGAGGTTCTGGGTGGCCAACGGCATAAAGCGGGAGTACACGACTTCGCGGATGCCGGCAATCAACTGGTCACTGAGCTCGGACAGTGCGCCGCCGACTACGATAACGGACGGGTTGAAGATACTCACGCACATGTTGAGCACCTCGCCGACGTCGCGACCGGCTTGTCTGATCGCTCGCATCGCACTCAGGTCGCCGGTTTTGGCCAGAGCTATGAGCTGATCGACGGATGACAACTCGATCCCCGTTGCGCGAAGATTGGCCATGACCACCGGGATCCCGGCGACGGCTTCGAGGCATCCGGAGTTTCCGCAGCGGCACATGATGCCTGCCCCACGAGTTATCGCGATGTGACCGATATCGCCGGCGCTTCCGTCTTCTCCTCGCTGCAGAGAACCGGCAGAGATGATTCCTGCGCCGATTCCCGTCGAGATCTTGACGAACATCAGATTGCGGACCTCGGGCCAGCCCTTCGACTGCTCACCTAGGGCCATTACGTTCACGTCGTTGTCGACCAAGACAGGGACGTCGAAGGCCCGCTGCAGGTGGCTCGGAACGTCATAGCCGTCCCAGCCCGGCATGATCGGGGGGCTCGTCGGCCGACCGGTCGAGTGTTCCACCGGACCAGGTAAACCGATCCCTATCGCGATGAGGTCTTTGCTGCGATGACTCGTCTGTTCCAGCAGGGCAGCGATGGTATCGGTCACCCAGTCGAGTGATTCTGCAGGACCGGATGCAATATCGCGTTGTGAGCGCTGCGAAATGAGCGCTTCCCCTGAGAGGTCCATCAAGGCCAGTGTCGCGTGACTCGCCCCAAACTGTGCTGCTGCTACGACGCGCGCGCACGCGTTGAGCGCAACCCGAACGGACGGTCTACCGCCGGTGGAGGCAGCCGACTCCGGGGGACGGCGGCGACGTTGAGGCGGCATCCGCTGCCCGGTATTTCAGCAGTCAACTGTACGGAGCAATTTGGCGTGTACGCGCCTAACGCTCACGCCAGCGGCATCCGTTGTCACAGCAGTGAGCGGATGCCGGCGGTCAGGTACGAGCCCGGGTGAGCCATCAGCTTTGCAGAACTACACGTGGTCGCGCCAGCTGTGCTCGGGGGTGAAGCCGAGCATCCGCTTCGCCTTGTCGATCGATAACAGGGTCTCGTGTTCGCCGACCGCCCTGGCGACTTTGACGTGCGGAAAGACCTCGGCGGCCAGGCTCGCGCTCGATCGGCTCATGACCGTGTCGGCGGCCGCGATGATGAACGTCTCGAAGCCCGGCTGGGCCCGTTCGAGCGCCCGCAGCACGGCCTGGGCGCCGTCGCGACCGTCGATATAGCCCCACAGGTTCCACTTGCGCAGGGTGGCGTCGTCGTTAAATGCAGGGAAGGCCGCGTAGTCGTCCTCGTCCATCACGTTGGAGAAGCGCAGCGCCGTGATGCTCAAAAGTGGATCCCAGCGCACGAACTGGATGGCCATCTGCTCCTCGAGGTGCTTCACCAGCGAATACGTGCTCTCCGGTCGGGCCGGGTACTCCTCGTCGACGGGAATGTACGGCGGGTCGATGTCGAATGGCAGACCGAGGGTCGTCTCACTCGAGGCATAGACAATGCGCTTGATGCCCGCCCGCCGCGCCGCCTGAAACACGTTGAACGTCGCAAGCATGTTGTTGTGGAAAGTGGCCACATCGGGCAGAAGGCCAGGGGCCGGGATGGCCCCGAGATGAACGAGCGCGTCAAACCCGTCTGTGCGGTCGTCGATGCCGAACATCACGTCGATGACCTGGCCATAATCGGTCAGGTCGATCGTGGTGAAGCCATCACCGCGAGATCCCGCGCGGTCGAGGTTGGTGACGGCGTGACCCTCGTTGGTCAGGCGCGCGACAACGCTGCGCCCGAGCTTGCCACTGCCACCGGTGACGGCAATTCTCATGAGTACTCCCTAATTCTAAAAAGTGGGGCTTACACCTCGCGCTGCTCCGGCGAGGTGGTCTTGCGCGGGTCGAACTCGGCCAGGTCGCGCACGGCAGCATCGATCCTCGCCAGCACGTCAGCGTCGAGGTGCACACCGGCGGCCTTCACGTTGTCGGCGACCTGCTCGGGCCGGGAGGCCCCCATGATGGCGGATGCGACGTTCTTATTCGCCAGCACCCAGGCGAGCGCCAGCTGCGCCATGGTGAGGCCGAGCTCGTCGGCAATGGGGCGCAATTTCTGCACGCCGGTGAGCACCGGCTCGCTCATCCAACGCTTGATCATGTTGGCGCCACCCTGAGCATCCGTTGCCCGGCTGCCCGCGAGGGGCGCCTGACCCGGCAGGTACTTGCCGGTGAGTACGCCCTGAGCCACGGGGGACCAGACGATCTGCGAGACGCCGAGTTCTTCGGCGGCCGGAACCACCTCGGATTCAATCACGCGCCACAGCATCGAGTACTGCGGCTGGTTGGAGATCAGCTGAATGCCGAGGTCGGTGGCGAGGGCGTGGCCGGCGCGCAACTGCTCGGCGTTCCACTCGCTCACTCCGATATATAGAGCCTTGCCCTGGCGTACGACGTCGGCGAAAGCCTGCATCGTTTCCTCGAGCGGGGTTTCCACATCGTAACGGTGGGCCTGATAGAGGTCGACGTAATCCGTTTGCAGCCGGCTGAGCGAGCCGTCGATCGACTCGAGGATGTGCTTGCGGGAGAGGCCGGTGTCGTTGTGCCCCTTGGGGCCGGTCGGTCCGAAGACCTTGGTGAAGATTTCAAGGGACTGGCGGCGCTCACCGCGGAGGGCGTCGCCCAGCACCTGTTCGGCGACGGTATTGGCGTAGACGTCCGCGGTATCGAACGAGCTGATTCCGGCGTCGAGGGCCGCGCGCACGCAGGCCGTTGCGGTGTCATTCTCGATCTGGGACCCGTGGGTGAGCCAGTTGCCGTAGGTTATTTCCGAAACTTTCAATCCACTGTTGCCGAGATATCGAAACTCCATGACGTCCCTATCTGGCGCCTCGTGCCTGTCAGCGCCCTTGGTGATTTGTTGACATTGGCAACGTATCACCCGTCGGGCTTGTTCGGCGCAGTAACCTGACTTCTGACTAAAAAAGCGAGTGGGAGGCCGAGGGCAGTGGACGCCATGCAGGGCAATAACCATGACGATGTGCGCAGGCACAACCTGTCGATCATCCTGCGCCTCGTACACCGCGAGGGCGCAGCGTCGCGCGCCCAGCTCACCCGTCTGACCGGCTTGAACCGGTCGACGATCGGCGCTCTGGTCGCGGAACTGGTCGAACGCGGCCTGGTCGAGGAACGCACTCCCGACCCCACGAAGCTCGCCGGGCGACCGAGCCCGATCGTGGCGGCAAGCGACCGCGTCGTGGCCATTGCGGTGAATCCTGAAATCGACGCGATCACCGTGGGCGTTGTCGCCCTCAGTGGCGTTGTGCACCGGAGCATCCGCTTCGCCACGCCAACCACGCCGACGGCCGCAGAGGCGGTAGCTATTACGGCGGGCATCATTGCTGACCTGCGCCTCGGCCTCGGTGACTATTCCATAGTCGGACTGGGTGTGGCCGTGCCGGGCCTGGTGCGCGCCCACGACGGTCTGGTTCGCGACGCTCCACACCTCGGCTGGGTCGACGTACCGCTGTGCGAGATGCTGGCCGCGGTCACCGGTCTGCCCGTCGTGGCCGCCAACGACGCGAGCCTCGGCGTCACGGCGGAACGCTATTTCGGAGCGGGCCAGGGAATGGCCGATCTCATCTACCTCAATGGCGGCTCGAGCGGCATCGGTGGCGGCCTCGTCGTCGGGGGAGTTGCGGCCGGCGGACGGGCAGGCTACTCGGGGGAATTCGGGCACACCCGGGTCAGCGCCGGCTATCGCACCGACTCAGCCGGTATCGCCGGCACTCTCGAAGCCGAGGTAACCCGCGGCGCACTCCTCGAGGCGCTCGGCCTCTGCGCCGGCGAAACGGATGCGGACACCCTCGAACGCGCACTGCTCGCCTCAAACGCACCCGCGGTACGCGCCGAAGTGAATCGGCAGCTCGATTTTCTGGCCGTCGCCCTGGCCGGCGCTGTCAACATCCTCAACCCAGAACTCATCGTGCTGGGCGGCTTCCTCGCCGCGCTGTATGCCGTCGACCCCGGGCGCCTGACGCGCGCGGTAGCCGCGCTGACGCTCGGAACTGCGTTGGACGAGGTCAAGATCGCCCCCGCGGTCCTCGGCTCGAATCTGCTCCTGATCGGTGCCGCCGAACTGGCCTTCGAAACGCTGCTTCTCGATCCACAGTCCGAAAGTGGGAATAGTTCGGGTCTATCCCCGCTTAGCGTAAGGGCGGCCGGAAGTTCCCCCGCAGCCGTGTCGCCCGAAATCGCGCCGCCTGCCGCCAACCAGCCTTTTTAGACCAGCCAAGGACATCCGTTTTCGTGATTACTGCCAGTATCCCCGTGGTTAGCGCCGCGCAACTCGCCTCCACCGCCGCGCACCCCGGAGACAAACTGACTCGGCGCCAGCGCATCGTCTACATTCTTATTCTCGGGGCGCTCACGGCGCTCGGCCCGTTCACAATCGACCTTTATCTGCCGGCCTTTCCGACTCTGGAAAGCGAATTCGGCGTGTTGCCATCGGTCATTCAGCTCACCCTGACGGGAACCATGATCGGTTTTGGTTTCGGCCAGCTGGTTGTGGGGCCCTGGAGCGACAAGATCGGCCGACGGCTGCCGCTCATGCTCGCGACCGGTCTGCACATTCTCGCGTGCGTCGGCGCCGCCCTGTCGAACGACATCATCGTGCTCGCCATTTTCCGTGTGCTGCAGGGCTTCGGCGCCGCGGCCGGCGCGGTCGTGGCCATGGCCATGGTGCGCGACCTGTTCGGTGGCAAGCCGCTGGTCAAGATGCTCTCCCGCCTCGCGCTGGTCAGTGGCCTCGCGCCCGTTTTGGCGCCGGTCATCGGCTCGCAGCTGCTGCTCGTCATGAGCTGGCGCGGCATCTTCTGGGTGCTCGCCGCCTACGGCGTCATCGTGATTCTGGCCGTCGCCTTCTGGATCGTTGAAACCCTGCCCGAAAGCGCACGCCACGCGAACGGCCACAGCACTCTCGGCCAACGCTACAAAGCGGTACTGAGCGACCGCACCTTCGTGGGCGTCGCGATCATCGGGGCGATGACGTTCACCGGGTTGTTCTCGTACCTGTCGGCTTCGCCATTTCTGTTCCAGGACGTTTACGCGTTCAGTCCGCAGGAGTACGGCCTGCTGTTCGCCGTCAACTCCCTCGGCGTGGTCACCGGGGTGCAGCTGAGCTCGCGCCTGATGCACCGGTCCAACATTGGGCCACAGTGGATTCTTTCCGTCTCCACGGTTGTGCTGGTGATCACCGCCGGTGCGATTGTGCTGCTCGACCTGGCTGGTGCTGGGCTGTGGGGCATTCTGGTACCGCTCTGGTTCTTCATCGCGGCCTGCGGCTTCACGCTGCCGAGCGTGCAGGTCATCGCGCTCAACGCCCACGGACACGAGGCCGGAACCGCAGCCTCGTTGCTTGGCGCAGCCAACTTCGGTGTAGCCGGTCTGATCTCGCCGATTGTGGGACTGCTCGGAGTGGGCACGGCGATACCGATGGCATCCGTGATGGGCGTCACGGCCGTGATCTCCATACTTTCGCTCTGGCTGATTGTGCGCCCGCGCACCGTGCCGGCGCTCGACCGCTAGGCCGAGGCGCTCGCCGACCGGGCGCATGGTGTGACCCCAGGCCCAGTTTATAAACGGGGGCCGGGCCCCGTCCCCGATGGGGGAAGCGGATGGTGGCGACGGCATGCCGGGGCCCGATTGCGGGCCGCTCCTCTACGATGGCTGGATGACTAACCCGGAACGCGCCGCAGACCTCAAAGCTCGCCGCATTTCCCGTCGCTGGCCTGTCATCAGCGGGATCGCCGCCATGGCGTTGGCCGCCCTCCTCGGCCTCGTTGTGGTCGTGCGGGCCAACGGCGTCGCCCTCGAGGTTGACACCGAGTGGATGGACGAGATCATCGAGCATCGCTTGCCGATCTGGGAGATTCCGTCGCTGTTCATGAACGCGCTCGGCGGCGGCCTGTTCGGCGTTCTGATCGTGCCGCTCGTTATCACCCTCATAATCGTGCTGATCAAACGGCCGTGGGCGGCGGGATACTACGTCGTGGCCACGGTGCTGAGTGCGGGCTTCGTGCAGCTGCTGAAACAGGTCTTTGGACGGGCCCGCCCTGAAGACATGCTGGTCATGTCCGATTTCGGGTCGTTTCCTTCTGGCCATGTCGCCAACGCAGCTACCATGGCGGTGTGCCTCGCCATCATCTTTCCGCGGCTCTGGGTGGTGCTCGCCGGCACCATATACACGATCGTGATGCTGCTCAGCCGCACTTATTTGGGAGTGCACTGGCTCACCGACACCATCGGCGGGTTATTGCTCGGCGTTGGTGTCGCCATCGTGCTGTGGGCTCCGGTTGCCGCCAAACTCGATGGCGAACGTGACCTCGCCGCCCGGCGTCGACTCGAACGGCAGAGACAGAAAGAAGCCAGGTCGTGACGAAAGTCCGGCGCAACGGTGAGGTGTCGTTCTGGTGGGACCAGCTCGGTCGGTCAGCCCTGCGCGCGCCCCTGCCCGGATCGACGCGAGCCGATGTCGTCATCGTCGGCGCCGGTTACACCGGACTGTGGACGGCCTACTACCTCAAGAAGGCGGCACCGCAGCTGCGGGTCGTCGTATTGGAGGCGCGCTTTGCCGGCTTCGGCGCCTCCGGCCGGAACGGCGGCTGGCTGACCAACTCGGTCACCGGCGGCCGCGAGCAATACGTGAACAGCCATGGTCGCCTAGCCGCCGAACAGTTTCAAGCCGCCATGAACGACACGGTCGATGAGGTCATCCGGGTGGCGGCCTTCGAGGGCATTGACGCTGAAATCGTCAAGGGCGGTGAGTTCACGGTGGCCTACGACCCGGCGCAACAGCGTCGGCTGGAGCAGGTCGCCCGCGCCGAGCAGTCCTGGGCGCACACCGACGTTGAATTGCTCTCGAAAACCGCGGCGCAAAACCGCATCAACGTGGCGGGCACCACCGGCGGAATGTGGCATCCGCACTGCGCCCGCATCAACCCCGCCGCACTCGTCGCCGGACTGGCCCGTACGGTTGTGTCCCTCGGCGTGGAGATCTACGAAAACACCCCGGTGAGTGAGATCGCGCCGCATCGGGCAGTGACCACGGCGGGAACGGTCGACGCTTCGTTTGTTGTGCGCGCAACAGAGGGATTCACGACCAGCCTCAAGGGGCTGCACCGAACGTGGCTGCCCATGAACTCGTCGCTGATCGCGACGGAGCCGCTCGCGGCATCCGTTTGGGAGAGCATCGGCTGGTCGGGCCGGGAAACCCTCGGCGACATGGCACACGCCTACATGTACGCGCAACGCACGAGCGACGACCGCATCGCCATCGGCGGACGTGGCGTGCCGTACCGGTTTGGTTCCCAAACGGATGCCGACGGCCAGACCCCGCAGGCCACCATCGACGCGCTGCGCGAAATTCTAATGCGATTCTTTCCGGCGACGGCCAAAGCACGCATCGACCATTCCTGGTCTGGTGTGCTCGGCGTGCCGCGAGACTGGGCTGCGACCGTGGGCCTCGACCCGCAGACCGGACTGGCCTGGGCCGGCGGCTACGTGGGCACCGGCGTGGCCACCACGAATCTGGCCGGACGCACTCTGACCGATCTGATCCTCGGTCGAGACAGCGGCCTGGTAGCTCTGCCCTGGGTCAACCACCGGGTACGAGCCTGGGAACCCGAGCCGTTGCGCTGGCTCGCCGTCACCGCCCTCTACCGCGCCTATACACTGGCCGACCGAGCCGAGCTTGCCGGGCGTCGCACCACGTCACCGCTTGCGCGCGTGGCCGACGTCGTGTCGGGTCGGGGCCACTAGCCGGCCAGACAACCCTGGAAGTCGCCGGGGAAGCGTGCGGGGGGTACTAGATTCACAGACGAGCGGCGTGTCGAGTCCAGCGGTGCACCAGCTGCGGGTGGAGTCGCCCCAGTTCGGCCACGGTGAGCGGGTCGGGTGGTCGTACGACGGCCACCCCGAGAGTGTCGATAATGTTCTCCAGACCGGAGCGGGGCCAGACCTGGCCCCGCAGGCGGAGCAGTACGTCGCCGGTGGCGTCCAGCAGGTACAGATGAGGGAGGGTATCGACCATTCCGCTCTGATACAGATCGACGAGCACGACGCTGGCAATTTCGGCCGTATCAAACGAGGTCACGCGGCCCAGCAGGTTTCGGCTTTCCAAGCGCCCAGCCGTAACGGTCACGCACACTTTGCGGGCTTCGAGTACCGCGATTACGCCGAGAATGGTCAGACCGAACTGAACGGCAGCGACAAAGATCCATGCATCGGTGGGGATAGTGAGCCAATACAGCACGAGTAAAACCGGGACGAGCAACGACAGTGCAGCGATAAGCGACCGCTCGACCAGCCTGCGCCGCGGGCGCAAAACATGCCTGACTGCCGGCTCTAACCCCTCGCGCATCATGTGATCGTTTCACCCCTCGGGTTGAGTATCCCGTACATCGACCGGTATCTCGCGGCTACTTCGAGGGGGTAGACGAATCCGTCTGGAGCGAGTACCGTGCTGGATCGACGATTCAGGGGTAGCCCGCGGGGAGCGCACCCGGCGTAGAGTTGGCTCCGTGCACTCACGGGCCATCATCCGCGAACGCGGCAACACAATGAAGCAGCACCGGCTGCATCCGGCGCAGGTCGTCGTTTCCGGCTTCGCCCTGACCATTCTCGTTGGTACGGCGTTGTTGATGCTGCCGAACGCCCGGGTCGGGCCGGGCGGCGCATCGTTTCTGGAGGCCCTGTTTACCGCGACGAGCGCCGTGTGCGTCACCGGGCTGACCGTCGTCGATACGGCGGTGTACTGGACACCGTTTGGTCAGGTCGTAATTCTGTTGTTGATTCAAATCGGCGGGTTCGGCATCATGTCTTTCGCCTCGGTCGTCGGGCTCGCGATCGCCCGTAAGCTCTCCCTGCGCTCGCGCATCACGGCGGCCACCGAAACCAAGAGTGTCGGTCTCGCAGACGTGAAGGGGCTGGTGCTCGGCGTCGTGCGCATCTCCCTCGCGATCGAGGCCAGCGTGGCGTTGCTGCTCGCGCTGCGCTTTATGCTCGGCTACGGTGAGCCCGTCGGCCGGGCCGTCTGGCTGGGGGTGTTCCACTCGGTATCGAGCTTCAACAATGCCGGCTTCGCCCTGTTCAGCGACAATCTCATGGGGTATGCCACGGATGCCTGGATCTGCCTGCCGATTGCCGCCGCGGTCATTCTCGGCGGCCTCGGCTTTCCGGTGATAGTGCAGCTTCGGCGGCAACTGCGACCCCAGGGCCGGTATCCTCGACACTGGTTGAAGCGCGCTTGGTCGATTCGCACCTGGACCATGAATACCCGCATCGTGGTGGCCGGCACGCTCGTGCTCCTCGTTCTCGGAACGGTGTATATCACCGCCGTTGAATGGTCCAATCCGAAAACCCTTGGCCCGCTGGACTGGCCGGGCAAGCTCCTGGCCGGTTTCTTTCAATCGGTGCAGACCCGCACCGCCGGTTTCAACAGCGTCGACATCGGCCAGCTCGACTCCGCCACCCTTCTCGGTATGGACGTCCTGATGCTCATCGGTGGCGGACCGGCCGGAACCGCCGGCGGGATCAAAATCACGACGTTCGCCGTATTGTTCTTCATTATCTGGACCGAGGTGCGCGGCCAGGTCGCCGTCAACGTGTTCGGCAAGCGCCTATCCCGGGCAGTGCACCGTGAGGCCATCACGATTGCACTACTGGCCGTCGGCGTCATCATCGCCGCGACGACAGCGTTGATGCTCATGACGGACATCTCTCTGGATGCCCTGCTGTTCGAGACGATCTCTGCTTTTGCGACGGTGGGACTATCGACCGGGATCACCGCGGGGCTGCCCTGGGGCGGGCAGGTCATCTTGATTCTGCTCATGTTCATCGGTCGTCTCGGCCCGATCACCTTCGCGTCGGCCATCGCCCTGCGCGAGCGCCACACCACCTACGAACTTCCCAAGGAAAGGCCGATCATTGGCTAAATATTCGTTGTTCGGGCGTAGCGACCCAGCGCGCCTCGCCGAAGCTGAATCGGTCGTCGTCATCGGTCTCGGCCGGTTTGGCAGCGCGCTCGCCCTCGAACTCATGAAGAGTGGCACCGAGGTGCTCGGCATCGACGGCGACGAAGAGGTCGTGCAGATGCACAACCGGCTGCTCACCCATGTGGTGCGTGCCGACTCCACCAAGGAAGCAACCCTGCGGGAGCTGTCGGTGCCCGACTTCTCGAGCGTGGTCGTGGCCATCGGCGGCGATATCCAGGCGAATATCCTGACCGCTTCGCTGCTGCTCAAGCTGGGCATTGCAAACATCTGGGCCAAAGCGGTCAGCGACCCGCACGGCGAGATTCTCACCCAGCTCGGCGTCAACCATGTCATCTACCCGGAGAAAGACATGGGGAAGCGGGTTGCCCACCTGGTGCGAGGCGCCATGCAGGACTACATCGAGATCGGCGAGAACTTCGCGCTGGTCAAAACGGCCCCGCCGCGCGCGCTCATCGGCGTACCCCTCGGCCAGGCCAAGGTGCGTGCCCGCTACGGCATTACCGTCACGGCGTTTCACCGCCCCGGCGCCGGCTGGAGTTACACCGCGCTCGACACCGTGATCGAAGACGGCGACATCATTCTCATCGCTGGTGAGTCGGCACGAGTCGAAGAATACAGCCTGATGCGATGAGTTCCCCCTTTGTTTTTCTCGCGGATGCCCCGCTCGGCACTCGGGTGGTCGTGCGCACCAGGGTTCCGGGCGGGTATACCGATGCGCTGGGCTTTCTGCGCGGCCGCAGCGCGGCATCCGTGTCGGTGGAGACCAAGCGGGGATTGGTCACGCTCGCGATGGCCGACGTCGTGGCCGCGAAGGAAGTGCCGGCCGCGCCGCAGCCACGACCGCGACGGACCTAGCTTGGGTCGGGGGGAATGGCATCCCAGTCGCTGCCGAGATCAACGACGCAGAGGTGCGGGCCGACGAAGGGGCGCAGCTCCACCGCGCTGTCGTCGTGGCCGAGAGTGCGAGCCACCCGCTGGATGAGCCCGAGGTGTACGGCGCAGACCACGCCCGGGTTTTCTCGGGCGGCCTCGCGAAACGGGCAGGCCGTGAGCGCGATCGATTGCCTTGACTCATCGAGTTGGGGGGCGAATTCGAGCTGGTCGAGGAGCTCGACCAGGGGCGCGGGGCCCGCTCCGGTTGACGCTGCGAGGCCGCCGGTGAACGCCTCCGACCACTTCTCGCCGGCTCGGATGGCCCGGGCCCGGCCGCCATCGTCGTCTTCAGCGAGCACGCCGGCAAGGGCATGGCCGAGCTGATCGCGGGTGTCGGCGCGATCAGCTGTGACAGCGGTGAAGCGGATGCGTGGCCGACCGCGCTGGCCGGACCGCACGGGTTCTCGTTCAATGAGCCCGGCGGTCAGGAGCTGGTCGAGGTGAAACCGGGCAGTGGTGACGTGCAGGTTCATCCGCTCGGCAACGGCAGCCGCATCGAGTGGTTCGCTGGCGGCGGCCAGAAACTCGAGCACGCTGCGCCGGATCGGCGAGGCCAGCGCGGCATGCCAGGCGGGAGTGCGTTCTGCGGAGTCCACCCTACGAGACTAACCCGGATTTGTGAGCAATGGCATACTTTTAATCCCGCAGGGCAGGCCGGTTAGATGACGATGCGCAGCGGCTCTTCGAGCAGGGTCACGAGATCGCGCAGGAACGCTGCCGCGACAGCACCATCGAGTACTCGATGATCGACGGTCAGGGTGATCTTCACCGTCGGCACCGTCACGAGAACGCCGTCCCGCACTGCGGGTACGTCGCTCGCCGCGCCGATTGCCAGGATGCCGGCCTCTGGCGGGTTCAACACGGCGGTGAAGGAGTCGATGCCGAACATTCCGAGGTTGCTGATGGTGAAGGTTCCCCCCGACATCTGCGCGAGGGACAGGCTGCCGGTGCGGGCGAGACCGGCCAGGGCGCGGGTTTCGGTGGCGATGGCGCCGAGCGACTTCTGGTCGGCATCGGTGACGACGGGAACAAGCAGACCGTCATCGGTCGCGACCGCGACGCCGACGTTGACATGGTTGTGGCGCAGGATGACGCCGTCGCCCCAGGACGCGTTGACTTCGGGGTGCGCGCGTAGCGCGACCGCACTGGCGCGCACGAACAGGTCGTTCAGGCTGACCTTGGTGCCGAGCGCGGCGAGCGACTCGTTGACGTCGGCGCGGAAAGCGACGAGGCGTTCAACGTTGACGACGCTGGTGAGGAAGAAGTGCGGAACGGCCTGGCTCTCGGTGAGCCGGCGGGCCGTGACGGCGCGAATGCGGCTGACGGGCACGGAGACGGAGTCGGTCGAAACGGCGGCCGGTGCGGGCTGGGCCGGCGCTGCGGTCCGAGGCGCTGTCGAGGCAGCGGATGCTGTGGCCTCCTGGGCTACGATTGCCCGGTCGACGTCGGTGCGGGTGATGCGGCCCTGCGGCCCGGTGCCCACGATGGCGTGCAGGTCGATACCGTGCTCGCGGCCGATTTTGCGGGCCAGCGGCGAGGTGCGCAGTTCACCCGTCTGGGTTGCCGTGGGCGTGGGGGCATCTGTCGGGGGAGTTGCTGCGGGAGTCGCTGCGGGTGTTGTTGGGACAGCCACAGCCACAGGGGCCGCTGCCGGAGCTGCCGGAGCTGCGCCTTCAGCGACGATGTTGCTGCCGTCTCCGATGCGCGCGACCGGTGCACCGATCGGTACGAGTTCCCCGGCCACGACGAGCAACTGCTCAAGAATGCCGTTGTCGAAGGCTTCGAGGTCCATCGTGGCCTTGTCGGTTTCGATTTCGGCGAGTACGTCGCCCTTGTGAATCTCGTCACCGACCTGCTTCATCCAGCGACTGAGTTCGCCCTCCTCCATGGTGTCGGAGAGACGGGGCATAATGACGTCGGGCATGGCCGGCTCCTAGTTGTCGTTCGGGGTAGATGAAATATTGAGTACCTCGCGCACGACCTTGGCGAGGTCGGCGGCGCTGGGCAGGGCGGCCTTCTCGAGGGATTTTGCGTAGGGGAGCGGCACCTCGGCGGCGGCGACGCGACGCACCGGGGCGTCGAGAAAGTCGAAGACTCCCTCGCCGATGGTCGCCGAGATCTCGGCGCCGATGCCGTAGCTGAGCCAGTCATCTTCGAAGACGACGGCGTGGCCGGTCTTCTTCACCGAGGCGCAGATGGTGTCGCGGTCGAGCGGCCGCAGGCTGCGGAGGTCGACAACCTCGATCGACAGGCCCTCGGCTTCGAGCTGGCGAGCTACCTCGAGGGCGGTCGTGGTGCCGCGCGAGTAGCTCACGATGGTGAGGTCGGTGCCGGTCTTGACGACAGCGGCCTTGCCGATCTCGGCGATCTGCTCGCCGTCGGGAACTTCACCCTTGGCGCTATAGAGCGAGAGGTTCTCTAAGAAGATCACCGGGTCGTCGTCGCGAATGGCAGCGGTGAGGAGCGCCTTGGCGTCGGCCGGGGTCGACGGGGCGACGACCTTGAGTCCCGGAATGTGCGCGTACCAGACCTCGAGGTTCTGCGAGTGGGTCGCGGCAAGCTGCTGCCCACCACCACCGGGCATGCGGATGACCAGTGGAATAGAGACCTGACCGGCAAACATCGACCGCATCTTGGCCGCGTGGTTCACGATCTGGTCGATCGCGATGAGGCTGAAGTTGATGGTCATGATCTCGACCACCGGGCGCATGCCGAGCATCGCGGCCCCGAGGGCTGCGCCCACGAAACCCTCTTCGGCGATCGGGGCGTCGAGCACCCGATCGGGTCCGAAATCTTCAAGCAGTCCGGCAGTGATCTTATACGACCCCTCGAAAATGCCGATCTCTTCACCGATGAGGAAGACCTTGTCGTCACGTTCAAGCTCGGCGCGCAAAGTTTCGTTGAGCGCCTGGCGGTAGGTGATCGTGCGGGTGGTGGCTACTTCGGTGTTCACGATTTCAGTCATCACGGGTTCATTCATCACAGTGCGTCCATAACGGGTTCTCCGGGCAAAGCGGCGGGCATATTTGCTACCGCGGTCGCGTATACATATTTGAACAGGTCATCAACGTCGGGCTCTGGGCTCTCGTCGGCGAAAACGACAGCCTCGGAGACCCGCACGTCGGCGGCCTCGTCGATGGCGGCGGCATCCGTTTCGCTGAACACGCCGGCGGCGATCAGCTTGGCGCGAAAGCTCGGTACCGGGTCGGACTGCTGGGCGATGGTCGTGTCTTCGCTCGAGCGGTATCGGGCCGGGTCGACCACGGAGTGGCCGCGCAACCGGTAGCACATGACCTCGAGCAGCACCGGCTGGCGCGACTCGCGGGCCTGCCGGAGTGCATCGCGGGCGGCGTCGCGCACGGCAAGAACGTCGTCGCCGTCGACCCGCACGCCGGGCATGCGGTACGACGCGGCGCGCTTGTACAGTTCCGGTTCAGCGGATGCTTTCTCGACGGTTGTTCCCATGCCGAGGCCGTTGTTGACGATCACGTAGACAATTGGAAGTTTCCACAGCCCGGCCAGGTTGAGCGATTCGTGGAACGCGCCAATGTTGGTGGTGCCGTCACCGAGCAGGCACATCACGGCCGCAGCGTCGGGGCCAGCCGCTTCCTGATTTTTCAAAGCGAGCGCGGCGCCGGTCGCCGGGGGAATTTGCCCGCCGACGATGCCATAGCCGCCGAGCAGGCGCGTTTCAGCGTCGAACAGGTGCATCGAGCCGCCGCGTCCGCCCGAGACGCCGGTGACTTTGCCGAACAGTTCGGCCATGACCCGATCGGGCGACAACCCGCGCAGCAGCGCATAGCCGTGGTCGCGATAGCCGGTGAACAGATAATCACGGGCCTCGATAGCGGCCATCAGGCCGACCACCGTGGCTTCTTCGCCGAGGTTCAGGTGGCAGTAGCCGCCGATCTTGGCCCGGGCATACATCTCGCTGGAGCGCAACTCGAAGGCTCGCACCAACGACATCTGTTCGTAATAGTCACGCAGAGTGTCGGCGGGTTCACCGCCCGTGGACTCGACTGCTGACTCCGGTCGCGTGCGGGCTTTTGCCGCCATGTGATCCCACTTCCTGCGTGCTTTGTTTGACAAGACTAATACCGTGTGCTGAATATTTTCTTTTCTGACCGTGCAGCGGAAGGATCTGCGGGGAGAAAGCGAGAAACTGACCGATTCTGCTGCCGCCCAGCATGAGAGCCCATAATGGAGTCATGGCCGCCCAACCCCCGAGTTACAAAACGCTCGCCAGTCTGAGCCGCATGAACCTGCTCTACCAGTTGCAAAGCCGCGGAACGATGACCGTGAACGACCTCGCCGAAGCCGCCGGCCTGCACCACAACACGGCCCGCGAACACCTCGACCGCCTGATCAACGAAGGTTTCGTAACCTGCGCGCCCGAGACGCGCGACAGCAAGGGTCGTCCCAAGATGCTGTACAGCGCAGCGGACGGAGCCAGCACCGAGTTGGGGTCGATTCGCAGCCGAAAGATCGAGGCGGCACAGGAGCGTGCCGACCAGCTGCGACGGATGCTGCCGCTGCTGCCCGCCGGCCAGAGGCTGGCTGGCTGCTCCGGTCCGGCTGCGCAACGGCAGCTCGATGCGCTCGACGACCACCTCGACCAGGCCGGCTTCGACGCCAGCATCGCCGCGAACCGCGAACAACTCAACCTGCATGACTGCCCGTACTCCGAGATGGTCAAGGAACACCCCGAGGTCTGCGGCGTGCACTATCGCTTGATTCAGGGAGTGCTCGAGCAGGCCGACGGCCCGCTACGAGCCGTGGGCCTGAACCTTATCGACGCCCCGCACCTGTGCGTGATCGACGTGGTAGCCATGTCCGCTCCAGCCGACGACGTGCCTGCTGGGCGCGCTCAGGGCATAACTCCTGCAATTTCTGCGGCATCGCGCGCTCAACCTCGGAATCACGCGACACACTAACTGGCGGCTCGCGATTTGCAGGAGTTATGCGCCCGGGCAAATCATTATTAACGGCATTTCGCGGTTGTAGCCCTTTTGCCCAGCGGCAAAGCTTATTTCGAGGGTGAGTGCCGCAGCGGCACTCCCCGGCAGGTAAGGGACAGCCGTGAAAAAGCGCACAAACACCAGCACCAGCGTTTCAACCAGCGCCGCGACCAAGCCAGGCACCGATGGTCCGGTCGCCGACTCACTGATCAAGCTCGGCCGTTTTCTGCGCCGCGGTGAAACCAGCGAAGACCTGCGTAGCGTGTTCAAGAACGGCGGCCGCGCCGCTGACTCGTTCTACCGTGACCGCTGGACCCACGACAAAGAGGTGCGCAGCACCCACGGTGTGAACTGCACCGGCAGCTGCTCGTGGAAGGTGTACGTCAAAGACGGCATCATCACCTGGGAGACCCAGCAGACCGACTATCCCAGTGTCGGCCCGGACAGCCCCGAATACGAACCCCGCGGCTGCCCCCGCGGCGCAGCGTTCAGCTGGTACACCTACTCGCCCACCCGGGTGCGCTACCCCTACGTGCGCGGTGTACTGCTGAACCTCTTCCGCGAAGCGAAGGCCCGCCTGGGCGACCCCGTGCTGGCCTGGGCGGAGATCACCGGTAACCCCGAGACCGCAAGGCAGTACAAGAGTGCCCGCGGCCAGGGCGGACTGGTGCGGGCCAGCTGGGATGAGGCCGCCGAAATCGTTGCTGCCGCCCACGTGCACACCATCAAAAAGTACGGCCCGGACCGGGTTGTGGGCTTCAGCCCGATTCCGGCCATGTCGATCGTGTCGCAGGGTGTCGGCAACCGCTTCATCTCGCTGCTCGGCGGCACCATGCTCTCGTTCTACGACTGGTACGCCGACCTGCCCGTGGCCAGCCCGCAGGTGTTCGGTGACCAGACCGACGTGCCAGAGTCGGCCGACTGGTGGAACTCGAGCTACCTCATCATGTGGGGCTCCAACGTTCCCGTCACCCGCACCCCCGACGCGCACTTCATGGTCGAAGCCCGCTACCGCGGCCAGAAGGTCGTCACCGTTTCGCCCGACTACGCCGACAATTCCAAGTTCGCCGACGAATGGCTCGCCGCGCATCCAGGCACCGACGGCGCCCTCGCCCTCGCCATGGGCCACGTCGTGCTCAAGGAATTCCTGGTCGACCGGCGCACGCCGCGCTTCGTCGAATACATGAAGAAATTCAGCGACTCCTCCTACCTGATCGCGCTCACCCCGCGCCAGGACGCCTGGGTCCCCGGCAAGTTCCTCACGGCTGACGCGCTGCCCGGCACCGACGCATCCGTGTCGAGCGCCGCGTTCAAAACCGTCATGCTCGACGAGAACGCCGAACCGTTCGTGCCGAACGGTTCGATCGGGCACCGGTTCAGCGAGGTCGACAAGGGCAAGTGGAACCTCGACCTCGAGGACCGCGACCCGCTGCTCTCCATAGCGGATGCCCCCGACTACGACGGTCGCGCAGTGGCGATCGACCTGCCCCGCTTCGACATCACGCCCGACGCTGAGCACGATACCGCGGGTCAACAGCACGCCGGAGCGGCCGGAATCGTGCGCCGCGGCGTGCCCGTTCGCGTCGTCGCCGGTGTGCTGGTGACGACGGTATTCGACCTGCTGCTCGCGCAGTACGGCGTCGGCCGCCCGGGCCTGCCGGGCGAGTGGCCCACCGGTTATGATGACGCGTCGACGCCGGGCACCCCGGCCTGGCAGGAAGAGATCACCTCGGTGCCGTGGCAGGCCGCCGCGCGTATCGGTCGTGAATTTGCGCAGAACGCCGAGGACTCGCAGGGCCGGTCGATGATTCTGATGGGCGCGGGCACCAACCACTGGTTCCACTCCGACACCATCTACCGTGCGTTTCTCGCGCTCACCACCATGACCGGCTGCCAGGGCGTGAACGGTGGCGGCTGGGCCCACTATGTCGGCCAGGAGAAGGTGCGCCCGCTCACCGGCTACGGCCAGTATGCGTTCGGCCTGGACTGGGTGCGCCCGCCGCGCCAGATGATCGGCACCGGGTTCTTCTACCTCGCCACCGACCAGTGGCGCTATGACGGCCTCAGCGCCGACACCCTGGCGAGCCCGCTCGGCACCGGGATATTCAAGGGACGCACCACCGCGGACACCATGGTCGAATCGGCCAAACGCGGCTGGATGCCCAGCTACCCCACCTTCAACCGCAACTCGCTCGACCTGGTCGACGATGCGGCCGCTGCGGGCGTCGAACCGGCCGAATACGTTGTTGATTCGCTCAGGGACGGTTCGCTCGAGTTCTCCTGCGAAGACCCCGACGCCCCCGAGAACTTTCCGCGCGTGCTCGTGGTGTGGCGGGCCAACGTGCTCGGCTCCTCGGGCAAGGGCAACGAGTATTTCCTCAAGCACCTGCTCGGGGCGCCCTCCGCGGTGCGCGCCGTCGAATCGATGCCGGCTCGCCGCCCGAAAACCATGAAATGGCATGAGAGCGCGCCGGAGGGCAAGCTCGACCTCATGGTCACGAGCGACTTCCGCATGACGAGCACCACGATCTACAGCGACGTGGTCTTGCCGCCGGCCACCTGGTATGAGAAGAACGATCTCTCGACGACGGACATGCATCCGTTTATTCACTCGTTCAACCCGGCCATTGCGCCGCCGTGGCAGTCGAAGACCGACTTCGACATCTTTCACGTTCTCGCCGCGAAGATCTCAGAGATGTCGGTGACTCACCTCGGTAAGCGTAAGGACCTGGTCGCTGCTCCCCTGCAGCACGACACCCCAGACGGCATGGCCACCCCGCACGGCACCGTGCTGAACGACCAGCCGCTCATTCCCGGGGTCACCATGCCAAAGCTCGTCGTCGTCGAACGGGATTACCCGGCCTTCGCCGCGCAGCTCGGCGCGCTCGGACCGCTCACCGAAAAACTCGGCATGGTCACCAAGGGCGTGAAATTCAACCCGGACGTAGAGGTCGCCTACCTCGGTAAGAAGAACGGCCTGGTGCCCAGTGGGCCGGCCGCTGGCCGCCCGCGCCTGTCGACGGCGATCCACGCCTGCGAAATGGTCCTTGCCCTCTCGGGCACCACCAACGGTCGCCTCGGCACCCAGGGCTTTCGGCAGCTCGAGGAACGCACCGGCGTCAAGCTGGCCCAACTGGCCAGCGACAACGAGGGCCGCCGATTCAGCTACCCGGATGTTCAGGGCGCGCCGGTTCCGGTGCTCACCTCCCCGGAATGGTCGGGCTCAGAGCACGGTGGTCGCCGCTACAGCGCCTTCACCATCAACGTCGAGCACCTGAAGCCCTGGCACACCCTCACCGGCCGTCAGCACTTCTACCTCGACCACGACTGGATGATCGAGCTCGGCGAGCAGCTGCCGATTTTTCGGCCGCCGCTGGACATGCACCGATTGTTCGACGACTCGATCGTCGGCGCGACGACCGCGACCGGGGCAGCGGGCTCTGCCGGCCACGCCGAGGTCGCCGTGCGCTACCTCACCCCGCACTCGAAGTGGTCGATCCACTCCGAATATCAGGACAACCTGCTCATGCTGTCGCTCTCGCGTGGCGGGCCGACCATCTGGATGAGCCCGCAGGACGCCGACAAGATCGGTGTGCGCGACAACGAGTGGATCGAGTCGTACAACCGCAACGGCGTCGTCGTGGCGCGAGCAATCGTTTCGCACCGCATGCCGGAAGGCACCGTGTACATGTACCACGCGAAGGACCGCACCATCAACGTGCCGGTCGCTGAAACCAGCGGTATGCGCGGTGGCACCAACAACTCGCTCACCCGCATCCTCTTGAAACCGTCTCACCTGATCGGCGGCTACGCCCAGCTGTCCTTCGCCTTCAACTACCTCGGCCCGACCGGGAACCAACGCGACGAGGTCACCGTGATTCGTCGTCGCAGCCAGAAAGTGGACTACTAATGCGTGTTATGGCCCAGATGTCGATGATTATGAACCTCGACAAGTGCATCGGGTGTCACACCTGCTCCGTCACCTGCAAGCAGGTGTGGACCAACCGCACCGGTGTCGAGTACGCCTGGTTCAACAACGTGGAGACCCGGCCCGGCATCGGTTACCCGCGCGAATATGAAAACCAGGAGAAGTGGAAGGGCGGCTGGGTGCGTAACAAGCGCGGCCGCCTGCAGCTAAAGGCCGGCGGACGGCTGAAGAAGCTCTCGCAGATCTTCAACAACCCCAACCTGCCGCAAATCGACGACTATTACGAGCCGTGGACCTACGACTACGACATGCTCACCACCGCCCCGGCCGGCACCCAAAGCCCGGTCGCACGCCCGAAGTCGCTGTTGACCGGCCACGATATGGACATCAAGTGGTCAGGCAACTGGGACGACAACCTCGGCGGCTCGCAGGAGACCGCCGCGCAGGACCCGATTCTCGCGACCATGAGCGAGCACGTGAAGATGGAGTTCGAAGAGACCTTCATGTTCTACCTGCCGCGAATCTGCGAGCACTGCCTCAACCCCGCCTGCGTGGCGGCCTGCCCCTCCGGTGCCATGTATAAGCGTGAAGAAGACGGCATCGTGCTCGTGGACGAAGACGGATGCCGCGGCTGGCGCATGTGCGTCTCCGCCTGCCCCTATAAGAAGGTGTACTTCAACCACAAAACAGGCAAGGCCGAGAAGTGCACGCTCTGCTACCCGTTGATCGAGCAGGGTAAGCCCACCATCTGCTCCGAAACCTGTGTCGGACGCCTGCGCTACCTGGGCCTCATGCTCTACGACGCCGACGCGGTGCTCGCCGCGGCCTCGATCGAAAATGACCAGGACCTGCAGGGCGCCCAGCGCGCCTGCTTTCTCGACCCGTTCGACCCCGAGGTCATCGCCGCTGCCAAGGCGGAGGGCATGGCCGATGACTGGATCGAAGCCGCCCAGAACAGCCCCATCTACAAGCTCATCTCCGAGTACGAGATCGCCCTGCCGCTGCACCCGGAATACCGCACCATGCCCATGGTCTGGTACATCCCCCCGCTCTCCCCGGTGGTCGACGTCGTGAGCAACTCCGGTAGCGACGGGGAAGACGCCCGTACCCTGTTCGCCGCGATCGACAAGCTGCGCATCCCGGTGGAATACCTCGCCGGACTGTTCTCGGCCGGCGACGTTGTTCCGGTCGAGCTGTCGCTGCGCAAGCTCGCCGCGATGCGCGCCTATATGCGTGACATCAACCTCGGCAACGAGCCCGACGAGCGCATCCCGAACGCGGTCGGCATGACCGGTGAGACCATCCAGGCCATGTACCGGCTGCTGGCCATCGCCAAGTACGAAGACCGCTACGTCATTCCCAAGGCCCACGTCGAGACCGCACGGGAGCTCGAAGAGCTCGGCTGCTCGCTCGACACCGACGGCGGCCCCGGCATGGGCGGGCCCGGCTCTGCCGGGCACAGTGGCCCCTACGGCAATACCGTCGGTATGCCGCTCGGCGCCACGGTCGACAACTACAACACGATGACCGGGCGCCCGAGTGCGACCGCACCGACCACCCCGGGCCGGGTCAACCTGCTCAACTGGAACGGTAACGGAGCGCCCCAGGGCATGTTCCCGCCGATAGCGGATGCCGGGAGCCCCGCATGAGTGTCGGCACCCTCGGCGCACGGATGAACTTCGGCTTTCGGGCGCCCAAGACGGCTCCGCGAGCAATCGCGGCCGTTCCGCTGACGCCCGAGCAGGGGGTGATCGCGCACATGGCGGCATCGATTCTGCTCGACTACCCCACGCCCGAGCGGCGGGCGCAGTTTTCGCTGGTGGAGGCATCCGTTGCGGATCTGCCCGGCGAGCTGCGCCGCAGCTTTGCAGCGTTCTTCACGGCGGTCAACCCGCTCAGCGAGCAAGAGCTTGAAACGCACTTCACCGCGACCTTCGACCTGAAACGCAAGTGCTGCCCGTACCTCACCTATTACGCGGCCGGCGATACCCGCCGCCGCGGTATGGCACTGGTGCGGTTTGTCGAGGCTTACCGGGCGGCCGGCTGGCAGGTGGATGCCGACGAACTGCCCGACTACCTGCCGATGGTGCTGGAATTCTCGGCGCTGTCGGACTCCCCGATCGCGCAGGAGATGCTCGCCGCGCACCGGGACGGCATCGAGGTCTTGTGCACGGCGCTCGCCAAGTTCGACAGTCCCTATGCCCGCGTCGTGGAGGCGGTGTCGCTGTCGTTGCCCGTGATCGACGACGAGACCCGTGAACGCTACCTCAACCTCGTGAACGAGGGGCCGCCGACCGAGACGGTCGGCATGACCTACCTCGGCAATCTGAAGCCGTTTTCCGCGCACGCGAATGAAGATGTGAGAATATGACCGCCTGGGATTATCTGCTCTGGGTCGCCTTTCCCTATGCCGCTTCTGGCGTGTTCGTGGTCGGCCACCTGCTGCGCTACCGCTACGACCAGTTCGGCTGGACCTCGCGGTCGAGCCAGACCTACGAGAACCGGCTGCTGCGGTGGGGGTCGCCCATGTTCCACTACGGCATCCTCATGGTGATCGGCGGGCATGTCGTCGGCTTGTTCATTCCCAAGCCCTGGCTGGAATTCTTCGGCGTGACCGAGCACATGTACCACCTCGGTGCCACCTGGCTGGGCAGTTTCGCGGCCGTGCTCACCGTTGCCGGGCTCGCCATCCTGATCTACCGGCGTCGCCTGACCAAACGGGTGTTGCTCGTGACAACGGTGATGGACAAGGTTATGTATGTGTTCCTGGCCAGCACGATCACCTTTGGCACAACGGCCACCGTGCTGTACCAAATCTTTGGTGGCGGCTATGACTATCGAGGGTCGATCTCACCCTGGATTCGGTCGCTGTACAGCCTGCAACCCGACCCGTCGCTCATGAGCGATGTGCCGTTCTTCTTTCAACTGCACGTGCTCACGGCGACCGCTCTGTTTCTGCTGTGGCCCTTCACCCGGCTGGTGCACGTGTTCTCGGCGCCGCTCGGCTACCTCGTGCGCCCCTACGTGGTGTACCGTTCCCGCGACAACCCTCGTGGTGCCGGATCGCGCCCGCCACGCCGGGGCTGGGAGAAAAGCGAGCGCCCGCTGGAGCGTTCGAGAAAGTAGTCTTTTTTTATGGTGCGGATCAAGAGGGCGTATGAGGCGGCATCCGCTGACGATGGATGCCGGGTGCTGGTTGATCGACTCTGGCCGCGCGGTGTCTCCAAGGAGAGCGCCGAGCTCGATGAGTGGCTGAAAGAGGTCGCGCCGTCACCCAGGCTGCGCACCTGGTGGAAGCACGACCCGAAGCGTATGGACGAGTTCGCCGTGCGGTACCGCGCCGAACTCGACGGCAATCCGGAGACCCAGGCGGCCGTCGTAGAGCTTCGGGCGCTTGCCGCGGCCGGCGTGACGACCTTGATCTATGGCGCCAAGGACCCCCAGGTGAACCATGCTCGGGTGCTCGCCGAATACCTTCAGGAGAAGTAGACGCCCGCGGTCACATTCCGCTCGAAGGAATACTGTGCCCCCGTTGCGCCTTGGGGCTAGAGGCGCCTGCACGCGGCGGTGGAATCTCAAGGGGCTCCCGCCGCGCGGGTCAGGGGGCGTCGGCGTGACTCACGAATGACAATAGAAAGTGTCGAACCAGTGGCTTCAGTAATTCCCAGCAGTTCCCGCGGCAGCAGATTTCCCAAATGGGTGCGCTCGTTTGGCGTTCAGATCATCGCCGCGCTCATCATCGGTCTCGGCCTCGGACTCGTGGCCAAATACACCGGCAGTACCGAAGCAAATCCCAACGGTCTCGGTGCGACCCTGAAAATTATCGGGTCGAGCTACGTTTCGCTGCTGCAAGCTGCCGTCGTACCGCTCATCTTCACCGCAGTGGTCAGCTCCATCGCGAACCTGCGCGAAGTGTCGAACGCGGCGAAGCTGGCCTGGAACACCCTTCTCTGGTTTGCAATCACCGCGTTGATTGCCGTTCTGATCGGCATCGGACTGGGCGTGCTGGTGCGACCGGGAGCGGGAACGGGCATCACCGAGAACGCCGAATACACCGGCAAGACCGGCGACTGGTGGGCATTTCTGACCGGGCTCTTTCCGAAGAACTTCCTCGGCCTCGGCGCCAACACCTCCGTCGTTGATGGCATCGCGAGCACCACCGTCAGCTTCAACGTGTTGCAGATTCTCGTCATCGCCATCGTGGTGGGCATTGCAGCGTTGAAGGTGGGCAAAGCGGCCGAGCCATTCCTAAACCTCAACGCCTCGGCTCTCGCGGTCATTCAAAAGGTGCTCTGGTGGATTATTCGCGTCGCGCCGCTCGGCACGATCGGCCTGATCGGAAACGCGGTCGCGGTTTACGGCTGGGACACCATGGGGTCGCTGGGCAAGTTCGCCGTCACCATCTACATCGGCCTGATCCTGGTACTGTTCGTGGTCTACCCGGTGCTGATCAAGTCTCACGGTCTCTCCGTCAAGCAGTACTACTCCGGTGTCTGGCCGGCCGTTCAGCTGGGCTTCGTGTCACGTTCATCCATCGGCACCCTTCCGCTGACGCAGCGCGTCACGGAGCGCAGCCTGGGCGTACCGCGCGGATACGCATCCTTCGCTGTTCCCCTGGGAGCGACGACCAAGATGGACGGTTGCGCGGCGATCTACCCCGCCGTCGCCGCCATCTTTGTGGCTGAGTTCTTTGGAATTCAGCTGGACCTCACCCAGTACCTTCTTATCGTTTTGGTATCCGTACTGGGTTCTGCGGCCACGGCCGGCACCACGGGCGCCGTCGTCATGCTGACGCTGACCCTGTCAACGCTGGGTCTGCCGCTGGCCGGGGTTGGCCTGCTGCTGGCCATCGATCCGCTCATCGACATGGGCCGCACCGCCGTGAACGTAGCGGGTCAGGCCCTCGTGCCCACGATCGTGGCCAAGCGCCAGGGCATCCTTGACGAGACGCTGTACAACGCCCCGCGAACCTCGCAGCCCTTTACCGACGATGTGGCAGAGCCGGCGCCGAACGAGCTGGTCGACCAGAAGGTCTAGCCGGCGGCTTAGACCTGGCCCAGGGGGATCGACTCGTTGGCGAGCCGGACCGGATCGACCGGTTCGGCCCGCCGGATGAGCGCCTGCACGGCGTCGTTGACGTCCCAGACATTGACGTTCATACCGGCGACCACCCGGCCGGCGTTCTGCCAGAAGACGATGAATGCGCCGCTGACGGGGTCGCCGCGGTAGACCAGATCGGCGCCGCGAGTGAGCGGGCCGAAGCCGGAATACTCCATGCCGAGGTCGAACTGGTCGGTGTAGAAGTACGGAATGGCGTCGAAGGACACGTTCTGGCCAAGCATCGCCCGGGCGGCAGCGGGGCCACCGTTCACGGCATTGGCCCAGTGTTCGCTGCGCAGGTGCTGCGAAATAAGCGGATGCTCGGCGTTAGCCACATCGCCGGCCGCAAACACGTGCGGATCGCTCGTTTGCAGGCTCGCGTCGACCAGGATTCCATTGTCGACCCCGAGCTGCGCCTTCTCAGCCAGTTCCACGTTCGGAACCGCGCCGATACCCACCAGCACGAGGTCGGCGGGCACAGTTTCACCGTCGGCAAGTATCACGCCGGTGACCTGACCGCTGCTTCCGATCAGGCTTTCAACGCTCACGGAGCGGCGGATGACCACGCCATTGTGCTCGTGCTGGGTCGCGAACAGGTTGCCCAGTTCGTCGCCGAGGGCCGCCGCGAGCGGCACCGCACCGCACCGCGCTCGAGAACGGTCACCTCATTGCCGAAGGTTCGAGCCGTCGCGGCGACCTCCAGGCCGATCCAACCGGACCCCACGACGACGAGACGTCTGCCGCCGGCGGCCAGCAGGGAATGCAGAAGCTCGGTGTCGTCGAGGGTGCGCAGGTAGTGCACCCCCGCCGAGGGTCGCGCCGGGCACGGTCAGGCGTCGGGGCCGCGACCCTGTGGTCAGCAGCAGCCGATCGTAACGCCTGGATTCGCCATCATCGGTCCTGACTCGGTGTGCCGCGAGGTCGAGGTCGACCGCGCGCGTGCCGGGGTGAAATTGCACGTCGCGGTCGGTGTACCAGCTCTTGCTTTCGACGAAGACCGACGCCCGGTCGGTGGTGCCGGCGAGATACTCCTTCGACAGCGGCGGTCGAATATAGGGAAGGTGTTCCTCGGCCCCGATCAGGTGAATCTCACCATCGAAGCCCTCATCGCGCAGCGCACCGGCTGCGCTCGCGCCTGCGAGCGACGCCCCGACGATGACAAAAGTCTGCTGACCGGCCATATCGTGGTCCTCCCTCGAAGTGTGCTCTGACTGTACTGCGTTTGGCGGCTTGGGCGAGGGCTGGCGGTTTGCGGGCGGTTTGCGGGCGGTGGGGCGGGGTCTGTGCGGGAGGCCGGTGAACCGAATCCGCGGTGGGGCGGCATCCGTTTGTTTGGGACGGGTCGTGTCACGAGGGAGCTAGCGGGCTGCGTCCGGAGGCTGGCCGTGTCCGTTGGTCGAGCGTGTCGAGACCGCCATCGACGCTTCTGCCCGACTGCTTGTCTCCTCCCATGCTTCGGGCCGTCCTCCGCGGGCACTACGCCAATACGCGGGGTTTGCGCCAGTGCGCGCAAGTTGCGGCTGCGGGCATCCATTGGGTTGGGCCACGTTCCGCGGGAGGTACGCCAGTGCGCGGGAGTTGTAGCCTGGCCAGAGCTCCCGCGTCACGCGTTACGCGGGGGCTGCGCAGCTGCGCGGGAGTTGCAACTCCCGCACAGCGGCGCAACTGCCGCGCAGCGCGAAGTGGTGGCAACCGACCGGCCGCGACGCGAGCATTTGGGGGTGGCGGGCGGTTTGCGGGCGGTGGCGCGGGGTCTGTTCGGGAGGCGGGTGACTCGGATCCGCGGTGGGGCGGCATCCGCTTCAAGGGGTGCCCGACGGATGTCCCGCGCGGGTCGCACAGGCAGCTCAGCTCGGCGAGACCACCGTGTCGCAACGCCAACAGGTGGCCGGCAACTCACCGGCGACGTAGGCGCCGCACTCCGGGCAGACCTGTTCGAGCCAGCAGACCGGGTCGCCGCCTGATGGTTCTTCATAGCTGGTCATCGTTGACCTCCTCAGTTGAGTATGACCTGCGTGCTGGCAGAAAAAAACCCGAAGCCCCCCGCTGGAGGAGAAGGGGACTTCGGGTTGCTGGGGGAGCGTCAGCTCGGGTTGGGTGCGCCGGGACGCGCGTAATAGAACCAGGCCAGGCCGGTGCAGAGCACGCAGAACGCGGAGCAGCCGATGAAGAAGGTGGTCGGGGTCATGGCGGTCAGGGCCATGCCGACGATGAACGGTCCAAAGGCGGCGATCGCTGCGGTCCAGCCGATTGCTCCGCCGGCCTGCCGCTTGGGGAAGATCATCGGCATCTGCTTGAACGTTCCGGCATTGGCCAGGCCGGAGAAGAAGAAGATGATGATCATGCCGGTGAGAAAACCGGAGAACTCCTCCACGCTGGTCGGGGTGAGAAAGAACACGGTGACCAGGGTTCCCACGGCCATGCCGGCGCCGCCGATGAAGGTGAAGATGGCGCCGCCGAACCGGTCGCAGAGCGGCCCGGACGCTGCGCGTACGAGGGCGCCGACGACGGGGCCGATGAAGGCGAAGGCGAGCGGGTTGGGAGCATCCGGAAAGTCGCCGTAAACGTTGAGGATGATCAGGCCCATCTGCGCGGCCAGGCCGCTGAACGCGCCGAAGCTCATAAGGTAGATGGCGGTCATGATCCAGGTGTGCTTGACCTGGAAGATGTCGAGCTGCTGTTTGAAGTTGGCCTTGATCGGCACACGCTTGAGAAAGAGGAGGGCGAGGACGATCGCGAGGATCACCCAGGGAATGAGCACGAGTCCGCCGTTGTGCAGCCAGACCAGTTCACCATTCGAGTCGCTCTCCGGCGTGAGGGCGGCGGTGCCGAGCAGGCCGAAACCGACCACCCACGGGGTGAGTAGCTGAATGAGACCGATGCCGAAGTTGCCGAGCCCCGCCTGCAGGCCCAGGGCGGTTCCGGCCAGGCGCTTGGGAAAGAAATAGCTCGTCGAGGCCATGAAGCCCGAGAAGCTGCCGCCGCCGATACCCGCGGCGAACGAGAGTGCCAAAAGCACCCAGTAGGGGGTGGAGACGTCACGGGCGACGAGGGTCCAGCCGATCATCGGCAGCAGCAGCAGGGCGCTCGACAGGGCGACGAGTACGCGGGTGCCGAGAATCGGCGGCAAAAACATGAAGATGAGTCGCAACAGGCCGGCGGCGAGGCCCGGCAGCGCGACCAGCCAGTACAGCTGGCTGGTGCTGAGGTCGAAGCCGATGTCGTTCAGGCGCGGGGCGATCGCGCTAACCAGATACCAGGCCGCGAAACCGAGGGTCATGCTGAAAGTGGTGATCCACAGGGTGCGCCACGCGAGGCGTGAATCCCACGTTTCGTCGTGTTCCGGATCCCAGTTGGAGAGGTCCGGCTTCAGCGTGGACGTAACGCGTGGTGGTAAGACGGTTGACATGGGCTTCCTCGGCTGGGTGTCGGGCATACGGCCCGCTTCGTGACCAGCCTGTTCTTTTGCCGTTCGGCGTGCACCGCACAAACACCGTGACAAATGATTTCGGCTCACAGCGGATGCCGGTAGCCGAATCACGCTGGCTGCGTCGCGGTACTGTAGAACGGTGAAAACTCAGCTCAAGCTTGGTGCCGAACTCGGGGCCGTCGTGATCACCGTGTCTGATCGCTCGTCGCGCGGGGAGCGCGAAGACCGGTCGGGACCGGCCACCGTCGATGCGCTCGCGGAGGTCGGCATTCCGTGCGGGCCGCCGCGGGTGGTGCCCGACGGGATCGAGAGTGTGGCGGGAGCCATCCTGGCCGCGCTCGGCGATGGTGCCCGCCTCATCGTGACGACCGGAGGTACCGGCGTGTCGGCGCGCGATCTCACACCCGAGGGCACGGCGACCGTGCTCCACACGACTCTGCCGGGAATTTCCGAGCGGATGCGCGCCTTGAGCGCCGCGACGATCCCCACCGCGGTACTGTCCCGCGGCATCGCCGGCATCGCCGATTCGGTCGGCAACAACGGTGCTTTGGTCGTGAACCTGCCCGGTTCGACCGGCGCGGTGCGCGACGGTGTGGCCATTCTTGCGCCGCTCGTACGGCACATCATCGACCAGCTTGACGGGGGTGACCACTGATGGCTGCTGGCTTCGCTCTGGTCACCGAGTCGTCGCTCGACGTGGGTGAGCACCTGTCGGCGGTGTCCGATGTGACCCACGGCGCAGTGGTGACGTTCATCGGGCAGGTGCGCGATCACGATCCGGATGCTTCCGGCCGCGTCACGGGCCTCGACTACAGTGCGCATCCCGACGCGGGGCGCATCATCGGTGAGATCGCTGACCGGGTGCGGGGGAAGCATCCGCTCGTGGTGCTGGCGGTCAGTCACCGCATCGGGCACCTTGAGGTCGGCGACCTCGCCCTCGTCGCGGTCGTTGCGAGCGCGCACCGCGGCGACGCTTTTGCTGCCTGCGAGAGCCTCGTGGAGGCCGTGAAGGCAGAAGTTCCAATCTGGAAGAAGCAGTACGAGGTCGACGGAACGCATTCCTGGGTCGGTTTGTAGGGTCGGACAGAACTGCGGAGATCTGCGCGAAAGACACCGCGTCAGCGCAGGCGATCGGGGTCTTCTAGCCGCCAATCTCCGCAGGTGTCAACGAGGTCCAGGCTATTCAGCCGCCGGCGAAGGGCGGGAGCACGTCGACCGCGTCGGTGGGCGCGAGCCTGACCGCGTCATCGCCGGCGCGGGCGCCGTTCACCAGCAGGGAACACAATCCCAGCACGCGTACGAACTCGGTGCCGTAGGCCTCGCCGAGTTGGGTCCGCAGCTCGCCGATCGTGCCAGCGTCGAGCGTGGCTGTTTCGGTCTGGGCGGCTTCGGCTGCGCCGGCAAAGAATCGCAGGGTCGCCATCAGGGCTTCTCGGGGGCCCAGTCGAGGGCGAGTTCGCTCGCGGCGGCGCAGGCAGCTTCAATATCGGCGCCCGTCCCACCGTTTTTCGCGGCGGCGAGGCCGATCAGAAAGGTGCTGAGCGGAGCGGCCGGCCGGGCCACATTGTGGGCAATATCGCGGGCCGCATCGAGCAGGTCTCCCACCGGCACGTCGGCCGGGTCGAGCTGGAGCCGGTCGGCGAGAGCGGTGAGCCACTCATCGAGCGCTTCGGGAGGCAACGGTGTAGAGCTCATTGGGGGTCACTCCTCGGGTCGGACAGAATTGTCGGAGCACCGGCCAGGCGAGCGGTGCTGCGCTTAACATCTTCCCACGTGTCCACGTCAGCACCGGCTTCGGATTCGTCCAGCAGCCCCATGAGGTGTAGTCCCGCGAGCAGCTCACGCATGCTGGCACCATTGACGCCATCGCCGAGTCGGGCCACAGCGGCGCGCAGGGCGGGTGCCCGGTAGATCCCGGCAAGCCATTGGGCATGGCCGGTGTCGTCGGTGAGGTGCAGGCCTTCGGTCTGTTCACCGATGGTCTGTTCACCGACGGTCTCGAGAGCGGATGCTGCCGCGACGAGCAGGCGCGCGGCATCCGCTCCCCAGGGCAGATCGCAGGCGAGTACGAGCACCCAATCGGCGTTCGCCTCGAGCGCTGTGAGGCCGGCCGCTATGCCGGCCACCGGGCCGCCGAACGGTGGATCTTCGAGGGCCCAGATCAGGGCATCGCTCACTCGCTCGCCGGCGGCGGGCCGAGCGGCGGGCGGTCCGACGACGACAGCGTGCCGGGCGACCGGGCGAGCGTCGAGAACCCGGGAGAGCAGGGTGCGCCCGGCAACCTCGACCGCGGGCTTGAGCGCGCCGCCGAGTCGGCTGCCGCGTCCGCCGGCGAGCACGATCAAATCGACCGTGGCGCCTGCAGCCGACTTCACGCCGCCGGCCGGGGAGATGGGCGCGCCTGATTTCGGTGGATGCTTCGGTAACCGGCAACGCGGTTGCCGAATGTGGGCGCGCTCGTGGCGCCGCATCCGTTTTGTGCGGCGGACTTCACGCCGCCGGCCGGGGAGATGGGCGCGCCTGATTTCGGTGGATGCTTCGGTAACCGGTAACCGGCAACGCGGTTGCCGAATGTGGGCGCGCTCGTGGCGCTGCATCCGTTTTGTCCGGCGGATGTGCCGGGAACTGGCCAGGTCAAGCGCGCAGCCAGTCGCCGCTCTTGCCGCCGCTCTTGGCGAGCAGGCGCACGTTCTCGATCGTGACGGATTTATCGAGGCCCTTGACCATGTCGACGACGGCCAGGGCAGCGACCGAGACGGCGGTGAACGCCTCCATTTCGACGCCGGTGCGGTCGGCGGTGCGCACGGTGGCGGTGATGCTGACGCCGTCATCGTCGACGACGAGGTCGACGACAGCGCCGTGCACGCCGATTACGTGGGCCAGTGGGAGCAGGTCGGCGGTCTTCTTGGCGCCCTGGATTCCGGCGATGCGGGCCACGGCGAGCACGTCGCCCTTGGGCGCGGTGCCGTCACGGAGGGCGGCGATCACTCTCGCGCCACAGCGCACGAAGCCGGCGGCGGTGGCGCTGCGCACGGTCGGAACCTTGTTGGTCACGTCGACCATGCGAGCCTGTCCGGCCGAATCGAGGTGGGTGAATAGCTGTGCGGGCATAACCGCTCCGGTCGTGTCGGTGGTGTGCGTCATGATGTCAGCATGACAGTGATGAGGTCGCCGCCGCGAATGTGAGTCGTGTCTTCGGCGATGATGGCGAGTCCGTTGGCCTGCGCGAGGCCGGCGACGAGGTGTGAGCCCGAGCCGCCGCGGGAGGCCGGGCGTGCTTCCATGCTGTCTTCGGTGCCATCGGTACGGTGCGTGACGATGACGGGCATGTACTGGGCGCGTCCGGGCGGGGAACGCCAGTCATCGACGACGGTAGCTGTGATCGTGCGCCGCTGCAGGCTCCCGTGCCCGAGCAGACGCCGCAGAGCGGGTCGCACGAACACCTCGAATGAGACGTAGGCGCTGACCGGGTTGCCGGGCAGGGCGAAGATGAGCGGTCCGGGCACATTGTCGGTAGCGGGCCAGCGGCCGAAACCCTGCGGCTTACCGGGTTGCATCTTGACCGGTCCGAAGTCGACGGTACCGAGCGGCTTCAGCACGGCTTTGACCACGTCGTACGCTCCGACGCTCACCCCGCCGGAGAGCACGATCACGTCGACTTTGCCGACCAGCTCGGTGAGCACCGCGCGCAGCACGTCGTCGTCGTCGGGCACGGCGCCGATCCGAACGGCGCTACCGCCGGCCTCGGCGACGGCCGCCGAGAGCAGAAAGGAGTTCGAGTCGGGAATCTGGCCGCGACGCGTCGGGCTGCCGGGAGTGACGAGTTCGCTGCCGGTCGAGATCACGGCCACCCGTGGAGCGGGGTGCACGAGTACCGTGCTGGTTCCGGCGCTCGCCGCTGCGGCGACCCGGGTGGGCCAGAGCACGCTGCCCGTGCGCAGCACCCGGTCGCCGGCGTGGGCGTCTTCGCCGGCCCGGCGGATGTGTGCCGCGGGCTCGGGTGCTCGAACGACGGTGACCTGTTCGGTGCCCTGGTCGGTGTCTTCGATCGGCACGACGGCATCCGCCCCGTCGGGAATCGGCGCTCCCGTCATGATGCGCGCGACCTGCCCGGGTGCCAGAGCCGGGTTCTGGTCCGTTCCGGCGGCGAGGTCGGCCACGACGGGCAGGGTGATCGGGTTGTGAGCGGTTGCTTCGAGCAGGTCGGTGCGGATAACGGCGTAGCCGTCCATGGCGGAGTTGTCGAAGGGAGGCGTATCGGTCACCGTGAGTACGTCTTCGGCCAGCACGAGCCCGCGGGCCTCGTCGAGCTCGACCCGCACGGGCGGCAGGGGATCGACACTGCCGAGCACGATCGCGAGTTGCTCGGCAACGCTTCGCGCGGTTGCGGCGGGCGCGCAGGCATCCGCCCGATCGGTGTGCGAGTGCCCGTGTGTGCGTTCGGTGTCAGTCACGGGCTAGACCTGGCTGTCGGACTGGTCGGCGTTGCCGGCGTCGCTCGTCGAGGCGTGCCGCCCGGCCGGGACGGGCTCTGGTTCGGTCCAGCGGCTGCCGACACCCGGGGCGCCCCCGGCGGTGACGAGGTCATCCCAGGCGAGGATCCCGCCACTGAGCACCGAGACATCGGTGAATCCCGCCTCACGCAGCGCGTTCGCGGCGCGGGCGGCCCGGCCGCCGGCGTGGCAGTGCACGATCAGCGGGGTGTTTTGGGGCAGCGCGGCGCGGCCACTGTCCGAGACCACCCCATTGGTGAGAAGCTCACCGATGGGCAGGAGCTGGGCCGTCGGAATCGAGCTTTCGGCGAATTCATTCGGCTCGCGCACGTCCACGACGAGAAATTTGTCGGTGCCGGCGCTCTGGGCGGCGAGGCGGTGAACAAGTTCCACGCTTGAGACCTCGGGGTAGCTCGTCATGGCAGCCCGGGCGAGCTCGCCGGCGATCTCGGCGGCGGTCGGCTCGGCGGCAATGCCGGTTCCGAGCAACGGAATCTCGCTGAACCGACCCGACAGCGCGTCAATCACGAGCACCCGGCCGATCAGCGGCGTGCCGATCCCGGTGATGAGCTTGATGGTTTCGGTCGCCATGAGCGACCCGACCTGGCCGCACAGCGCTCCGAGCACACCGGCGTCGGCGCAGTTGGGCACTTCGCCCTCGGCCGGTGGCGTCGGAAACAGGTCGCGCAGGTGCACTCCGGTGACGCCGCTACCGACCGGCGGAGTGGCCCAGAACACTGAGAGCTGGGCGTCGAATCGCAAAACGGATGCCCACACCAGCGGCAGCCCGAGCCGCGCGCAGGTGTCGTTCACGAGGAACCGGGTTGGAAAGTTGTCGGTGCCGTCGATGACGATGTCGTAGCCGCCGATGATCTCGGCGGCGTTGCTCGCCACGAGGCGCTCGGAGTGCCGGACGACCGTGGTTTCCGGAGCGATCTCGGCGATGCGCTCGGCCGCGCTGTCTACCTTGGGGCGGCCGACATCCGCTTGCCCGTGAACGATCTGGCGCTGCAGGTTGCTCGGTTCCACGTCGTCACCGTCGACAATGCCGATGGTGCCAACGCCGGCCGCTGCGAGGTAGAGCAGGGCGGGGGAGCCGAGCCCACCGGCGCCGAGCACGAGCACTCGGGCGTTGGCGAGGCGGCGCTGACCGAGTTCATTGAGCTGCGGGAGGCGGCGTTGGCGGGCGGTGCGCACGGATTCTAAGGCGCTGAGCCGATCAACGGGCTCGACAAGGGGAGGAATAGCCATGGCTTAACGCTAGGCGCTGCGCGGCCCCTCGGCCACCAGCTGGGCGGGAGGCTGCCGCCCAACCGCCCAACCGCCCTGCAGAGCGCATAACTCCTGCAATCTGTCGCCGCCGCCGTCACTCTGCTCCTATCTGAGCGGAACCTACCAGTCGAACTCAGCAATTTGCAGGAGTTATGCGCATGGCGCGGGTGAGACCGACGTGCTTTCTGGAACAACACAGAGTGGTTCGCGGGCCAGCCCGACCTGGTTTCTCGGACGGCAAGGAGTGGTATCCGCGACAGCCGAGAGTGGTTTCCTAAACAACCGGACGGGTTAAAACCGCAGATGCGGTGCTATCGTGCCATTCATGACGCAATATCGGATCAGTGAGGCCGCCGAGCTGCTCGGCGTCAGCGACGACACCGTACGACGCTGGGTCGACGGTGGCCGTCTTGCAGCGGATGCCGACGCCTCCGGTCGCCTCGCCGTCGACGGAACCGCGCTCGCGGCCTTCGCGGTCGATCAGGCGAGCACCCCGACCGACCCGTCGAGCGTGGGCCGCAGCGCCCGCAACCGGTTCGTGGGCATCGTCACCGCCATCACGATGGACACGGTTATGGCCCAGGTCGAACTGCAGTGTGGCCCGCACCGCGTGGTCTCGCTCATGTCGAGCGAGGCCGTGCGTGAACTCGGCCTCGAGATCGGTTCGCTCGGTGTTGCCGTGATCAAGGCCACCAACGTGATCGTCGAAACTCCAGGACGGATGCCGTGACCCGCCCGGCCCTCGCAGCCCTGGCCGTGCTCGCCCTGGCCCTCACCGGCTGTGCACCATCGAACGCCTCGGACACCGGTCGACCGAGCGCGAGTGGCCTTGCGCCCCAGACCCTCAGCGTCTACGCCGCAGCGTCCCTCACCGGTGCCTTCGACGAGCTCGCCACCCTGCTCGAAGACCAGAATCCGGCCGTCGACGTGCAGGTCACCTATGACGGGTCCTCCACCCTCGCCACCCAGATCGCGGCCGGCGCCCCCGCCGATGTGTTTGCCAGTGCCGACCAGAAGAACCTGCAGCCGCTCGCCGACGACGCACTGGTCGGCCCCGCCACCGTGTTCGCCGGTAACACCCTCCGTATTGCGGTCGCCCCCGGCAACCCGCTCCAGATCGAGACCCTGCAAGATCTCGCCCGCCCCGGCGTGATCACCGTGCTGTGCGCGGCGCAGGTGCCGTGCGGCGCGGCATCCGCCAGCCTGCTCGCCAACGCGGGCGTCAGCCTCACACCCGCGAGCGAGGAACAGAATGTGACGGCCGTCGTCACTAAGATCGCCGGGGGTGAAGCGGATGCCGGCCTCGTCTACGCGACAGACGTCGCCGCCAACCCCGACCGTATCCAGGGCGTAACCCCGGCCGGAGCGGATGCGGTCGTCGGGCACTATCCGATCGCGGTCGTAGCCGACAGCGCGCACGCCGCGGCCGCCCAGGCTTTCGTCGACCTGGTGCTCTCGCCGGCTGGTCAGGCAGTGCTCGCCGCCCACGGGTTTCTCGCTCCGTGACGGTTCTTTGCCGCCCGGGCCCGGGCCCGGAAACCGGGCCCACGATAGATCATGGGCCCACCGACCGGGCCCGGGCCCGGAACGAGACGCACATTGCGCGGCATATCGCTATCGGCACAGGCGGGCCCGGAACGGCGAACGTCCCCGGATGCGGGATCGCGCGACCGGGCCCACCTTATGCAACCGGGCCCACGATAGATCATGGGCCCACCGACCGGGCCCGGGCCCGGGAAGTCACGGCCAGAGGCGGCATCCACCGGTGCGCACGCCCGGCGCACCGGAAGCGGCGCGCATGATCCCCCGCCTGCTCTATCTGCCCGCGAGCATCGGCCTGGCCCTGCTCGTTCTGCCACTCGCCGGTCTGCTGCTCCAGGTCGACTGGCCCGGCCTGCCCGCTTTGCTCCTCTCACAAGAAGCCCTGCAGCCGCTGGGGTTATCGCTGGCGACAGCATCCGTTTCGACGGTGCTCTGCCTGCTGCTCGGCGTGCCGCTGGCCGTCGTCATCGCCCGATCGCAGCCGCGCGTGGCCGGCCTGTTACGCGCGCTCGTGACCGTGCCGCTCGTGTTGCCGCCCCTCGTCGGAGGCATCGCGCTGCTCTCCCTGTTGGGACGCGGCGGCGTGCTCGGCAGCACCCTCGAACTTGCTGGGCTGCGCATTCCGTTCACGACGGCCGCGGTCGTTATCGCGCAAACCTTCGTTGCCCTGCCCTTCCTGGTGATCGCGGTCGAGGGCGCCCTGCGCACCGCCGGGGTGCGCTACGAACGCGTTGCCGCGACCCTCGGCGCCGGTCGCGGAACGGTCTTCGCCCGCATCACGCTGCCGCTGGTGGCCCCCGGCCTGCTCGCCGGAACCGTTTTGAGCTTTGCCCGCGCCCTCGGAGAGTTTGGCGCGACAGCCCTGTTCGCCGGCAATCAAGCTGGCGTCACCCGCACCATGCCCCTCGCCATCTACACCGCCTTCAACGGCTCTGGCGTGACGACCGACCAGGCCGTTGCCCTGTCGTTGCTGCTCATAGCGGTCGCCGTGATCATCCTCGTGCTGGTTGGAACCCGTCGAGCGAGCGTACTCTCGTGAACCCGCTAGGAGCGGATATTTCGTGACCCCCGCCCTCTGGAAATCCGCCGCCAATGCCCTGCTCGAGGCGAATCTGCAGCTCACTCGCGGCTCGTTCACCCTCGACCTGCAGCTCACCCTCGCGCCCGGTGAGGTGCTCGCGCTCCTCGGCCCGAACGGCTCGGGCAAGTCAACCGTGCTCGACCTGCTCGCCGGCCTCGCCACCCCCGACGCTGGAACCGTCACGATCGACGGCGCCGTCCTGACCGGGCCGGGGCGTTTCGTAGCACCCGAACGACGGGGTATCGGCCTGCTCGGTCAAGACTCCCTGCTGTTTCCGCATCTGAGTGCCCGCGCCAACGTGGCGTTCGCGTTACGCGTTGGCGAAGCGCGACTGACCGCCGCCCAGGCCCGAAAAGAGGCCGACCGCTGGCTCGACCGCGTCGGCCTGCACGACCTCGGTGACAGCAAGCCCGGCGCCCTCTCCGGGGGACAGCAGCAGCGGGTCGCCCTCGCCCGCGCCCTGGCGGCCGGCCCGCGCGTGCTCCTGCTCGACGAACCGATGGCCGCCCTCGACGCCGAGACCGCCCCGTTCATGCGCCAGCTCATCCGCGAGCAGCTTGCCGACACCGGCACGAGCGCCATCATCGTCACCCACGACATCGTCGACGCGGTCGTACTCGCAAATCGAGTCGCCGTGCTGCACGACGGCGCACTCATCGACGAGGGCACGACCGCCGAGGTGCTCGCAGCCCCGCGCAATCCGTTCGTCGCGGCCCTCGCCGGGGTCAACCTTGTCGTCGGTACCGTGCAGAACGGCGCCGTCGTCGCCCCCGATGGCCGCATTTTCTGGGTGCGTCCAGCGGATGCCGCCACCCTCGACTTCCCTGTTGCACCCTCCAGCCCGACCGCAGCTGCCCCGGCCTTGGCGAGCTCCGCGCCTCACGCCGCGGCCGTCACTGGGTGCGAGCAGCACGCTCTGGCCGCGGCGGTCTTTCGCCCGACATCCGTCGTCGTGCAAACAGAGCAGCCGCGTCACGCGAGCCCCCGCAACGTCTGGTCGGCCCGGGTGACCGCCATCGAGCCGGGCAGCGGCGGCGTGCGCCTGCGCACGAGCGGTGACCCCGAGGTCATCGCCGAACTTACTCCCGCCGCGGTCGCCGATCTCGGCCTGCAGCTCGGTTCGGCGGTCTGGCTCTCGGTCAAGGCAACAGAGGTCAGCGCCTACCGTCGGTAGCGCTCCCCGTGCCGGCGGCCCGAAGCATCACTGCGCTGGTCCGGGCCAGGGCCCCGACTTCGGGGGCTTATGCGTCAGCCGGGGTACGTTAGGAGCACGACTAAGGAGAGCTATGACCCTGTCCGAACTGCTCATCGAAGAGTTTTCCCGTATCCAGGGCAGCGTGCGCGCGGCCCTGAAGAATGCGACTGTCGCCACCCTGACGTATCGAGTGGATGCCGACGCCAACACGATTGCCTGGCTCACCTGGCATCTGTCCCGCCTGCAGGACGACCACATCGCCGACCTGGCCGGCACCGAGCAGGTGTACACCGGGCAGGGGTGGGCCGAACGATTCGACCTGCCGTTCGCGCCGAAGCGGATCGGCTATGGCTTCACCTCCGCCGAGGTCGCCGCCGTTCGCGCCGACGCGGCCCTGCTTGGCGGCTACTATGACGCCGTACACACCGCGACGCTGGCCTATCTGAGCAGTCTGAGCGCGGCGGAGCTGGACCGGGTCGTCGACGATTCCTGGACCCCCGCCGTCACGGTCGGCGTGCGCCTCGCAAGTGTGCTCTCCGACGACCTGCAGCACGCCGGCCAGGCCGCCTTTGTGCGCGGTCTCGCCGACCGCGCCGGCGCCTAAGCTGACTGCGCCCGCCGGCGCCGCCATCCGACCTGATCCGACCGGGCCCCTGCAGGCTCGCCTGGCCTACTGGCTGGCCCCGTCTGCGCCGCCATCCGACCTGACCCGATCCGACCCGACCCGACCCCTGCAGACTCGCCTGGCCTACTGGCTGGCCCCGTCTGCGCCGCCATCCGACCTGACCTGATCCGACCCGACCCGACCCGACCCGACCCCTGCAGGCTCGCCTGGCCTACTGGCCGGCCCCGTCTGCGCCGCCATCCGACCTGACCCGACCCGACCCGACCCCTGCAGGCTCGCCTGGCCTACTGGCCGATCCCGCCGATGACTGCCTGCAGGCGGCGGGCGATTTGGTCGCGCGAGGTCACCGTGCGCCAGTTCAACCGGGAGGCGGCGATGGGCCCGCCACCGGCAAGGGCCACATCGTGGCCGAGTACCACCAGGATCTCCTGACCGAACGCTACGCGCAGTCCAGCGACGAGCCGTGACGTGCCCGCACGGCGACCGGTCGAGACGGCCACGACGGTGGTGCGAGCAAGCCCCGACTCGCCGTAGCGCGTGCGCACCGCCGCCAGAAACCGATGGGCGGCAAAGAGCCCGAGCGGCGTGTTTGCCGTTACGACAACGCCGAGGGTGGAAGGAGACTCGAACAGATCGAGCCCCTCACCCCCGGCATGGGCGCCGAGGTCGTGCAGCAGCAGCCCCTGGTCGATCAGGAGAGCGCCATCGCCCCGAGCCACCCGCGCACCGAGGTCGCCCGAAGTATGGTCGGCGAGGGTGGGAACGCCGCCCGGCACCGCCGAGACGCGGTCGAACAACAGCGCCGCGAGCGTTGTAGTCCCGACACCGCCGGCGGTGCCGGCGAGCACGATGCGCACGCTCACGAGAGAGCCGCAGGCACGCGTGCTTCGGCGATCTGCACGATCCGCGGTCGGTCGCCGCGGCGTACCAGTCGGCCGCGACCGGGCGGCATCTGCTCGGCATACACACCGGGCGAGATTTGCCCCTCTGAGCGTTCTCCGCAGAGGATCAGGTTCGTCGCCCCGGTATCGCGTAGCGACTGCAACACGACGTCATAGAGCGCTCGCGTTGCGCCGGCGACGGGACGCGTGATGATGACGTTCAATCGCAACTCGCGGGCACTCGGCAAAAATGGCAGCAGCGGGTTCAGCGGTTCCGTGCCTCCGGAGGCCAGAATGTCGAAGTCATCGGCGATGACCACGATACGTGGCCCGACCGAACGGTCGGCGGATGATTGCCGCCGGGTCAGTTCCCCGGCGATCGCCGCGGCCAGGGTACGCGCTTCGCCACTCGATGCGGCCAGCCCGCCCAGATAGTCATCGGGGCAGGCCGCCGAGATCTCTCCGCGCACGTCCATGATCGCGATGACGAGTTCGTCGGGTGTGAACCGCTCGGTCAGACCCTGAATGAGCCCCTGCAGCAGGGTGGATTTGCCCGAGCCGTGATCGCCGAACACGAGCAGGTGCTGGTCGGTCGCGGCGAGATCGAGATAGGCGGGTTCCATGGTGTCCTGGCGCAACCCGAACGGTATCGCGTCGGGGGAGTCGATCGCGTCGGGCAGTTCGTCGGCCGAGAAACTCTCCGGCAGCAGCCGAATCGGCGCGGCGGATGGGCCCTCCCAACTGCGCGCCGAGCGGGTAGCGAGGGCCTCGAGTTCGTCACCGATGAGCTCGTCGGCGGTGTCGTCGAGCACCGGCAGTGCGATCTGCGCGAACAGGCCGGCGTCGGTGAGTGCCCGCCCCGGCTGGTCGACCCGCAGCGTCGCCGACAATTTGCGGCCCATCTGCGAATCCATGGCATCGTTCAGGCGCAGTTCAATGCGGGTTCCGATGAGCGGTTGCTGCGCCATGCGCAGTTCGTTCCAGCGGGTCATCGACATGACAACGTGCATGCCGAAACTCGAGCCGCGCGCTAAAAGGTCGTAGAGCGCCGGTTCCAGCTCCTCGAAGTCGGCGCGAAGCGCTCCGAGCCCGTCAATGAGCAGCACGATATCGGCGGCCACGAGCTCCGGGACGCGCCCCGCGGCGTGCAGGCTGCGCAGGGTTGCGAGCGAGTCGATACCGCGCTCGGCGAACAGACGCTCCCGGGTCGTGAGCATCGCGGCGAGTTCTTCGAGCAGGCGCCGCAATCGGTCGGGATTCGACCGCGTGGCGACACCACCGACGTGCGGAAAACCGTCGATCCGGGTCAATCCGGAGCCGGTGAAGTCCATCGCGTACACGCTCACCTGGCGCGGCGTGTGGGTGAGGGAGAGCGAGACAGCCATGGTGCGCAGAAAGGTGCTGCGCCCGGTCTGCGGGGCGCCGAAGATGGCCAGGTGTCCGCCGCTGCGGGTGAGGTCGATCAGCCACGGATCCTGCCGTTGCCTCTCGGGTTCGTCGAGCAGGCCCATCGCAACCTGCAGTGTCGGCGCCGGCACGTCCGCGATGACGCGGGAGAGCGCCATCCGCTCAGGCAGTGGCGACAGCCAGATCGGTGGCACGGCTACGTCTGCGTGACGCAGTTCGTCGACGGCTGCGTCCACCAGAATGCGCCCGGTAGTCGGTCGAGCAAGCGCCTCCTCGGCGGTCTCCGACTCGTCGCGCTGCCCGAGCCCGTTATACAGCGGCAGACGGCGGGCCTCCAGCCGGTCACCGTCCCGGTCGTTCGGCGTGAGCTCGGCTTGGGCGAGCGCGCCCGAGACATAGCCAGAGCGAAAACGTCGGTAGATGGAGGTGTCCACCTTGAGATAGGCGAAGCCGGGAATGGCCGGCAGGTGAAAGGCATCCGGTGTATCGAGCACGATCGAGCTTTCCGACGCCGAGAACGTGCGCAGGCCGACCCGGTAGGAGAGATACGTTTCGAGGCCGCGCAGCTTGCCAGCCTCGATACGTTGGCTGGACAGCAGCAGGTGCACACCGATCGAGCGGCCGATCCGGCCGATCGTCAGCAGCAGATCAACAAAATCGGGCTCCGCGGCGAGCAGCTCACCGAACTCGTCGATGACGATGACCAGGTGCGGCAGCGCCGGCAGGTCGGGTCGGGTGGCCTGCAACTGGCGGTAATGGGTGATCGACGGGGAATTGTCGGCATCCTTGAGCAGTTGCTGGCGGCGCACCACCTCCCCGGCGATACTCACCCGGGCTCGCTGGGTCAGCTGCGGATCGTCGGCGAGGTTGTCGATGATGCCGGCCACGTGCGGCAGCCCGGCGAACGGGGCGAAGGCCGCTCCGCCCTTGTAATCCACGAGCACCATGCTCACGTCCTTGGGCCCGTGCGAGAGCGCGAGTGCCAGGATAAGGGTGCGCAGCAGTTCGCTCTTGCCCGACCCGGTCGCACCGATACACAATCCGTGCGGTCCCATGCCCAGCTGCGCGGATTCCTTCAGGTCGAGCAGCACCGGCTCGCCGAAATCGTCGAGTCCGATCGGCACACGCAGAAAATCGCGCGGCGAGCGCGGCTGCCAAGCGGATGCCGCATCAAAGGTTGAAATATCCTCGATCTCCAGCAGTTCGGCGATGTCAACGGCCCGGGCCGATTCCGCCTCGTCCTGACGGGTGAGGTTCAACCGCAGGGGGGTGAGCATGCGAGCGACGGTCTCAAACAGCGCGCCCGAAATGCGGTCGAGCACGGCGCGCTGAACCGCAACCTGCCCGTCGGCGTCGTCACGGGCATTTGTTATCTCGGCCTGTCCATCTGCCACCGTCACTCGAATCGTCACATCCGACGGCTCGTGCAGTCGATCGCTGAGCAGGTGCACCATGGTGATGCGCAGGTCGGACGGCGACAGGTCAGCGTCGGGCACCGGCAGGGCGGATGCGTGCACGCGGGTCAGGGCCTCACCGTGCTCGCGGATGCCGCGAAACTGAACATCGCCGGCGGCGCCTCGATCGGTCGCGCCTCGCTCGCCCAGGCGATGCACTCCCTCGCTGACCAGATCCCTACCGTGCAGATCGAACCCGGTTTCGCCGCGGTCACCCCCGACGGAGCCGTCTTCGGAGCCCCGCCGCGTCTCGCCATCGGCGAGCCCGGCAGCGGCGGCCACACCCTGCACAGCATCGCCGAGCGTGTGGATGCCCCGCGCGTCGAGGCGGCCGTTCCGCCCGTCGCGAGTCACGTCGACGTGCACCCGACAAGCCCCACGCCGGGCTCGTACGTCGCTGCGCCCGCGGGCGGCGCCCACAGCGTTACGCCCGACGCCGCTACACCCGACGGTGCACGGCCCAGCGGTTCCCCTTCTGATGGCGCAATACCCGACGGTGCTTCTGCTGACGGTACTGCGAACGACGCTGTCGGCTCGGTTGGGCCTCCGGCTGATCCCGTCGTCATGGCAGACGGAACGCTTTACACGCCCGAGCTTTCCGACGCCGGTATTTCTGCCGCCGGGTACTCGTCTTTCTACGAGAGCCTTCCGGCAGTTCTCGACAAGGCCGGTGTATCAATGCAGGAATTCAGGCACCTAGTCGAGTCGCCCGTGGCGAGCCTCACGCGCCATGAAATGTCGCAATTGATCGATATTCGGGACAGCCTGCCGTCCCCCGACAACACTGGGCACCTGCAGAAGACGATTCCGTTTGAGCAGGCAGAGGCGATTATCGAGGGTAAACAGCCGCCGCTCCAGGGATTGCAGGGCTTTGTCGCGCGGCCGGTCGACACACTCGGCATGACGACCCAGCAGCTGCATGACGCCTTGGGTCTGAACTATCCCGGGAGCAAGTACACGAGTGATCTCGCAGCTCGCAGGCCGTATTTCGACGTGCGGTTTGAGACGCCTTCAGGGGTGCACCCTTCCGTACCGGATTCCGCTATTAGGTGGTTACACGACGCCGTGCCCGACAACATTGTGAACATCACAGATACCACCGCACGCACCACCGCTATCAAAGTCTTCTGGGACGGGCTTCCCGGACCGCAGAAGGACATATTTGAGGCCAGATATCCGTCAATCGGGTTTGACCTCCCCAAGGCACTCTCCCTCGACACCGAGAACCCCTTCCGTGGGTCGGGTTTCTCTGGAACCGGATCAGGATTCGTGCCAGAAGGGACTTTCGGTCAAACACGGATCGACATTCCCAACGGTGCAGAATTATGGCGCACACTGCCCGACGGGACACGAGAGATTGTCGGAGTCTTTGGGCGCTCCGACCCCAGTGCCCCCGGCACCTGGTTATTGGTCGATGTGACTCGATCGGGCGCAGTGGCAGTCGTTCGGTGATCGATCCGCGAATGGTGAAGAATGGCATTGTGCCCAATACCGTGGGAGATGCCCAGGGTGCGGACGGGAGGCACAGCAGGTGAGTTTCGATCGCGAGGCGCAAGACTTGACGCATCCCCTGCACGTCGATGCTCTCAGGGATTACCGCCCACTCGGCGGCCAGGTGCATATCGCCGGGTCCGCCCGCTTTGACGGCGTGCGGGTGGTTGTGTCCTCGGTGAGTGGCGACAATCTGGTGGTCGTCATTGGGGAACTGCCGATCAACGGTGTGCAAAACAGAGATTTTCTGGACCCGACCTACCGCGATTCACGGTCACCCCTCATGGTGGGTGAGGTCGACTTCTCGAAGTTGGATCAGTTCTGGTTGACGCGCACGTCGACCTGGGACGTGATCGATGAGAACACGCCGCTGCCCGGGCTGCTGACGACTATCGATGGCATCGACTTCGGTGTGGCGGATTCCGGAGGAATCGTGAGTCTGGCCGGGGTGCCTCAGCTACAGCTCGTGTGGTTGGGCGGCGGCGAGCCGCAGGGCGAAGGAGAGTGGCTTTCGGACGGGTATGGGGCGTTCACGCGTCTGGTGCGGCGAGACCAGGTGCCGGGCCTGCGCCACGTGGAATGGACCGCCATCTGGCGTGACATAACGGTGAAGGTCGCCGGAATCCGCGGCGAACGGGCGCATATTTTCGTGGAGAAAGGGGGAGTGCCGACCGTCGAGCATCCCGAGATTCGGCATGGCGCCAACGCGAAGAGTGGATGGTCCGCCGTAGTTGGGCGTGCCGAGCTCAGCCTGCGTTCGTGGACGTCGACTGAGCGGCCCGTGGGCCAGGGCGCGGTGATCGGGTGTGTCGGGCTGGTTCGCGGACGTACGGGAGTGGTGTTGCTCCCCGCCTCGAGAGACGAACAGGTCGCTGGCATCATCGTGCGAAGGAACCTCGGAGAGACCGTGACGGACGATTTTGTCATTCACGCTATGGTCAACGGCCGTAACGCTCCGGTGGAGTGGCGGGCAGTCGTGGCCGAGGCGAATGTCACCTGTCCGCGACGCATCGAGGCGACAGTGGAATGGCGGGGCAAGCGCCAACCCCTTGACGGTCTCAACGAACCGGCCGGGGTTGCCTACCTGCCCGGTCACGGTGTGCCGCTCGATGAGGTCTCGACGCTGGAGTACACAGTTGGACCGGTCGCGCTTTCTGAGCTGCCCCCGGTCGATTGGGAGATATCTAATCTGCGCGGCGCATAATTTGGGGCAAGACCCATGAGCCAATTGACGAAATGTGAGGATTCAGCGTGAGCACGATTCTGCAAAAGGTCGTCACACCGCAGGCGAGCGCCGCGTATCTGGCCTCGGGGTGGGATCGCGTGGCGGGATTTGTCGTCCAGGTCGACGACGTGGCCTACGCGACGACGCCGGCTCAACTGTTCGAGATTCACGGTCTGGGCTACCCGGGGTCGCCCTTCTTTGCGGCCGACCCTTTCGTTGATGTGCTTCGGTTTCCGTCGTATCCGACCCTGCAGTTTGTGAATGCGATCGGCGGCGTCGACCAGGCGACTCGGGCGCTGACCGGCGGACCCTTCGTTGACCGGGCACCATTCACCGGTACCGGATTCGCGACCGCCGAGGGTCGGATCGTGCCCGTGTGGTGGCTCACGCACACAAGGCTTGCCCCCGACTCTGTGCTGGTGCGGATCTTCGCCGATGGCTCGTCACAAGAGCTGGCGCGTTATCCCGACGTGGGCCGTGGCTGGGTCGTGGATGGGGTGGCCGTTGGCCGCCGGTTGCCGCGCTCGCGTTTCGTCGGGACTCTCGCGTCGTTCAACGGCGCGTATTACGTCGCGGATGTTCTGGAGGGTGGGAGCCGCGTTGCCCTGGCGATGGATGCGGAACCGGCGGATTCTCTGTTCGTGCAAACCGCTGCCGGTACGTGGCGGCGGGAAATCGCGCGGGAGGATGCTCAGCAAATTCTCGAGCTTAGCGTGGAGGCCAATTGGAACGGCCTCGAGTTGCGCATCGTCGACGAGTGGACTGACGCGACCGGTGTAGATCGATCGCGCGGTTCCTACGTGGGCCACAATGCTGACCTCGCGGAGGGCCTGCGGCTCGTCAAGTTGGAGGCCGGAGTGTATGAAGTCACGCTTCCCAAGGACGCCCTGGAGGACGTGAAAACCAGCCAGCTGGCCCCGGCATCATGGGTGTCCTGACAGGGGCGTTGCCGACAGACGTGAGGACTTGAGTGAGGAAGTCACGGCACTTACCGGCACAACCGCATCTCGTCGAGCCGATCAGGCAGCGACGAATGCCCACGGGGTCCTCGTTGCCGTCATGGGACGAGAACGTTCATGGGTGGAAGTGATGCCGGGTGGCTGAGGAGGAGACGATTCGCGCCGAATTTTCAGTTCGGTGACATGTATCGAAGCGGTGGAAGTCTTGCGGGTAAATTTGAGGTGTCCGAGGCCGGCGACGTCAGGACAGACATTACTCAGGCGAACCCGGATCTCTAGTTCGGGCGTGCAGCTTGGCGAGCTCGAGGGCATTGCGCCCGAGATGATAGATGTTTCCTCCGGAAGGTGAGTATTTAATGGCGATAATGGCGCAGCGGGTCGGGGCGAACGCGAGCGTCGAGCATCCGCTTGTCGACTTTGCGGGTGACGGCTACGTCGCGACCATCAGCGACGCGCCGCTCGTGGCGGCAACCGAGGGGCTCGCGAGCCTCGCGATCGACGCCGCCGGCGTGGGCAAGCGCGTACTGCTCGTGACGGCGCCGGAGTCGCGGGTGACTTTCGGCGTGCTGCAGCTGCTGGCCGCCGTGGGGGCCGCCTGGGTGGTGCGCCGCGTCGACGGGGCCCTGCGCGACGCCCTCACCGGCCGCGCCATCGCCTCCTTCGACGACGCGTTCCGAGCGTCGACGACGAAAACGGATGCCGCGGCTGACTTCTTCACGCCAGTGCCGAACGCGCAACCCTGGCTGCAGGTCACCGTGTCGGTGAACCACCAGGCGCGCGACGAGACCACGCTCGGGGCTACCGTCGAGCTGCTCGCCGCGCAGCTCGCCGCGGCGCTACCGGTGGCCTGGGGCGTGAACGAGCCCGCCGGCCTGCACTGGACCCGTGAGAACCTGACGCGGTTCGTGCGCGGTCGCATGCCCAATGAATCGAAGGTCTATGTGGTGGGGCGCGGCGAACGCGCGATGACGGCCACCGTGCGCGTCAGCCGCAGCGCCCGCGGCGTCACCGAGGAGACGAAACTGCTCGTGGCCCTCGGCGAGGACGAGGCCAGTGCCCGCACGGTGATCGAGGCTACGCCGGCCGTTCTTGGACGGCTGGCCGATGCGCAGTCGGTGCTGATCGCCTCCGCTTTTCTGTTGCGCGGTCGCGCCGACCTGTCGATCGATCCGGTGCTGGCGGCGCCGCCGGTTCCGGTGGCGGTCGTGCTTGGCCCGCGCGCTGTGCAGGATCTCAAGATCACCGTGACGGATGTTGAGTCTCGCTTCGGCGCCTTTCGCGCCGGTCGGCCGCGCATCCCGTCGCTCGTGCTGCCGTTCACCCGCGAGGGCCGGGGCAGCTGGCAGCAGTTCGTCGACGTGGCGGCGGAGTTCAGCGCGGTCGACGTGGCGAGAGCGCTTGGCCTGCCGGATTCTGCCGCTGATGCACGCCGCGGAGGCGCCCGATGAGCCGTGAACTCGTGATCGTGTCGCCGCGCGCGATCGACCTTGCCGACCATCTGATGGCGGCGGTAAGGATCGACCCGCACCTTGGACTGCGTACGATCTGGAGCGGCGGCGGAACGCAGGTGTGTTCGGCGGACGGCACGGCGCTCATGACCGTGCTGCGCACGAAAGGGTTCGACGTGCCCGATGACGTCGAGCGTCTGCTCGGGGTTACCCTCACGCCGGCGCAGGTTTTTTGGACCGAGCTCTACGTGCCGCGTGGTGCCGCCGCCGAGCTCGGTGAGCTGGTCGCGCGCGCGCTCGCCGGTGTGGTCGAGGGCGAGCTGTTCGTACGCGACGGCAGCGCCTGACGGGTGCTGCGAAGCACTGCGTTCTACTCGTGTAACAGAGAAAGGGGGATTCGAACCCCCGAATTGGCGCTGTGCGTCACCCAACTGCGTTCTACTCGTTTGGCGGAGAATGGGGGATTCGAGCCCCGCAAGTGGGTTTGTGCGTCACCCAACACGTTGCGTTTTTTTGGCGGAGCATGGGGGATTCGAGCCCTGCAAGTGGGTTTGTGCGTCACCCAACACGCTGCGTTTTTGTGGCGGAGAATGGGGGATTCGAGCCCTGCAAGTGGGTTTGTGCGTCACTCAACATGCTGCGTTTTTGTGGCGGAGAATGGGGGATTCGAGCCCTGCAAGTGGGTTTGTGCGTCACTCAACACGCTGCGTTTTTGTGGCGGAGAATGGGGGATTCGAACCCCCGAGGGCTTTCACCCAACACGCTTTCCAAGCGTGCGCCATAGGCCACTAGGCGAATTCTCCTGGCCGCCGTTTCAATAAAGCAACGGCACCAGAGAATCTTACCTGTTTCCAGAGGATGCTGCCGCCACCGGCCCAGACCGCGCTCGGTTGGCCACGCCCCACGCCGTACCCTAAACTGAGGTTCGGCTCCTCGCGTGGCGCCACCTTGGCCAATTCCCCCAGGACGGAAACGTAGCAAGGGTAACCGGGCTCTGGCGGGTGCGCGAGGAGTCTTTTCTCTACTCAGGCCGCGAGGCGGCTGGCCGGCGAATTCGTTTGAGAAACGCAGGTAAACAGCGGTATCCCATTCCGCGCGCGCAACACCATCCGCTGGTTTGACGCACACCCCGGCGCGCAGATCAGAGATGAGCACTTCGAGCTCGGCTTCGACGCGCTCATCGACGCGGTACGAGCGAGTACCAGGACGAGTGTTTCGGCTCAGGCGGCGACGGCATAGATCGACAAAACCGTCGCGAGCGGTTCCAAGGGACCTTTGGCACTTGAGGCACGACCAAGGCTCAATAGGATGGAAGAAGCGCGGCTGCGTGGCCGCGAGACGATGCGGAGGACCGATGATCCACGATTCCGGCACCATGACCTGGCCTGCGCGTGCACTCGCACCCCTTCGCCCAGAGGCCCTCGCGAGCATCGACGCCTGGTGGCGTGCCGCGAATTACCTCGCCGTCGGCCAGATCTACCTGCTCGGCAACGCCCTGCTGACAGAGCCCCTCACCCGCGACCACGTCAAGCCGCGCCTGCTCGGGCACTGGGGCACAACGCCCGGCCTCAACTTTCTCTACGCGCACCTCAACCGGGCTATCCAGGAACGCAGCCAGAGCGCCATCTACATCACCGGCCCGGGCCACGGCGGCCCCGGAATGGTCGCGAACGCCTACCTCGACGGCACCTACACCGAGGTCTACGCCGACATCGAACAGAACGCTCACGGTGTGCAGAAGCTGTTTCGCCAGTTCTCCTTTCCCGGCGGCATCCCCAGTCACGCTTCGCCCGAACTCCCCGGGTCCATCCACGAGGGCGGCGAACTCGGCTACGCCCTCAGCCATGCCTACGGTGCCGCATTCGACAATCCCAACCTGCTCGTGGCCGCGGTGGTCGGTGACGGCGAGGCCGAAACCGGCCCGCTCGCCACCAGCTGGCACTCCAACAAGTTCATCGACCCGCTTCATGACGGCGTCGTGCTGCCCATTTTGCACCTCAACGGGTACAAGATCGCCAACCCCACCGTGCTCGCGCGCATCCCCGAAGACGAGCTGCTCGACCTCATGCGCGGCTATGGGCACACCCCCTATATCGTCTCCGGCGGTTTCGACGGTGAAGATCCGCTGCTCGTGCACGCCCGCATGGCCGAGACGCTTGACCTGGTGCTCAACCAGATTGCCGAGATCAAGGCAGCCGCGGCTAAGGCCGACAAAAACAACGAGGACTTTGCCCGCCCACCCTGGCCGATGATCATCCTGCGCACCCCCAAAGGCTGGACCTGTCCCGCCACCATCGACGGCGTGCAGGTCGAGAACACCTGGCGGGCGCATCAGGTTCCGCTCGCCAACGCCCGGGACACCCCGGAGCACACGGCCCTGCTCGAAGAGTGGATGCTCTCCTACCGTCCCGCTGAGCTGTTCGACTCCAATGGTGCTCCCGTCGCACAAATCCGAGCTCTTGCCCCGGTCGGTCCCCTACGCATGAGCGCCAACCCGGTCGCCAACGGCGGACTCCTGCGCCGCGACCTGCACCTGCCCGACTTTCGCGATTTCGCCGTCGACGTGCCGGCGCCGGGTGCAACGCTGGATGAGGCGACGCGCGTGCTCGGCGGCTACCTGGCCGAGGTCATCCGCTTGAATCCCGACAACTTTCGCATCTTCGGGCCGGATGAAACCGCCTCGAACCGGCTGGCCCCGCCGGTGTACGAGGTGACCGATAAGCAGTGGAACGCCGAGCTCAAGCCCGGCGACACCAACCTCGCCCGCGCCGGCCGTGTCATGGAGGTGTTGAGTGAGCACCAGTGCCAGGGCTGGCTCGAAGGCTACCTGCTCACCGGGCGGCACGGGCTGTTCAACTGCTACGAAGCCTTCATCCACATCGTCGATTCCATGTTCAACCAGCACGCCAAGTGGCTCAAGGTGACCGCCGACATTCCGTGGCGCACGCCGATCGCGAGCCTGAACTACCTGCTCAGCTCGCACGTCTGGCGGCAGGATCACAACGGGTTCAGCCACCAGGACCCCGGTTTCATCGACCACGTGGTTAATAAAAGCGCCGACGTGGTGCGGGTCTACCTGCCGTTCGACGCGAACACGCTGCTGAGCACCTACGACCACTGCCTGCGCAGCGTCAACTATGTCAACGTGGTCGTGGCCGGCAAGCAGCTCGCGCCTAACCTGCTCACCATGACCGAGGCCGTCGCCCACTGCACCAGGGGACTGGGCATCTTCGACTGGGCCGGCACCGAAATTGCCGGTCAGGAGCCCGATGTCGTGCTGGCTGCTGCCGGTGACGTTCCGACGCTCGAGGTGCTCGCCGCCGCCGAGATTCTGCGTGAGAACCTGCCGGATCTCAAGCTGCGGGTCGTGAACGTCGTCGACCTGATGCGCCTGCAGTCCGAGGATGATCACCCGCACGGCCTGAGCGACAGCGCCTTCGATGCCGTCTTCACGCCGGACAAGCCCATCATTTTCGCCTATCACGGCTACCCGTGGCTCATTCATCGGCTCACCTACAAGCGTCACGGCCACGAGAACCTGCACGCCCGCGGCTACAAGGAGAACGGCACGACGACGACCCCGTTCGACATGGTCATGCTCAATGACCTTGACCGGTATCACCTCGTCATGGACGTCATCGATCGCACCCCCGGCCTCGCCGCCCGCGCCGGCCTGCTCCGACAAAAGATGCAGGATGCCCGCCTGGCCGCGCGCCAATACACCCGGGACTTCGGCGAAGACCTGCCAGCGGTCACCGACTGGTCCTGGTCGAAAACGGATGCCGCGCCGCGCGCCGACCAAACCGGCAGCGACAACGTCTAGAACAAACTTCCACCTCACATACGCTTGAATGGACACCGTGGCTCGAAGCATCTATATCACCAGCGCCGAAGGTAATACCGGCAAATCTTCAATCGCTCTCGGCGTGCTCGACACGCTCACCCACCTTGTGGAGCGGGTCGGTGTGTTCCGACCCGTCGCCCGCACCGCGACCGAACCGGACTACGTCGTCGAGCTGCTGCTGCGACACCTCAAGGCCAACGCCGGACCCGGCGCCTTGGCTGGGCAGACCTACGAGCAGAGCATCGGTGTCAGCTACGACGACGTCAACACCGACCCCGATGCAGCCCTCGCTCGCATCGTTGCGCGCTACAAAGCGATCGAAGCGATCTGCGACACGGTCGTCGTCATCGGCAGTGACTACACCGACGTCGGCAGCCCCACCGAACTCGCCTTCAATGCCCGCATCGCCGCGAACCTCGGCGCCCCTGTGCTGCTCGTGCTCGGCGGCCGTGTCGGCCCCGGTGAGGGCGAACGCCTCGGCCAGAGCGACGCCCGCTCGGCCGTGGATATCGGCCAGCAGACCGACGTAGCGCTGGCGGAATTGCGCGACGAACACGCATCCATTTTGGCGATTATCGTCAACCGCGCTGATGAAAACGCTCTGCCGCAGATTATCGACGTGGTGCGCGCCACGACCAACGCCCAGCCGGCGCGCTCGGGCGGAGCGTTCGGCGTGCCGATCTGGGCGATTCCCGAAGACCCCTACCTTGTGGCGCCGAGCATGCAGAGCATCATGGAGGCGACCGAAGGCACCCTGATCAAGGGCGATCCCGCTCTGCTGGCCCGCGAGGCGCTGGGCATCGTCGTGGCGGCGATGTCGATGGTCAACGTGCTGCCGCGCCTGATCGAGGGCGCTGTCGTCGTCGTTCCCGGTGACCGCGAGGATGTGCTGCTGGCTGTTCTGCTCGCCAACGCTTCCGCGACGTTCCCGTCGATCGCCGGCATCGTGCTCAACGGCGGTTTCGAACTGCCCGACGCGATCCAACGGCTGATGGAAGGCCTCGCGCCGTCGCTGCCGATCATTAGGTCGCCGCTCGGCTCCTACGACACGACCATGCGCATCACCCGCACCCGTGGGCGGCTCGCCGCCGACTCGCAGCGCAAGCACGACACCGCGCTGGCCCTGTTCGAGAGGCACGTCGACGCATCCGCTTTGCTCGACCGGCTCGACGTCAGCCCGACCGAGGTCGTCACCCCGCTTATGTTCGAGTACGCACTGCTCGAACGCGCGCGGCAAAACCGCCAGCACATCGTGCTCCCCGAGGGGGAGGACGACCGTGTGCTGCGCGCCGCCGCGACACTACTGGCCCGCGATGTGGTCGAACTGACCATCCTCGGCGAGGAATTCGAGGTTCGCTCGCGCGCCATCGGACTCGGGCTCGACATCTCCAAAGCCCACGTCGTGAGCCCCTACGACGACCTACTGCGCCTGAAATTTGCGCAGGAATATATGCAGTTGCGAGCACATAAGGGAATCACGCTCGACCAGGCCAACGAGACCGTCACCGACGTGAGCTACTTCGGAACCATGATGGTGCAGCTGGGGCTCGCCGACGGCATGGTTTCCGGTGCCACCCACACCACCGCGCACACCATCCGGCCGAGCTTCGAGATCATCAAGACCCAGGCCGGCGTCGGCGTCGTGTCGAGTGTGTTCCTCATGGCGCTCGCCGACCGCGTGCTCGTCTACGGCGACTGCGCCGTTATCCCGGTGCCGACTGCCGAGCAGCTCGCCGACATCGCCATCTCGGCGGCGGCGACGGCCGTGCAGTTCGGCATCGAGCCGCGCATCGCGATGCTGTCGTACTCCACCGGAACTTCCGGCGAGGGCGCCGACGTTGAGAAGGTGCGCGCCGCCACCGCCCTCCTGCGCGAGCGCCGGCCTGACCTGCTGGTCGAAGGCCCGATTCAGTACGACGCAGCAGCGGATGCCGCGGTCGCCGCCACGAAGATGCCCGGTTCCAGCGTGGCTGGCCGCGCCACCGTATTCATCTTTCCCGACCTGAACACCGGTAACAACACCTACAAGGCCGTGCAGCGCAGCGCTGGCGCTGTCGCGATCGGCCCCGTGCTGCAGGGCCTGCGCAAGGCGATCAACGACCTCTCCCGCGGCGCCCTCGTGCAGGACATCGTCAACACCGTCGCGATCACGGCCATCCAGGCCGCCGGGCTGACGGATGCCGCGGTACCGGCTCGGGACGCCACTCCGGCCGGAGCCACTCGATGACGGCTGTTCTGGTCGTCAATTCCGGGTCGAGCTCGTTCAAGTACCAGCTCATCGAAATGGACACCGAAACCACCCTCGCGAGTGGGCTGGTGGAGCGTATCGGAGAGCTAATCGGGCAGTCCTCGCATTCTGTCGCCGCGACCGATTCGGCAAGCGACGTTCCGGCATCCGCTGATCAGAAATCGAAGCGCGAGCTGCCCATTCCCGACCACACAGCCGGATTCGCGGTCATGCTGGAGGCGTTCGCGGCGCACGGGCCGTCGCTGGCCGAGCACGCGCCGGTTGCCGTCGGGCACCGGGTGGTGCACGGCGGGGCACGTTTTCACGAGCCGACCCTGGTGACGCCGCAGGTCGAGCGCGACATCGACGAGCTGTCCGGGCTCGCACCGTTGCACAACCCGGGCGCGCTGCAGGGCATCGTCGCGGCCGGGGAGACCTTCGCGGATGTGCCGCACGTTGCCATTTTCGACACTGCGTTTCACCAGACCTTGCCGTCAGAAGCTTTCACCTATGCGATAAACGCCGATTTGGCCGATCGGTTTCGCATCCGCCGCTACGGTTTTCACGGCACCAGCCACGGCTTTGTCGCGCGCGCGGCGGCCATCTTTCTGAAACGACCGGTCGAAAATCTCAACCAGATTGTACTGCACCTCGGCAACGGCGCATCGGTCTGTGCGGTTGCGGGCGGCCGTTCGGTCGAGACCAGCATGGGCATGACGCCGCTGGAGGGACTCGTCATGGGCACCCGCACCGGCGACATCGATGCGGGTGTGCTGTTCCACCTGAACCGTCGGGCCGGACTCGACTTCGACGAACTCGACACCCTGCTCAACCGGGGCAGCGGACTGCTTGGCCTGACCGGCCGCGGTGACATGCGCGACGTGATGGAAGCCGCCGCCGCTGGTGACGGGCCATCGGAGCTCGCGATCGACGTGTATGTGCACCGGATCAAAGGTTATGTCGGGGCGTACTACGCGCAGCTCGGCCGGGTCGATGTGATTTCGTTCACGGCCGGTGTCGGTGAGAACGCGCCGCTCGTGCGTGAACGGTCGCTCGCCGGGCTGGAGGCGCTGGGCATCCGCATTGATCCAAAGCGCAACGCCGCACCCTCTCGCGGCGCCCGGGTGATCAGCGCCGACGACTCCGCGGTCACCGTGCTGGTGGTTCCCACCAACGAAGAGCTCGAGATCGCCCGCCAGACCCTCGCAACGGTGCGCTAGGCGGCTGCCGACCCACACCCGTTGTACGTAATGCCGGTAAATCTGGGACACTCCGTCGTAAATCAGGATGAAACCCGGCGTGTCGCGAAATTTACCGGCGTTAGCTACGCGGGTCACCACCACGGCTCGTTCCGGCCGTGGACTCGGCGACCGTGGCGGCGATCTCGGAGCCGACGCGCATCCGCAACCGTGCGTTCGATCGCCGCGAGAGTCGTTGCCCACTCGAACATGACGTGCTGATACGACAATCGCAGAGTCCGTCGGCCCAGCCCCTCGACCATCAGATCTCTGTCGTAATCGGAGCCGAGCCTTGCTGCCCCATGCCACTGCCGTCCATCAATCTCGAGCGCGACGCAATCGTCAACGACGAGGTCTTCGCGAATCGACCCGCGCCAGGTACCAATTTGGCCCTGCGCCACGACGGTGAAGCCGTGATGACGCAGTCGTCGGCGCGTCAGGGTTTCCAGCCCCGAATCCGCGGTGTCCTCCATTTCCCGAAGACCCGGCGCCAGCCGTGCCGGTGCAAGCACGCACAGACGACGAAGCTCGGCGGGCGTGATGAATTTGAGGTGTTGAGCCGATTCCAGACAGGCGATCGCGTTCTCCTCGTCAAGACAATGGATGGCCTGCCACACCGCTTCCAGAGGGTCGACCATCCACGACTGTCCGGTTCGGGCGAACCGCGGCGATGCTCCGTGAAAGTGCAGTTCGCGTCCGCTCTGGTCGGTACTCGGGCGGGCGATCGCGCCGCCGCCACGGGCATCCGCTGGGCGCATGAGGTGCAACGCGGAATGCATGCCAGACCAGACACCGAACCGATGTACGGCACTGACACACGCGATCTGCGCGTGCAGCGCTGCGGCCTGGCGCTGCTCGGCATCGGCGTGCGCGCAGACATAGATGCCGCGGGCTGCCCGAGCAATATATCCTGCTTGCAGCGCGGCTCGAATTTCGCGGGCGCTGATCCCTCGGCGAAATAGTTCGTCGGTTGTGGCGACGTGACCGATAGAGCACACAATCTGAAGCGCACGCATGCCGCGAGAATGCCGGATCCAGCCTCTACACGGGGGCGAACAAGCCAATCTGCGCACAAGCGGATGCTGCGCCCGCCTGGGGAGGAGGCTCCCGCTGCACGCAATGCCGGTAAAAATCTCAACACGCCGCAAATCGCGCCGTATTTGAACGGTGTGTCTCAGATCTGCCGGTTTTACGTGCCAGTCAGACCGACGGGTTAGGCGCGGTCTCTGTGGCAGGCAGGCGAGTGTCGGTGCGGGCAAGTACCATTGAGAACGTGGTTACCGCCCTGTATCGCCGCTACCGGCCAGAGACCTTTGCCGAGATGATCGGTCAGTCCCAAGTGACCGATCCACTGATGACGGCCCTTCGCACCAACCGGGTGAATCACGCCTATCTGTTCAGTGGTCCGCGCGGCTGCGGCAAGACGACGTCGGCGCGCATCCTGGCCCGCTGCCTGAACTGTGCTGAGGGTCCCACCGACACCCCGTGCGGTGTCTGCCCCAGCTGCGTCGAACTTGCCCGTGACGGCGGCGGCTCCCTCGATGTCGTCGAGATCGACGCAGCGAGCCACAACGGTGTCGATGACGCCCGCGATATTCGCGAGCGGGCCATCTTCGCGCCGGCCCGCGACCGCTACAAAATCTTCATCCTCGATGAGGCGCACATGGTCACGCCGCAAGGCTTCAACGCGCTGCTCAAGATCGTCGAAGAGCCACCGGAACACGTGAAATTCATCTTCGCGACCACCGAGCCCGAAAAAGTGATCGGCACCATCCGCTCGCGTACCCACCACTATCCGTTTCGGCTGGTGCCGCCGGGACCGATGCTCGAATACGTGCAGCAGATGTGCGAGACCGAGAAGATGGTCGTTGCCCCCGGGGTGTTGCCGCTCGTCGTGCGCGCCGGCGGTGGCTCACCGCGCGATACTCTTTCGCTCCTTGACCAGCTCATGGCCGGGTCTGACGGGCAGTCGATTGAGTATGAGCGCGCCGTGGCGCTGCTGGGGTACACGAGTGCGTCCCTGCTCGATGAGGCCGTTGAGGCCATTGGCGCCCGCGATCCAGCCGCCGCGTTCGACGCGGTCGACCGGGTCATCCAGACCGGGCAAGATCCACGACGGTTCGTCGAAGACCTTCTGGAACGCATGCGCGACCTCATCATCGTCGCGGCCACGAGCGTTGCGGGGGCGGCGGCCGTGCTGCGCGGGGTACCGCAAGACGAACTCGAGCGCATGAACGTGCAGGCCGCCGCCTTTGGTGCGGCCGAACTCTCGCGCACCGCCGATATTCTGAACGCCGCGCTCACCGAGATGAGCGGGGCCACCTCGCCGCGTCTGCACCTCGAGCTCATGATCGCGCGGGCCCTGATTCCCGCGACCGATGACACGACCCGCGGGGCCTTGGCCCGGGTCGAGCGCCTCGAGCGTCGCATCGGCGTCGACGGTGTTGCGGCGGCGCCCTTCGGTGGTGCTTCGGCGAATTCCGCGGGTTCCGTGCCGCAAGTGGCACAAGTCTCACCCGCACCCGCACCGCTGGTGGAGCCTGCCGAGACTCCCACTCCGGGAATGCGGCCTTTCTCCGCAGCGTCGCCTTCTTCCACGCCCGCACCCTCGATGCCCGCACCCTCGCCGCCAGCACCCTCGCCGCTGGCCGAGTCTGCACAACCGGTAGCTGAGTTTGCCATTTCGAGATCGCAGGCTGACCGCCCCGCCGTCGTCCCCGGCGCCCCGGTCTCTCTGCAGCAGCTCAAGGACGCCTGGCCGGAGATTCTCGAAGCCGTCAAGACCGAGAAGACCACGGCGTGGCTCGTCGTCTACACCGCTCAGGTACTCGGCCTGAACGGCGACGTGCTCGCCCTCTCGTTCCCGAGCCAGGCCGACGTCGAGAGCTTCAAGCAGCAAAAGGTTCCCGGAATGGGAACCAGTGATTTTCTACGCACCGCGATCGTCGCCGTGCTTGGCCTGCGTGTTAAATTCATCGCACGCGTCGAAGCGAGCCGTGAGACCTCCTCGCCCAGCGCGTCATCCGGTGCCTCGCCGACCGTCGCCGCGGAGCCTGCGCCGGCAGCCCCCGCACTTGAATCAACCCAAGTCGCGGTGCCCGCTGCTGATTCGACCCCGCGCACTGCGCCGGCCGCCGCCGCTGCTGTGCGCGAGGGCGCATCATCGGCCGCAGGCGCATCACTGGTTGCCGCATCAACCAGTGGGTGGGCCACCGTGGCCATCCCCGGTTCGCCCAACGGTCCGGCAGTGCCCGTCATCGCCGACGAGACAACGGATGCGGCCGACGCCCCTGCGCTGGTTTCGACGGCTGCGCCGATCTCGACCTCGACCTCGACCTCGGCGTCCGAGTCGGTGCCCTCGGTTTCGACTTCCGATGCGGTGAAGTCTGCATCGACCGAGGCCGCCGCGTCGTTCTCCCAGCCGCAGCCCAATGACCAGCCGCAGCCCAATGACGAGCCCCAGCCCAATGACGAGCCCCAGCCCAATGACGAGCCGCCGTTCGACGACGTGCCTCCGCCGTTCGATGACGACGTTCCCCCAGAGATCGATGCACCCGCCGACGAACGTGTGCCGAACTACGCGGCGCAGCGCGAGGCGTCAGCTGTGCAGACCAACGCTGTGCAGGTTAGCGCTGTGCAGACCAACGCTGTGCAGACCAACGCTGTGCAGACCAGCGCGCAGCGTGGGCGGCAGCACCCGAACGCCGGCCAGCGAGGCGCCCCGAAGGATTCGTCGCGGGCGCCGTCGTTCCAAGAGAAGCAGCGCTACGGCGAGGCCGTCGTGCGCGAGATACTCGGCGCCACCTTCATCGAAGAGCAGCCGTACACCGCGGCGCCCCGAACCAGAAACGACTACTAGACCATGTATGAAGGCATCGTTCAGGAACTGATCGACGAGCTCGGCCAACTTCCCGGCATCGGCCCCAAATCAGCCCAGCGCATCGCATTCCACATTCTGCAGACCGAGAAGTTCGACGTGACGCGGCTGGCGAATGTGCTGCTTGAGGTGCGCGACAAGGTGCGGTTCTGTGAAATTTGCGGAAATGTTTCCGAGCAGCCAACCTGCCTGATCTGCCGTGACCCGCGCCGAGACCCCACGTCAATCTGCGTGGTTGAAGAGGCCAAGGACGTCGTAGCAATCGAGCGCACCCGCGAATTCAAGGGGCTCTACCACGTGCTCGGCGGAGCCATCAGCCCGATCGACGGCGTCGGCCCCGACGACCTGCGCATCCGTCAGCTGATGCAGCGTCTCGCCGATAATACCGTGCAGGAGGTTATCATCGCGACCGACCCGAACCTCGAGGGGGAGGCCACCGCGACCTACCTGTCGCGCCTGCTCACAACGCTTGAGATTAAGGTGACCCGCCTCGCCTCCGGACTGCCGGTGGGGGGTGACCTCGAGTACGCCGACGAGGTCACCCTCGGCCGCGCCTTCGAGGGCCGCCGCGAGGTCGCGCACTAGCCGCTCCCGCCCCGCCGCCCGGGTAAATCCCACCACCCCCGGCGCACCCGCCCTCTTTTGGGACGCGGATGGGCCCCGTCTTTGGGCCCAGTTTATAGACCAGGCCCAGGGTCATAGGGCTGGCCCAGCCAGCGGATGCCCCGACCGCGCCACCCGCCCCCACCCCGCCGCGCAGCGTCACCAACCCCCACCCCGCCGCGCAGCGTCACATGGCACCGACCCCGAGCGCCAGCATTTAGAATGGAAGCTTGGACGCGGCGCGCATGATCTGCCCGCAAACCCCCATCTCAGGAGTCATATGAGCTTGATCGTGCAGAAGTTCGGCGGGTCATCTGTCGCCGATGCCGAAAGTATCAAGAGGGTCGCCAAGCGCATCGTCGATACCCGCAAGGCTGGCAACGAGGTGGTCGTCGCCGTCTCGGCGATGGGCGACAGCACTGACGAACTGCTCGACCTCGCCCATCAGGTCACGCCGCTGCCCGCCCCGCGCGAACTCGACATGCTGCTCACGGCTGGCGAACGCATCTCGATGGCGCTGCTCGCGATGGCTATCAAAAGCCTCGGCTACGACGCACGCTCCTTCACCGGAAGCCAGGCCGGCATGATCACGGATGCCCGTCACGGCTCCGCGCGCATCGTCGACGTCACACCGGGACGCATCCGTTCGGCGCTCGACGAGGGTGCCGTCGCTATCGTCGCCGGTTTCCAGGGCTTCAATCGCGACACCAAAGACATCACCACCCTCGGCCGGGGCGGCTCCGATACCACCGCCGTCGCCCTCGCTGCTGCCCTCGATGCCGATATTTGCGAGATCTACACCGATGTCGATGGCGTCTTCACAGCGGATCCGCGCGTCGTTCCCCGTGCCCGTAAGCTCGAACGCGTCACGAGCGAAGAGATGCTGGAACTGGCCGCTGCGGGGGCCAAGGTTCTGTATATTCGCGCGGTGGAATATGCGCGGCGGCACGGCGTCACGCTGCACGTGCGCTCCTCGTTCAACAACAACACCGGCACCATCGTGTACAACGCCGTGACCGCGCGAGAAAAAGGAGAAATCGTGGAAGAGCCAATCATCGCCGGAATCGCCGCTGACCTGAGTGAGGCGAAGGTCACCGTGGTCGGTGTGCCCGACATCCCCGGTAAGGCCGCGCTCATCTTCAAGATCGTCGCGCGCACCAACGCCAACGTCGACATGATCGTGCAGAACGTGTCGGCTGCCGCCACCGGGCTCACCGACATCTCGTTCACGCTGCCTAAGTCGGAAGGTGAGCGGGTGCTCACCGCGCTGACCAACGAGAAGGAGCTCATCGGTTTCACGAGCCTGCAGTACGACGACCAGATCGCCAAGCTCGCTCTGGTCGGCGGCGGCATGCGCACCAATACCGGCGTCTCGGCGAAACTATTCGAGGCCCTCTACGAGGCGGGAATCAACATCGAAATGATCTCGACGAGCGAGATCCGCATCTCGGTGGTCACCCGGGCCGACACCATCAACGAGGCCCTCCGCGTGGTGCACACCGCGTTCGGGCTCGACGGCGAGATCGAGGCCGTCGTGCACGGCGGCTCCGGCCGCTAGCCCGCACGTTTCGGGCCAAACGGATGCCTCCGCTTCCCCAAAACCCACCCCACCGCCTTCTTCACGTTCATAACTCCTGCAATTTGCCACCATCGTCTTTGACTTCCCTGTAATTACGCGGGAGTGTACCAACGGGCGAGGAAATTGCAGGAGTTACGCTCCAGAACGGCGGGGGAGCCTTGCAGCATGAAGTGCCCGTGAGGGCGAACGACGTTAGGAAACACACGTGACCACCTCAGTCAATACAGTCGGTATCAACATCGGCGTCGTCGGAGCCACCGGACAGGTCGGTGCAGTGGTGCGCCGCTTGCTTGAGGAGCGCGATTTTCCGGTCAAGAGCATCCGCTTCTTCGCCTCGGCCCGCTCGGCCGGCAGCACCCTCACCTTCAAGGGCGAGCCGATCACGGTCGAAGACGCCTCGATCGCCGACCCCACCGGGCTCGACGTGGCCATCTTCTCGGCCGGCGCGACTCTCTCCAAGGCGCAGGCCCCGCGCTTCGCCGCGGCCGGCGTGCTGGTCGTCGACAACTCGAGTGGCTGGCGCATGGACCCGGACGTTCCCCTCGTCGTCAGCGAGGTCAACCCCGAAGCCATCAAACGGGCCGTCAAGGGCATCATCGCAAACCCCAACTGCACGACCATGGCCGCTATGCCCGTGCTCAAGGTGTTACACGATGAGGCCGGCCTCAAGCGGCTCATCGTCAGCACCTACCAGGCGGTCTCCGGCAGCGGACTGGCCGGCGCGTTCGAACTAGCCAGCCAGGTGCGCGTCGCCGCGCAAGACGAGAACCTGCTGCAGCTCGTGCACGATGGAGCTTCGGTCACGCTGCCCGAGCCCACCATCTACGCCCGTCCGATCGCGTTCGACGTGATTCCGCTCGCCGGCTCCATCGTCGATGACGGCCAGTTCGAGACCGATGAAGAGAAGAAGCTGCGCAATGAGAGCCGCAAGATTCTCGAATTGCCCGAGCTGCTGGTTTCGGGAACCTGCGTGCGCGTCCCCGTGTTCACCGGCCACTCCCTCTCGATCAACGTCGAATTCGCCAAGCCGATCAGCGTTGCCCGCGCCCAAGAATTGCTGAAAACCGCCCCCGGCGTCGAGCTGACCGACATCCCCACGCCGCTGCAGGCAGCCGGGCAAGACGCCAGCTTCGTCGGTCGCATCCGTCAGGATGAAGGCGTAGCGGATGGCCGTGGCCTCGCCCTCTTCATCAGTAACGACAACCTCCGCAAGGGCGCAGCACTGAACGCCGTGCAAATCGCCGAGCTTAGCGCCACCGCTCGAGCCGTCGTCTGAACTGAGCCCTGAGGCCGAACACCGTCCGCTGTGGTGGACCGGGCCCGGCGCCGCCTGCGCCAGGTGATCGACAACCTGTTCTCCAACGCCATCAAATACAACATCACGGGCGGTGTGCCTGGGATGATCGACCACGCTGTCCGCTCCGTCGCGAGCGTAGCCGTCGAGCAAGAGGCGACCTCCGAGCTAGCCCACGCGCCGGTAGGCGTGGGCTGCGGCCGGGCTGGGCGGTGCGGTCCGGCGCATCCGCTCGCAGCGATACACTGAAAAGTGTGAATTCTCAGGGAATCGTTGACGTAGTCCTCATTGGTGGCGGCATCATGAGCGCCACCCTCGGTACGCTCCTGAAGGAGTTGCAGCCCGACTGGCGCATTGAGGTGTACGAGCGTCTTGGCGAACTTGCCCAGGAGAGCTCGAACCCGTGGAACAACGCCGGCACCGGCCACGCGGGATTGTGCGAGCTCAACTATATGCCGCAGGCACCCGATGGGTCCGTCACCGCCGACAAGGCCGTCGTCATCAACGAGCAGTTTCAGATCAGCCGCCAGCTGTGGGCTCACCTTGTTTCCATCGGCGCCCTGCCAGAGCCGAACAAATTCATCAACTCCACCCCACACATGACCTTCGTGCACGGCAAAGCCAACGTGGAGTACCTGCGCAAGCGCCATGCGGTGCTCGCCACCGAGCCGTTGTTCGCTGGTATGGAGTTCAGCGATGACGCCGAAAAGATCGGCACCTGGACTCCGCTGCTCACCCGCAAGCGCCCGGCGGGCCAGAAGATCGCCGCCACCCGCATCGTGAGCGGCACCGACGTGGACTTCGGCGCCCTCACCCGGCTGCTGTTCGAAAACCTCGAAGAGCAGGGGGTCACGATGCACATGAACGAGCAGGTCGTCGGTCTGGGGCACAAAGCGGATGGCACGTGGGACCTCAAGCTGCTGCGCCAAGTCGGCCAGACCCGCAGCACCATCAACGCCCGTTTCGTCTTCGTCGGTGCTGGCGGTGGCGCACTGGCTCTGCTGCAGCAGAGCGGAATCCCCGAAATCAAGGGTTTCGGCGGGTTCCCGATCAGCGGTCAGTTTCTGCGCACCACAAATCCGAAGCTTGTCGCCCAGCATCAGGCCAAGGTCTACGGCAAGGCAGCCAAGGGTGCGCCGCCCATGTCGGTGCCGCACCTCGACACCCGCGTGGTCGACGGCGAAATGTCGCTGTTATTCGGCCCGTATGCCGGTTTCAGCCCCAAGTTCTTGAAGTCGAGCACGTGGTTTGATCTGCCGTTCTCCATTCGCGCGCACAACCTCGGCCCCATGCTCGCCGTCGCGCGTCACAACTTCGACCTCATGAAATACCTGATCGGTGAGGTATTCGCGTCGCGAGGTGACAAGCTCAAGGCTTTGCGCGAGTTCATTCCAACCGCGGTAGCTGAAGACTGGGAGCTCATCACGGCCGGCCAGCGCGTGCAGGTCATGAAGAAGGATGCCAAGCTCGGCGGAGTGCTGCAGTTCGGCACGGAGGTCATCACCTCGTCCGACGGCTCGATTGCCGGCTTGCTCGGAGCCTCGCCGGGAGCCTCGACGGCCGCACCGATCATGGTGGACCTGCTGGCCCGCTGCTTCCCTGACCGCATCGAAGGCTGGAAGCCGCGCATCCGCCAGATGATCCCGAGCTACGGCACCAAGCTCTCCGACGACCCAGCCGCTGCTGCCGCCTCGCTCGCCGCCACCGCCGAGGTGCTGCAACTCAGCAACTAGCGCACGTCGCGGGCCGCATCGGCTTCTGCTGGGTTTTACCTGGCCTTTTACCTGGCTTTTTGCCTGCTCGGCTTCTGTTGGGCGTCCGGTGAGGTGCATAACTCCTGCAATTTGCATGCCGCTACGGGGGCTCCTGCGCGATCACGCGGGAGTCTGGGCGTGCCCGGAACGATTTGCAGGAGTTATGCGCGCCGAGAGAGGGTGGCCGGACGGTTTTGCAGAACTTATGGGCGGCCGACGCCTTGGAATGCCGTGGGAGTTTCGTAGGAGTGGCCTGTCAACCTCTTGATTGAGACGGTCAGCCGATGTCTACTTAATGCACAAAGCAGCCCGGAGGCGGCAAGTGAACCCGAACAATGGCGTTTCGGATGCGGAAATTCTGCGCGTATCGCAGCTCGGCATCCTCCAGCTCACACCGACCGAATGGTTGGTACGAGATCCGCAAATTCTTGACGGCGACCCAGCCGCCCTGCTCGGAGTCATCCAACAGAGCGGAGACGCCTTCGAGGTGACGAAGCTCGGAGTGCTCACGACGAGGTGGTTTTACTCCTCGTTTGACCGGGCACAGGCCAGCTTTCTGGTGCGGAGTGTACCGGCGCCGCAGCCGGCTTCGCGGCTAGTCCAGCCGGTCGGTTCTCGCAGCACGGAGTAGCCGCCAAGACGCGCCGGCCACGATGCGTCGGCCACGACCCGCCCGCCAGGACCCGCCGGCCACGATGCGCCGGCCAAGACCCGCCCGCCAGGACGCGCCCGCCAAGACGAGCCGGCCACGATGCGTCGGCCAGGACCCGCCGGCCAGGCCGCGCCCGCAGGGACCCGCCCGCCAGGACCCGCCCGCCAAGATGCGCCGGTGCTCGTGGCTGCCCAGAGGTTGCGCGCCGCGCGGCCGCCGACCCCCGGGCGGCGTAGCTGCCGGGAGTCGACACCCCGGATGGTTTATATTACGTGGTTTCCGTCATCCTCTTTCGGGGTGGTCTTGGTCTCCTCTTTCTTGACGGATGCCTCGGTGCGATCCAGCAGATCGCTCACCTTGGTCTGCGCGACAGATGCCGCGTCGCGCGCAATCGTCTCGGCCTGCGAGATAACCTTCTGCGTGGCGGGGTCGCCCCAGAGCTGGTGGGCTTTGGCGCTGAGGCGGTCGTAGGCCTGGCGGCCGGCCTTGGATCCGAGCACAAAGCCCGTCGCGGTGCCGGCGATGAACAGGAATTTGCCTTTCATGGGGACTCCTTCAGATTGCGGGGTTTAGGCCGTGGGTTCGGCGCGCGTGGGATCTTCATCGTCCACATCGTGGCCGACCAGATCAGGGTTCGAGGGGTTGTCGACCGCATCGACGTCGTCGAGGTTCGCCTCGTTGTCGCGGTTGTCCTGGTCGTCTTCGCTGTCACTGTCTCGTTCGGTGTCGCTGCTCGGCTCGACCGGGGCTGCGGCGGAGGCTTCTCCGGCAGTCGACCCATCGATGCTCGGGGCCGGGCCGTCCGGGCCGGTGCTCGCGCTCGCGACCGGCATGGTCGGCTTGGTCGGCTTGGGGCGTTCCCTCGCTGGAACGTCTGGTTTTCCGCTGGCCCCGGCGTGTTCCGCGTCGGGGCCGTCAGGGCCGTCCGGACCCACGAGCTGGTCGGGATTGGTCGGTGTGCTCGGCGGTTCCGGAATATTGAGCGGCGGCTCTTCAATCGGATCAGAATCGTGGTTCACGGGCATACCTTTCTCGATGACCATAGCTGCGCCGCGGCGGGCGTCATCCAAGTTATACCCCGAACGGGGGACATGCACTTAAAGTCCCGCGCTGCCAGGGCGGCAATGTGCCGGGTGACTTCATTTGCTCTCTGTCGTGGGGCCGAGCAGAAGCGCGCGCAGCGCTGTTTCGGCCGACACCCGGCTTGCCGGGTCGATGGTTTCACCCGCGCGAAACAGATCGACGACGCGCGGGTCAACGTAACTCGTGCGGGCGATCGCCGGGGTGTTGCCGAGCGTATCGGCGGCCTGCCGCATCGCTTCGGCAATGGCGCGGTCATCGGAACGTCGGCTGCGCGTCGCCGCGCGTGGTGGCCGCCCAGCGGATGCCGGGGGAGCCGCAAACGAGGCGGGCACACGATGGGGGCCCGCCGCACCGGCCGAGCCCCTGGCAGCGGGCCCCGCAGCTCGCGCGGTGGCCGCCAGATTCACCGCCAAGCTCTGAGCCAGGCTCTCCGCGGCAGCAATCGTGCCTCGCAGGGTACGAAAGTCCTTCGCGGTGAACTCGCCGCCGGTGCGTTCCTTGATGAAATCATTGATGTCGGAGGCCGAGACGGCGTTCTCGATGTCGTCCAGCACCCAGGACAGCAGTGGTGCGGCCGGTCGTTCGCGCAGCCGGGCTCGCAGGTAGGCGGCGAGGTCGGCATCCGTTATTACGCCCTCGAACTGCTGCCCGCTCTTGGCCGGAAAATTGAGCCTGACCTCGTTGCCGCGCACCGTGACGTGCGAGCAGAGCAGGGTCGAGAGTCCGTGGCTGCCGTAGGTGTCGGCGTAGCGCTCGCTGCCGATGCGCAGTGAGGCCAGGTCGAGCATGCGAAATGCCGCGGCGAGCGCCCGAGTGCGCGGAGGGCCGTCGCCGCGCAGCTCACGGGTGACCTGGCCGCGCACCCGCGGCAGGGACGAGGCCAGCTGCAGCGCGCGCTCGAATTTAAGGCGGTCCTTCTGTTCACGCCAGACCGGGTGGTAGATGTACTGGCGGCGCTCGGCGGCGTCGATGCCGATCGCCTGGATATGACCGTTCGGGTGCGGCGAGATCCACACGTCGTTCCACGCTGGAGGGATAGCGAGGGCCCCGAACCGCTGCCGTAACTCGGGGTCGGTGACGTGTTGGCCCGCGGGGTCGCGATAGCTGAACCCTCTGCCCGCCCGCCGCCGCGTGTACCCCGGCCGGGTCGGGTCGCTGCGTCGAAGCCGGGTCATACCGGTGCTGTCTGTGCACGCATACCGGCACAGTACTGCGAATCGCCCACAAGCGGATGCCGCCACCCGCCCCGATCCTGCTAGCGCCTCGTTGCCCGCGCCCCGCGGCAGGTGTTCGGCCTCGTGGCACTCGTTACAACTCGCGGCACCCTGAGGAACGGGTGCCCACTTCCTTGAGGGGAGCCGCGAGCGCAAATCTCCTTGTGGCACCTGCTGGGGAAGCACGCAGGTGATCGAAACCAGTGCCAGCCGCCTAAACGCGCCGCCGCATCCATTTGGGCGCACGACGTGAAACCCAGCGGACAAGCCCCTTTTGGGTGCCCTCCGTAATGGGGCTGATGCCCGGGTTGGTTGCTGCACCAGAGTAAATCCTTGGAAACACCTATGACTTGTAGGTGCATATCGGGGGACTTTCGTGGCTAAACATCGGTCAATTCGTCGCGCGCGCGTGAGGGCAGTCGCCCTCAGTACGGCGATCGCACTACTTTTCGGACTCGGATTTTCTGCGGTAGGTACCGCCGCCGCAACCGAGGCGCCGACCGACACTGTCGTCACGGCCGAGCCGACCGAGGGAATGACTGCAACAACGGATGCCCCAGCTCCGACGGATGTCCCCTCCGAAGATCCGACGGACAGTGCCGTGCCGACGACGGAGCCCAGCACCGACCCGACCGCCGCGCCGAGTGCCGAGCCGAGCGCCAAACCGAATGTTGAGCCGAGCCTTGAGCCGAGCGCCGAGCCGAGCCTTGAGCCGAGCGCCGAGCCGAGCGCCGAGCCGAGCGAAGCGCCCGCGGCTACCTCTACCGAGGCCCCGACCCCCGCAGCTCGAACGGCCGCCGAGGCGCTCGCCGCTCCGGCCGCGGGGACCGCGATCATCTCCGGTCGTCTGATTGATTCCGTCACGAAGGCCCCACTCGCGGGATTGTCGGTTGAGCTCGGGCGGGACGTCGCCGAAGATGATGGCCAAACGACGCCGACTGCCACTACCGACACCACTGGTACGTTCACGTTCACGGTCACCGAACGCAACTGGTACTACGTCGAGGCTGTCAACGATGCGCTTGGGTACGTTCGCACATACGTAGACAGCCTTGACGTCTTACTCGGTGAAAACTACGCACTCGGTGACACCGAAGTCGCGCTCGGTGGGATAATTTCAGGCACGCTGACCCCGCCGGCAGAGCTCACCACTTTACTCAGCACCTACGTCATGGCCGTCCCCGTTTCAGGATCGACCAATGGCTCCGGCTCGAGCACGGTCGCCGTCGAGCTGGAGCCCGGTACCTCAACTCACTGGGACTTGGCTCTTGTGCCCGGAACGTACGATCTTCAGCTCTCTAACTCCTACGGCACCACTACCGAACTCTGGTGGAATAGCGTCGGCAACGCAGCGACGCGGAGTGCCGCTGAAGCCATCGTGGTGACGGTCGGCACGCCCGTCTACAACTTGAATGGCGCGCTGAGCTACGGTAACCACACGATTCGTGGAACGGTCATCGATGACCAGGGTGATCCGCTCGCCAATGTTCGCGTACAAGCTCAACCCGCTACCTCGGGTTCATCCTCTTACGGTAAGACCGGCGCAGACGGAACGTATATCATTGGCAATCTCCCTGCTGGCGACTTTGTCGTGCAGTTCGATCCGCGCCCAGGTGATGGCTCCAGCGAGTTCTACGACAACGTCGCCACCGTCGACGAGGCGCGCACGCTCTCCTTCACCAACGGCGTTGCAAAGGTCCATGAGAACGTTAATGCCACGATCGCACGCGGCTACAGCATCAGCGGCATGGCGGAGATTGCGCCGAATCTTGTCACTTATGCCAGCGTTGAGGCCGAATCAGTCGATGGCACGGTCACCAAGTACGGGTCGTGGAACATCGACGATGGCACGTACACCATTCAGGATCTCGCCCCGGGCAGCTACACCGTCAAGTTCACCGTCGGTAGCGTAACCGAGTATTACGGTGGGGACACCCAGGCTGAAGCGACCGTTCTCACCGTGCCTGACGGCGATACCCCTGACCTCATCGGCATCAACGTGTCCATCTCCGTCGCGACGATTTCCGGCACCGTAGCGACTCCGCCGAATACCTATCCACAGGTTGAAATTCTGTCTCTCGACGGTACCAAGGTCATTGCGACCGCATACACCTACAACGGAGTGTATTCAGCTAGCCTCAAGCCCGGCAGTTACGCGGCTCGCGTTCTTGAGAACAACACAGTGACGCAGTATTACGACGGCGTCTTCAGCCTCGCCGACGCCACGCCAATCGTCGTCGCTGACGGCGAGACGTTCACGGCCGACTTCGGTGTCGTCGGCGGCTCCATTTCGGGAACCGTGACGTCTGATGCATCGGTGGCTGGCACCGTGGCCACGCTGTTTCGAGCCAACGACTCTCTCAACTCGATCCGAACGGTCACCCTCGACGAAACCGGGGCGTATTCTTTCGTGGGGCTCACCCCGAACAACTACGTGATTAAAATCGCCACGAACGACACACTCTTCGCTGAGCGATGGTTCGGCCCGTCGGGCAAGAAAGCGGATGCCACCGCCATCGATCTGAAGGCGAACGCGGAGTACACCAACGCCAATATCGTCCTAACTAAGGGCGGCGGCATTCGCGGTACGATTTCCGGGCTGCCATCCTCCTATCCCGCCAACGTTTTTCTATACAACGCTGACCACCAGTGGGTTACAAGCGTTTACGCATATTCAACCGATGAATCAGACCAGCGCACATGGAGCATGGCGGGACTACCGGCCGGCGAGTACAAGGTCCAGCTGAACAGCTCCGGAATCTCAGACTGGTGGCAGAACGGCACCTCTTTCGAAACCGCGACGGTGATTTCAGTCATCGCGGGCGAATGGAACGAGGATGTCGACTTCGCGCCGGGCGTCTCGATCAGCGGCACCGTGACATCCGCTCTTGATGGCAGCGCCGTTGCCAGCGGTAACGTCCAGGCGTACCTCGATGGGCAGAACACCATCTACTACGCCAGCCTGACCTCCGACGGTCGCTACGCGTTCTCGAACCTTCCCGATGGCGCATACCGGTTGAAGTTTGACGGCTACCGCATCGGCGGCGCGTATTCCATGCAGTGGTATACCGGCGCCTCCGATCTCGAATCGGCCACACTGGTCACCGTCCTCGATGGAGTCGCAGCTACTGGCATCAATGTGGAGTTACAGAATGGCATCACTATTTCGGGCACTGTAACGGATGCCGTCACGGGCGCCCCGGTCGCCAACGCGTCGGTTTCAGGGTGGTCGGGCTATAGCGCCAGCACCGACGCAAATGGAAAGTATTCGTCGACCGTCGCTGAGGTAGGAAACTTCCAGCTAACGGTCTCTACTTCCGCCTATGTCAGATCGTCCGAAACCATCACCGTACCCGCTGAGGGCTTGACCAGCGCCGACGCGCAACTCGTTCCGGGAACCGTCATCTCGGGAACTGTCACAGCCGCGAACAACGGCGTGCCCCTGTCCTTTGTGAGCGTTTTCGTCTCGACTGACCAACAAAATTGGTCGTGGTACAACCAGACGACCACGGACTACAACGGCAATTTCACGTCGCAGCCGCTGCTTCCGGGCACCTACTATGTGCGCTACGCCAACGACCAGGGCCAGTACGTTACCCAGTGGTATAACGTCGCGGCCACTGATGCTCAGTCCACCGCCGTGGCAGTCGGCGTCCACCCCGTCACCAATATTGATGCGCGGCTCACTCTCGGCGGTGCGATCGTCGGCACGATCACCGGCTCTGACGGTAAGCCGGTCGCGAATGCGCGCGTCGGCCTCGCTACCGCACCGGCGCAGCCCATGGCTCGTATGTTGGGTGCCCAGGTGGCCGGTGGCGAGCTGCTCGGCATTGAAACCTACACGCGAGCAGACGGAACCTACACAATGCCTCCCGTCGAACCGGGCCGCTACGTGCTCTATGTCTACGACCAGAATCACAAAACTACCTGGTACAACGGCAAATCCACCCTCGCCGACGCCGACGTGATTACCGTTGAGGCTGGCCAAACGCGCACAGTCAGTGAAACGGTCGCCCCGCTCGCCGAAAACGAAACCGCTCTCGAGCCCGAACAGACTTTGAGCAACAACTTCGCGGTCACCGAGCAGCCGGCCGACCAGTCAATCGAGAGCGGCGACAGGTCCACCTTCACCGCGTACGCCTCCGGAACGCCGCTCCCGAGCATCCAGTGGCAGAGCGACGAAAGCGGTGTTTGGAAAGACCTCGACGGGCGAACCTCGACGACCCTCAGCGTTACTGCACCCGCCTACGGCGATCCCGCAGTGAACTACCGAGCGGTCTTCACCCAGAACGATCAAACCCACACCTCCGACCAGGCCGCCCTGACCGTTCTGGCCCCGATCACGGCTCCGGCCGCACCGGGCGCTCCGACGCTTTCGAAGCAGACCTACACTGGCGGCACCATCTCTTGGACGGCTTCGGCGAGCAACGGAGCAGCCATAACCGGCTACACCGTCAAGGTTTATGACGGCAGCACCCTGGTGCGCACCGTTCCGACCGGCGTGGTCCTCACCTCCGTGATCAGCGGTCTCACCGAAGCCACGGACTACAAGGTCACGCTCACCGCACATAACAGCCAGGGTGCGAGCACGGAATCTGAATCCGGCACGCTCAGCACGATCGCGTTCACAGCGCCGAACGCTCCCTCCACGCCTACCCTCACCGCCATCGACAGTACGCAGGTCACTGCAAAGTGGGTCGCGCCGACCGACAACGGCGGAACTCCAGTGACCGGCTACACCGTGAACATCTATCAGGGAACCAACCTGGTCGACACCAAGACAACGGATGCTCGCACCCTCACCTTCACCGGCCTCACTCGGGCCACGGCCTACACTGTCGCGGTCAGCGCGACCAACGCGGTCGGTAGCAGCCCTGCCTCTGACCGTTCAGCGGCGGTAACAACGAAGGCCACCGTGCCCGACGCGACGACAGCGCCGACGCTGGGGGAGGCATCCGTTTCTAAGATCACCGTCAGCTGGGCGGCGCCGAACGATGGCGGCGCTGAACTCACGGGCTACACCGTGCGGCTGTTCAACGGCAGCACGCTGGTCGAGACGAAGACCCCGACGGCGACCACGGTCACCTTTGCCGGCCTCGCACGGGGAATCGCCTACACGGCCGACGTCTCGGCGTCGAACGCCATCGGTGCGGCAGCAGCCTCCGCTGCCTCCGCCGCCCTCACCATCCCGGTGACGATCCCCGGCGTCCCCGCCGCGCCGACCGCGACTGCTCCCTCGGCCACCGAGATTGCCGTGGCCTGGACGGCTCCGACTGACAACGGTGGAACCGCGGTCACGAGCTACACCGTGAAGCTGTTCCAGGGCCCGACGCTGGTCAGTACGAAAACAACGGGCGACCTGTCCGTCACTTTCTCGGGTCTCACTCGGGTTACTGCGTACACGGTCGAGGTGTTCGCCGCGAACTCCGTCGGCGCGGGGCTCGCCTCCGATCGCTCTGCGGCGGTTACGACGAAGGCGACCGTGCCCGACATTACGAGTGCGCCATCGCTGGAGCAGGCATCCGTTTCAAAGATCACCGCCTCCTGGACAGTCCCGAACAACGGCGGCGCTGACCTAACCGGATACACAGTGCGGCTCTTCAACGGCAGCGTGCTGGTCGAGACGAAGACCACGACGGCGACCACGGTCACCTTCGTCGGCCTCGCACGGGGAATCGCCTACACGGTTGATATCGCTGCTGCCAACGCGGTCGGTTCATCAGCGGCATCCGCTCTCTCTGCCGCCGTCACCATTCCGCCGACGACCCCCGACGTTCCAGCGGCACCGAACGTCACCGCGCTCTCGGCGACTGAAGCCAGCGTCACGTGGTCGGTTCCTGCTGGCACCGGCGGCTCTGCACTGACCGGATACACCGTGCGCGCTTTTCATGGCAGCGAGCTAATTGCCGAGAAGACAACGGATGCTGCCACCACGACCGCGACGTTCGCCGGCTTGCTGGCAGCCACCAAATACACGGCAACCGTGCAGGCAACGAACGGCGTGGGCAGTAGCGCCTACTCGGCGGATTCCGCTGCGGTACGCACGCTGCCGGCGACCCCCGCTGAGGACGACCTCAGTGAGGACATAGAGAATGCGATCGTTCCGGACACGCTCGAACTCACTCAGGGTGAATCGGTCACAATCAGCGGACTCGACGCCGGCGAGCAGTACTACGCCTGGTTCCTGTCGACGCCGATCGGGACGTCGTGGCAGACCGCCTCGGCCACGGGAACCATAACGGTGACGGTTCCCGCGTCGCTGGTCGGAGCGCACCGCATCGCGATCAGCGACGCGGCCGGCGACATTATCGGGTGGTCGACCGTGACTATTGCTGCCGCCACGGTGCCGGCGGCCACACCCCCCGCCACGAAACCGGCACAGACGGCCGCGATCGTCCCGGCGGCGAAGGCCCTATCCGACACTGGTATCGACCCGCTGCCGTTTACGCTGCTCGCCGGTCTGTTCATCGCCCTCGGCGCTGCCGCTATGACCCTCGGGCGTCGCCGCGGGCAGGCTGGTCTGATGCGCTAGGGAACAGCATCCGTCGGTCAGCACAGTGTTGGCCGACGGATGCCGCAGAGCGGGACGTCACGTGGTTCCCAGCACCGCTCGTGGCACCCCGTAGTAGGGGTGCCCGCTTCCCAAGCGGATGCCGCGACCCGCCCCGATCCTGCCCGCGCCTCGTTGCCCGCGCCTCGCGGCACCCCTTACAACTCGTGGCACTCTGAGCATCGGGTGCCCGCTTCCCGAACGAGTGCCGCGAGGAGGCAGTGCGCGCGGTGCGGCCGCCGGCATCCGCTTCACTCCGGGTTTATTGCGCAGTGCTTGCATTTGACTAGTACCTGTGTTCGACTAGATGCATGCGGTGGAGCTCACAAGAATTACAAACTGAACAGGTCGGCGCACTGCCGGGACTTGCCCGCCTGAACAACCTGGTGCGCAGTGTGCAGACGCCCGAGTTCGCGGGAATCACGTTCCACGAGATCCTCTGCAAATCGGCGCTCAATCACGTTCCCGGCCAGAGCGCGATGCCGTTTGGCTACACGATCAACCCTTACCGCGGCTGTTCGCACGCCTGCACCTATTGCTTTGCGCGCACCACGCACCAGTACCTTGACCTCGATGCCGGCAAAGATTTTGACAGCGAGATCATCGTGAAGGTCAACGTGGCTGAGATCTTGAGAAAAGAACTCGCCAAGCCGACGTGGGGCCGGCATCCCGTGGCCCTTGGCACCAACACCGACCCCTACCAACGCGCGGAGGGGCGCTACCGCCTCATGCCCGGCATTATTGCGGCCCTCGCCGACAGCAAGACGCCCATCTCCATTCTCACCAAGGGCACGCTGCTGCGCCGCGACCTCGACCTGCTCGTGGAGGCCAGCGAACACGTTCCGGTGGACCTGGCCATGTCGATCGCAATTTACGATGACGAGTTGCAGCAGTCGGTCGAGCCCGGAACCCCCACCACCACGGCGCGCCTCGCCACGGTCACGGCGGTGCGCGAACGCGGTCTCGACTGCGGCGTCTTTCTTATGCCGATTTTGCCCTTTCTCACCGACACCCGCGCTCACCTCGACGAGGCCCTGCGGCGGGCTAAGGCTGCCGGCGCCACGAGCGTGCTCTACTCGGGACTCAATCTCAAGCCCGCCGTCAAGGACTGGTACCTGCTGTGGCTCGCGCGCGAGCATCCGGAGCTGGTCGGTCGCTACCTTGAGCTCTACGCGGGCGGCCAATACGCGCCCAAGGAGTACCGCACCTGGCTCGCGGCCCGCATCAAACCCCTCATTCGCGCGCACGGCTTGGAGCGTGGAATCGTCGACCCGGCCACCGGGGGCCTGCGGTCGAGCGCCCTTCCGGCCTCTCCCGAGCGGATGCCCGCGTCCCCCTCTCGCCTACCGGCCCCGTCCCCTGTGCCGTCCGCGTCAAGCGGACGGGGCCCGGCCCCCGTCCATCGGCCCAGTTTAGAAACTGGGCCCATGGCCATAAGGTGGGCCGAGAGCGCGCAGGGCTCCCGGTCGCTGATCGCCGCCGAGCTCCCGCCCGATCTGGCGCCGACGCTGTTCTGACGTTTGTTATGGACGGGCCCCGTCCATGGGCCCCGTTTAGAAACTGGGCCCGGGGCCATAAGGTGGGCCCGGCGAGCGGATGCCGCCAACCATGCCCACCCACCCCCGGTGGCATACTTGACCCGGGGGAAATATGTCTTTAGGGTTACCGGGCCACTTGGTCCAGCTGACGCTCACGCGCGCCCTCGCGCGGGCCGCGCACTGGTTTGCGCTGACCTGTCTCATGGCGGCAGCCGTGTCGGTTGCGATCCTTAGCCTGAACAGTCCCGAACTCTGGGTGACAGTCGCGGTCGTCGTTGCTATGGGCGCCCTGCTCGTGCTCTTCACCCGGCATCGCCGCATTGCATTCGCGATCGCCTATCTTGTCGTGGGAACCCTCGGCGTCTACATCTTCACGACGACAGTGCTCAGCGTTCCGAACGTATTTCCCGCGTCGAATATGTTTCTCGTTGCTATGCCCAAGATGGCGCTCATCATGGTCGGCGGCGCCGGAATAACCGCCGTCGGCGGCGTGCTCTGGAGCACTGCCGCCTTCATCCTCGCCGAGGCCGCCGCCTTCCTCGCTATCCTGACCACCACCGTGCCGTACCGGCCCGACCTGTTCACCCTGTGCACCTACCTTGTGCTCGTCGGTGCAATGGTGCTCGCCGGAATCGACCGTCGCGCGAGCAACGCCGCCCAGCCCGCGATCCACCGCGCAGTGCAAGACGGCGCCAACCGGCAGTTGCGTGACGCCCTCGATACCCGTGCCATCGCCCTGCTCAACGACACGACGGTGGCTCAGCTCGTGGCGCTGTCGCTCGCCGAGCCCGGGCCGCTCTCGCCGGGCCTCACCGCGAGCCTCAACTACACCCTGACCACCCTGCACGACACCAACTGGCTCACCGACATCGATGCCCGCACCAACACGGCTGCGCAACCAACCAACACCGAGAAGTTGGACAGCGATGTCTGGCTCTCCAGTGCCGTGTACACCGCCATCGAACGCTGCCGTGACCGCGGACTCGTCGTCGAGGTCACCGGCGACCGCGACGCCCTCGCCCGTCTCGACGCCGACAGCGACCGCGACGTCGGCCTCGCCGTGCAGCAGTGCCTCGTCAACGTCATCCTGCACGCCGGAGTCGCCTCCGCCGAGGTCGCCGTCGAATCCGACCTGAGCACTATTTCACTGCTCATAACGGATGCGGGCCGCGGCTTCACGGAGTCGGAATCCGCGTCCGACCGCCTGGGTCTCCGCCAGTCCGTGCGGCGACGCATTGAACAACTTGGCGGATCCGTGCTGATCTGGAGCCGTCCGGGCGCCGGCACGAACGTGCGCCTGACGGTACCGGCGGCACAGATACACCCCCAGGACCGCATCAAACGGCTCACCGCATGACCCGCGCAACTCCCACTCCGCGTCGGCCGCGCGCGCCGGCATCCGCGTCGCAGCAGCGGCTCGACCCGATCGGAGGCCTCGCCGTCTGGCCGCTCGCTCCGGTTATCTCCGCCATCGTCGTCACCTACGCCGTCGTCGCGACGATCTCCCGAGTGCATGAGATTGCGCTCGAAGAGCTCGCGGTGGCATCCGTTGCCGTACTCATCATCGCGGCCGCCGTGCTCGCCTGGGCCGCCCGCCCCGATCTGGCCCCGTTCACCCGCATCCGCGCCATCGTGATCGTGGCCCTGGGGCTTGCGGCGCACCTGCTCGCCGCAGTGAGCACCTGGCAGTTCAACGGAATGATTCAGGACGACTTCGCCCCGATCGGACTCGGCCTGCTGCTTTTGGCCCTCGCGCCGTTCCGGCCGTGGAAAGAGATCCTCGTGCTCGGCGTCTGCTCCGCCGCAGTAGTGGGCATCACGGCCCTGGTCCAGTCACCGTTCCTCGGCATCCAGACGCCGCCCGTTTTGTTCGCCATCATCGCCATGACCCAGGTGCTCGCGCCCGGGCTGGCCTCCGCCGCGTACTCTCGACAGGTCGTCAACTCTATTCACCGCTGGCAGACGGATGCCCGCCGCGCCATCCGCGCGCGCACGGAAGAGAGTCGCGGCCCCTTAGCGCACGAGGTGGTGGACCATCGGCTGACCAATCTCGGCGCCGATGTACTCCCCTTCCTAGCCGACGTTCTCGCTCGGCAGGAACTCACCGCCGCCGACATCAAACGCGCACGCTCCCTCGCTTTCCAGGTGCGGCGGGTGCTCGTGGCCGAGGTCGACCACACCTGGCTCGACGACCTCATCGGCCGCGAACGCAGCGGCCTCACCGAGCGCGGCCTCAACCCGCTCTGCGTCATCGCCGACCCCGACCGCCGCGCGACCGCTTTCGACTCCGACCAGCGCGCCGCCGCCGGGGCCATGATCGTGGCCCTGTGCACCCTCAAGGGATTCGACCCGACCAGCCTGATCGTGCAGATCGACGGATCCGGCGCCGCTCCGACCGATACCGCCTTGGTCACCCAGGCCTTCGGGTTGCGCGGAGCACTTCCTACGCCGGCCACCGACACCACGACCATCGCCATCGTCACTGCAGCCCAGGAGCAGGCGGCCGCCCAGGCCCACACCCAGGCGCGTGCTTGGGCGCAGCTGCATTCCCAGACACGACCCCGACGCGATGATCGCGCTGTCGATACCATCACCATCCAGGTCGTAATCTCTCTACCGCCACACCAGCGACGCCGCGCCTTGCGCCCGTACCTCAGCGTGCTGCGCGCCGTTTTCACTCGGGTGCGGGTGACCAGCCGGCATCCGTTGCTCACGCTAGAATTTAACGCTGAACGCACCACGACCAAAGGCATCAAATAATGGCGAAACTGTACTTTCGATACGGCGCCATGAACAGCGGCAAAAGCACGTCCATGCTTCAAGCGGCTTACAACTATGAGGAACGCGGCCACCATGTGCTGCTGGCCAAGCCGAGCGTCGACACCAAGGGCGACCGCGGCATCCTCTCCCGCCTCGGCGTCGCCCGAACCGTCGATTTTCTGCTCACCCCCGAGACGGATGCCTACGCCGTGTTCGCGCAGCACCGCGCGCAGGTTCTGAAAAGGTCGGGCAGGGACGTGAGCGCCCTGTTGCTCGATGAGGCTCAGTTTCTCACCGAAACCCAGGTCGATGACCTGCTGCGCATCGCAATTCTGGAGAACGTGCCCGTGCTGGCCTACGGCATCCGCACGGACTTTCAGACCGTCGCTTTTCCCGGCAGCCGCCGCCTGCTCGAAGTTTCCCATAGCCTCGAAGAGCTCAAGACCATCTGCCGTTGCGGGCGTAAGGCCGTGTTCAACGGGCGCAAGATCGACGACGTCTTCGTGTTCGACGGCGATCAGGTGGCCATCGACGGCGAAGAAGTCACCTACGAGTCACTCTGCGGCACGTGCTACCTCGAGGAGAGTCACGGCGTGCTGAACAATCGCAGCCGGCCAGCACCCGAATAAGGCCTGCGGAGCGCTCGTTCTCACGATCGCGCCGTCGCGCTTACCTTGACGCGTTCGGGCCTGACGGAACGGCACGCGACGTCTGAACCCGCTTCGCATACCCCCACTTCAGGGACTTATCCGCGTTTCTACACCGATTTGGCGAAATAGGAGCGAAGTGGATTGTGTGTTGCACCAACCAGCCCACTAATCTGAAAGTCGCCTAGGTATTTCACGACGATATGCCGGGACGCGTCAATTTCGACGTATCAGCCGTTCGACTACCCGGGGGGACCCTCACTTATGTTCAAGAAAAGCCTCGCTACTGCGGCACTCGCCGTCATCGCCGTCTTCGCCTTCGTTCCCGCAGCAAACGCTGCGGACTACGTGGCCGCCAGCCTCACCACTGTCACCGACTCCACACCGGCTCCCGGCTCGGCCACCACGGTGTCCTTCGCGGCCACGGCGTTTAACAATGGAGAAGAGGTCAGCTTCACGGCTGAAGGAACCCCCGCGGCGACCCTGAGCGTCGTCAAGGCTGCCCTCTCCAACACGGTCACCAAGACCGCGTCCACCACAGGCGCCGCCTCCGCTGTAATCACCGTGCCGAAGAACGCCACGGGCGTTTACACGGTGACCGCCAAGGGAGTTTCCTCCGGCAACGTGGGAACCGCTGTACTGACCGTGACCGCCGCCGATGCCGGCACTGCTGCCAAGGGCCTTGCGTCCACTGGCTTCGACGCTCCGGTTCTCGTCATCTGGGGTGCCGCTGGCCTCCTGATCCTCGGTGCCGCTCTCGTCGCCGTACGCATCTCGGTTCGTCGCCAGCACGCTGCCGCGTAATTAGCTTCGCCTGGCAGCACCTGGCTGCTTAGCAAAACGCCTCGACTCCCTGCGGAGTCGGGGCGTTTTGCATGCCTGAAGCGACTGCCGCCTCGCAACCCCGCGGCGACGCTGTGCGGGCACAAAAAAGCCCGGCCAGGGAAGTTGACCGGGCCGGGCAGACGTTGGGCCAACCGCCGCGTCAGAGGGTGCGCTGCGCCGGTTCCGTCACGATCTGCAGACCAGTCGCGGAATTGGCCGAGAGCGACAGTGCCTCGACCCAGTCGCGGTTAAGTACCGGCGATTTGCTGCCGAAGTACTTATAGACCAGAGAAATGCCGGGGTGCACCCAGACGGTGCTGCGGCCTCCCCCAACGAAGGGGTCGTCGCGCCAGGAGAAATAGAACGATTCGCCGCGGCGCAGTTTGGCGCCGATCACGAGTTGAATATGCGCGAGTACTCGATCGTCGAAATCGACGGTGATACTCGAGTCGTACGTGAACTTGCCCATTATTGTGCCTCGCGCTGGTTCATCGGCGAACGCGAACGGCAGGCCGAGTCGCATACAACCACGGGTTTCGTTCCCAAAACGGGAGCGATAATTGCCATGCGCTGACGATCCTAGTGAACTCCGACGCAAAGTACTTCGCGGAGTCAGTTAGAACCGAGCCCCAATTCTGGGGACAGTCAGATCGGTTTGACAGTGCTACGGCCTGCTGGCACGCAGATCGTCAAATAATCACCAGTGCTGGCACGATTACAAGACTGTTGAAAGTGACGTGCGCGATGATCGCGCCACCGATCCGCCCGGTCGCCAGCGAAACGGATGCCGCAGCCATCCCGAAAATCAGGGTCGACATTCCGACCACCACGATGGCGTCGGTGCTGCCGACATCGATGGTCACCAGGTGCATGAGCGCAAACGTCAGGCCACTCACGCTAATCGCGATCGGCCCGGCCGTGCAGCCTGCGTTCTGCCGGCGAGTATCCGGTGGGTCAGACCGGTTGATTTGCGAAACGCCGGGCACAAGTGACGTCGAACTCGGCGTGTCGACAATATTGCCGGTTTTTCGTTCGCGAGCAGCCGCCACCTGTTCGTAAACTGCGCGAAGAACGAGGCCGCGAAAGAAGAGCTCTTCTACGACGGGGGCAATCAGCACCGGGGCCAGTAGCGCACCGAACACCCACCAGAGGTCGTAAACGGTCTCACCAAAGGCGGCCCCCGTTGTTCCCATGGTGCCGTACACCCCGATCTCGATCAGGCTCGCGACCGTGCGGGCCAGGAGGCCCACCGCGAGTCCCCAGACCAGGTCGATCGGCCGAATCGCGAGTCGCAGCAGGCGCACGATAGAGACGCCAGCCGAACTTGCGAGGCGCGAACGCCTCGAAACGGCGAACCCGGTCACTCCGATCGCCACAAGCAGCGGAACCCAGACGCAGAGGTAGCCCAAAAGGAGAGCCACGTTCGGGTCGTCGAAAACCGTGGCGCCAACCGACACCAGCAGCACCATGGCCACCACGATCCCGATGCCAGCGGGCATCAGCAGGTTCGATTTCCGGGTTACCGGCTGAACTAATGCCCCCATAGAATCACGCTCCCCATCACCTACAAACTACCGGTCCAGGCGCCGGTCGGCGCGACGGTCAAAGTTCGGTACCCTCAGATGAGGGGAACCCCGCGTTCGTGCAGTGAAGTACGTACCGTATCAGGGGCTGTCATCCCTGATTACGAGGGGATCGGCGCCGCATGGAACTTCGCGATTACATTCGCATTCTGCGCAAGAGTTGGGTGCTCATCGTGCTGTGCACGCTGGTGGCTGTGGGTGCGGCATCCACTTATTCAATTCTGCAGACTCCGGAGTACAGCGCCACCTCCAAGGTGGTCATCTTGACGCAGTCGAGCGGGTCCACCGCCGACCTCGCCCAGGGCAATAACTTCTCGGTGGCGCGAGTGAAGACCTATTCTGAGCTCGTGACCACACCGATCGTGTTGCTGCCCGTCATTGCCAGCCTCGACCTCGGAATTACGACCCAGGAGTTGGCCAAGAAGGTCGCTGCCGCTGCGCAGCTCGAAACCTCGATCATCGATGTCACCGTTACCGACACCGACCCGGGTAGAGCCGCTGACACGGCCAATGCCATCTCGGGCAGCCTCACCCTCGTCGTCGAAGATATTGAGACTCCCGACTTCACCGACGCGACTTCGCCAGTCAAACTCACGCTCACGCAGCAAGCGACAGTTCCGACCGCTCCGGTCAGCCCCAACGTGCCGCTTAACATCGCCCTCGGGGCGCTCGTCGGTCTAGCCCTCGGCATCGGCATTGCGGTGCTGCGCGAAACCCTCGAGACCCGCATTCGCAATACCCGCGACGTCGAACAGCTCACCGACCTTCCCATTCTCGGCGGCATCGTCTTCGACCCCAAGGCTAAAGACCGCCCGCTCATCGTGCACGTCGATCCGCGTAGCCCCCGCGCCGAATCGTTTCGTACGCTGCGCACCAACCTGCAGTTTCTCGACGTGGGCCGGGTCGACCGGTCCTTTGTCATCACCTCGTCAATCGAGAGTGAGGGCAAGAGCACGACCGGTGCCAACCTCGCCATTGCTCTCGCCGATGCCGGATCGCGCGTTCTGCTCGTTGACGCCGACCTGCGCCGCCCCAAGGTCGCCGACTACATGGATGTGGAGGGGGCCGTAGGTCTCACCGACGTGCTCATCGGCCGCGCCGACCTGGCCGACGTTATCCAGCCTTGGGGCAAGGCTCAGCTGTTCGTGCTTCCGGCTGGCCACGTGCCGCCCAACCCGAGCGAGCTGCTCGGCTCCACGCGCATGACGCAACTCATCACCGAGTTCAACCGGGCCTTCGACGTGGTCATTTTCGATGCACCGCCGCTGCTGCCGGTGACGGATGCCGCCATCCTCGCCAAAAACGTTGGTGGCGCACTCGTTGTCGTTGCTGCCGGGCGCACGCACAAGAACCAGCTCACGGGGGCTATTGCCGCCCTCAACAACATCGGCGCCCCCATCTCGGGCCTCGTGCTCACCATGCTTCCCACCAGCGGGCCAGACGCCTACGGTTACGGTCACTACGGGTACGGCTATTCCTACGGCGACACGAATGCTGAGTCGGCCGAGCCGATTCTCCCAGTGGATTCCGCACCGGCGCGCGCGCGCGGCGCGCGCGTCAAGTAACCGGCCTCCAAGCTCTGCTTGAATAAGGCAATGTCCTCTTCGCACTCGGCCCACGCCGCGCCCCCGAAACGCTCGCGAACACGAATCATCGTAGGGTTCGTCGTGCTTGGACTGCTCGTCATCGTGGTGGCGGCCACCGCCTGGGTCGGCATTCGAGGGCTGCAGGCCAAGGACGCTCTCGAGGCTGCGGTTCCGTTGGCCGAGAGCATCAAAGACCAAATTGTCGCCGGTGACGGTGAGGCCGCTGCCCGGACCGCTGCGCGGCTGGGCGAGTACGCCGACACCGCCCGGTCACGCACAAGCGACCCGGTCTGGCGCACCTACGAGCTGTTGCCCTTTCTCGGCTCCAACCTCGTGGCCGTGCGCCAACTGGCTGCGGTCGTCGACGACGTCGCCCAGAACGCCGTCACCCCCCTCACTGCGCTGGCCGGCAATCTCGATCTGACCGATGTCAAGCCCGTCGACGGTGCAATTGCCCTGCAACCGCTGCTCGATGCGCAGCCAGCAGTGACGGCTGCCGATACGGCCCTGGCCCGCGCGGCTACGAACGTGAACGCCATTGAGACCGACGACGTGCTCGACGTCGTGCGCGGCGCCGTCACCCGGCTGCAGACCGTCACCGTTGAAACCTCGGCCACGGTCGACGGCATGAACCGGGCAGTGACCCTGCTGCCGGCGATGCTCGGGGCCACGGGGCCGCGCAACTACATTCTGCTGTTCCAAAACCCGGCGGAACTGCGTTCCACCGGCGGCATCCCCGGCGCGCTCGCGCTGCTCCACACCGATAACGGCAGCATCGAACTCACCCAGCAGGCCAGCTCCACCTCTTTCCCGCAATACCCCGCCTCGGTGCTGCCCCTCGGCGACGAGATCCGCGGTATTTACGGCGACATCACCGGGCAGTTCATTCAGAACGTCTCAATGACCCCCGACTTTGCGCAAACCGGTGCGCTCGCCCGCGAAATGTGGCGCCTTGAATTCGGCGTGGAAGCCAATGGTGTGCTGTCGATCGACCCGGTCGCGCTCAGCTATCTGCTCGACGCCACGGGCCCGATCACCCTCGCCACCGGCGACGAGCTCAATGCCGGCAACGCCGTGCAGCTGCTGCTGAGCGACGTGTACGCGCGGTATGACGACCCGAAGCAGCAAGACATCTTTTTCGCGGCCGCCGCCGGCGCCGTGTTTGACACCGTCAAAAGCGGCAAGGCCGACCCGACCAAGCTCATCGGGGCGCTCGCCCGCGCCGCCGCCGAGAACCGGGTGCTGGTCTGGAATGCCGATGATGCCGAGCAAGCCATTCTCGGCGACACCACCCTGGCCGGCCCGAGGCCGGTCAGCGACGACGAAACCAATCGGTTCGGGCTCTACCTGAACGACGGAACCGGCTCCAAAATGGACCTCTACCTCGACGTGCAGACGGCCATCGGCCAGCAGACCTGCCGCCAGGACCTGCGCCCGCAGTACGCGCTCGAAGTGACCCTCACCAACACTGCCCCAGCGGATGCCGCGACCAGCCTCCCGGCCTACGTCACCGGTGGCGGCGTCTTCGGTATAATCCCCGGCAACATCAAGACCCTGGTCGCCGGCTACGGCACCCCCGAAGTGCAAAACCTCGGACTCACCCGTGACGGCGTCGAAGTGCCGTACCATCCCGCTGCTGATGCCGGGTACCCGGTGAGTTCAATCGGCATCGAACTGGCACCCGGCGAGAGCACCGTGCTGCGCTTCAACTGGCTGGGCCCCGAGCCCTTTACCGGCCAGCTCGAGCTGCGCAGCACACCGTTGATCGCGCTGAACGACACCGCATCACTAGACTTCACTTGTTAGGGTCGCCATGGGCGACCACAGCGATCGCAGAACGCCGCGATTTCAGGCGATCAGAGATACCAATGCACTATGGGGGATTCACCTTGATGAGAAAACTTCTGGCCACGCTCGCGCTCGCTGCAATCGCCGTTCTGGCGGGGCCGGTTGCCGCGCACGCCGCCGGTTACGTCGCTGCCGACCTCGTCACCGTCTCCGGCAGCCAGACCGCAGGTAGCACGGTCACCGTGGCGTTCAATGACGGCGCCTTCACCGACAGTGAAAAGGTCTCCATCGCCGTCTCCGGTGAAGGCTCGGTCACCGTGGCTACGCTGAGGGCCGCCACCATCAACACGGAGAAGACGGCCACGGGCGCTGGCGCCCTCGACCTCAAGGTCACCCTGCCGAACGACGCGACCGGCTCTTACACGATCACCGCAATCGGTCTCAGCTCGCAGAATATCGGTACGTCCACGATCACTGTCGTTGCCGCCGACGGAGCCGGCCTCGCCACCGCCGGATTCGACGTTCCCTCCGCCCTCATCTACAGTGCCGTCGGCGCCCTAGTGCTGGGCCTGGGCCTCGTCATCGCCCTGCGCGTCACCGTGCGCCGCCGCTCGGCCATCGCCTGATTCGACTGTCCACTCTCTGGTCATGGGCCGCTTGAGCAACCAAGCGGCCCGATCTGTGTCAAGCTACCTGTTGGCAGCTTTGTATCGCAACGAAAGGTAGCAGCGTGGAACTCCGCGACTACATCCGTATCCTTCAGAAGAGTTGGATGCTCATCGTGGCGCTGACCCTCGTGGCCGTCGCGGCCGCATCCGTTTTCTCGATCCTGCAAACGCCCACCTTCAGTTCTACCTCCAGGGTGTTTGTGTCGACGCAGTCGAGCGGCACCACGAGCGACCTCGTGCAGGGCGCGAGCTTCACGGTGGCTCGGGTCAAGACCTACTCCGGTATCGCCGTCACGCCGCTGGTGCTGCTGCCGGTCATCGAGACGCTCAGACTCGACCAGACGTCAGCCGAACTAGCCGAGAACATCACCGTGTCGGCGCCGCTCGACACCTCGATCATCGACATTGCCGTCACCGACGCCGACCCGCGCCGCGCCGCTGACATCGCTAACGCGGTCTCCGAGAGCCTCGCCGTCGGCGTGCAAGAGATCGAGCAGCGCGACAAAGTCACCGGGGCACCTTCGGTGAAACTCACCCGGGTGCAGGTAGCGAGCGTGCCGTCCGCGCCGGTCGCCCCGAACGTTCCCCTCAACATCGCGCTCGGCGCCATCGTGGGCCTGGCCCTCGGCATAGGCATCGCGGTGCTGCGCGAGACGCTCGACACCCGCATTCGCAGCCAACGCGACGTGGAGCAGACCACTGACCTGCCCATCATCGGCGGCATCGTGTTCGACCCGAAAGCCACCGAGCGCCCGCTCATCGTGCACGCCGACCCGCGCAGCCCACGCGCGGAGTCGTTCCGCACTCTGCGCACCAACCTGCAATACCTCGACGTGGAGCGGGTGGACCGCGCGTTCGTCGTCACCTCCTCCATCGGCAGTGAGGGCAAGAGCACCACGAGCGCCAACCTCGCCATTTCGCTAGCGGATGCCGGCGCTCGCGTTCTGCTCGTCGACGCCGACCTGCGCAAGCCCCGCGTCGCCGACTACATGAACATCGAGGGCGGCGTCGGACTCACCGACGTGCTCGTCGGTCGCGCCGAGATCGAAGACGTCATCCAGCCCTGGGGTCGCGGTCAGTTGTTCGTGCTGCCCGCCGGGCACATCCCACCCAACCCGAGCGAACTACTCGGGTCGTCGCGCATGGCGCAGATCATCGAGCAGTTCAACGCCACCTTCGACGTCGTCATCTTCGACTGCCCGCCGCTGCTTCCGGTAACGGATGCCGCCATCCTCGCCAAGAGCGTCGGCGGCGCCATTCTCATCGTCGCCGCTGGCCGCACCCAGAAGAACCAGCTCAAGGGAGCCATCGCGGCTCTCGACAAGGTGGGCGCTCCGATCAGCGGCGTCGTCATGACCATGCTGCCCACTAAAGGACCCGATGCCTATGGCTACGGCCACTATGGCCAGTATGGCTACGGCCATACCTACGGTGACGTCGGTCCGGCCCCCGACGTAGTCGCTCCCAACTACTCCCGCCGATCGAGGTCCAAAGCATGACCCCCGCTGAAGGCCTCCCCGTACGCATCCTCGTCGTCTGCACCGGCAACATCTGTCGGTCGCCGCTGGCCGAGCAACTGCTGCGGGAAAGTCTCGCCGCCGCCGGAGTCAAGGCCGTGGTCACGAGCGCCGGGACCCACGCCATGACCGGTAGCGCTATGACCCCAGAGGCTGCCGCGCTGTCGGTAGAGTACGGGGCCGCGAGCACCGAACACGTCGCTCGGCAACTCACCGAGCAGCTCATCGCTGATGCCGACCTCGTGCTGACCGCCACGCGGGACCATCGTCGTGACGTCGTCACCCTGTTGCCTAAGGCCACGCGTTACACCTTCACCCTGAACCAGTTCGCTCGCCTGGTGAGCCAGGATGACGCCTCAAATCCGCTGGTCGAGACCGTTATCCCGGTGCCGCAACCCGCCTCCCGGCCATCACTCGATTTCCCGGCCTATATCGCCTCGGTCGCCGCGACCCGCGGACTCCACCCGTCGCCCACGCCGCCCACTCTCGACGACGTGGATGACCCCTACCGGCAGTCCGCGGCAGTGTACGCCCGCGCTGCGGTGGCCATCAACGGTTCCGTCACCGCCATCACCGCGGCCCTCGTGGCGGCAGGAGCCTGATGCCGCACTCACATCGTCGTCGCGTCCTCGCTTACTCCGCCGTCGGCCTGTTCGTTCTGATCGACGCCGTGCTCATCATGAGTGCCCTCAGCTCCACCTCGGTCGACGCGGCCGTCAATGCGTCTTCGACGCCGGCTCCAATCGCATCCGTTGTCCCCACCCCGAGCGCTACGCCGTCTCCCACGCCCACTCGCACCCTGGCGCCCGCGGTCAGCCCCGTGCCGTCGTCCCGGCTGATCTCTGCCGTCTCCGCCACTGCGGCCTGGCGAGTTACGACCGGAGCCTGCCCGGCCACCGAAGCGTCTCCCGAACTTAGCGTCGACTCCGGTGCCAGCTGGACCACCAGCAACGCCACCGCGCCCACCGGAGTCACCGCCCTGCAGAGCATCAACGCCCAGAGTGAATCAGTGGCCGAATTCATCGGCCTCGACGACGAAGACTGCGCCCCGCAGTTCGTCAAGACGTTCATCAGCGGCGAGAACTATTCGAGCTACCCCAACGAGCTCGAGCCAGCGTGGTACGTCGATCCCGCAGACCGTGCCACGGTGCACGGCCCAGGGGGACTGGCCCCCGCGCCCTGCGACGCCGTTGTCGCCCTCGCCGCGAGCCCGGCCGACGCTGATTCCGCAGCCCTGCTCTGCGCTGACGGCCAATTATTCGCCACAACGGATGCCACAGCCACCTGGTCGCCCCCGGTCACGGTCGCCGGAATAGTCACTCTCACCGCCACGCCCACCGGCTACCTGGCCGTCGCGACCACCACCAGCGCCGCTACACCCGCCGACTGCGTCGGGGTGCATCTCGTCGCTCTCACCGCAGACCTCGAGCCCACGGTCACCGGATGCTACGCGACCGCGCAAACGCCCGCAACCCTGGCCGGCCAAGTTGCGATCTCCGTCGCCGACGACACGCTCTGGCTTTGGATCGGCGACTCCACCGTGCGCTCCACCGACGCTGGCCAAACCTGGCTCTAGCCGCGCCGCCTAAAATCGGGTGCCCCGCGCCTCCGCAGAGGGAACCGCTCGGCTCTCCACAAATTGCCAAAACCACACGGAGCGCCCACCAGCAGGACTAGTCTCACCTCATGGACGACAACGTGTCGTGGGTTTTTCAAAAGAACGACGTGGCTCAGCCACGCCTCTGCCCGCAGTGTAACGACCCCATGCAGGTCTCCTGGCACGGCATCTCCTACGACTACGGCTGCGAGAACTTTGCGTGCTCGCTTGTCTACTACGGTCCGCCCTATACCGAGGCCGAACTGGCCAGCGACAGCAAAATCGTGCTCGGCCCGCCCAACTGCGCGCGCTGCCTCATGCCGATGCAGGTCGTGCCCGACGGAGATGCCTGGCAGTTCGCTTGCGATCAAAGCGGATGCGACGGCATCTGGCCTCCCGTCGACTCCTGACAACCCAGCTCGCCCGCGCCACCCTCACCATGTCCGGCCAGTAGCATGCGTTCACACGAGCATGACCGCCGCCCAAAACCAGTAACTGCGTAAACCGGCTCGCGCGAGAAGCGCCAACGTTAAATTCGTCACTTCCCTAAATGGATGCGGTCGGACCTTTTCGCCGCGGCGCCAGCCACGAATCCCAATCCGACATCCGTCATGAATATGCTCCCGCGGACCCTGTTCATCGCCTAGATGGTGCCATAATTATCGTCGCCCACGCTCTCGATTCGGTTGGCAACGACCCCAGGGTGCTGAACATGCACGCACTCTGAAAGACGAATTTTTCGATTTTGCGGTGGCTGCACGAGTGCATTCAGCCGTCTCACTTGCCGTCGGCCGCGTGATCCGCCGAAGCCAGACCGGTTTATCCCCGTCGTCGTGACCGCAGTCCCCGCTTACACTGTGTACGCTCACAATTTAGGGGGTAAGCAAATGGCCATAAGGGACTTACTAAATGCCGGCGAGGCTCCAGTTCAAGCTCGACGTGTTTTCACCAATCGCGTGAGTGAGGCGGAAGCCTTCTTCGACGCGATCGATCGCATCCGTGCCGGGGCAGATCAACTCAATCTGTCGGGTGCACGCACGAATGTTCTATCCTTTTATGGTCATGGCGGAATTGGCAAATCAGCCCTCTCCAAACATTTAGAGAGACTCGCCCTCGATCGGACGAATTCAAAGGGGTTACCGGCGAACGTCTCGCTGCGCTATGACCTATCGTCGACATCGGCTCGAGACGCAGAATCTATTCTGCTGGCACTGCGGGCATCGCTCGCGCACGCTGGCATTAAGGCGCCGGCATTCGACCTGGCATTTTCGTTTTACTGGTCGGAGACTCACCCCGGCCAGCCCCTAACCGAATACCTGTCCCCGAGCACATTCGCGAACCAAGCCGGAGATTCGATCGACCTCGGGTCGATCATGCAAGACGCTGCCAGTGACATTGTCAGCGTGGTCGCCGACGTGGCCAGCTTCGGCGGGGTGGGCACTGCGTTCCGGCTGACGAAAAAACTAGCCGCAACAGTCTCTCAGAATTTGATGCATTCGCGCATTTTAAAGAATTGCCTGTACTTACGCGATGCGCTTATCGAAGAAAACATGTCAGACCTTCGAACGTTCCTGCCGCATTTTCTTTCGTGGGATCTGCACCAAATCCAGACGACGACGGACCCCCACTCAAGTGCCACCTTCGTCGTCTTCTTCGACTCCTGGGAAGACGTGCAGGCCGACTCCATTTCACGCGGCTGCCTTGAAGATGTGCTGAGCCAGCTGGTCTTCCTTATGCCGAACGTTCTCTTCGTGATAACCGGCCGCGAGAGACTTCAGTGGGGCGACAAGGGTTCAGAGGCGTACCTTGCCCGGACCGGGGCTATCAATTGGCCGGGGCTCACGCTGTCGCAATCGGGAGAGACGAACCAGCACTTACTCGGTGCGCTTTCGCATAAAGACAGCACGGCATTCGTCGTCGGCGCTACGGCGGCCCAACCGATAGACCCAACTGTTCTCAGCGCTCTTATTACACAAAGCGGCGGGCACCCGGACTTCCTCGACGCGATCGTCGATCTCTGGCAAAGTGCCACCAGCAATGGCGAGAGCCTCACTGCGGAAAGTGCGAGCGGCGGGCTGGCACAGGTCTACCAGCGCGTCTTCCGGGGGTTGTTTCCAATCGAACAAGACCTGTTAATGGCCGCCGCCCTAGTGCCCGCATTGAACGAACAGATTCTCGCGAGCTTGGTGCCACAAGCGGCTCCAAGCGAGGTAACCAGGTTTCTGAGCCGACATTTCATCGAGAACACCTCGGCCAAGTGGTTGTCTCGACGGTTGCGGCCGTCGGTGACCGATTTGGTGACAGCGGCGCGGCGCACCTCGTCTCAGCTCTGGTCACCGGCGCAGGTCGCGGTGGCGGTGGCCGCAGCCGTCGAGGCCGTGCTTGACGGCTGTCTCGCAAGCGCAGGGGCGGCGACGTTCGAAAGCAGCACAAAACTTGACCAGGCCGTCAAATTCGTCGTTGACGTGGAGCAGAACGGAGCCGCGTTGCCCTCACGCACGGTCGACTTAATCTTCGCCGCGAACACCTCGGGGAGTGGCGGGCGTTTGTTCGACTCCGAGCTGGGCCTCAGGTCTCGGTACTTCAGTCAAGTTCTTCGCTCAGTCATTACCTTGGAATCTTCTCAAGCGCCAAACATAGATTTACCGCCGATCGGAACTCCGGATTGGTTGGTCGACACGCAGGCCGTGGCCGAGGCGCGACGCCTACTCTTGGCTGGTGACCTACCGCGCTCGGCTGCCATCATGGGGACCATCACGGACTCAACACCAGCGATTGCTCATCGTCGCGCAAAGCTGGAAATTTTATTCGCCTCTCGCTCGGGGCGTTTGAAACGGGGCCGTGAACTGGCGAAAGAGTGGCCTATTGCCGACGAACGAAACGATCTGCTGGGGCACATCGCATACTGGCAGGGGCAGTTCACTCTCGCGCACGAGCACTTTGACCAGGCTGCAGCATCAGCCCGTGCCGACCAGCGCGACCTTGAATTCGCCCGTGCTTTGAGGCATCAGGCGAGGGTGGAAGCGATAATGAATCACCCAAACGTTGATATGACCCTTGACGCGGCGCAAGTGGCGAACAGTGCGATAGATTCCCAAATCGGGCAGGCGCAGGTGTGTGGTGCCCGCGGAATAGTTGCAGCTCGGCGCGGTAACGCAGAGGAATCGATCACTTGGCTACACTCCGCGCTCGCCGACTTCGAGCAGACGGGAGCAATTATAGATGTGGCGTCGCTTTGTGTCGCAGGAGCTATGACCGGGCGCCTGTTGCAGCGGCCCGACATTGTCGACGAGTGGTCCACTCGGCTGAAGCAAACTTTTGGCGAAACGGAGGATGCTCGGCTATATGCGCGGTCGATCGCTTTCGTTGGCGGCACCTTGGTTGCGGCAAATGCCGATTTGGGCGACGACTACGACGTTCCGATCGACTCCGCGCGCGCGTGGTTCGCTGCCGGGGTGCCTAAAACGGCATAACTTTTCAGCCAGTCGGGCGGATGCCACCCGTCGCGAATTCAAGTGCTTAGAGGTCTGCGTGGTGCTGCGGGCCACAACAAAGTTGGCAAAGTCGGGGACCGAAAATTCGAGCATTCCAAAGGTGGGGGAGTGCACGATACCTTTCTTGATGACCCGGTCTCGTGCCGGTGCTATCACGCTCAACGATTTTCCAAGGGGCGATGTCGCCGGAACCGGCATCGGCGGACGCCTGCACGTGTTGCCACGTTCCGTGGTTAAAAACCCCAAGGTATACAAGTTTCGTATACTCACGATATTTGTTCTGGGAAGCGCACTCCAAATTGTTCTCCACTGGGCGGGCATGATTCCCTCCGGCGATCCCGACACGGCCACTCGTGTCGGACTCCCGACCCAATCCGTTCGTCGAGCGAAGCCGACGCCGTGCCGGGTCAGCCGAAAGTAGACTGCAATGCTGCGGGCGCAACTCGGGCAATCAGGCGAGTACGCGTTGCCGCATCCAAAGCATCAGGCCGGCCAGCAGCGACAGGACCCTCACGATCAGCCCCGGCAGAATGTTCGCCCCGGCACTCGGCAATGCCGGAGCGGATCCCGCAGCCTGCGCCCAAGCAGCTGAGGCAGCAGCAGCAGCTGCAGCCGCCGCCGCTTCGGCCTGCTCGGCCGCCGCCAGTGCCGCCGCCCGCTCCAACGCCGCCAGCGCTGCCGCGACCCCCACCGGGTCCGAGAGTTGAATCGCCACGGTCGACGTCAGCCCACCGAGCGTGCCCGTGATCGTATGCACCGACGCGTGCGTGAATCGTACGGTTGCGCCGTCGATGATGTCCGAGGCCCAGTCGCTCGTGAACACCGCCCGCGAGGTGAGGTCGCCGGTGGCGGTCACCGCAAAGGTGAAGCTTCCGGCTTTGGTCGGAGGCCGGCGAGCAGCCCACCGGACGTAAGAGTGAGTCCATCGGGCAGCGAGCCCGCCGTAGCAAAGGTGGCGGCCGTCTCCGCCGCGAACTGGTACGAGTATGCGGCTCCGGCGACGATTTCGAGGGCCGGCGAGTCCGCGGTGAACGCGGGGGCAACCGCCTCGATCAGGGCGATCGAATGCGAGCCGCCGGCGGCGATGGCGGTCACACCGGTCAAGGTTGAGGGAACCTGCGACTCGCCGAAGGAATCTATGCCCCAGGCGACCACGGTGCTCGTACTGGCCAAGGCCAGGGATTGATGGCCGCCGGCCGCGATTGCCGTCACGCCCGACAGGCCGGCTGGAATTGTCGCCTCTATAGGAGTCGTTGCCCCAGCTGACGGTGGTGCCGTCTGCCAGCAGGGCCAGGGAATGGTACCTACCGGCCGCAATAGCTGTCACATTATTAACCTGGCGGCACCGCGATCCCGCCACCCCAGGACACGACGGTTCCGTCATTTTTTAGAGCCAGGCTATAAAAGAAGCCCGCCGCGATGGCCGTCACGGGGCCCAAATCGTTGGAAACGTCAGTCTGGCCATCGGCGTTATTACCCCAGGCAGTCACCGTGCCCGCGCTGGTCAAGGCCACGGAGTGCGACATGCCCGCGGCAATGGCAGTGACCCCGGTCAGTCCTGACGGAATGGCAGTGGCGCCGTAGTTAAAGTTTCCCCAGCCCACCGCGGCCCCCGGCCAGCAGTAGAGCGGCAAATCCGAGCGGTGCACTCTGGAACCCGCTGTCGGGCAGCGCAGTCAACGCTGATGCATCGGCCGAGGCAATGGGTACTGAGCGTGCAGCTATACGCCGCACCAGAAACACCAAAAAATCCCCTCATCGCCAAGTCAGGAGGCAAGATTAATCCGTCACTCTGGGCGAGACTGATTGATTTTTACTATAGAGACCGCCAACGCTCGACGCCACCGCGCCCGCGATACCCACCAATGCCGTATCTGTCAAACGGGTGGCTCAATTTTCACCGTTGCTGCTGGCTCAAAATCTACTCGACGCCGATACATGACGCGTCGTACTCAGCGCGCAGCTCGTCCACGGCCACGTTGTCGGCCCCGCTCGAAGGTGAGGTTGCCCAGGCGGGCATTTCCTGCGCGGATCCCCAGGAGGGTTCCGATCTGGTTTCCCAGGAGGGTTGTCTCGGTGCGGTAGCCCAGGAGGGTCGTTCCCGCAAGCTCTGCGCCTGCAAGTCGAGCTCAGCGGCCCCGATCTGTTGCCCCATCGCCTGGCACGCCTGGACGAGTTCAGCCTGGCTCGCCTCCTCCGCCAGACGTATCACCGCCTCCTGTCGTGCAATCGACTGAGCGGTGAAACCCATGTAGATCAGCACCAGAGTGGCGGTGATGAGAATAGGGAGCCAGATCCAATTCCTCCAGGATTCCCAACTCCGACACTTCATCCACGTGATGACGCCCGCGATCACAGCGACCAGGCCACCGGTGGAGCGCACGTCCCAGCTGAAGTATTCGACGATGCCGAAAATCGATGCGGCGACGAATTGTGCGCCCCCTGAGACGAAGCCGAGAAGCACGAGTGTTGCGGTGCCGTACTTGAATCCGCTCGCCTTCTTGACGGTCACGCCAGTTCGTTCCCGCCCGGCTGGCACGCCGCACCTCAAGGCTCCCTCCTGGTATGCCGGAGCGGTGGTTGGATCGAAGTCGTCTGCCATTGTGCTCCCTAACTGGGCTGGCGAGCGCCCTAGCGGATGCCATCGCGCAAGAACTGAGGAATCGCCAACTGGCCAAGTGTGCCGGTTACACGCATCTCAGTTCAAGCCCTTTGGCTGCAACAATGATGCATGAGCATCCACGGTGAGCACTGGTCCCAGGCAATCGCTGTAGCCAAGTATCCACCGCGTTCACTGCAGCCCCGAGATATCCCCAACTGTCCGGGTGTGTACATCTGGTTCCGCGACGGCGAACCGGTGTACGTCGGCGAGGCGAAAGGCGTGAAGGGGCTCAGAGGGCGCCTCCGCGCGCACCTCGCGGTCAGCACAGATCTGAGCCGCAGCACACTCCGTGCGAGCGTTGCTGTCGCGCAGCTCGGGGTTACCCGCGCCTACGCCAGGCGGCGTCCCAGCATTATGACCGATGCCGAAATCAAACACGTCAACGAGTGGCTGACCGGCTGTGAGCTGGGTTGGCAGGGGTGTGCAACCGCGATCGCAGCGCATGAGTTGGAAGTGAGGTTACGCAGCGAGTGGACACCTCCCTGAACATCCTCTGATAGCGAATGCCGCCGGCCGCGACGCAAAGCGACCCCACCACGCTCTGGTGCCGCGGTGGCTGAACAGTGAGTCGGCACCTTGACGGCGAGGGCGACTGTCACACCCTGCGCGCCGTGCCTTCGCTCGACCCCTAACCTGGGTCTGCTAGGCGGTTCCGCCGAGCGGATGCCGCGCACGCGCTCTCGACAGCGCCGCCCGAAGACGCCCCAACTGTGCAGTCTGTTGCACTCGCTCGCGCAGGTCGAGGCGTGAGGTCCGAGCGATCGAGACCCCTGTGAGCGAGTGTGAGCATTGTGAGCTTGGCCACTCGTACAGCCCGATTTGCGAGCATCATGATTGGGCGCTGGACGGTCCGGAGCTGACGATCTCATCGCTCAAGACCGCAACAAGACTGCCGTCAGCCGTCTTCACGATGGCTTTCACTCCTAACGGATGCTCGCAACGTGGGCACGGTTTCTCCACCGATGTACGCGCTCACCAGGTGCGCGGCGTGCCGGAAAGTGGATGTCTGCCAGTCAGCCAGCAATGCTTCGCCCGATCCCACGGCCATCGTCACCATCCACTTTTCCGCGCCGGTCTCGGCGAAATCGGGTGCGGACCGCGAGTCAGTCCTCTATATGGTTGCAATACCTCGATGGGAAACTTCGGTGTGCCAGATTTTGCCAGAGCCTGGAGAAGGTCCGTTTCTGACATTGCCGGCGAGGTACAGGCCTCGGCACAATCGCACAGCGTTCCCATGATGAGGCCCGGAATCAGGTCCAGCTGGTCCAAAAGAAAGCCGTCGGGCTCGATGATTTCAATCTCGTACAGCGCTACCGACGAGTCAGGAAAATCCTTCGTGTTGAAGGTGACCAAGACTCCCGCGTTCACTCTGACGGCAGCCGCTAGGACGTGCCGCTCCTTCTTGTCATTGGTCATTCCAGAACCAAGCCAGTTCTACCCCCTAGCACTCGAGGCAACGAAAATGCTGGGTCGTGAGGTGAGTATCAACGTGATCTCACCGAACCGTTGGCAGCGCGCTGACGACGGATTTATCAAGACGGTGCAGGCCCGGCCACTCGTGCCGCTCGATTTGGGGGCATCGTGATTGCGCGCTGGCAGCAGGGACGAGCCGGAGTTGACGATCTCATCGCTCGAGGTCACATCGAGAGAGTGCGAGCCGACCGCACGTTGGCGGACCTCATGCTGCAGGAGGCCGTTCGGCACCTCGCGTCGTCGCGGCTGACCGCGGAAACCGACCCAACCGGCAGTTTCGCGATGGCTTATGACTCCTGCCGCAAGGCTCTGGCAGCGGTACTCGAAAATCAGGGGCTCCGGGCAACGACGAAAGGGGGTCACAAGGCGGTGGAGGAAGCCGTCCGGGCGCAACTCGTACCGCCAAAGAACGCCGAGCTTGATGGATTCGGCTGGATGCGCGCCTTGCGAAACAACACCCAATCGGGAGTGGGCCTGCGCCAACGACCTCTGCGTCAATCGATTCTGTCCCACCTTCGCCGAGATGATGAACTCCGACGTGACCATCGTCATGGGCCGCGAGCTCTGCTACCGCTGCCTGCAGCCCCGCACCATCACGCTGCTCGGTCACATCGTGCGCTTCGAGTGCCCCGACCCGGCCTGCAACGAGGTGCTCTGGCTCATCCGCACCAAGAGCCAGAAGGCCGTCAAGGAGCGCGCCGCAGCCGGCCTCCCGCCGATCCGCACCGGAATGACCTCGTCCAATTCCGAGGCCCCGCCCGCCCCACTCACCCTGGTGCCGCCCCTGCCCGAGGTCGAGCGCCCGCCGCGCCAGCGCCGCGCAGGCGCGCCGCACCTGAAAGCAGTTCCCCCGCTCGACAACTAGCCCGCCCAGCTCAGTGGATGCCGCAGCGTAGCTCGCGACACCGGGCTTCGGCGAGTTACTCGGGGTTTCGCGTGTTTATCTGGACTACCGCATGATGTGGGTGGTGGTCGTGCCGCTGGTCTCGCTGGCCCTCTACGCTGCCGCTCATACGACCGAAAAATCCATCTTCGCCCGCCGCGCCTAAGGAGCCCTTGTGATCCACCCCCCACTCGTCGAACTGCACCTGCACATCGAGGGCACCCTCGAGCCCGAGCTCATCTTCGACCTCGCCGCCCGCAATAAAGTCACGCTGCCCTACGCCGACCTGGCCGACCTCAAGAGCCGGTACGCCTTCACCGACCTGCAGTCCTTTCTCAACCTGTACTACGCCAATATGGCGGTGCTGCTCACCGAGCAGGATTTCACCGACCTCACCCGCGCGTACCTGCGCCGGGCGAGCGCGGCCGGAGTGCGGCACGCCGAGATCTTTGTCGACCCGCAGGCGCACACCGTTCGCGGCGTGCCGTTGGCGGCCTGCATCAACGGCGTGGCCGCGGCGCTCCGCACCAGCGAGAGCGACTTTGGGCTGTCCTCCGCTCTCATCGTGACGTTTCTGCGTGACCGGCCCGCCGCGGAGGCCTTTGACATGCTCACCGAGCTGGTCGCCATGAACGCGCCTATCGTCGGCATCGGGCTCGACTCGGCCGAGGTGGGCCACCCGCCCGTTGACTTCATCGAGGTGTTCGACCTGGCCCACGCCCACGGCCTCAAGTGCGTCGCCCACGCTGGCGAAGAGGGCCCGCCCGAGTACGTCTGGCAGGCGGTGCAGCTGCTCGAGGTGTCGCGTGTTGACCACGGCATTCGCAGCTTGGAAGACCCGCTGCTGGTGGATTACCTGGTGCAGCACAACATTCCGCTTACCGTCTGCCCGCTCAGCAACGTGCGCCTGCGCGTCGTTGACACCCTCGCCGATCACCCGCTGCCCGCCATGCTCGAGCGCGGCCTCACGGTCACCATCAACAGCGACGACCCCGCCTACTTCGGCGGCTACATCGATGACAATTTCACGGCCATAACGGATGCCTTCGCCCTGTCTGCCGACCAGCTCGCGACGCTAGCCACCAACGCCATACACGCCGCCTTCATCACCGACGCCCGTCGGGCCGAGTTGCTGGCCGAGGTAGCCGCCTGGTGCGCCGCCACCGACTAACCCCGCCCCTCGCTGGTCGAGGCGCGAGGAACGAGTGATCGAGACCCACCCGCCGGTCGAGGAGCCGGTACGCCCTTCACCGGGAGAGTGTCTCGTTATCGGTGTTTCCGGCGTTTTTCATTAGTAGGATTCTGCGTTCGGCCAGCGGTCGTGGAAGGTGATGGCGAAGGCGTTGAGTGCTGGCTTCCAGCGCATCGTCCACCGGGCCCGTCCCACTCCGGTCGGGTCGAGACTTCGAGTGACCAGATACAAGCATTTCAGAGCTGCTTGCTCGGTGGGGAAATGTCTTCGAGCGCGCACCGCCCTCCGGTATCGGGCGTTGAGCGACTCGATCGCATTGGTGGAGCAGATCACCTGGCGGATCTCCGGGTCGTAGGACAGGAACGGGGTGAACTCTTCCCACGCCGATTTCCACAGCCGGATGATCGCACCGTATTTCTTCCCCCAGACCTCGGCCATTTCATCCAGGGCTGCGCGGGCGGCGTCGACGGTTGGAGCGCTGTAGATCGGTTTCACCGCACGTTTCAACGCATCCCAATCCTTCTTCGACGAGAGCTTGAACGTGTTCCGAATGAGGTGAATGATGCAGGTCTGCACCGTCGTCAACGGCCACACGTTCCCGACGACATCGGGCAGGCCTTTCAGCCCGTCACAGACCAGGAAGAACGTGTCGGTGACGCCACGGTTCTTGATGTCGGTCAGGACGGACATCCAGAACTTGGCGCCTTCACCGCCGGTGCCAGCCCAGAGCCCGAGGATGTCCTTGTCGCCGGCCAAGGTCACGCCGATGGCGGCATAGATGGGCCGGTTGGCGACCTGTCCGTCACGGATCTTCACCACGATCGCATCTATGAAAATCGCCGCGTAGACACTCTCTAAAGGTCGGGACTGCCAGGTTTGCACCTCGTCGACCACTTTGTCCGTGATGCGGGAGATGGTCTCTTTCGATACCTGCGCGCCATAGATCTGGTTGAAGTGCGCGCTGATCTCGCCGGTCGTGAGGCCGCGGGCATACAACGACAGCACAATCTCATCGACCCCAGTCAAGCGCCGATGTCGTTTCGGCACGATCACCGGAGTGAACGTCCCGTCCCGGTCACGAGGCACCTGGATCGTCACCGGCCCAGTCGTGGAACTGATCACTGTCTCGGTGCGAGTTCCATTGCGCACGTTCGTATCGTCGCGCTCGTCCGGGGCACGGTTCTTCTCATGGCCGAGATCCTCGGTCATTTCCTCGTTCAGCGCTGTCTCGAGGAAGGTTTTGGTGGACTGGCCCAGCAGCCCATTCGGACCGTCCAGAGCCAGGCCCTGCTCCTTATCCAGGCGGGCCCATTCCTTCGCCGCCACCGCCTCACGAGTGGGCTCAGATTTCGTCTTCTTCGTCACAGCATCAAGTGCCGTGATGACGGGGTGTCGACGCTCTTTGAAAAGTGGTCCGTGGGTGCTGACAGTTTCAAGCGGTCAATGCAACGGTGCGGCCTCCTAATCTGCTCCAGAGAAGGAGTGAAAATGGGATGGAAACCAAATCCACCGGAGCAACGGATCGTGACCGAGCTCAACAACCGACCACGCAGAGCATTGAAGTGGCAGACTCCTCATGAGGTTTACAACGCCGCCGTTCTTGCATTGACCGCTTGAAACTGTCAGCGAAACTGGGCTACTTTTCAAAAAGCGCTGACACGGGGTCAACAGGATTTCAAGCCAACGCTCGTTCACACTCATCACTCTCATTCAAAAGAGTGTCAGGGATGTCCCGCGTACAACCTGTCAGCGATGTGTCCGGGCTCTCCACACATAAGGGGTAATCGGCGGCTCAGTTTTCACAGTTGATTTTGGAATAAGTCACCGCCGTCGTCGACACGCCCATGTACACTTAAAAAACGGCCAGTTTCGGTCCCTGGGGTGGAACGAATCAAGTGGGATCGGCTCCTTCCTCCACTAGTGAGCAGAGGAGGGCGTCCCTTGGGGTTAGGGCGGTTAGCAGCGCGAGGGGCCGCGATCTCTTTTCTGGCCCAAGTCATTCGCTTAGTTATTCAGCTTTTGTCACTTGTAGTCCTGTCAAGATTTTTGTCGCCGGAGGATGTAGGACTCGTTGCTACGGCAATGGTCGTGATTGGTTTGGCGCTGGTTTTGCAGGACTTGGGACTCTCATCAGCAGCGATCCAAGCAACCAACTTGTCCGACGGCCAGCGTTCAAATCTGATGTGGATTAACGTTGCTCTGGGTTCTGTTCTAACTCTCGTAACGCTGCTGGCCGCGGTGCCCCTCGCGGGAGTTTTTGGTCAACCCGCTCTCATTCCCATTTTTCAAGTTCTCGCCGCGCAGTTCGTACTCGCGTCTGGCACTGCGCAATTCAGGGCAAACATCGTGCGGGAACTCAGATTCACAAGTCTCGCCATTGCGGAGGTCTCTGCGCAAATTATCGCAGTCACGTGCGCTATATGGTTATCAGTCTTGGGATTTGGTCCTTGGGCACTGGTCTTGCAGGTGATGTTGAGCCAGGTCGTTTTGACGTCGGCACTCGTCCCGCTCGGACGGTGGCCGATCAGGTGGTATAATCATCGGCATTCTATAAGAGCTTTGCTATTTTTCGGCGCGAATTTGGCGGGGACTCAGGTGCTCAATTATTTGAGCCGTAGTGCTGACGTGTTCATTATTGGCGCGACGCTTTCATCGTCCTCCGTTGGACTGTACAACAGGGCCCTGCAGACCATAACGGTGCCTCTCCAGCAATTGCAAGCACCCGCGACGACAGTTGCTCTCCCCGTGCTTTCCAAACTCCGTGAGCAGCCAGGTCGCTTTTCAGAGTTTCTGATTACGGGGCAAACAGCGCTTCTTTGGGGAGTGATGTCTCTCCTGGCATTTGTCTCTGCATTTTCGGAATCTATTGTTGCAATAGTTCTTGGGCCCCAATGGACGGAATGTGCACCGCTCATTAGAATTCTTGCAATTGGAGGCCTATTTCAAGCAGCCGGGTATGCCACTTACTGGATATTCCTGGCGAAAGGACTAACAAGTTCAAACTTAAGGTTTGACCTTTACTTTAGGCCTCTGTCGATTGGCTGCATATTTGTTGGTTCTCTCGGTGGACTCTCCGGAATTGCTCTCGGATTCATGGTGTCGAGCTTCATCGGATGGGTGGGCGCTCTCCTGTGGCTGAGCCGAATAGTCCGGGCTCCCTTGCTCGAGATGTTCTTGATCGCGCTTCGGGCTATGATCGTCTTTCTTGGCACGTCTTATGCCGCAAAATGGTTGCTGGGACAGTTCGGCATCGAAGCGAACGTGTTGATGGTAACCTTCGGACTGCTTATTTACACCTCGACAATAATTGCGTTGATCGGTGTCATTGCAACGCTGCGCGCGGATTTTCGCCGCGCGCTGAAAGTTCTGCACTATTTGCGAGGAGCACTTTGACGTGGCAGTGAACGCGCGGGCGACTGAATTCCAATCGGGGCCACACCGTTCCCAAGCGCCTGCGCCGGTCGTTGACATCTCGATCGTGATCCCCTGTAGGAACGGTGCAGCGTCCATCCGGGCGCAAGTCGAATCCATTGCAGATCAGATAAGTACGGCAGACTTTGAAATTTTGGTGGCGGATAACGGTTCCACGGATCGCAGCGCCGAAGAGGTTCGTTCTATCCCCCTGGGGTCGGCTCAGAGCATCCGGGTTATAGATGCCGGTCAGAGGCGCGGCGCCAATTTTGCCCGAAACCGCGGAGCAGAGGTCGCGATGGGGTCGCTCCTCGTATTCTGCGATGCCGACGACCGCGTCGGCGCTGGCTGGCTTGACGCCTTCTGGACAGCATTTAATGACGGAGTGGAACTGGCGGGTGGCACGTGCAACCGATTCTATCCAGAGAATAAAGGTCTCATTTCGGCAAGAACAGGCTTGATCGACGGCTTGAATTTTCTTCCCTGGCCAACTGGCGCTAACTGCGCTGTGTCTCGCACCGTCTTCGATAATCTGCGCGGATTCGATGAAACATTCATTCACGGAGGCGACGAAACTGAATTCTTTTGGCGGGCCCAACTTCGCGGGTACGCGCTCATGCTCGTCGAAGGCGCAGAAATCACCTATATTCAGCGCCCTTTGGGTAGACCGGCATTTCGTCAGAGTTTGGTTTATGGGCGGTCACACGTCAGCCTTTACGCTAAATTTCACTCTTACGGAATGCCTCGTACCCCATTTCGTCTCGTGCTCGCCAGCCTAACGCGTATGGTATTTCTCTTCGCGACGTCTCGTCCGCGGTCGCAGAGAAGATCTGAGGCGTTGAAGCAACTCGGGATCCAACTGGGGCGTTTGCAGCAGTCAGCCAAATTGAGGATTTGGTTCCCATGAATGAGGAAAAGATGCGGAAGGCGCGAGGATGTTAGGTAAGTCCCCATTGAAGAAGCTCGTCCAATCCGTCCAATCCGTCCAATCCGTCCAGCCGCAGGGAGCACAGCGGAGCCGGTCACAGTCCAGATTTGCAGGAAAGTGGAAGCACGCAACTATGAAGGGCGAAGCTGCTACATTGGCCTTGTTTTTGGGTGCCCGGACGCGGCCCGGCAGCACCGCGGCCGAATAGTGCGCTGCCATCTCCCGGTAGGCGTCGTTGAGAACAATCTCGCCCTCCCGCGGGTGGGAGATCACCCCGGTCTTCAAGTTGTCCGGCACCAAGCGTGGGACGCTGCCGCCAAAGAAAGCGAACATCGCCGTGTGGGCGCGCAGCCACGACTCCTGCCGCATATCCAACGTGGCTTCCACGAACGCATACCGACTGAACGGCAGACACGCGACGAACAAATACACCTTCGAGATTTCACCCGTGGTCGGATCCAGCAGCTGCATCGTGGGCCCCGACCAGTCGACCTCGATACTGCGGCCGGCCTTGTGACCAACGCGAGACGACGCGCCAGTCACGGCGGCGTAGTCGCCATAGAGCCGGCAGAACCGGTCGTAACTCATCACGGCCTGCCCGGCGCGAGAAGACGCGTCGACACACTCCTGGTGCAAAAGCTTCAACGTCACTCCCACCCGGGCCAGCTCGGTGTGCACCCGGGGCCAGTCCGGCTGCGCAAAGACACTCTCCCAGACCCCGCGGCCAGGAAACAACACCGCATAGACCTCGGCCTCGGACATCTCCGCGACTCCGTTCCAACCGAGACCCAGCCGGTCCGCCGCATCAAGGACTGCCTGAATGCTGTGCCGGGATATCCCGTGAGCAGACTCAATCGCTCGTCGCGACAAACTTTGACTATGTAGCTGCAACACCAGCTTCGCTTTGATCTTCCGTACCATTACGGGCACTCCTTCCACCACGTGGCCATCACATGGTGGAAGGAGCCTTTCGGGTGGTGCTTAACCACGCCGGTAGTGGTGCTGAACAGGGGCGCTCACCCGCACCGCAGGCGGAGCCCACAGAAGCCAATATTCACGCTGACCTCATCGTGATTGACGATATCGGGCTGCTCGCCGTCGGAACCGACGCTGCCGAGGGGCTTTATCGCCTCGTCGACGCTGCTTATGAGAAGCGATCCATCGCGGTCAGCTCAAATCTTCACCCCGCCGGCTTTGACGAGCTCATGCCGAAAACCCTCGCCACGGCGACCGTTGACCGCCTCCTGCACCACGCTCACGTCTGCCAAACCTCGGGCGACTCCATCCGCCTCACGCAGGCCCTCGCCGGAAAGGGCGTGACCCCGATGAGCTAACCCTGCACCCGAGCATGGCCAACGCCGCCGAATCCTGGTGGGCAGATCTGTTGGCCATGCCTGGGCAGTTTTCACGGCCACCAGCGGGCATTTCTCGTGGCCGCCAGTGGGCCGTTTCTCATGGCCCTTGACACACGATGAAGTAGGCAGTGACACCTGTCTGCTGGAAGTCACAAATAGCTACATCGACATGCTTTGAACATTGGTGTGGGGTGAATTGGTGTGCAGCCCACCTTTGACCGGTGTCGTTACGGCGTTAGAGGCTTATGAGAAACCTTCACCTGCATCGCTTGAAAATATATTTTCCGGTGCAGTTCCCCTTGGGTCTTCCAATCCCTGCCGTTGAATACCGGCAGACCTATTCCCAGCATCGCTTGTGCCTTGGTAAGTGCTTGATCTATAAATTCAGGTTTGAGATCACCGTCGAAGAGTGTCATCCAGCGAGCGCCTACCTCGATCAGAATCGACGCGTTTACTGGAGTGTTCGGCGCGAGAACATGACGTCCCAACGATAGTGCAAGCAGGAGAGACCCCGAATTATGCATCTGCAGGTACGGGAGTACGACGAGGCTGGCTTCACCGATTTCACGCACCAGCACCTCATCGTCGACGAACTGAAGGCGATAAGAAATGCGTTGGTCTCTGAGCGCCGCATCCCAAACGGTCTTCTTCAGCTGAACGTCGGGTCGACCCACGATTCGCAGCGACTGTCTGTCATCTTTCGTCTCTTCAAACGCGCGCAACAAACTTTCGATACCTTTATATGTACGCACCAGGCCAAAGTACAGTATGCGACCAGGAACAGACTCCGCTCGGCTCACCGCCGAAAAGCAATCTTTATAATGACCATGAAGAATCGTGACAGCGCTTGACCCGGGGGATTCCGTTATCGGGTTTAGCCTGATGAACATAGATGTGGACCGATCACAGTACCTGAGCAAGGCGCGTTCAAGCCTCCCCCCATTCTCGTGAGGCTCGATATTGTGCAGAGTACGAACAATGGGAATGCGGCGTAGTTTCAAAAGGGAGACAAGGCCCACAAAAAATATGGCTCGTCCTATTCTCTGAGGTGCACGTCGACCGCGAATGAGAGTTTCTGGCCAGTGAACATGGAACACATTGTACCTACCGAGAAAGGCTGTCTGCCACGAGAAAAAAACATGACTGACGCCCTCCGAGGCGCCGCCCACCAGCTGAACCAGGTAATCAACGTTGCGCCCGGGCTCGTGTGCTGAATGCAGCACTGTGATTCGGTGCGATGAATTCATTTTCTCATTCTCTATATTCTGCAGGTGACACCTCGCTCCCGAGGACGCAATCAGGACTCAGCGCTGACTCAGACTCCATTGTGCTTGCTGCTGTTCCGGCCGTGAGAAACCTGCGGCCTTTACGATGTGAACCGTTTAAGTACCTCATGGACCGCGTCACCATAGGCCTCGGTGTTGTTGGTGGAACGCATTCTACCGGCCGAGGGCACTGCACCTTGGGCGGCCTGTCGGATAAGGTGCAATAGCTCTTCGGCACTGCCGTGCTCGATGAAACACCCCGTCTCGTTAGCCTCAAGATCGTATGGAAATGCTTCTGAACGAGAAACGATGAGGGGAAGATCTAACGCGATTGCATCTGCGACTTCAGTGAGCCCGGCCATTACCTTCAGATCAAGCAGTGGAATCACGACGCACCTTGCGCGCATCATTGATGCTACAACCTCTGCGTAGTTGAACGGACCTTGGGTAGGGGTGGGAACTCCGTCCTTGTATTCAGACTTGCCGACTCCATCGTAAATAATGCCACTCAGTTTGCCGATTTGCGCGGCCTCCCTGAGGTTCGCGTAATCCCTGTTCGTTTTGCCTGCAGCGATAAAGTCCAAATCTACCGAGACTTTTTTATTGCGTCGATATAAAGGCGAGCCCAGATGAGGCCCCCACGGCGCAATCGTTACCGGTGGGGCTGGCGGGGACGTGAGTGCACCGGTGAGTACTTCTAACGTTCGGGCGCTCAGAACGAAAATATGACTAGCGCCACTCAACGACGCTTTCTCCCAAGCAAACCGGGGGGCGTGGTGCACGACAACCAGATATGACGCTTGAATCAGGCGTAAACGCTTCATTATTCCTAGCAGAAGGGCCGTGCGCTGATCTGCGGCGTAAATGGTGTCGCCCCGTCTCGCGCGAAGCAATGTGAAGAGTTGTTGCCGGGGATCACCCATCGAGCGCACCAGGACACGTCGAACTAGCGGTGCGTACTTTCGAGGTCCAATATTCAGGTCATAGAGACTCGGTGGGATAACCCAGGTATCTTCGGGTCTTCTTTCGTTGTATCCCCACAGATGATGGCCCGGATAATCCCCGTTCTCCACACGTTCGGCGGCGGCCGTCATGGAGTAGTTATTGAGAAAGAAGATTCTCATTGTGCAGACTCGCTTGCACGACCAGGCAGAATCGATTGCTTTTTGTTCTTCTGGCGAGACGAAATAAGAACTCCAGTGAGCGCAAGGGCCAACAGAAAGACCAATCGATACTTGTCGAACGCTGGCTCCAACATTGCTTTGCCGAGGAGCGTCATCAAGATAACAACCCAGAACAACCGGTCTATGCCCCAGGGTCTCGTCGCAGAAAATGCGGCGATAACGAGGCACAGGGAAATCAATCCGCCCACCAGCCCCCCACGGATCAAAATATCAGCGATAAAATTATGGGCAGACCCGGTCTCGATGAACGCCATGCGGTAAATGTCATAGAAATTTACCGTTTTGCCAAACCCATGGCCAATCAAGGGACTTTGTTGAATGATTTCCCAGGATTGCTGGATCAGGTAGGGGCGAGTATCTGCGGAAGCGACCTTTCCTTCACTGGTGAACGTGGCGGTTACGGCACCAATCAACCTCTGGAAAGCCGGCATAGTGGATCCTGCGATGATGAGCAGACTGCTGCCGACGAGAGCCAGCACTGCTGCTCCCAGGGATCGTCGCCGGATCTTTCTCCGTTTTTCCTCGGTCAGAACATCTTTTCTGCCAAGAATAATAGCAACACCCACGAGGCCGATAACTGTCGTCGCAACAATGGACGCTCTTTGGCCACCGATGAGTGGCAGGAGCAGCCACAGCGTCGACAGCGTCACTTTTCCTTGCATCGCCGCGTGGCCGACAGCGCACAGCGCAAGAAACCCGATTATGGTGCCGGCATCTGCTCCCACCGGGCCATATGAACTTCCTGGAAACCCAGGGACTTGAAACGCTGACTGCCCGGAGATCCAAACCAGAACAGTACCAAAAGCGGGAACGGCAACCCATTTCAGGGCGTCATTACCGACCTTCAATAACGCGACACCGCTCACCGTGCCGATCACGGGCAAGAATAATAAGGAGTAGAACAAGAAACGGGATTGGGTGAAAATGGTTCCTAGTCCCATGCCATCAGCTGAATTTACCGCCGCCGTGATAGCAACGTAAAGAACTGCTATTCCAAGAGTGACGAAATACGGCACTAATCTGGGCGTTTCCGCTCGGGCAGAAAACAGGCCGACGAGGAAGATTCCCAGGGCCGCGACATCGGGGACGCGTAAATTTAATCCTCTGATTTCCAAGGAAAATAACCCTGTGGGCACATTATTCTGTGACGGATACAGCAAGGACTCCAGCGCGAGCACGACCAAACTGACAGTCATCACTAGGAGGAGTGTTCGCGCCGAACGGGAATCGTCCAAGCGCAGCTGAAGAGTTTTAAAATTTCTTATCATCAAGGTCTGGGTCATTTGCTGCGGCCCTGATTCAGGAGCGTCAGCACAGGACCTAAGTATTCTCGGGCCACTCGTGTGGGCGAAAATTCCTGCACGAGTTCGCTCAGATTCGTTTGCATTGCTGGCGCACTCTCCACTACTCGACTACATATCTGGGCAAGGCCAGCCCAGTTTTCAACCACGTTCCCCGCACCGTGCCGCGCGACTGCCTCTGCAACGCCCGCACCGGCATGAACTACAGAAGGAACACCGTGGGAAGCAGCCTCAATGACAACGCGTCCGAAGGGCTCTGCTTCTGAAGTGAGAAGATGAACGCTCGCCCGCGACCAGACGGTTTCCATTTCTCCAGGCTGGATTCGACCGAGAAAACGCAGTTGAGAACCATACGTTGCGCCAAGGTCATCGAGGCCATAATCCGATGACACACCACCGGCCACGATAACGAAGTCGCTTGACCCCATACCGCCAAGAAGATTCACAAGCGGCTCTCGGAGGTTCTTGTTGACGTCCGGTCGGCAAACGATCACGATCGTCATGCTGCGCTGCCCAACGGGCAGACGCCTCGATCTCACCGCCAACACGTCGACGGGGCGCCCTAACGTTACCGGGGCGGCCCGCAGATTTCGAGGCAGGGTCAGGCGAATTGTTTCAGATGCAACAAAAGTTAGTGTAGCGAAGCGTGCCGCCAGGGCCTGGATAACCCGACCTGCTTTCGTTGGGACAAAATCATGCAGGTCAAGAATGCTCTTCTTCGCTACCAGCGCCGTTGGAAGGTGTGACCACTGGTGATGACTATGAGTCGCAGCCGCTGCAGGAAGCCGTGCCAGCATTCTCGTTAACGTCACCTGGCTCCACAGAAGATCCTTTTTAGACGTCATTTTTGAGTATTTTTCGTGCAGCAGCTTAATTTCTCCCAGCTGCATTGCTTGCCACGCTTCGGTAAGCTCCCCTGCAGGCGCGAGTAATTCCAGAATGGTGTCAGGCGACTCCAGCCGAATGTGGGATGCGAGCGTCAAGAGGGTCTTCTCCGCCCCCCAGACAGAAACTGACAGGCTGACGAAACGGAGCCTGTGCACGTCCTTTGTATGCCCCGCAGTCATATAAAGTTCGGCGTCGGCCTCACTTTTTTTCGGGCACATGGCCGACAACCTCTTCTTGGTCTTGAAGCTCCTCGACTAACCGCGCAAATGCGTTTGGCCACAGGTATGCTCTCGCTAATGCTCGAATGTTCTCAGTATCAGATTGTGAGTGAGCGATTTTTACAACGCTCTCTGCGAAGGATACGGGAGAGTCAGCGATAGTCAGGCCCCGGCTGTCATCCAGATGCTCCAGCCCGAGCGCACCGAGGCTCGTCGATACGACAGGAGTACCGCACGAGAGTGCCTCCAGAATCTTCAAACGCGTTCCACCTGAGGCGAGAAGAGGAGCAGTGGCTACCTGTGCTGCAAGCACGTATGGCAGCACCGTGGCAACATCCGCGTGCACTTCAACACACTCTGAAGCAAGCGCTGAAATAACAGGGCTTGGGCTCCTGCCAACGAGCTGAAGTCGGAGCGAGGAATCGAGCTTTTGCACGATCGGCCACACCTCAGTGACCAGCCACACCGCCGCATCAACGTTCGGCTGCCAGCCGAGGTGAGCAACAAATACAACGGTATTGATTTTCGCCGTTTCCATCATAAACCCGTCTGCACTAACACCGTTAGGCGCGAGGACAATCTTCGCCGACGCCGACGCCGAATTCGACCGAGATATTCTCTCGAGAATTTCTCGATCGTGCTCGCTCACAACGGCCACTGTCGCGACCAGGTCAGGCGCTCTGGACTCCAATTTTCGTAATCGGATCGCCTCATATTTGGCGATCATCTTTTTCACTGGACTCGATGTCGAGTTTGCATAACTCTCCATCAACTCAAATTCGATGTTGTGCATATCCAGGATCAAGGTTCCCGGAAGAATGCTTCTGTAAATGAGCAATTGACTGAACTCGATTATTGAAATCGAGAACGTATCTCTGGTTCGAGCGTCGACCAGCGCGCGTACAAGGGACGGGGAGTACCATCGGGCAGTGGTGAGGGAACCTACTCCCAAAACGGCGGCCAGCACTCGAAAGTTTGCTACGAGGACCTTGAGAGTGAATCTGGGCGACTTCAAGTTCTCGCCAGGCGTCTCTGCCGCACTGAACCACACGACGTCGAAATTTTTTCTTCTGAGTTCTTCAACCAGCGCCGAAACACGCAGGCTTCCGCCGTCTCGTGGCGTACTAATATTCGTCTTCGTGACGAGAATAATCTTGTTGCTCATGCGATGACCTTTAAGTTCAATGTCGGTGCCTGAAGCCGGAACGCCCTGTTTCTATCGTGCAATTTTTATCCAGCCCTCAGTGCGCTTGCCGTTTCGGCGCATCCACCATCGGTTCCACACTCGGAGAACACCCATCACAGGGATCGTCTGCAAGGCCACCACCGTGAAAATAGGATCCAGGGGGGTTTTTCGCTCGATTTTTCCGAGGTACGAAAGAAGCGAGAAGCCAACAACCAGGATTACAACGGGCAAAGTCACTGGTGTCCAAAGTAACCCAAAGCAGATCGCTGCCGTCCAGAAGCCCAATGGTCCCAAGGTGAGGCGATAGAGTTTGTGCGCCATGTAGAGTCGCCCTGCCGACGAGCGAGCAAGCAGCTTCCATTGCGGAAGTGCTTCTCCCAACTGCCCGGCTGCGATTCGCACCCTGCGTTCCCATTGTTCTGATGGAGACGCCGGAATTTCAGTCGTGGAGATATCGAGGCTGAGGGCGACTGTGAGTCCTTGCTGATTAAAGTCCATCGCCATCCACAAGTCGTCTGACTGAATCCGTGCAGGTATCGGTCGAAAATCTGCCCGTCGAAAAGCCATGAACTCTCCGATAACGGACAGTGTCCCTACAGCGGTTGTAGAACGCTTTTTGATGCGGTTTTCGTACTGCCAAAAAAGGCCTTCTCGGCTGGAAATTTCTTCTTTCTGGGCGCTGATCAAACTCGAATCTTTTAGAGCCGCCTTTAGATAGATCGGCCAATCTTGAGGATAAATTTCGCAATTGGCATCGGTGAGGACGATGTAAGTGCTCACAGAATTTTCTATCCCCTGATTTACTGCGGTCGGCTTCCCACGCGGTTCCCCCACAAGCACCTTGTCGGCTGTGACTGCCGCTAATACCGTCGCGTGATCGCTGGCAACAACCGTGATGCTGCAAGCGTGCGGCCAGGAACGAAGCTGATCCCTAAGCCGTGCGATTGTTTCGGGAACGACGCCCGCTTCAAGATAGGCAGGGATGATTACTTCCAGAGACCCCTCAACGAGCCGAGAGGATGCTCCAGTAGTTCGTGAGGCTAGTTTCTTTTCAAAATATTGAGCAAGAAACGGCAGGATGAGGCCGAATAGGAACACGGCCAAACTAATGAAGAAGACAAATACTACGAGGCGGTTCACTTTAATACGCCCCAACAGAACCAGTGACGGCGCGCACCGTACGATGCAAAATGACGATGTCGCCTGTGAGGGACCAGTTCTCTACGTAATAGAGGTCGAGGCGAACGGAGTCTTCCCAAGACAAGTCCGAGCGCGGTACGCAGCCAGCTCGCATCCGCTTTAGAAGGCGCCGTCTCGGGCAAGCACGGCCTTGGCGGTGCGCCAGAGGATGACGAGGTCGCCGACGAGCGACCAGTTTTCGACGTAGTAGAGGTCGAGGCGCACGGTTTCGTCCCAGGTGAGGTTGGAGCGGCCGCTGACCTGCCAGAGTCCGGTGACGCCGGGCTTGACCAAAAAGCGGCGGTGCACGTGCAGCTCGTATTCGCTGACTTCGGTTTCGAGGGGCGGGCGGGGGCCGACGAGCGACATCGTTCCGGCAAGTACATTGAACAACTGCGGCAGTTCGTCGAGGCTGTAGCGGCGTAGAAAGCGGCCGGTGCGGGTGATGCGGGGGTCGTTTTGCATCTTGAACATGACCGTGTTGCCGACCACGCGGGGAGTGTCTTGCAGCGCGGCGAGGCGAGCTTCGGCATCCGCTACCATCGACCGAAACTTGAACATGTTGAAAAGATGACCGTTGTGGCCCACGCGCTGCTGGCTGAACAGCACCGGACCGAGGCCGCTGAAGCGCACGGCGAGGGCGATCGCGGCGAGGGCTGGGGAGAGCGCAACGATGAGCAGGGCTGACATGACGATGTCGAAAGCGCGCTTGGTGAAGAGGGTGTGGCCTTCGTAGCGGGGCATCTCCACGTGAATGAGTGGCAGGCCGGCCACCGGGCGGGTGTGAATGCGCGGGCCGCCCACGTCGATGAGGCGCGGCACCATGATGAGGTGGTGACGGCCGGGCTCGAGGCTCCAGCTGAGTTCGCGCATGCGCGTGGAGGAGATGTCGTCGCTGCTCGTGATGATGACTGTGTCGGCGTCGAAGGAGTCGAGGGCGGTGTGCATGTCGTCGATGTCGCCTATGACGGGGATGGTGCCGCCAGGCAAGTAGTCGCTGGCCTCACCCGAGGTGACACACGCGCCGACCACGAGGTAGCCGGCGCCGAGGCGGGTTCTTAGCTCGTCGGCGATGTGGACAGAGGATTCCTGAGTACCGATGAGAATAACGCGGGAGGTGAACTGGCCGCGCGAACGCTGCGCGACGAGCCACTGACGCCACATCCAGCGCGAGAAGATGAGTACGACGATGCCGACCGGGAAAGCCAGAAGAATGTAGCCGCGGGCAACGTCGATTTTGAAAAGGTACGCGACGATCGCGAGCACGCCGAACAATCGTATGGATGCGCCGGCGATGAGTTTGTACTCGTCGAAACCGGTGCCGAGCACGCGGTCGTTACGGGTGCCGTAGATGCTGAGGGCGGCCATCCAAGCGGCGATGAGAATGACCGAGACCGCGGTGTAAGACACGGCGAGGTCGCTGGAACGCACGGCCAGGTTGGCCCTGTCGAAACCGAACCAAGCGATCTGTACGCCGAAGACCACCCAGAGGAGTACGAGAAAGTCGCTGAGAGTGAGGCGGGCCGAGTAGACGGCGTGCCAGTCGCAGGACCTTTTGGAGAGCTTTCGCGTGCGTGTTGTGTTCGACAAAGTGCGGTCACCTCCCCCCTCGAATGTGCGGCGATTTGGCCGCGCCTATAGCTTACCTAAATGGGCTTTCCCCATTGAGGGGAGGAGGGAGGTTTGGTTTCGCATGCCGATCGCAGTCACGAGGCGGGAGCTGAGTCGGAGGACGGCCCACTGGCATCCGCTCACCGCGCATCAGCTATCCCGAGTTGGTAAGTTGACCGTGTTGCCGGTGTGCGGCGCGAGAGGCGAACTCTAATGTCGGATACTGATGGCCTCGTCTCGGTTCGTGATCTCGTTTTGCAGAAACTCAGCCGTGACGATCGCTGGAATCTGGCGCTCGTGCAGCGGGCCGAGGTGTGGGACCAGGTGCGTATGCGTCACCTGTTGGACTCAATGCTCGCCGGATACCCGATCGGAGCCATTCTGCTCTGCCAAGTGGAGGGCGAATCGAAGGTCATTCGAGTGGAGAAGGGGCAGCGCCGCGTCGACGACGGTGACCCACACGCCTGGCAGCTGCTCGATGGCCAGCAACGCATCAACGCGTTCTTCTCAATGCTGACCGGCGGGGGCCAGTACGGGCGCTTCTACCTGCACATGACCATGCGCCGCGAGCCTCCGGGGCCGACGCAGTCCCGCACGGCGAAGAACCGGGCCATTGGTTACATCGCGTGGCGTGCAGCGGACTCCGATGAGGCAGTGGAAGACCGCCACCTGCAGATCGATCTCACCCGGTGGACGGTCTGGGCCGAACAACGCGGGCCCCTCGACGCACTCGCTGTCGACGACGGCAACGTGGCTCGGCTCCTCACTGAACTTGACCCGGACTTCGACGCGGTGTTCACGCCAGAGGCGGCGGTGATTGCCGTCGACCGGTTCAAGCGGCTCATTCGGGCCTGGCTCGATCCGGTGATTCCTGTGCTGCGCGCCACGGTTCGCGAGGCCAGCGATGTTCTGGAGATTTTCAGCCGAATCAACCTTGGGGGAGTTCAGGTTGAGGGCGCCGACGTCTACTTCGCAGCGGTCAAAACCTTTTGGCATGAAGCCGAGTCGCGTCTTGATCGGGTGCAACTCGCCGCGCTTTTTCTGCCGAGTCGCATGGATGCGTTGCGCTTTCTGTCCCGGCTTGCCAGCCGCGGTCTCGGCCAGGGCGATTTGCTGCCGCTGCGAGTCGACCGTCTAGCGGGTCGTCAACGCGAGCCCCTCGTTCACGCACTGCAGGAGCTCACCGCAACGGACGCCGTTGCCCTGCAGCGGGTTGACCTCTTCGCCAGATGGCTGCAGGGCAACTCCGCACTCGGATACGGGCTGCGCCTGATCGCGCCAGAGCTCTGGGATGAGGTGCTGGGCTGGGCTGCAGCCAGCCGTCGAACGGATGCTGCCTGGTACCAAGAGAACCTGCCGCTCATCGATGCCTATCTCTTCGGCGCGACGATCTTTCGTTACCCCGCCGTCATGGGCGACCGTTTCCGTCGCGCCGCACTTCTGGAAGCGTTGGCCGCGGGCAAAGCCGGTGCGCTTTTTCCCTTCGACCAGATTCTGGCCGTGGCGCGATCGGGTGGGCTCCGCGGCTCCCGGCAGGCGGTTCTCGGTTTGCACGACGAGGCTGAACGTGCGCGAATAGCCGACCAGAACGGATGGCTGCTCACGAGCCTCGCGCAGCGCCTTCCCTATGCGCTGGCCAGGCCGGTCGACTGGGACCACATTTTTCCGCAGGCGCAGGCCGCACGAATGTGGACGCGTGGGGACGGTCGTCGGCGACACCATCGGGACCGGCGCCTGGTGAACACGGCCGGCAACTTCTGGGTTCTGGACGCCGCGGTGAACCGCTCCCTGAAAGATGCGGTGGGCTCCGTCAAGTTCGACAAGCTCCGATCGTGGCTAGCAAATGCTGACCCGAACTTTCCGGTGCAGGCTGCTGAAGTGTGGTCGCTCACCGCTGAGGATATTGCGCGTCACTGCGAGGTTGATCGACTGCTGACGGATGACGCGGCCAGCGTCGAACAAGCAATGGCCGCCTTTCGTGAGGTGGTGACAGGCCGCTCGGCAAGACTCCTCGCTGAGGCGCTCGACCGGTTTGCTCTGGCGCGGCAATTTGCCGCCGACGCCACCGACGACGGCGGTGGCGATGCCACGACCGAGCACAGTTTTCACGAGCCCTTGGGTATAACCGCGCCCGTCGTGGTGGCAACGTCGAAGTCGAGATTTGTGGCGGCTGTCGGCGGTGAACTCGACCTCGGTCACGATTGGGTGGGTCGACAGGACTGGCTCCGAGAGGTCGTGCGAGAGGCCGCCAAGCAGCTTCAGATTGATCCAAGCGGCCGCGCGTTCCCGATGGGTGCCTGGAGCGGCTTCGACTACGCTCGGTGGATTGCGCTCGGCGCACCACAGGATGACTCGTACTTTGCTTTCGGAATCGCCAGTCGGTGGGCCATCGATGGGCGCACTCCGGTGTGGATCCAGGTAAATTCGGGCACCGGCGGATGGTCAACGGTTGAGGTGCGCGTCACCTCGTCGATGCTCGCGAACACGATGGAGATCGAGGCCGAACTTGCCGGGCGGGAAAGCACTCGACTCTGGATTCCGGTGGAAGCCCCCGCCTACCTTGAGCGGGAGGCGTTGATCGCGCACTTCGTCGCCCAGGGAAGAGAGTTCAGAAAGGTCATCGTCAGCGCGGATGAGCCGCAGCCCAACCCGGCCATCCCGCTGGCGTTCGGTCACTAGCCCCGGTTGGGCAGGTGTCGGGCGCTCGCGGCACCATTTGGAGATGACGGCACCAGTTCCTAGGGGTGCGCGCTTCGCTAACTAGTGCCACGAGACTGCCAGCATCCGCTTTAGGCGCGTGCCGCGCCTTCGGAACGCTTTCGTCGCACGGCGGTCGTGGTGACCAGGGTCAACCCGAGCAGGAGCGCTGCGCTTCCGCCCGCAATCGCCAGCACGGAGGCGTCATAGCCGGTGGAGGCGAGCCCGACGTAGCCCACATACGCCTCCTCGGAGCCGACATATCCCGCATCCGGAGGCACGACGGCGCCGGTCACTTTAGGACTCGAACTGCCATTTGGAACGTACGTGACAGCGGATGCCGCGGCCGGCACCGCGAAGACGGCCAGCGTGGCCAGCATGGTGATTGCAAAGAGCTTCTTGAGCATGAAGAGTTTCCTGTCAGAACGGTAGGTGCGGCACGAATCACGCTAAGTGTGTGCCGTGAACGCCTCATACCGTAGTGATTTTTCCCGTAGATATCTACGGGTTGCTGACAAATTCTCACTGATTATGGTGAGTTGTGCTTTTCGAACCGCAATACCGCACGCTGCGCGAGCGTTCCATCGGCAGGGCCTTGAGCGTGGAGCATGCTGCGCGGGTGCTGCGCCAGTGCGCGGGAGTTCCAGTCTGGCCAGAGCGCCCGCGCCACGAGTTGCGCGGGGCCTGCGCCAGTGCGCGGGAGTTGCGCCTCCCGCGCAGCGGCGCAGCTCCCGCGCGAGCTGAAAGTGCCGTTGGAGGCATCACAAACCGGCTGATGAATCCACGCCGCACCCGCCTGTATGGTGGCAAGGGCGCACATCCCGCTCCCTCCACTGAACGGACGCACCATGCCCGACCTCGTTCTGCGCTCCGTCATGCAGCCCGGCGACACCATCCTCTCCGATCTGCACATCTCCGACGGGGTCATCACGCAGATCACCCCCGTCGGCACCACAACGGATGCCCCCACCGTCGACCTCGAGGGCCGCACCGTCATCCCCGGCCTGTGGGACGAACACGTACACATGACCCAGTGGGCCCTCGCCGGCGCCCGGTTCGACCTCTCCGCTGCCTCCTCTGCCCGCGAAGCGCTCGAGATCGTGCGCGCACAGATCACCCCGGCCGCGAAACCGACCCCGCTGATCGGAGTCAGATTCCGCGATGCGATCTGGGCCGACCGGCCAACTCTGCGCGGTCTCGACGAGGTGACGCAGGGGCATCCGACCGCCTTGATCAGCCATGACCTGCACTGCGTCTGGCTCAACAGCGCGGCCGCCGCTCGTTTCGACGTGCACGTCGACGAGTCCGGCTTGTTGAGGGAGCAGGCCGCGTTCGACCTCACGATGGCACTCGGCCAGCTGCCCGACGTCGAAGTCGACGTTCTGGTCGCCCAGGCCGGGAGTCTGGCCGCCGTCCGCGGCATCGTGGGCATCGTCGACTTTGAAATGACGTGGAATCGCGACCCGTGGCAGCGCCGCATCGGCAACGGATTCGACGTTCTCCGCATCGACGCCGGCGTCTACCTCGCCGACCTTGACCGCGCCCTCGTCGAGCGGATGCGCACCGGCGACGCCATCGCAGACACCCGCGGGCTGCTCACCGTGGGGCCGCTCAAGATGCTCATCGACGGATCGCTGAACACTCGCACGGCCTTCTGCGTCGACGAATATCCGGTCGGCGGGCACGGAGTGCTCACCGTGAGTGAAGATGAGCTCACCGACATTTTGTTGCGTGCCCGACACGCCGGGCTGCTGCCCGCGGTGCACGCCATTGGCGACGCGGCCAACACCGTCGCCCTCAACGCCTTCGAGCGCGCCAGCACAATCGGCCGTGACACCCCCATCAGCCGGGCGGGTCGCATCGAGCACGCTCAGTTTCTACAGGGCCAGGACTTCGCCCGCTTTGCCCGTCTGGGCGTCACGGCGAGCGTGCAGCCGGAGCAGGCCCTCGACGATCGCGACGCCATCGAGCTCAACTGGGCGGCCGGCGCTGACCGCGTTTTCGCCCTGCGTTCGCTGCTCGAGGCCGGCGCTACCCTGGCATTTGGATCCGACGCCCCCGACGCCCCCGTCGCCCCCCTCGATCCCTTCAGCGCCATGAGTGCAGCGTCGTCCCGCGCTCGGAGCGACGGCCGCGAACCGTGGCGCCCCGATCAGGTCATCACCCGCGGTCAGGCACTTGCCGCGTCGACCCGCGGTCGCACCCGCCTGCGCGTTGGCGATGTCGCCGACCTTGCCGTTCTCGACGGTGACCCGCTTCAGGTCTCCGACGCCGTCTTTGAGCGGATGCCCGTGGCCGCCACGCTGCTCGCCGGTCGCGCGACCCACGGCGCCGCCCTCCTGGCCCTCTGACCCGGCACGAGTCAACCTGATTGCAGCGCGATCTCAACGCCGAGCCGTGAGTTTCGACCCAACAACCTCGCCGAGCCGTGAGTTTCGCTCCCTTTAATCGATCAAATCGCTTGCAACTCACGTCTCGCCGACCCAAACTCACGCCTCGGTGAGCGGATGCCCAGCTCGCCCCCCAAAAATCCCTACCCGAACCGTCCAGACACGTAGTCCTCTGTGGCCTGAACACTCGGGTTTGAGAAGATCGTCGTGGTGTCGTCATACTCGATGAGCTTGCCCGGCTTGCCGGTACCCGCAATGTTGAAGAACGCGGTGCGGTCAGACACCCGCGAAGCCTGCTGCATGTTGTGCGTCACGATCACAATCGTGTACTCCTGCTTCATCTCTTCGATGAGGTCCTCGATAGCCAGTGTCGAGATCGGGTCAAGCGCCGAACACGGCTCGTCCATCAGAATCACGTCGGGCTCGACGGCAATGGCGCGGGCGATGCACAGTCGCTGCTGCTGCCCACCTGACAGCCCCGATCCGGGGCGCGCCAGGCGATCCTTCACCTCGTTCCACAGGTTGGCGCCGCGGAGGGCTTTTTCGGTGAGGTCGTCAGCATCCGTTTTCGACATGCGACGGTTGTTGAGCTTCACGCCGGCGAGCACGTTGTCCTGAATAGACATGGTCGGAAACGGGTTGGGTCGCTGAAAGACCATGCCGACCTGGCGGCGCACGAGCACGGGGTCAACGCCCGGTCCGTACAGGTTGTTGCCGTCGATGAGCACTTCACCCTCGACGCGGGCGCCGGGAATGACTTCGTGCATGCGGTTGAGCGTGCGAATGAAGGTGCTTTTACCGCAACCACTCGGCCCGATGAATGCGGTCACCGTGCGTGGCTCAATGACGATCGAGACACCCTCGACGGCCAGAAAGTTGGTGTAATACACGTTGAGGTCGTTGACTTCGATGCGCTTGGACATAGGTCCCTTTCTATACTGAATGAAAAATTAGCGGCCCAGTTTGGGCGAGAACCAGTAGGCGATCAGACGGGCGAGCCCGTTGAGCAGCATCACGATCAGAATCAAGGTGAGCGCCCCGGCCCAGGCGCGGTCGACGAAGGCCTGCGCGTCGGCGCCCTGATTGGCGTACTGCGTGTACACGAACACCGGCAGCGTCATTATCCGCTCACTGAACAGGTCGTAATTCATGCTCGACGTGAACCCGGCAATGATCAGCAGCGGGGCGGTCTCGCCGATAACGCGGGCGATCGACAGCATGACTCCGGTCACAATTCCGGCCATGGATGTCGGCAGTACGACCTTGAGAATGGTCAGCCACTTCGGCACCCCGAGTGCAAAAGCGGCCTCGCGCAGTTCGTTCGGCACGAGCTTGAGCATCTCTTCGCTCGAGCGCACCACCACGGGAATCATCAGCACCGACAGTGCGATGGCTCCACCGAACCCAAAGCGGATCCCCGGATCGTCGAACAGAAGCGCGAACAGGGCGAAGGCGAACAGGCCAGCGACGATCGAGGGGATACCGGTCATCACATCGACGAAGAAGGTGATGGCCTTGGCCAGGCGTCCGCGACCGTATTCCACGAGGTAGATCGAGGCCAGCAGCCCGATCGGCACCGAGATGAGCGTCGCCATACCGGTCACCAAAAGCGTGCCGATAACGGCGTGCAGCACGCCGCCGCCAGCGCCGACAACGTTGCGCTGCGAGGAGGTGAAGAACGTGGGCGTCAAAAACGCGGGCAGCCCGTTCACGACGGTCGTGTAGATGATCGAGATGAGCGGCAGCAGGGCAATGATGAACGCCGCTGTCACCAGCGCGGTCATCAACCGGTCCTTAGCCTTGCGCGAGCCCTCGACCAGGCGGGAGAGCACATAGATGGCCACGCAGTACAGCACGGTACCGAACACGACCGTGCCCACAATGTTGAAGCCGTCCACGGCTCCCGACAGGTAGAGCATCGCGAAGACGGCGGCCGACACAGCCCAGCTGGCGAGCAGTACCCACAGCGACGAGCGCCGGGGCAGTTTGCCGGCGGTGAGCGAGTTCGTGAGCGGCGAAGCTTCCAGAACGGATGACATCAGTTGGCTCCCGAAAATGCCTTACGGCTGTTGATGATGACCCGGGCCAGCATGTTCACGAGCAGTGTGACGACGAACAAAACGAGGCCGGTCGCGAGCAGAATGTTCACGCCGACGCCGTGCGCTTCCGGAAAGTTCAGGGCGATATTCGCGGCGATCGTGTTGGAGTTCTGCGCGGTGAGCAGTTGGAAGATCACTTCCGGGCTGGGGGAGAGCACCATGGCCACGGCCATGGTCTCTCCGAGCGCACGGCCGAGGCCGAGCATCGACGCCGAGATGATGCCGGGCAGGCCGAACGGCAACACGGCCATGCGAATCATTTCCCAGCGGGTGGCGCCCAGGGCCAGGGCTGCTTCTTCGTGCAGCAGCGGGGTCTGCAGAAAGATCTCGCGGCAGATGGCGGTGATGATCGGCAGAATCATCACGGCGAGCACGATCGCCACGGTGAAGATGGTGCGCCCGGTGCCCGAGGCCGGGCCGGCAAAAGGGGGGAACCAGCCGAACCAGTCCACGATGGTGGTGTAGAACGGCTGCACGAGGGGGGCCAATACGCCGATGCCCCAGAGGCCGAACACCACTGAGGGAACGGCGGCGAGCAGGTCGATCAGGTAGCCGAGGCCCTGCGCGAGCTTGCGCGGGGCGAAGTGCGAGATGAACAGGGCGATGCCCAAGGAGACCGGCACGGCCATGAGCAGCGCCAGAATGGCCGAGTAGATCGTGCCGAATACGAGCGGGCCCACGTAAGACCAGAAGTTGGTGATGTCTCCGTTGAATTCGTCTGGCGCCGCGACGAACGCCGGCAGGCTCTCGACGAGCAGAAAGATGGCTACGGCGGCGAGCACGGCGAGGATCAGGCTTCCGGAAATCACGGTGGCCGACGAGAAGATGCGGTCGCCGGGACGTTGCCTGGCCTTAATGGTCGTGGCGGCAGCGGTGGTCATGCCGGTCTCCTAAGTAGCGTCGAGCTGGTGAAATTATGTGAAACGGGGGTGCCATGCGGCTGGACGCAACTGGCCGTACACCCCAGTCTGCCCGATCCGCCCTCGCAGGTGAGCGAGGACGGACCGGGCAGGTGTGTGGAGTTGTTACTTGACGGTCGCGAGAACCGCGGCGACGTCGGCTTCGAGCTGGTCGGTCAGCGGTGCAACGCCGGCAGACTCCTCAGCGACGGCCTGGCCGGCAGCGCTGGCGATGTACTCGATGTAGGCCTTGACGAGCTCGCCCTGTGCTGCATCGGCGTACTCGTTGCAGACGATCGCGTAGCTCACCAGCACCAGCGGGTATTCCGCCGGGTTGGTGGTCTTGCGGTTCAGGTCGAGCGCGAGGTCATCGGCTGCGCGGTCGGCCACGAGGGGCGATCCGGCAACAACCTCGGCCGCGGCCTCGGGGGTGTAGGCCACGAAGTCAGTGCCGACCTTGAGCTTGGCGGTGCTGAGCGTGCCGGCCTGCGAAGCGTCGGCGTAGCCGATCATGTTCGTGCCGTTGGTGACAGCGTCAACGACGCCCGAGGTGCCCTTCGCGCCTTCGCCGGGGAACGGGAAGGTGTCAGAGGCCTTTTCGGCCCATGCGTCGGGTGCGGCCTGGCCGAGGTAGTCGGTGAAGTTCTTGGTGGTACCTGAGTCATCCGAGCGGTGCACGGCGTGAATGATATCGGAGGGGAGCGTTGCGTCGGGGTTCAGCGCAACGATGGCCGCGTCGTCCCAAGTGGTGATTGCACCGGAGAAGATCTTGGCGAGCGTGTCAGCGTCCATGTTGAGTTCGTCAACGCCATCGACGTTGAAGATCACGGCGATGGGGGAGATGTAGACCGGCAGGTCGACGGCCTTGCTGTCGGGAGCGCAGGAGGCAAAGGTACCGGCGAGTTCTTCGGTGCTCATGTAGGAGTCGCTGCCGGCGAAGTCGGTACCGCCGGCGATGAAGGCTTCGCGGCCGCCGCCGGAGCCGGAGGGCTCATAGTTGATCGTGACGCCGGTGTTGGCCGTCTGGAAGCCGGCGATCCAGGCCTGCTGGGCGGCATCCATCGAGCTGGCTCCGGCGCCGTTGAGGGTTCCGGTGAGGGTGCTGGCGGATGCTTCGTCGGCCGCCGGGGCGGCGCCTTCGTTTGCTGCACAGGACGAAAGAGCGAGGCCTGCGGCAATGGCGATGACCGCGGGGCGGCCGAAACGCTTGAAGTTCACGTGTATTCCCTTTCAGGGGTTTGACAAGACTGTGTTTGCTTATACAAGCCGGTGCTGGCCCGTGTACGAGGTTAGAGATTTGAAGTAACCATCGATCGACCTATTGGTAAACGGGAGGTAAACGAAGGATAACGCTTGCCGCGTCTGTGGCCCCCGTCCTGGTGGTCTCGGCGCGCGTGGTCAGCGGATGCGTGACCGTGCAGCTGGACTAGGCCGTCGCGGGGTACGTCTCTATCGCGAGGATGCCAGCAGCCGGGTTCTCCGACGACAGGTGCACGATAGAAAACCCGCCCGTGTCCAGGTCCGCGGCGTCGAATAGCGCAGCCGACGTCTGGCTGCCCGTCGCCAGCGCGATCTCTCGCATGATCTCCGGAAGTACCGGTCCGTGGCTGCAGAGCACGGCCGTCTTGCGGGCCCGCACGCGCTTGCCGACGACGGTGCGAACATCCGCTTCGCCGCTCTCGAGAGCGTCCTGGCTGATCAGCTCGCTCTGCTTGATGGGAATACCCGTGGCGGCGGCCAGCGGAGCGACCGTCGTGACACATCGCGTTGCCGTGCTCGTAATAATGCGCAGTGGGCGCCACGCCGTGATCGTATCGACCAGGCTCGCCGCCTGCTTCACTCCGCGAGCGGTCAGCGGACGACGTGCGTCGGGCAAGGCGCCGGTGCGCGCCGCCGCCTTGCCGTGCCGCAGGGAGATCAGTGCGAACGTGCGGGTCACACCGGCATCGACCAGAGCGGAGAACGCCTCGAGAATGGTGACATCGGCTGGATAACTCAGATAGGTACGCGCCTTCTTGATGGTGACCCATTCAATGGCGGCGACCTCGCCGTTCGGCACGAAGGTGGATCGCGCGATGGCGTCGGGCGTAATCTCGGCGGCCCAGTAGTGCACGATCTTGGTGCGGCCGTCGGGCATGTCGTAGTGCGACACCCCGAGCGGAACTCCGAGGGCCACGGCCAGCCCGGTCTCCTCCGCGACCTCGCGCACCGCGGTGCGGGGCAGCGTCTCGCCCGGGTCCACCTTGCCCTTGGGAATGGTGACGTCTCCGTGCACCGTGCGGTGGATCAGCAGCACCTGCACGCGCCCCTCGACCAGCCGCCAGCAGACAGCACCGGCGGCGTACACGGCGGGGTCGATAGTCTTGACGGCCACTAGCGTCGTCCGGTCGGCCGCTTGCGCGCACTGATTTGCTGCATCAGTTTGTTCTGCATGTCGCTTAGATGCACGCCGTTTTCGTCGACGTCGTGGCGGGTCCACTGGCCGGTTTCGTCGAGCCACCAGCTTGACGTGCGCGGATCCATCGCTCGCTCGAACAGGTTATCGATCTCGATCAGGTGCTCTGGATCGACCAGCCGCACAAGCGCCTCGACCCGGCGGTCGAGGTTGCGGTGCATCATGTCGGCGCTGCCGATGTACACCTGGGTGCCGCCGAGGCTGTGGAAGGAGAAGATGCGCGAATGTTCCAGGTACCGGCCCAGAATCGACCGCACCCGAATGTTCTCGCTCATGCCCGCGACGCCGGGTCGCAGGCTGCAGATGCCGCGCACCCAGACATCGACCTGTACGCCGGCCTGGCTGGCCCGGTACAGCGCGTCGATGATGTCCTCGTCGACCATGGAGTTGACCTTGATGCGGATGCCGCTCGTCTTGCCCTCGAGCGCGTTGTGGGTCTCGATGGCGATGTGCTTGAGCAAAGCCTTCCGCAGGTGCAACGGAGCCACCAGCAGGCGCTTGAACTTCTTCTCGATGGCATAACCCGACAGCTCGTTGAACAGGCGGGTAAGGTCCTTGCCGACCTGGGGATCCGCTGTCAGAAGGCCGAGGTCTTCGTAGATGCGACTGGTCTTGGGGTTGTAGTTTCCGGTGCCGACGTGGCTGTAGTGCCGCAGCACGCCCTTCTCATAGCGCACGACGAGGGCGAGCTTGCAGTGCGTTTTCAGGCCGACCAGGCCGTAGACCACGTGCACGCCGGCCTTCTCGAGCTTGCGAGCCCAGGTGATGTTGGCCTGTTCGTCGAAGCGGGCCTTGATCTCAACCAGCGCGAGCACCTGCTTGCCGCTGTCGGCGGCGGCGATGAGTGCCTCGACGATGGGGCTGTCGCCCGAGGTGCGGTACAGCGTCTGTTTGATGGCGAGCACGTTCGGGTCGGCCGCAGCCTGCTCCAGAAATGCCTGCACGCTCGTCGCGAACGACTCATAAGGGTGGTGCAGCAGCACGTCGTGCTTGGCGACCGCTGCGAAGATGTCCTGCTCGGCGTTCGGCTCGCTCGGCAGCAGTTGGGCCGCCGTGGTCGGCACGTGCTTGGCGAAGTGCAGGTCGGGCCGGTCGATGCGCAGGTCGAACAATCCACCGAGGTCGAGCGGCGCTGGCAGGTGATAGACCTCCTGCTCGGTCACGTCGAGCTCGCGCACGAGCAGGCCGAGGGTGACGTCGTCCATATCTTCGGTGATCTCGAGGCGAATCGGCGGGCCAAACCGGCGTCGCAGCAACTCTTTCTCGAGCGCTTTGATCAGGTTCTCGGTTTCGTCTTCGTCAATCTCGACGTCTTCGTTGCGGGTGACCCGAAACACGTGGTGTTCCAAAATCTCCATGCCCGGAAACAGGTCGCTGAGCTGGTTGGCGATGAGATCTTCCAGCGCGATGTACCGAATGCGCTCAACTGACTCCCGGCGGTCGACTCGCACGAAGCGCGGCAGCATTGGTGGCACCTTGAGCCGGGCGAACTCCTGCTTGCCGGTCTTGGAGTTGCGCACGCGCACGGCCAGGTTGAGCGACAGGCCCGAAATATACGGAAATGGATGCGCCGGATCAACCGCGAGGGGCATCAGCACCGGAAAAATCTGGTTAGAAAAATAGGTACGGAGTGAACGACGATCGGAGTCATCGAGGCTCTGCCAGTCGACGACGTCAATCCCGGCCTCGCCGAGGGCGGGGCGCACGAGTTTTTGGAAGGCGAGGGCGTGGCGATCCTGCAGGGCGTGGGCGGCCGCCGAGATGTCGCTGAGCACATCCTGGGCGGCTCGACCCACGTTGGTCGGCACCGCGAGGCCGGTGAGGATGCGACGTTTCAGACCGGCAACACGCACCATAAAGAATTCGTCGAGGTTGCTGGCGAAGATGGCCAAAAAGTTCGTGCGCTCCAGCACCGGCAGACTCTCGTCTTCGGCCAGTTCGAGCACGCGCTGATTGAAGGCGAGCCAGCTCAGTTCGCGGTCAAGGTAGCGGTCGTCGGGCAGCGCCGGGTCAATTTTTTCGATGAGTGGGTCGAAATCGTCATCGTAATCTGTGAGTCCCGAGTCTGCTTGGGTGATTTCGCCGTCCATCTGACCATCCTGACACCGTTGGTCGCGCCGCCGCGACGAACGGGGTGAACGTCTGGCGAAATAATCTCTGGGCTGTTGACTTTCCGCTGCGTCGCGTGCTCAGTATTACGTCGCACCGCAGTGGCCCCGCGCCGCGCGCATAACTCCTGCAATTTGTGGGCCACCACTTTTCCGTCCGCTAAATCATGCGGAACTTGCGGAGGCGTCCGAGAATTTGCAGGAGTTATGCACCCGCGACGGCGGGTACGGCGCCGTCAGTTCGCGAAGCGACGGTACTGCACGTCAACCGTGTAATCGACAAAACCAAGCGCCCGATACAGGTGCACCGGGCCGAGGCTGTCGGCCTCGACATAGAGCGAGGCGGTCGTGCAACCAGCCTCGGCCAGGCGGTGCAGGCCGGCCTGCATGAGTACGCGTCCGAGGCCGCGGCCAGCGGCATCCGGATGCACCCCGACCACATAGATCTCGCCGATCGCCCCGTCGACCTTGAGCCAGTTGTAGCCGATCATGTCGCCTGCTGCGTTGCGCAAAATCAGAAAGTCGTCGGCGTTGAACCACGACTCCGCCTGCCGCGCCGCGAGGTCGGACTCGGTGATGGAACCCTGTTCCGGGTGCGTTGCAAACACGAGCGCGTTGAGCGCCACCCACTCCGGCTCGTCAATGCCCACCCGGAATGCCGAGATATTTTCGCCACTGGGTAGAGCGGATGCCTCCGCCTCGTCGAGCAGCGGCCTGCGCAACTCCAGCAACGTGCGCGCAGCGACGAAGTTGAGCTCGTTGGCGAGCGCCCGGGCGGCCGGATGATCGCCGTGCGACCAGGCCGTCACGTCGTTCGGCTCGGCCTGGACGAGTTCGCGCGCCGCTGTGCGCCCGAACCCGCGCCGCCGATAGGCCGGGCTGATCACGAGGTCAATCTCGCCGTGCCCTGACAGCGACGCCCCGACGACGAGTTCGTTCGTGCGCACCAGATGGGCGGTGCGATGGCCCGACTGCAGGTCATACAGAGCCTGCTCGTTGAACGGCGCGTAGCCGTCGAAGGCCAGCGCGGAGTCGGCGACCTGGTGAAAGGTGGCCAGCCCAGCGGCATCCGCTGTACTAAGCGCGGACAGAATGGGGAACCCGTTCATCGTTCTCTTCGTGCACATTGAAACGGTAGCCCACGTTGCGCACCGTGCCAATGAGCGACTCCTGGTCGCCGAGCTTGGCGCGCAGGCGCCGCACGTGCACGTCAACCGTGCGGGTTCCGCCAAAGTAGTCGTAGCCCCACACCTCGCTCAGCAGTTGTTCGCGGGTGAAAACGCGTGCTGGATGCGCCGCCAGAAACCGCAGCAACTCGAACTCCTTATAGGTGAGGTCGAGCGGCTTGCCGTGCACTTTCGCCGAATAGCTTGCCTCGTCGATGACGACTCCGGCGGCGCGAATCGTGTTCGACGGCTCCGTGCGAGCGAGGCGGCCTGCGGTCAAGCGGATTCGGGCATCCACTTCGGCGGGACCGGCCGTGTCGAGAATGACGTCGTCGACGCCCCAATCGGGGCTGACAGCGGCGAGGCCGCCTTCGGTGATCACCAGCAGCAGGGGAATGGAGCTGCCCATGGTGCGCAGAATCTGGCAGAGCGACTTGGCCGCGGCGAGATTGCTGCGGGCATCGACCAGGATGAGGTCCGAATCGGGCGCCTTGATGAGTTGGTCCGCCTGGGCGGGAATCAGCCTCGCGCTGTGCGACAGCAATGCCAGGGCGGGGAGGACATCATTGTTGGCCGCCGAGGTCAGGATCAACAACTGCGCCACGGGCGCCCTCCAAGCATCTCGAATTTCATACTAGCGTGCCATGGAACACGGGCGGTCAGGCAGAATAGAGACGTGAACTGGCACTGGAAAACGATCGCGACCGTGTGGGTACTGGCAATTGCGGGCGCAATTCTGACCGCGATTCTCGCCACCGACGGGTCCGCGATCAGCTGGATCGGCCTTACCTTGGCCGTCTGTACCCTCGTCACGCTGGGCCTGCAGATCGCTACCCGCACCAAAGAGGGCTACGTCAAACGGGTCACCATGAGCATCACCGGAGCCATCGTCATTCTGGTGGTGGCCACGGTCGTCGTCTCGATCTGACCGCTCGCACTAGACTCGCAGCATGGATCTGTTAGCGCTAGAACTTTTCTTCCTGGGCCTGCTCGGACTGGCCAGCTTGTCGATTGCCTGGGTATCGGGCATAGTCGTGTTCAAGCTGTTCCGGGGGCAGCGGTAACCACGCATGATTGACCTGCCGGTCGGCTTGCCGTCCGAACTCGTTCCACTCTCGTGGTTGATCGGGGTCTGGGAAGGCTCCGGTGTGCTCGAATACAAAATTGGCGAAGAGTCGGTCAGTAAAACCTTCGGGCACCGCATCAGCTTCAGCCATGACGGCCTGCCACACCTGAACTACAGCTCCTACACCTGGCTCGAGCCCGAGGTTGCTTCTGCAGAAACGGATGCCGCTGGCGCGCACGCTCCCGCCGAAACGGATACCGCCGCCCCAGCCGTAGCGCTGCCCCCCGAGATGATGTCTGACGAGAAAATACCGTTGGTCACCGAAACCGGATACTGGCGGCTCAGCCGTCACCAGGGTGACGGCGATCCGGGCCCCGGGATGCTGCCCGGCACCGGCGAGCGTCCGTTCACCTCGGCGGCTGCTGTCGAAACCCTGCGCAACAGGGATGGCGGCTTCGACATTGAGGTCACCCTCGTGCACCCCGGTGGTGTCGCAGAGCTCTACCTCGGCCAGGTCAAGGGCCCGCGCATCGATCTGGCAACGGATGCCGTGCTCCGCACCGCGGGCGCCAAGCCCTACGCCGCCGCCACCCGCCTCTACGGCCTGGTCGACAACCACCTGCTCTGGGCCTGGGACATCGCCGCCCTCGGCCAGGACCTGCGCACCCACGCCTCCGGCCGCCTCGCCCGAGTGCAATAGCCCCCCCCCCCACTCGCACTCGCTTCTGACCGGGCCCGGGCCCGGAAACGGGGCCCATGCTAGATCATGGGCCCGGTTCGCTAAGGTGGGCCCGGTCGCCCACCTGACTCGCAGCGCCCGCCCGCCCCGCGCCCACCCGCCCCGCGCTCACCCGAATAAATCGCGCGGCCGTACTGTTGATACGAATGAATCACGTGATAGGCGCGACCCACGCACCGAAGCACGATCGCCGCCCCTCAACCCGGGCCGGCAGAATTGAGCGACATGACTGACCCGGCCCTGACCTCCTCCCCGCTGCTCGGCCTCCCCGGCGCGGTTCAGGCCGAAGGAATCGATGCCGGCGTCGCCGCGCACTACGGCAACCCCATGATCGAGCAGCGCACGCTCGCTGCCGGCAGCGCCATCGTCGACCTCTCCCACCGCGGCGTGCTCTCCGTCTCCGGTCCCGACCGCCTCACCTGGCTCAACTCCATCGCCAGCCAGGAATTGAAAAGCCTGAAGCCGGGCGAATCCACCGAAATGCTGCTGCTCGACCCCACCGGACGTCTCGAGTACGCCATCCGCGTGCTCGACGATGGCGTCGAGACCTGGCTTTTGATCGAGGCGGCCGAGCTGCCCGGCCTGCAGAAGTTTCTCGACCGCATGAAGTTCATGCTGCGCGTGCAGGTCGTCGACCATACTCTGGCCTACGCCACGATCGGCGCCATGACGGATGCTCCCGCCGCCGTCGGCCTCTTCCCCGCCGCCCCGAACGACGTGCCCCTGACCTGGCGCGACCCGTGGGCCGAAGTCGCCCGCGGCGGCTACCAGTATGCCGAAACCCCCGAGCACCCCGGAACCCACTGGACCTACACGGAAACCCTCGTGCCCCGGGCCAGCCTCCCGGCCCTGCGCGATGCCCTCGCCGCCGGAACCGTGACCGTCACGCCCGCGCTTACTGAAACCGCCGCGGCAGTCACGCCCGCGCTTGCTGAAACCGCCGCAGCATCCGCCTCGCCCGTGAAACCCGCAGGTCTCCTCGCCCTCGAAGCGCTGCGCATCGCGGCCTGGCGGCCGCGCCGCGCCCGCGAGGTCGATGAGAAGACCATCCCGCACGAGCTGGACTGGCTGCGCACCGCCGTCCACCTGAGCAAGGGCTGCTACCGCGGACAGGAAACTGTCGCGAAGGTGCACAATCTCGGCCACCCGCCGCGCCGGCTGGTCATGCTTCACCTCGACGGATCCGAGGGCGTACTGCCCGCCCCCGGCGACCCGGTGCAGGCCGACCGTGTCAGGCCAGAGCAAGAAGCCGAGCGGGTTACCGTCGGCGTCGTCACCTCGAGCGGAATCCACTACGAGCTCGGGCCGATCGCGCTCGCGGTGATCAAGCGCACCATCCCGGCGGCGTCGACGCTCTACGTCGAGTCCGAGGGCATCGTCATCTCGGCCAGCCAGGAGATCATCGTGCCGCAGTCGGCCGGATCCGTCGCCGACATCCCCCGCCTGCCCCGCCTCGGCATTCGCACGCCCGGTCACTGAGTCCGCCCCGGCGCTCGATAGAGTGGGCACATGCCTGCCCCCTACACACTCGTCCTTCTCCGCCACGGCCAAAGCACCTGGAACCAGCAGAACCTGTTCACCGGCTGGGTGGACGTTCCCCTCAGCGAACAGGGCGCCAGCGAAGCCGCGCGCGCTGGCGTGCTGCTGAAGGATGCCGGCCTCCTGCCGGACGTGCTGCACACCAGCTTGCTCTCCCGCGCTATCCAGACCGCGAACCTGGCGCTCGAAGAAGCTGATCGCTCGTGGATCCCGGTGAAGCGCTCCTGGCGTCTCAACGAACGCCACTACGGCGGGCTGCAGGGCCTTGACAAGGCCGCGACCCAGGCCAAATTCGGCCAGGAACAGTTCATGCTCTGGCGCCGCTCGTACGACACCCCTCCGCCAGTGCTCGACGACTCGAGCGAGTTCTCGCAGGCGCACGACGCCCGCTACGCCGACCTCGGCCCCGACCTGCCCCGCACCGAGTGCCTCAAAGACGTCGTCGAGCGGATGCTGCCCTACTGGCAGTCCGACATCGCGCCCGACCTGCGCGCGGGTAAAACCGTACTGGTAACTGCGCACGGCAACTCCCTGCGTGCCCTGGTCAAGCACCTCGACGGCATCAGCGATGCCGATATCGCCGAGCTGAACATTCCCACCGGAATTCCGCTCGTCTACCAGCTCGGCGAAGACCTCATGCCACTGGGCCCCGGGCAGTACCTCGACCCCGAAGCCGCTGCGGCCGGCGCGGCCGCCGTCGCCGCCCAGGGCAATAAGAAGTAGTTTCGCCGGCTAAATCGGCCACCCGGCCGTCCGGCGCACTTCGTCAGGCGCATAACTCCTGCAAATTGTCGGACGCCGGCACAAGTACCGTGCAATCCCGCGGTCGAAATATCGTCGGGGCGCAAATTGCAGGAGTTATGCGAGTGGCGCCTCGGCGAGCTAGCAAAAACTGACCCGGAGTGCCGGCTTCGGGTCTGGTGACAGGATTTCGATGCCTGCGGCACCCCACGCCTCGTGGCCGCGTCTCATTTAGGTGGGCGCTGCGCCCGTTACCGTAGCGACTACCGAGACCGGGCACGCGCATCCGAGTCGTTACCAGGTGATCAGACGATGTCGTCCTGGTGCCAGGCGCCCGTACCGAGGTACTGCACCTTCTTGGCGATGGAGACCGCGTGGTCAGCAAAGCGTTCGTGGTACCGGCTGGCCAGGGTCGCGTCGACGGTGTCGGCGGCCAGTCCCTTCCAGGTTTCGCCGAGCACGGCGTCGAAGACGCTCAGGTGCAGGGCGTCGACCCTGTCGTCTTCGTTGCGAATCCTTTCGGCGAGGTGCATGTCCTGGTTGGTGAGCAACTCGGTGAGCATGTTTGCGATAACCACGTCGAGGGCGCCCATCTCGGCGAACGTGCCGCGCAACCCCTTGGGGATGACCTTGTCGGGAAACCGGTAGCGGGCCAGCTGGGCAATGTGGGTGGCGAGGTCGCCCATCCGCTCGAGGGAGGCGCTGATGCGCAAGGCGCTGACCACGATGCGCAGGTCGCGGGCGACCGGCTGCTGGCGCGCGAGAATGGTTATGGCGAGTTCATCGAGCTCAACGGTGAGTTCGTCGATCTTCTCGTCTTCGGTGATGGCCTCTTCGGCGAGGCTCACGTCGCTCTCGTTGAAGGCGCGTGTTGCTTTGTCCATGGAAATCGCGACGAGCCGGGCAATATCGACGAGTCGCTGTTGAACTTCGGCGAGTTCTTGTTGGAATACATCGCGCATAGGGGTGGTCCTTCCGGCCGCGCGAACACGCACGATCTGTGTGACCAGCTTTAGCCACCGGTTTATGATGTCGAATTTAGGTTAACGGCAGGTGCCGCCCACTTGAACACTTACTAAAGTACAGGGCCAGGCGTAGGGGCGTTGCGAACGACGGGCAGATACTGTCAGTAATCTGTAGAGATGGAATCGACGTGGCTGGTGTTGCTGTCGCTGGCACTCGGGCTCGGTGTGGGCGCCGGCTTCGTGTCGCTCGTGCACGTCGCCGAGCGTCACGGTCGCCGCGCTGCGGATGTCGTCAACCCCGCTGTGCCCGACGGTATCGATCAGGTGCTCGACGCCCTCGAGACAGCCGGCGTTGTGCTCGACCCGTCGAACAACGTCATCAAGACCAGCCCGGGCGCCCTCACCCTGGGCCTGGTCTGGAACCAGCAGCTCGTGCACCCCGAACTGCTTGAACTCGCCCGTCGGGTACGGCAGACTGGCGACCCGATCTCCGAAGACCTGGTGCTCTCCCGCGGTCCGTTCGGCGACGCGAGTATGCGATTTCGGGTGCGCCTGGCCCGGCTCGGCACCCGTTACGTGCTGCTGCTGGCCGAAGACCGCACCGAAGCCTTTCGCCTCGACGAGGTGCGCCGCGACTTCGTGGCCAATATCAGCCACGAACTGAAAACTCCCATCGCCTCCGTCGGTCTGCTCGCCGAGGCTCTCAACCAGGCAGCGGATGAACCGGAGCAGGTTCGCCGCTTTGCCAACCGGTTAACGACAGAGTCGGCCAGGCTCGGCCGCCTCACCCAGGAGATTATCGAACTGTCCCGGTTGCAAGCGCAGGACGCCCTCGCCGAACCGGAGATTCTCAGCGTGGACGACATCGTCGCCGCAGCGGTCGATCAAAGTCGGGTCGTCGCCGAGGCTGAGCGCATCACGATCGTCATCGGCAAGAAGTCTGGGGCCCGGGTGTTCGGTGACGAAGCCCTACTCATCGTCGCCGTTCACAACCTCGTCGCAAACGCGGTGAACTATTCCCTCGAGGGGTCGCGAGTCGGCGTCGGCGTGCGCCTGCAGAAGGGCATCGTCGAGATCACCGTTACCGACCAGGGAGTCGGCATCGCCGAGAGTGACCTCGACCGGGTGTTTGAACGCTTCTTCCGCGTCGACCAGGCTCGCTCGCGGCACACCGGCGGTACCGGCCTCGGCTTGTCCATCGTCAAGCACGTCGTGCAGAACCACGGCGGCGACATTCGCGTCTGGTCACAACCGGGCAGCGGATCTACCTTCACCATCCGCCTTCCGGAGGCGGCTGCACCGATCATCGAACCACGCCCGAACAAACCGCGACCGGTCGCCCGTGCGGCCGCAGGAGACACACTATGACACGCATCCTCTTAGTTGAAGACGAGAGCGCACTGAGCGAGCCGCTCAGCTTCCTGCTCGAACGTGAGGGCTATGAGGTCGTCGTTGCCGAAGACGGACCGAGCGCGATCAGCGAGTTCGACCAGAACGGCACCGACCTTATTCTGCTCGACCTGATGCTGCCCGGCATTCCGGGCACCGAGGTGTGCCGGGATATACGCACCCGCTCGACCGTGCCGATCATCATGCTCACGGCAAAGGATTCCGAGATCGATATCGTCGTCGGGCTCGAACTGGGCGCCGACGATTATGTCACCAAGCCCTATTCCACTCGTGAACTGGTTGCCCGCATTCGCGCGGTGCTGCGGCGGCACGAAGACCAGAGCGCAACCGACGTGGACACCATGCTCACGGCAGGCACGGTGCGCATGGACGTGGAGCGGCACGCCGTGACCGTCTCCGGCGAGCTCGTCAATATGCCGTTAAAAGAATTCGAATTGCTCGAATTCTTGTTACGGAACGCCGGGCGTGTGCTCACCCGCGGTCAGCTCATCGACCGGGTCTGGGGCACCGACTACTTCGGCGATACCAAAACGCTCGACGTGCATATCAAACGCATCCGCTCGCGAATCGAGACTGCACCCTCCGAACCGGTCATGCTCGTCACTGTGCGCGGGCTCGGCTACCGATTCGAAGCGTAGCCCGAATACACTTCAGGCCGCCGACCCATAAGGGACGGCGGCCTGAGTGAGACGTCGGGAGGTTACGCGGCGGGCGTGGCCGACGGTGTTGGAGTCTCGGTCGGTGCGGTCGTCGGCAGTAATCCGTCGTATTCTTCCTGAAAACCGGTCAGTACCGGCAGCAGTAGCTCGATGCCGGTCTCTTCGCCGTACTGAAAGAACACCGGAAACAGCGAACCGGGCTGGCTGTCCATGTTCTCCAGAACCACCGAGGCCGCGCCGTCAGTGCCGAAGGTCACGGTCGTATTGGGCTCGACCGGAACGTTCTGCGAGACCTTTCCGGTGCTCGATTCGTACTGCACGAGCAGGCTCTGCACGGAGTCCGTCGGGTTCACCACGGAGACGACCAGGTTGGCCAGTTCGCCATCGGTGGAGAACAACATGGCGTTGCGAATGTGAATCTCGCCCACCTCGCCGCTAACGCCGTCGCTGGCATTGTAGGCGATCGAGGTGGCCGGCGCTGCGAAGAACCCGCACGCGCTCGTGCCCAATAGAATGCCAGCCGCCAAGACGACGGATGCAGCGATGCGCGCTCTCACAAGACCTCCACTTACTGAAGCAGCGGTCGGCAAGGGCCGGCGCTGCAAAATTCACTTTGTCACTAGCTTAGCGGCGTGGGTAGGCGCGCAATTGTCGCCGACGTGCCTCGCGGGGGCGCGCGTACTGTAGCACCTCTTAGCTGTGGTAACCTTGCAGTCGCTGAAGGGATCACATCCATGCTGTTTGAGGTTGGCGAAACTGTCGTATATCCCCACCACGGCGCGGCGATGATCACCGAGGTGAAGACCCGCATCATCAAGGGTGAAGAGAAGCTGTACCTCAAGTTGAATGTCACCCAGGGTGATTTGACTATCGAAGTTCCCGCCGAAAATGTCGATCTTGTCGGCGTTCGCGATGTCATTGGCCAAGACGGCCTCGACAAGGTCTTCGAAGTGCTGCGGGCTCCGTTCACGGAAGAGCCCACGAACTGGTCCCGCCGGTACAAGGCTAATCTCGAAAAGCTGGCCAGCGGCGATGTAATCAAGGTGTCAGAGGTGGTGCGTGACCTGTGGCGCCGCGACCAGGATCGAGGCCTGTCCGCCGGTGAAAAGCGGATGCTGGCCAAGGCTCGGCAGATTCTGATCAGCGAGCTGGCCCTGGCTGAAAAGACTGACGAAGAGAAGGCATCTACCGTACTCGACGAGGTTCTGGCTTCGTGAACGTCCGAACTACCTAGCTCGACCAGTGTGCTTCGTGAGAGGCGGCGCCGACAGGCGTCGCCTTTTGCATGCTTGTCCCGACCATACTTTCCAGCCTGATGCTCAGATAGATACCCTCCAGATATGACTGATTCACCAGCACTATCGGCTGCGCCCTCGGTTGCCGTCATCGTCGTGGCCGCCGGCAGTGGTTCGCGCCTCGGTCACGCCGTGCCTAAAGCATTCGTTCCGCTACAAATGCGCCCCCTCCTGGAGCGTGCCTTGGATTCGATTTTTAGAATGCGTGAGGCCGTGCAGATCATCGTGGTTGCTCCCAGTGACCGGCTGACGGATGCCCGAGGCATCGCCGCTCAGGTCGCTGCACGTCACGAGGCGCCCGTTTCCCCCAACCGGCCTGCGTCCGGCCCCGCGGCGCCTCCTTCGCGCACGGTCACCATCGTCGGCGGCGGGCGCACTCGCCAGGACTCGGTCGATCGCGGCATGAGTGCACTGATACCGAGCATTGACATCGTGCTCGTGCACGACGCTGCGCGCGCACTCACCCCGGCCGCCCTCTGTGACGAGGTCGTCGCTGCGGTGCGCTCCACTGGACACGGCATTATTCCGGGGCTGCCCCTGGTCGACACCATTAAGCGCATCGCCAATTCCGGCGCCATCCTCGGAACCGTCGATCGTTCTGAGCTCTCCGCGGTGCAGACCCCGCAAGGCTTTCCGCGCTCAATGCTCGCGGAGGCCCACACCTGGGCCGCGCAGAACGGCCGGTTCGAAGCCCTCACCGACGATGCGGCGCTCGTCGCCGACGCCGGACTCCCGGTAAGCGTTATCCCCGGCCACCAGCTCGCCTTCAAGATCACGACCCCCGAAGATCTCGAACGTGCCGAGCTGATTTTGCAAGCTGCGCTGGGGGAACCACAGCCTCAGCTCCTTCCGCGCATCGGCACCGGCCTCGACGTGCACGCCTTCGCGGCCGACGACACGACCGAACTCTGGTTGGCCGGTCTCCACTGGCCGGGGGAGCGCGGGCTCAGCGGCCACAGTGACGGCGATGTCGCCTGCCACGCCATCTGTGACGCCCTGCTCGGCGCTGCCGGACTCGGCGATATCGGCAGCGTTTTCGGCACGGCCGACCCCCGGTTCACCGGTGCTCACGGCGAGACTTTCCTCACCGAAACCGTGCGCCTGGTCGCCGCAGCCGGCTATCTCGTTGGCAATGTTTCGGTGCAGATTATCGGCAATCGTCCTAAGTTTTCACCGCGTCGAGGCGAAGCCGAAACGCGACTCGCCGGCATCCTCTCTGCACCGGTCAATATTGCCGCGACGACGACCGACACGCTCGGCTTCACCGGCCGTGCTGAAGGCGTGGCGGCGACGGCGACCGCGTTGGTCTACCCCGCACCCCGTGCAGGGCGATTTGCCGGGCAGGTGGCCGCGCCCGCCCCCCTGCCCGAGTCGGGTCAGACCCCTGACCTAAACTGGGAGGCGTGACCATGCAACTGTACGATTCGAAGGCGCAGGCCCTGCGCGACTTTGTCCCCCTCGAAGCGGGGCAGGTCTCGATGTACGTGTGTGGACCCACCGTGCAGTCCAGCCCGCACATCGGTCACCTGCGCAGTGCCCTGGTCTACGACCAGCTGCGTCGCTGGCTCGGCTACCGCGGACTGAACGTCACCTTTGTACGCAATGTCACAGACATTGACGACAAGATTTTGATCAACGCGACCGGGTCCAGCGAGCAGTGGTGGGCCCTCGCCTACCGTTTCGAGCTCGAGTTCACCGCCGGCTACCAGCGTCTTGGCATTCTTGCGCCCACGTATGAGCCGCGCGCGACGGCGAGTATCACCGAGATGCAGACCATCATCGCCACCCTGATCGACCGCGGCCACGCTTATGCGGCCCCCGACAAATCCGGCGATGTCTACTTCGACAGTGCCAGCTGGGCGGCTTACGGTGCCCTCACCCACCAGTCGCCGGGCAATATGGAAGCGGCGACAGACGCCTCACCCCGGGCCAAACGCGACCCGCGCGATTTTGCCCTGTGGAAGGGGGCCAAGGTCGGCGAGCCCGCCTCGGCCGCGTGGGCCTCGCCGTGGGGCCAGGGCCGGCCGGGCTGGCACATCGAGTGCTCCGCCATGGCCGCCCGCTACCTCGGCGACCACTTCGACATTCACGGCGGCGGCCTCGACCTGCGGTTTCCGCACCACGAGAATGAGCTGGCACAGTCGACAGCGGCCGGCAGCGACTTCGCGAACTACTGGGTGCACAACGGCCTGGTCAACGTGAACGGGCAGAAGATGTCCAAGTCGCTCGGCAACTCGGTGTTCGCGGCCGAACTGCTCGACCAGGCCCGCGCCATCGTCGTGCGCTACTTTCTCGGCGCCGCCCATTACCGCTCCACCATCGACTACAACGATGGATCCCTCGCCGAGGCCGAAGCAGCCCTTGAGCGCGTCGAAAGCTTTCTCGACCGGGCCGATCGCCGGCTGGCCGGCACCCGGTTCGCCGGGAGCGGCGTCGAGGTCGTGCCCGAGGATTTCGCCACTGCCATGGACGACGACCTCGCCGTTCCACAGGCGCTCGGCGTGCTCCACGACACCGTGCGCGCCGGCAACGCCGCGCTCGATGCCGAAGACCTGCACGCTGCGGCATCCGCTCGCAGTGAAGTACTCGCGATGAGCGAAGTGCTGGGAATCAACCCTTTGTCGCCCGGCTGGGCCGTGGCAACAGACGAACCGGCCATGGTGGCCCTGAGTGCGTTGGTCGAGCGACTGCTCGGCGACCGCAACTTTGCCAGGGAAAACCGCGACTATGCGGCCGCAGACCGAATCCGGGACGAACTCGTCGCCGCCGGAATCACCATCGAAGACACCCCGTCGGGTGCCCATTGGAGTTTTGACTAATGAAGAACTTAGACCGCAAATCGCGTACCGGAGCGGTGCGCAAGGGCAGCCGTGGAGCCCAGGTCGGCTCCGGCGGCCAGGGCCGTCAGGCGCTCGAGGGTAAAAAGCCCACCCCCAAGGCTGAAGACCGTCCGTACCACCCCGCCGGCAAGCGCAAGGCGGCTGCCGAACGGTTCACCGCCGCCGGCGGCTTCAACTCGCGGCCCGCAGCGGATGCTTCCGCCAATCGGGGCGGCGCCCGGGGCGGTACCCCGGCGCGCGGCGGGGCTCCTCGGGGCGGCGCCCGCGGCGCCTCGCAGGGTGCACCCCAGCGCGGCACCGGTAACAGCGGCGGCGGCGGATCCTCGACGCGTCGGGCGCAGCAGATTGACGAGCACGAGATTGTCACCGGCCGCAACTCGGTGCTCGAGGCGCTGCGGGCGAAGATCCCCGCGCTGACCCTCTATATTGCCGCGCGCATCGAGATGGATGAGCGGGTCAAAGAGGTGCTGCTCATGGCGACGAGCCGCAACATTCCCATTCTCGAGGTCATGCGCCCCGAACTCGACCGTCTCGCCGGTCGCGACGCCGTGCACCAGGGCCTCGCGCTCAAAGTTCCCGCTTACGAGTACGCGCACCCGATGGAGCTGCTCGAACTCACCATCAGCCGCGGCCACAAGCCGTTGTTCGTGGCCCTCGACGGCATCACCGACCCGCGCAACCTGGGCGCGATCATCCGCTCGACCGCTGCGTTCGGTGGCCACGGAATCATCGTGCCGCAGCGCCGCTCGGTCGGCGTGACCGCCTCAGCCTGGAAGACCAGCGCCGGCGCCGCCGCCCGCACACCCGTCGCAATGGCGAGCAACCTCACCCAGACGCTCAAGGCGCTCAAGGCGCAGGGAGTGTTCGTGCTCGGACTCGACGGCGACGGCGACGTGTCACTGCCCGACCTTGGTACCGGCTTCGCCGAGCGCCCGATCGTGATCGTCGTCGGCAGCGAGGGCAAGGGCCTGTCCCGCCTCGTCACCGAGACCTGCGACGCGATCGTCTCGATTCCCATCAGCGCGGCGACCGAGTCGCTCAACGCCGGAATCGCCGCCGGCGTCACCCTGTACGAGGTGGCCCGTCTCCGTGCCCAGATCAAGCAGGCAAAGGCCCAAGCGAAGCTCTAGCCCCCGCTCCCGCTCCTTTCTCCCCTTTTTTGAACCGGGCCCGGGCCCGGAAACCGGGCCCATGATAGATCGTGGGCCCGGTTCCATAAGGTGGGCCCGGCGGGCGCCGCGGGCGGGGCGTGCCACGCCCGCGGCTCGTCCTCCCCGGCGGATGCCGCCGCCGACATTCCACAGATTTGCCGACTGCTCGACGCTCGAGACCCGTGCCCGGTCAGAATCAACCATGCTTGACAGCCTGGATCTACCAAATGCCCGCAACGAGGGCCTCATTCTTGCCGAATCCCTGCGCGCGTCGGGACTCACCACCCATGCAGTGCGCGCACTCCTTGCGAGTGGCGAGCTGGTGCGCATCCGTCGTGGAATCTATATCTTGGGCGCTGCGTGGCGCGGAGGTCACAGCGCGGACCGGTATCGACTCTTCGTACGCGCCACGGTTCTCGCAGCCGAGCAGCCGTTGGTGCTTTCGCATCATTCGGCGGCGGTGCTGCACGACCTGCCCATCATCGGCCCATGGCCGCAGGTCGTGCACGCGATAAACAATGACACCGCCGGCGGGAGCAGCGCCCGATTCACCACGAGTCATAGGAGCGTAGCCGAGCCTGAAACCGTCATGGTGAACGGCTGCGCAGTCACCAGCCTTCCCCGCACCCTCATCGACGTGGCCGCCAGCTCGATTTTCCTCGTCGGCGTCACGATGATGGACCACGCACTCCGAGTGGATCAGGAGCGCGTTCAGGTGGAACGCCGCCGGGGCACCCTCGGTACCCCGGCACTGACCAAAGACGCGTTATATGCCGAACTCGCGAGTGTCAATCCGCGCAGCGGAGGCGCCCAGGTTCGCCGCGTCATTGAATTCGCGAATCCCCTCTCGGCCAACCCGGGCGAGTCGCTCAGTCGTGTTCGCCTGCAGGAGCTGGGCTTCGAGATTCCCGAACTCCAGGTGAGCTTCGTGGTGAAGGGCCACGAGTATTGGGTCGACTTCTTCTGGCGCGGTGTGCGCAAGATCGGCGAGTTCGACGGCAAAATCAAGTACACCCGGGGCGCAATATTGGGCGACCGGCACCCGGGTGATGTGGTCGTCGTCGAGAAGAATCGCGAGAATCTGCTGAGACCGTTTGCCAAGAGCTTCGATCGATGGGACTGGGATACGGCCTACTCGCCGCGCCGATTCTGCGATTTTCTGGCCGAGCACGACGTCCCTCGCGCTTGATCCGGTAGCGGATGCCCGCTGCCTCACGATCCGACCGTGGTGCGTCTGGGCCCACCTTACGGAACGGGGCCCATGATCTATCATGGGCCCCGTTTCCGGGCCCGGGCCCGGTCGAAGGCGGCTAGACCTTGAGCATCCAGTCGTCGGCATCGTCGGGGTCAGCAGACGCGTCGTCGCCGACCTGCGTGCGAATCGGCAGGGTGATGGCCCCGGTGAGCGGGTCGATCACGGTCGCCTCGTCGCGACGGTGGCGCAGTACGTCCTGCACGTACGAAGTGACGGCCTCGGCGAGCGGAATATCCCGCGACTGGTTTTGCGCCATGTACCAGCGGTGATCGAGCAACTGATGAAACACCTGCGCCCGCTCGAGCTTGCCTCGCAGCTCCTCCGGAATAGCTCGCACTACCGGTTCGAACACCCGCACCAGCCACTCGTGCGCGACCATCTCTTCGTCAACTCGGGGGTCACCGTAGGCAGCCCGATAAGAGTCGAGGTCGTTCAGCAGGCGGCGGGCCTGATTTTCTTCTGCGTCGAGACCGGTCAAGCGCAGTAGCCGGCGCTGATGGTGGCCAGCGTCGACGACTTTCGGCTGGATGCGCACGCTTGAACCCGTGCTATCGGTCTTGATGGCGAGTTCTTCGATGTCGAAGCCGAGGTCGTTCAGGCGTTCCACCCGCTGCGCAATTCGCCAGCGTTCGGAGTTGGAAAAGGACTCGGAGCCAGTAAGTTCCTGCCAGAGCAGCCGGTAGGCCGCGACGATGCCGTTGCTGACGCGCACCGGGTCGAGCTCATCGGCGACACGACCGCCAGCTTCCAGATCCATCAGCTCGCCCGCGATGTTCACTCTGGCGATCTCGAGGTCGTTTTCGCGTTGGCCATTCGACAGACCGCCCGAGTACAGCTGCCCGGTTTCAGCATCGACGAGGTAGGCGGCGAAAGCGCCGGCGTCGCGGCGAAACAGGGTATTCGACAGCGAGACGTCTCCCCAGAAAAAACCGATCATGTGCAGGCGCACCAGCAGCACCGCGAGGGCGTCGACCAGCCGGGTGGCGGTATCCGGTCGCAGCTCGTGCGAGTACAGCGCTCGGTACGGGAGGGAGAACTTGAGGTGACGGGTGACCAGAACCGAATTAAGCGGATCGAGCGCAGCATCTGTTCTGTTAGTAATGACCGCGACCGGCTCGACGCAGGGAATCTCCAGGTTGGCCAGGGTGCGCAACATGTCGTATTCGCGCTTAGCCATCTCGCTCGTGGTCTCTTTGATGGCGACCACCCGCCCACTCAGGTGGGCGAACCGCACAAGGTGGCGCGAGATGCCCTTGGGCAGCGAGGCGATACTCTCATTTGGCCAGGCATCGAGGGGCAGCTGCCACGGCAGGTCGAGCAGGGCAGGATCGACAGTGGCCGACGTGATATTGAGTGAACCGCTCATTATTTGACCCTAACAAACAACAAACGGCTGGACGGAGCGAACCCCCTCCAGCCGTTGTACGTTACTGACTAGTCGGTGACGGCGCCGCCGAGGCGCAGGCCGCTTTCGGCGTCGAACACGTGTAGGTGGTTCGGTGTGGCTGTGAGGTACACCGTCTCGCCAGCGTTCGGGTGCGAACGCCCGTCAACGCGCGCGACGATGTCGGTGCGCTTGCCCTCGATCGTGGAGTGACCGTAGAGGTAGCCGTCAGCGCCGAGTTCCTCGACCAGGTCGACCTCGATCTGCAGGCCTTCGCCGGCGGCGGACGACATCTGGATGTCCTCCGGGCGAATGCCAACGGTGACCTTCTTGCCGGTCGAGCTGGCGAGCGTCTCGCGCTGCACGGGAACGGTCGCCGTGCCGAACTTGATGCCGCCATCGACGGTGTCCGCGAGGAACAGGTTCATCGCGGGGCTGCCGATAAAGCCGGCCACAAACACGTTCTGCGGCTTCGCGTACAGGTCGCGTGGCGAACCGACCTGCTGCAGGACGCCGTCCTTCAGAACCGCAATCCGGTCGCCCATGGTCAGGGCCTCGGTCTGGTCGTGGGTTACATAGACGGTGGTGACGCCGAGGCGGCGCTGCAGCGACGCGATCTGGGTGCGCGTCTGCACACGCAGCTTGGCGTCGAGGTTGGAGAGCGGCTCATCCATCAAAAACACCTGCGGCTGACGCACGATTGCGCGGCCCATGGCAACGCGCTGACGCTGGCCGCCGGAGAGGGCCTTGGGCTTGCGGCTGAGGTAGGGCTCCAGGTCGAGCAGTTTGGCCGCTTCAAGCACGCGGGCGGCGCGCTCGTCTTTGTTGATGCCCGCGATCTTGAGCGCGAAACCCATATTCTCGGCGACAGTCATGTGCGGGTACAGCGCGTAGTTCTGGAAGACCATGGCGATGTCACGGTCTTTCGGCGGAACATCCGTCACGTTGCGCTCGCCGATGAAAATATTGCCGTCATTGACCTCTTCGAGGCCGGCGAGCATTCGCAGTGAGGTGGACTTGCCACAGCCGGACGGGCCGACCAAAACCAGGAATTCGCCATCGGCGACCTGCAGGTCGAGCTGGTCAACAGCCGGCCTGGTAGAGCCAGGGTAAAGCCGGGTTGCCTTGTCAAAGGTCACTGAAGCCATGATTATTACTCCTTCACCGGCAGGAACGTGCCGGACGATCCGTTGTGAATAGGATTTTTGCGTCGCATGCCAGAGCGCACGATCGTTCCAGTATTACACGACGGATGCCCCGGCGCGGGTTCGCGCCCCGTTTGGCCGTTTCCCAGTCAGGGGACCTACTCTTTATGAGGTGCCTTCACGTGCGCCCCCACTTCTCGAAAGCGATCTTTTATGACTATTGGCGGACCAGGCGACGGCAGTCCCTCAAAAAACCGGCGGCGTGATGCCGCCCGAGTGAAAGCCAAGCAGCTTCGAGTCAGTCAAAAGAAGAAGGACCGCCGCAACAAGGTATTTTTGCAAGGCGGCATCGCCCTTGCAGCCATCGCGATCGTCGTTTTGGTTTCCGTGATCATCGTGAATTCAATCAAACCGGCCGGTCCGGGCCCTAAAAACATGGCCAGTGACGGCGCGCTCATCGGCGAGGGCATGGTCACCGCTCTGACGCCCGCATTGCAGCCCAACGCGAACCCGAGGCCGTCCGAGCCGGATCCCACCGGCGCCGTCGCCAACATTCGCGTTTACGTCGACTACCTGTGCCCACTCTGCGGCGACTTCGAAAACGCTAACAATGAACAGATCGCTCAATGGGTCGGGTCCGGCGCTGCGACAGTCGAAATTCACCCGGTAGCCATTCTCACGAGCAAATCCGCCGGCACCAAGTACTCCCTGCGCGCGGCGAACGCGGCAGCATGCGTTGCCAATTATTCGCCGGATGATTTCTTCGCCTTCAGTTCCGCCCTGTTCGTCGACCAGCCCAAAGAGACATCGCCCGGCCGCAGCAACGACGAGATCAAGGCTGTCGTCCGGGAATCCGGTGTGAGCACGGCCCTCTCCAATATCAATTCATGTATTGAGGACGGCACCTACGAGTCCTGGGTGACGGCGGCAACCAGCCGTGCGCTTGACGGTCCTATCCCCAATTCCTCGATGGAGTCCATCATCGGAACGCCGACCATTCTGGTCAATGGCAAGCCCTATACCGGGTCACTCGAAGACCCGAAGGAGTTTGCGTCCTTCGTGCAGGTCGCCCTCGGTGAGACGTACTCCACGTCAACGCCAACGCCGACCCCCGGCGGGTAGTCTGCCACTTCGCAAAGCGGATGCGCCACCTCGTTTCGCGCGCATCCGCTCGGGTGTTGCCCGTGCCAGCGCTGAAATGATTTAGGATGGTGGACTGAGGCCTTGCGCTTCATGCCGGCCTGGCGCAATTGGTAGCGCACCACTCTTGTAAAGTGGGGGTTACGGGTTCAAGTCCCGTGGCCGGCCCCATTTCCTGCTCCGAACCGTGAGTGAGTCTTCGACCTCCCGGGCGCTCGCCCCGACGCCGAAGCGGATGCCCGCGCGCCCTGAGAGGAAACACGCATGAGCCTGATCCGGCTGAACGATGTCAGCATCCGCTTCGAGAACACCCAGATTTTGCGCGAAGCGTTCTTTCGCCTCGAACCTCGTGACCGGGTCGGCCTGATCGGCAAGAATGGCTCCGGCAAATCCACCATTCTCAAGCTCATCCTCGACCAGGTCTCGCCCGACACCGGCGAGGTCACGCTTGAGGACGACATCCGGGTCGGCTACTTCTCCCAGTTCTCCGAACTCAACGGTGCCCAGACCATCACCGAAGTTCTCGACGCGCTGTTCGTGGACGTGAAAGCGGTTGAGGCCGAGCTCGCGGCGATCGACGCGGCAATCGCCCTCGATTCATCGGCCAGCTCTGAACTCGACCGGCTGATCTCCCGGCAGGGCGAACTGTTCGAGGAGATGGAGCGGCTCGACGGCTGGGAGTACAAACGCCACATCGACACCGCCCTGACCACCCTCGGCTTTAACGATGCACACCGCGTCTGCGCCATCGACGAGCTCTCCGGCGGTTGGCGCAACCGTGCAGCCCTGGCGAAAATCGTGCTCCAAGCCCCCGACGTGCTGCTGCTTGACGAACCCACCAACTTCCTTGACGTGGCCGGCGTTGAGTGGCTCGAGGCCTGGTTCAAAAGCTTCAAAGGCGCCGCCATCGTGGTCTCACACGACCGCAAGTTTCTGGACGCTGTCGTCACTCGCATCATCGAGGTGGAGAACTTTCACCTGCACGAGTATCCCGGCAACTTCGGCGAGTACATCGTGCAGAAGCAGTTTCGGCTCAAGACGCTCGAGGCCCAGTTCGTGCATGAATCCGAGCTGCTCGCTTTCGAAGCGGAGGGCATCGCCGACCGCCGTGAAGCAGCCAAGGCCGAGAGCCGCCAGCTCGGCAACCAGCTGGCCCACATCAAGAAGTCGCGCACACCGCGCCCAGTCGACCAGATCATCACGGAGATCTACGGCAACCTGCACGTCAAGGACGTCCTGTGTCGGGTCGAGGGCCTCGCCAAGAGCTACGGCGACAAACTATTGTTCGAAAACCTCAGTTTTGAGGTGCGCCGCGGCAACCGAATCGTGGTGCTCGGCAGCAACGGCAGCGGCAAAACTACCCTGCTGCGCGTGCTCACCGGAGAAGAGACGGCGGACCACGGCTCGGTTGCCTGGGCCAGCGGGGCCGGCGTCGTCTCGTACAACCAGATTCTGGCTGAACTTGATGCCAGCGACACCGTCAGTCACGCCGTCAACGCCATGCCCGGCAGCCTTGCACTCACCGCGACGAAAAAGTCGGTCAACCGATTTCTGACCATGTTCCAGTTCAGCGAGGCCGATCTCAAGCAGAAGATCGGTGCTCTCTCGGGTGGTCAGCGCGCCCGCGTGGCCATGGCCCAGTGTTTGCTTTCCGGAGCCTCGGTGCTGTTGCTCGACGAACCGACCAACCACCTCGACATGTCGAGCACCCAGGTCATGGAACGCGCCCTCGTGCACTTTCCCGGCGCCGTCGTTGTGGTCAGCCACGACCGCTTCTTCACCGACAAGATTGCCAACCGCCGCTTGGTTTTCGGCAGCGAGGGAGCCGCCCCCGGCCAGATCCAAGTGCGCGCCGCCTGACCCGCCCTCTGCTAGGGACGGGGCCCGGCGGCGCACAGCGCACCCCATCTCGTAGTATTACCGGGTGACCCAAGCCCGCGCACGAAAACGAACGGAGGCGTCAGCCGCGCTCGCGACATCCGCTGTGCCGGTCTGGCTGGCCCTCGTCTTCTCGGTGCTGATCGGCGCTTTGTACGCCGTGCAATCACGCGTGAACGGCGAACTCGGCCACCAAATCGGCGACGGATTCATCGCCGCCGTCATCTCCTTCGGTTCCGGCCTGATCATTCTGAGCCTGGGAGTCATCGCGTTTCGCCGCGGACGCCGAGGACTCCAACTCGTCGCGCGCGCTGTATCGGCAAAACACCTGTCCTGGTGGCACCTGTTCGGCGGACTGGCCGGCGCCCTGTTCGTACTATCGCAGGGCCTCGTCGCCGCGCCGCTCGGCATCGCGTTGTTCACGGTTGCCGTGGTGGCTGGCCAGACCGTGAGCGGTGTGCTCATGGATCGTTTCGGTATCGGCCCGGGTGGTCGACGACCGCTGCACGCGTCCAAAATCGTTGGTGCCGCGCTCGCCCTGATCGCCGTCGCCTTCACGGTGAGCAGCGAAGTGAGCGGCAGCGGTGCGCTCTGGCTGCTCGCGCTGCCGCTCGTTGCCGGTATCGGCCAGGGCTGGCAGCAGGCCGTCAACGGTCAGGTGCGGGTCACGGCCCAGAGCGCGCTCACGGCGACCTTTCTAAACTTTCTCACCGGCACCATCGCCCTCGTACTCGCCGCCCTCGTAAACGGCCTGTTGGTAGGTTTCGCGCTCGACTTGCCAGGGAGCCCGTGGCTCTACACCGGCGGACTCATCGGCTGCGTCTTCATTGCCGGGGCCGCGGTCGTTGTGCGCACCACCGGGGTACTGATGCTTGGCCTGTGCATCGTGGCCGGCCAGCTGGTCTGCGCCCTCGCGCTGGACCTGCTGGCGCCAACGGCGGGGCATCCGCTCGGCATGACGACCATCCTTGGAACCGCGCTGGCGCTCGTGGCCGTGGTCATCGCCGCGGTGCGCTGGCGTCGCCCCGGCCACGTCCGGCGCCGAAATCCCACGCCGAGGGCCGGCGCCTAAATCCCGCGCCGAGTATTAGCGTTCGATTACAGAACCTTGAGAAAATCTGCGGGGTCGATTGACAGCCGCACACCAGGTTTGCAGTCCGCCGGGATGCCGCCGATATACAGCCATCCGAGCAGCTCCTCGTTGTCGGCGAGGTCGTGCACCGCACGTACCGCTGCCGAGCGCACGAGGGGTCCGGTGCGCCACATCGCACCCCAGCCGGCGTCGTCGAGCAGAAGCGTGAGCAGGTGCGCGACGCCCGCCGCCGACGCATCCTGCTCCCAATCAGCCACCTTGTCGTTGGCTCGCCGTACGGCGACCACTGCAATTAGCAGCGGCGCTCGTAGCGGCTTGCCGGCCAGTTTGATGGCTTCACTGCCTTCGCAAGCGGATGCCACCACAAATGCCGTTCCCAGCCGCTCCCGTGCGTCGCCGCGTAGTTCGAGTAGACGCCACGGCCGGAGCGCGCCGTGGTCGGCCACCCGTGCCGCCGCGGCCACCAGGGGCAGCAACTGGGCCCGCGTAGGCGCAAGAGCCGTCACTTTGGAGTAGCTGCGCCGACAATTGACGGCCTGAAAGACCGCAGACGTGGCAACATTCGGTGTTGAGGGAGGCAGGCTCACCGCTCTACTCGGCGGGCGTGAAGCTGAGCGAAATCGAGTTCATGCAATAGCGATCGCCGGTCGGAGTGCCGAATCCGTCGGGAAAAACGTGACCCAGGTGCGAGCCACAGTTTGCACAGCGTACCTCCGTGCGCACGCTGCCGAGGGAGCGGTCTTCGAGCAGTTCGACCGCTTCGGGCCGCACCGACTCGTAGAAACTCGGCCAGCCGCAGTCGGAATCAAACTTGGTACCGCTCTTGAACAATTCAGCGTTACAGGCGCCGCAGGTGTACGTGCCGGCCCGGCTCTCGTCGAGCAGCTCGCCGGTGCCGGGACGCTCGGTACCGGCCTCGCGCAGCACGGCATATTTTTCGTCGCCCAGTTCGGAGCGCCACTCGCTGTTTGACTTCTTGATTGCGTAGTCCATGGTGGAGGTCCCTTCGATCCGGCCGCCCACAAACGGACAACGTCTACTCAGCCTAAACTCGTGTGGCGCTGCCCGCATTCCGGGCTGGGCCGTTTTTGCAGCGTTTGCACGGTGATAGCCCCTGCGACTCCGGGCGTTCCGGGCGTGCCGGAGGCAACATCCAGCCACCCACAAATAGGATGAGACCGTCGGATAACCCGTCGAAACTGCCTTGGGGGAGAGATATATCAATGAGTGAGAGAACACCGACCCACGCACACCCTCCCGCTCCGGCCGCCGAAAGCGCCCCGGTTTTGACCCAACTCGGCGAACGCGACGCCGCCGTGCTTGCCTTTGAGCGGCAATGGTGGCGGCATGTTGGAGCCAAAGAAGAAGCTATCCGTGCCACCTTCGGTCTTTCGGCCGCCCGGTATTATCAGATATTGGCGGCACTGGTCGATTCACCGTTGGCACTGGCCTTCGACCCGATGCTCGTGAACCGACTGCAGCGGATGCGTTCCGCACGTTCCGAGGCGCGCGCCAGTCGTTCGCTGCCCGCTCACGACTAGTACCTGACCGCATGTCGCCGGCATGGAGCGGCCGGCCAATCAAGGATCCAATCACTATGGCGCGAAAATTCGCGAAAGACCGTTTCGATACCCACCTGCATGCCCTCGACCGAGTGGGCGCCCACCGTGCCCCTCGTAGAAAGGGCCGCGGGTGGATTGGGTTCTGGTGGGCGCTCGGCGCCACCGTGCTCTTGATCGTGGTCGGCGTGGTCGGAATTTTCGCGATCAACAACCGCCTCGACTTCTCCAACATCCCGGGCCTGTCGTCGCCCAGCTCGACTCCGGTCCCCACCGAAACCGCCATTCCGACCGCCGAAGCGACCGTCGACCCGGCGCTATCCGTGAACGTGCTGAACGGCTCCGCGACGAACGGTGTCGCAGCATCCGTCAGCGACACGCTTACCGCCGCTGGCTGGGTAGTCACCGCCACCGGCAACGCGAGCACCGACACCGAACCGACCACCGTCATTTACTACGCCGATGCCAGCCAGGAAGGCGCCGCCCGCGGCATCGCTGCTTCACTGCCCGGATCGAAAATCGTCGTCTCGACCGGCTTCGTCGGTTCGGGAGCGGCCCTCACCGTCGTCGTCGGTAACGACTACGTGCTGCCAGCTGGCTGACAGGGACTCGAAACTTCCGACCTAGTGGGCATGGCCCGATTCGTCAAGCCCCTTTTCTTTCGCCGTGGCTTCAGTATTATCTGGTTTTGGTCACACATTTTGTTCGGGCAATACCCGCCCGGATCAAGAACACTCGCCCAAGGTAACTTGCACCAGTAGGTAACTTGCAACAGAAGACTTGCTCTCGGGGATTTGCTGCTTGCACAGAATGAACGCAGCTTTTGCGACACGGCCCGGAACAGCCAATGGGCGGTGCCGTCGAAATTGAGCAAGGAGTAACACATGGCGAACGGAACCGTTAAATGGTTCAACGCTGAAAAGGGTTTCGGCTTCATCACTGTCGATGGGGGAGGGCAAGACGTTTTCGTCCACTACTCCGCCATTGACATGAGCGGATACAAGGTACTCGAAGAAGGCCAGCAGGTCGTCTTTGAGGTCGGTGCCGGAGCGAAAGGCCCCCAGGCCGAATCGGTTCGACCGGCCTGACACAGCCAATAATCGGGGTCTGTCCCCCTCCTAACGCCGCCCGCTGCAACGGGCGGCGTTAGTGTTTACCGGTGATCAAGAAAAAGACAGCCCGCACCACACGACCGTTGAAGAGCTCGGTCCTGCTCGCTCTGATCGTGCCGGCACTGCTGCTGAGCGGATGCTCCGGCAGTAGCGCGACGCCGACCAAGACGCCGGCTCCCGCCTGGGCTTCGAGCTATGTAGCCCCCGCCGCCACGGAGATCGCTCCGCTCACCGGCATTGCTGCGGCAGTCGGATCGACGGCGCGCCCTTCACTCGCGGCCAAGATCGACAACCACGTGGCCGCCCGGCCGCAGGTCGCGATCGACCGCACCGACGTCGTGTTCGAAGAACTGGTTGAGGGCGGCATCACCCGGTACGTCGCCGTGTGGCAGTCGAGCATTCCCGACCAGGTCGGGCCGGTACGGTCGATCCGCCCGATGGACCCGGACATCATCGCCCCGTTCAGCGGCCTCGTGGCGTTCTCGGGCGGCCAGCAGCGATTCGTCGATGCCATGGCCGCGACCGGTCAGATCAGTGCCATCTTCGACTACGACACGACTGGCCTGTTCTCCCGTTCGAACGCTACCGCGGCCCCGCACAACGTCATCCTCGCCGCCTCGGAATTCGTCAACCGCAACGCTACAGTCGCCCCGCCTGCCCAGCAATACGCCTATGCTGCCACGCTCGCCGGGGCGTCCGCGGTCGTGGACGGGGCCTCAATTTCAGTGATCAATGCCCGGTTCTCCAACGCGAGTGCCCGAAGCTGGACCTGGAATGCTGAAGCTACCGCTTACCTGCGTGCGCAGGACGGCGCGCCCGACCTCACCGGCGACGGCGTGCAGCTCAAGGCCACCAACGTTGTCGTGCTGCGGGTGAACGTCACCGTCGATCAGAGCATCCCCAAGACCGAGCTCGTCGCCTCGGGTGAAGCGTCGATCTCGACCGGTGGAAAAACGCTGGCGGCTACCTGGAGCAAGGATTCTCAGACCGCACCGATCCGCCTTGTCGACGCTCATGGCGTGACAATTCGGCTCGCTCCGGGCAATACCTGGTTTCAGCTGGTGCCCAATGGCACCGGCTCGACCGATCTTGTTCCCTGACCGTCGATAGCTGGTCAGACGTAACCCCGGATGCTCGCTTGCACTCTCGACCCCAGAGTGCCAGAATCGTTTTAGCACTCTCGTCACCTGAGTGCTAACCCCATCATCGTTTGGAACGTCCGGGAGGGACGAGTTACACATATGGCAAAAATCATTGCATTCAATGAAGAGGCCCGTCGTGGGCTTGAGCGCGGCCTGAACATTCTGGCCGACACCGTCAAGGTCACCCTCGGCCCGCGCGGTCGCAACGTCGTTCTGGAGAAGAAGTGGGGCGCCCCCACGATCACCAACGACGGTGTGTCCATCGCCAAGGAGATCGAACTCGACGACCCGTACGAGAAGATCGGTGCGGAACTCGTCAAAGAGGTCGCCAAGAAGACGGATGACGTAGCCGGCGACGGCACGACCACCGCAACCGTTCTCGCCCAGGCCCTGGTTCGCGAAGGCCTGCGCAACGTCGCAGCCGGCGCCGACCCGATCAGCCTCAAGCGCGGCATCGAGAAGGCCACGGCAGCTGTCATCGCCGAGCTCATCGCCAGCGCCAAGGAGATCGAGACCAAGGAAGAGATCGCCGCTACCGCGTCCATCTCCGCCGGAGACACCGAAATCGGCGCGATCATCGCCGAGGCCATCGACAAGGTCGGCAAGGAAGGTGTTGTCACCGTCGAGGAGTCGAACACCTTCGGCACCGAGCTCGAGCTCACCGAGGGCATGCGCTTCGACAAGGGCTTCCTGTCGGCGTACTTCGTCACCGACCCCGACCGTCAGGAAGCGGTCTTCGAAGACCCCTACATCCTGATCGTCAACTCCAAGGTCTCCAACATCAAGGACCTGCTCCCCATCGTGGACAAGGTCATCCAGACCGGCAAGCAGCTCCTCATCATCGCGGAAGACGTCGACGGTGAGGCCCTGGCCACGCTCGTTGTGAACAAGATCCGCGGCATCTTCAAGTCCGTCGCCGTCAAGGCTCCGGGCTTCGGAGACCGTCGCAAGGCTCAGCTGCAGGACATCGCCATCCTGACCGGTGGACAGGTCATCTCGGAAGAGGTCGGCCTCAAGCTCGAGAACGTCACGCTCGACCTTCTTGGTAACGCCCGCAAGGTCGTCATCACCAAGGACGAGACCACGATCGTTGAGGGTGCCGGCGACGTCGAAGCCATCGCCGGTCGCGTTTCGCAGATCCGTGCCGAGATCGAGAACACCGACAGCGACTACGACCGCGAGAAGCTCCAGGAGCGCCTCGCCAAGCTTGCTGGCGGCGTTGCTGTTATCAAGGCCGGAGCCGCAACGGAGGTTGAGCTTAAGGAGCGCAAGCACCGCATCGAAGATGCAGTGCGTAACGCCAAGGCAGCTGTTGAAGAGGGAATCGTCGCCGGTGGTGGCGTTGCACTCATCCAGGCTGGCAAGACGGCATTCGAGAGCAAGGCAGTCCTTGACCTCGTCGGCGACGAGGCAACGGGCGCGAACATCGTGCGCGTCGCCATCGACGCCCCGCTCAAGCAGATCGCACTCAACGCGGGCATGGAGCCCGGCGTTGTCGCCGACAAGGTGCGCAACCTGCCCGTCGGATGGGGCCTCAACGCCGCCACCGGCGAGTACGTCGACATGATCGCTGCCGGAATCAATGACCCGGTGAAGGTTACCCGCTCTGCGCTGCTGAACGCTTCGTCGATCGCCGGACTCTTCCTCACCACCGAGGCCGTCGTTGCCGACAAGCCCGAGAAGAACTCGGCTCCGGCCGGCGACCCCTCGGGTGGCATGGACTTCTAAGTCCGAGCCAGCACAACCGAACACCACAAAGTGGGCGTCTCCCTTGGGAGGCGCCCACTTTGTGCGTCTCGCTCGGACGACTCGTGCGTACGGGGCCACAAGGGGCGCGAAAATCAATTCCCGGGAATGACCGGCGGCCCCACGATTACAGCAGATGCCTATCGCACAAACAGACGGGTGTTGGCCTGCTCGGTCTCGGCGTACTGCTGCCCGGCGACGCTCAAGGCCTGGTTGAGCAGGGTCAAGCTCTCTTCCAGCTGCTGGTGCATGCCACGCCACTCGGCGAACGCCCCCTGGAAGGCCGCGGAGGCTTGGCCGGTCCAGAAACCTTCGAGGCTGGTCAGCTGGGCGTTGAGATCGCCGACATCTGCTTGTACGCGCGCAATGGTGCCACGGGCGGTACTCGCTGTGCTCTGTACCGCATCGCTGTCGACCTGGAAGCTCGTCATGGTGTGCCCTTCTCCTACATAGCAGTGGTTGGTGACTGCGAGCGTAGAAGGTGGGGGCGCGCCATCCGCTCTCTGAAATTGATCTGTGAGCGGATGCCGCTACCGGCAACCTGTGGAGGATGCGGCGAAATCCCTACGGAATGACGGGTTGCGCGTGCTGTGGTGCGCTCGGTGTGCCGGCGAGCGGGAGTGATACGCGGAAGGTCGCGCCGCCGCCGGGGGTGTCGACGACGTCGACCGTGCCGTTGTGGCTCGCGACGATCGCCGCGACGATAGCCAGTCCGAGACCGCTGCCGCCGGTTTCGCGGGCGCGCGAGGAGTCGGCACGCCAGAAGCGCTGAAAAATCTTCTCTCGAATCTGCGGCGGAATACCTTCGCCGTGGTCGATCACGGCGATCGATGCCCGCTGGGCGCGCGAATCCACCATGATTTCGAGTTCGATCGGGCTGTCAGTAGCGGTGAAGCGCATCGCGTTGCCCATGAGGTTGGTGATGACCTGGCGAATCTTGTTCTCTTCAGCCATGACGATCGGCGGTAATTGCGCATCCATCGGCAGCGCGGTCGGGGTGACGTCGGGCAGGACGGGGCCTCCCCGACGGGGCTTGCGAGTGCGCAGACGGGCCAGGGTGGCGCCGGCAAAGGCGATGGCTCCCGTCGGTGTGCCGGTTCCCGACGACCGCGTGATGGTGCCGGTGGTGGCGCTCTCCGACGAGTCGTTCCCTAATGGAAGAATTTCTCCGGAGTCCCCGTCAATATTCACGTCGAGGTCGTCGCCCCGCGGCCCGCTCGGCGGCGGGGGAGTGAGTACGGTGATCTGGCGGCCGGGGGAGCTGGCCATGGTGTCGAGGGCGGCGTCGCGGGCCAGCGGAACGAGATCCACCGGGGTCAGAGCCAGCGGCTTGGTCTCGTCGAGGCGCGCTAGTTCGAGCAGATCCTCGACCAGGCCGCCCATGCGAATGGCCTCCTTTTCGATGCGTTCCATGGCCTGGGCAACATCTTCGGGCGTTTGCAGCGCACCCATGCGGTACAGCTCGGCGTAGCCACGAACTGAAACGAGCGGGGTGCGCAATTCGTGGCTCGCATCGCCGACGAAGCGGCGCATCTGGTCGATGGTGCGGGCTCGGTCCTTGAAAGCACGGTCGATGCGGCTGAGCATGATGTTGAGCGAACGGTTGAGGCGACCGACCTCGGTGTTTGGGGTGGCACCGCCGAGGCGCTGGCTGAAGTCACCGTCGGCGATGGCCGCTGCGGTCTGCTCGGCTTCCCGCAGCGGCACGAAGGTGGTCGTGACGAGCACCCGGGTGAGCATGGCCCCGATCAAGACCACGCCAGCGCCGAAGCCCAGAAAAATCGTGAGGTAGGTGGCCATGGTGTTCTCGGTCGGCCGCAGCGACACCGCCATGACGAGGGTGCCGTAGGTGCCGGTGGGGCTGATCACCACGGGCACCATGATCGCGTGAAACTCGGTGTCGTGGGCGGCGTCCCACAGGGTCTGGATCTGCCCGTCAAGCTGGGACACCCGTTTCAGATCGAGCGGCATGCCCACGACCGGCAGTTCAGCATGGTCGCGTTCCTGCCAGGTTCGAGTGATCAGAGCACCGTCCTGGTCGTAAAGTGCCACGAAGTAGTCCGACGCGACGCCTTCGGTGTCTCCCTGCGAGAAGACGCTCGACGAATAGCCGCTGAGCGCGGTTTGTGTGTCGACCTGCAGCTGCGTGTCGACCTGAGTCACGACATACTGCTTCAGCATTGCCATGGTGCCGATGCCCGAAACGAGCAGGCCGAGCGTGAGCATCAGCACCGTGACACCGGTGATCTTGGAACGGAGGGAGATGCTGCTCCACCGTCTCGACAGGGTTTCGTGCATTTGGATTTAGTCTACGAAAGCTCGCTGTGTATAACGTGCGCCGGGACTACGCCTTGGCAGCCTTGAGCATGTAACCGAAGCCACGCTTGGTTTGAATGAGCGGTTCGCTCGAGTGCACATCGACCTTGCGACGCAGGTAGGAGATGTAACTCTCCACAATTCCGGCGTCACCGTTGAAGTCGTACTCCCAGACGTGGTCCAGAATTTGCGCCTTCGACAGCACCCGGTTGGGGTTGAGCATGAGGTAGCGCAGCAGCTTGAATTCGGTAGGACTCAGTTCGATGGCTTCCGTACCTACGAGAACCTCGTGGGTGTCCTGATCCATGGTGAGCTCGCCGGCGCGGATCACGGCGTCTTCGTCAGCGTGCATGGTGCGACGCAGGATGGCCTTGATGCGGGCGACGATCTCGTCGAGGCTGAATGGCTTGGTCACGTAATCGTCACCGCCGACGGTGAGGCCGGTGATCTTGTCTTCGGTGTCGTCTTTGGCGGTCAGGAACAGGATCGGTGCGGTGTAGCCGGCCGAACGTAGGCGTTTGGTCACCCCGAAGCCGTTCATGTCGGGCAGCATGACGTCGAGGATGATGAGGTCGGGTTCCTCCTCAAGTACGGCGGAAATAGCCTGCGCGCCATTGCCGACGGCGCGCACGGCGAAGCCGGCGAAGCGGAGGCTGGTGGTGAGGAGGTCGCGGATATTAGGTTCGTCATCGACGATAAGGATGCGGGGGCCGTCAGTCATGCCCCCAGTATCTGCGCGTTAGCTGAAGCTTTGCTGATAGTGGACGGTGTGTGCGGCGATCGGTGGCAGATAACCGTCGTGCAACGCGGATTACCGCCATGATGGGAGAGGACGATCGACTCGTCCCACAGGTGAGGACCGCTATGAACCGCACGAGTACCGGCACGACGTTGACGTTGCCTCAAATGGATGCCCCGCAGCGGCTGATCGGCGGCCGCACCTTCAACTTCGATCGAGAGGTGGCCGTGATGGCCATCATCAATCGCACGCCGGACTCGTTCTATGACCAGGGCGCAACGTTCGCGCTCGACGCATCCGTTGTGGCGGCGCATCGGGCGATTGCCGACGGAGCCGACTGGATCGACATCGGCGGGGCTAAATTCGCTCCAGGGCCGGCCGTGCCCGTCAAGCAGGAGATCGCGCGGGTGGTGCCGGTGGTCGAGGCGCTGCGCGGCTCGGGCGTGGTCATCTCGGTCGATACGTTTCACCCCGCGGTGGCCGCTGCGAGCATCGCCGCCGGCGCGCACGTGATCAACGACACCACCGGAGTGCACGATCCGGCCATGGCCGACATCGTCGCGGACAGTGACGCCACTCTCGTGATCACCCATAGCCTGGCGGCGCCGCGGAGGCCCTACCCGGCGCCGCACTATGACGACGTCGTTGCCGATGTCAGCGAGTTTCTGCTGGCGCGGGTCGATCGGGCTATGGGGCGCGGCGTTTTGCGCGAGCGGATCATCATCGACCCGGGCCACGACCTCAACAAGACCACGCGACACTCGCTCGAACTGACCAGGCGGCTCGGCGAGATCACCGCACTGGGCCTGCCTACCCTGGTCGCCGTCTCCAACAAAGATTTTGTGGGGGAGAGCCTGGACCGGCCACGCGGCGAACGCGTGGAAGGTTCTCTGGCAGCCATGACCGTGTGCATTCTGCAGGGTGCCCGCATCGTGCGCATGCACAATGTGCGGGCCGCCGTCGACGCGGTGCGCATGACCGAGGCCATCCTCGGGTTTCGTGAACCCGCCTACGAGCGCCACAACCTCGCCTGATGAGGGCTGAACTGCCGCCTCGGGCCGAATTGATCGAGGACTACCGCGTGGCCGCCCGATCGGTGCCGCGGGTGCGCGTCAACTTCATCGCCAGCCTCGATGGTGCCGCAACGCATGAGGGGCTCAGCGGCGGCCTGAACAACGCCGACGACAAGATGGTCTTCGACACTCTGCGGCTGCTCACCGATGTAATTTTGGTCGGTGCCGGAACGGTGCGCGCCGAGGGCTACGGCGGCATTCTGCTGCCAGCGGATGACGCGGCCTGGCGCGTGCAGGCGGGCCTGGCCGCCCAGCCCCGGGTCGCAATCGTGTCGGGGCGGCTGGATCTTGACCCTGGGCATCCGGTTTTCACGGATGCGGCGACCCGACCCATTGTGCTGACCCATGCAGCAGCGCCGACCGACCGGCGGATGGCACTCGCCTCGCGCGCCGAGGTGGTCGACTGCGGTGAGGACGCGGTCGACCCGCGACGCATGGTGGCAGAGCTCGCTCGGCGCGGTCTGCCCCAGATTCTCTGCGAGGGCGGTCCGCATCTCTTCGGCGACCTCGTGGCCGCGGACCGGGTCGACGAGCTCTGCCTGAGTCTCGCCCCGGTGCTCGAGGGGGGATCCGCCGGGCGCATCGCCGTCGGGGCGACCGCGGCGACCCGCGCCATGGAGTTGGTGCACGTGCTGCGCGCTGGCGACATGCTGTTCCTGCGGTACGCCCGTCGACAATCCTGACGCGGGCGGGCGGATGCGCTGGGCCCACCTTACGTCCCCGGGCCCAGTTTATAAGCTGGGCCGGCGGACGGGGCCCAGGCCCCATCCGCCGGAAGGGGGTCAGGCCGCCAGGGTGGGGGCGGTGAGGCTCTGCGCGTCAAGGATCGTATAGCTGTAACCCTGTTCAGCGAGAAAACGCTGGCGGTTCTGGGCGAAGTCCTGGTCGACGGTGTCGCGGGCGACGAGCGTGTAGAAGTTCGCCGACAGGCCCGACTCCTTCGGGCGCAGCAGCCGGCCGAGACGCTGCGCCTCTTCCTGGCGCGAGCCGAACGAGCCGGACACCTGGATGGCCACGGTTGCCTCGGGCAGGTCGACCGAGAAGTTCGCGACCTTCGAGACCACGAGCACCTTCACCTCGCCCACGCGGAACGCCTGGTACAAGCGTTCGCGTTCGTCGATGGGGGTGGCGCCGGTGAGCTGCGGGGCGTTCAAGACCTCGGCGAGTTCATCGATCTGGTCAAGGTACTGGCCGATCACCAGGATGCGTTCGCCCTCGTGCTTCTTGATCAGGGCCTGCACCACGCCGAGCTTGGCCGGTGCGGTCGCGGCCATGCGGTAGCGTTCATCGTCCGCGGCGGCGGCGTAGCTCAGCCGCTCCGACTGCGGCAAGTCGATGCGCACCTCGAAGCAGTTGGCCGGGGAGATGAAGCCCTGGGCTTCGATCTCCTTCCACGGGGCGTCGAAGCGCTTCGGGCCGATCAGGCTGAACACGTCGCCCTCGCGGCCATCCTCGCGCACCAGGGTGGCGGTGAGGCCGAGACGGCGGCGCGCCTGCAATTCGGCGGTGAGCTTAAACACGGGCGCGGGTAGCAGGTGCACCTCGTCGTAGATCACCAGGCCCCAGTCCATGGCATCGAGCAGCTCAAGGTGGGCGTACTCGCCCTTGCGCTTCGCCGTAAGAATTTGGTAGGTCGCGATGGTCACCGGCTTGACCTCTTTCACCTGTCCGGAGTATTCGCCGATCTCGTCCGGCGTTAGCGTCGTGCGCTTGAGCAACTCGTCGCGCCACTGGCGGGCCGAGACGGTGTTGGTCACCAGAATGAGCGTGTTGGTCTTCGCGGTGGCCATGGCCCCGGCGCCAACGAGGGTCTTGCCAGCGCCGCACGGCAACACGACGACGCCGCTGCCGCCGTCAAAGAAGCTCGCAACGGCCTTGTTCTGGTAGTCGCGCAGCGCCCAGCCGTCTTCCTTCAGCGCAATATCGTGCGGGGTACCCGGTGTGTAACCGGCAAGATCCTCGGCCGGCCACCCGAGCTTCACCAGTTCCTGCTTGAGCTGCCCGCGAGCCCACGCCCCTACGAGATACGTTTCCGGAGAAGGATGCCCGATCAACAGTGGCGCAATGCGCTTCGCCCCTGCTATTTCGGTGAGAACGGCTTGGTCACTGCTATGCAGCACGAGGGCACCCTCGGGGTCACGTTCGATGACGAGCCGCCCGTAGCGACCGACCGTCTCGGTGATATCCACGCTAACCGTCTGCGGTATGGCGAACTTGGAATACTTCTCGAGCGTTGCGAGCATGTCGGACGCATCGTGCCCCGCCGCCCGGGCATTCCACAGGCCCAGCCGCGTGATGCGATAGGTGTGGATGTGTTCGGGGGCGCGTTCGAGCTCTGCGAAAACGGCGAGGTCGTGACGAGCATCCTCGGCAAGAGGATGGGCAACTTCGAGCAACACCGTGCGGTCACTTTGCACAATCAGGGGGCCATCAGACATAGCCCCCAACTCTACGCCCGTCTTGCGGGGTTCCCGGTACGGGGCGGTGGCCGCGCACTCAGTTGGTACGCCCGTCTTGCGGGGTTCCCGGTACGGGGCGGTGGCCGCGCACTCAGTTGGTACGCCCGTCTTGCGGGGTTCCCGGTACGGGGCGGTGGCCGCGCACTCAGTTGGTACGCCCGTGCGGCGGTGCTCCGGGGATCGGTTGGTGTCAGCGCACCAGGGGTCAGGGGGCCGGGGTGATGCTGAGGATACTTTTAAGTGGCAGTGTGCGCTCGATGTCGGCCCGCCGGTCGCGAGCGCGGAAGCGTCCGTTGCTGACGCTGGCCGGTTCGAGCAGGTAGTCCACAACGGCGCCGCCGGGCATTGCGATGCTGACCAGGATGGTCTGCTTGGCCTTGATCGCGGTGTCGAGCTGGCGGGCGAGCCAGGCATCCGCTACTGAAACGCCACTTTCAGCGCGGAGCCGCAGCTTCTCGACCAGGTTGCGGGCGGTGTCAACCGTCGGTGTCTGCGTGACGCGGGCGATCTGGTGTCGGCGCAAGTGCACGATTTCACCGAGGTCGTCTTCGGCGGCAACGGGATAACGAGCGTCACTCAGCGCCCAAAAAACGGCGTCACCGGCAAAACGGCTGAGCAGGTGTTCGCTGTCGCCGGCGCGCACGAGTGCGAGCGGTGCCAGCGTCTGGTCGACGGCGATAGTGCCGAGCAGCGCCGCGTCAGCTGAGCATACGTAGCTGAGAAAAACGGTGCTGTTACCAGCCGGGGCGATCGGGGCGTTCGGCCCATCGGTGAGACTTCCAACTCGCACCCGACCGTACCGCGAAGCCGATTCGTTGATGAGGTAATCGACCGGCTGCGGAATGCCGGTGAGTGAGATCGACGCCAGAAAAGCGAGCAGCGAGTCTGCATTCTCCCCCGCGGCCAGGGCGCGATTGACGGATGCCGCGGTGATGCGATAACTCGACGCAAGCTCTCGACTTTCCACGTCGGCCATCCCGCGCAGCCGGGAGTCTATCGACGGCGCGAGCGGGCCTGGCGCGACGATCGAGAGGTCGTGCTGCAGATACACCGCGCCGACTTCAGCCGGCAGCGCGGTCGCCATAATGTCGACGGCTACCTCGAGGTCACCGCGCAGCACGCTGGCTCCGGCCGTGCTGGTGGTGTCATGGGCGGTGATGCCGAGCAACTCAGCGTCGCGGGCGAACTCGGTTAGCTGGGCGAGCATCCACTCGCCGCCGGCCGGATAGAGCCAGGCGATAAACGCACTGAGTTCGTCACCCCAGTGCAGTCCGGCCTGGCGCGGAAGAATATCGGCCACGATCGGCGGGAGCGCCGCCAACCACGCCACGGCCAAGGCCGCCCAGCGGGAGGTCGTGTGCTCGAGCAACCAGGCCTCTCCGGCCTCGGTCTCCATCCAATATCCGTCGGAGTGGGCGAGCAAGTCGGCCCGGGAAGCCAAGGCCAGGATCGGGGCAACCAGATCGATGTCGACCGTCATTACGGCGGCGAGGCGCTTGGTGTCGGGCAGTCCGAGCCCACCCCGACTCAGCTGCCGGGCGGGCTCGCGGCACAGCTCGTTGACCAGCTCAGCGATCGACGACACCACCCCGAAGGCGCGCTCAGCGGCCAGCTGGTCGACGAACACAATCTCGGTGTCGGGCACGGCGGCGAGATTGACCGGGGGTAGAGCGACGGCGAGGTCGGCGGTACCCGGTAGGCCCTGGGCTGGCCAGCGCGCTAGATGAGCCGAGACGGCGTCGTAGGGAATGCAGCATCCCTCGCTGAGCTCGGCCAAGAACAAAGCGTGCAGGGTGTCGACCCGGCGGGCCACTGCGGCGGGCACGACCTCGGTTGAACCCAATTCAGACAAACGGTTCGTCACCGCGCCCAGCGTCGGTACAGAATTGCTGCTGGTGAGTTGAGCGGCTACGGCCAGAACGGCAAGGGTCGGGCGGTCCAGGTGGCTGAGGGCCGATTGCACATTGCCCGCCTCAAGCAGGGCTTCGGCCAGATCGAAGAAGTCGTGGATGCCGTTCGCAGAAACGCCCCGCACCCCGATAACGTGCCGCAGCTCGGCATCGGACAGGACCCGAAGTCTCGATGCGAGGCCGAGCATTACTCGCGGTCTCGTCGAGCGGCGCGACTGCGGCGAACTCCCACAGAGATGATGAGCACGATAATAAGCACGAAACCGATGGGCAGGCCGTAGAGCGGCAGGATGAAGATTGGCGGCCAGATGCCGCGACTGAACCCGTCATTTTGGCCGACGCCCATCGCGGTTGCGATGATCACCGCGATAAACGCGAGAATCGACAGCCCCACCACACTCGCCACCATATAAGCGAGCACACGTTCCAGCCGGCTGACGGTTTGCGGAGTTTGATTGGTCACAGACTAAGGATACGGGCACGCGGGTGCCGCAACCGAATATGCTGGGAGTACACCCCGCGCTCTCCTGTGCGCCCAAAACTCAGTGAGGTTCAGATGCCCACCGGCAAGGTCAAGTTCTACGACGAGGAGAAAGGCTTTGGCTTCATCACATCCGATGACGGTCAGGAGGTCTTTCTCCATGCTTCCGCCTTGCCGTCCGGCGTCACCATCAAGGCCGGCGCGAAGCTCGAATTCGGAATCGCCGACGGAAAACGCGGCGCCCAGGCGCTGTCGGTGCGCGTGATTGAGGCTCCTGTGAGCCTGTCGAAATTCAACCGCAAGCCGGCCGACGACATGTCGATCATCGTCGAAGACCTGGTGAAGCTGCTCGACGGTATCGGCACCAATCTCAAGCGTGGCCGCTACCCAGAATCGAGCCACAGCAAGAAGATCGCGGCGATGTTGCGCAAGGTCGCCGAGGAACTGGATGCCTGAGGTCGCTGACCCACAGAACGACGCACAGCCGGCCGACGCGCAGCCGGCCGACGCGCAGCCGGCCGACGCGCAGCCGGCCGACGCGCAGCCGGCCGAAACAACTAGATCGACCGACGCCACCCTGCTCGCGGCCGTGGAGCTGGCGCGCACGGCGCTGCTGGAGATCACGACCGACGACACCATCGGCGAGGTCATTGGCCACATCGACGAAGGCGACCTCGTGGTGTCGCTGTTGTTTGACTGCCTGCTGACCGGCTATCCGGGCTGGCGCTGGACGGTCAGTCTTGCGCGGGTCGACGAGAGTTCCGAGCCGAAGGTTCTTGAAACCGAGCTGACTCCTGGTGATGACTCCTTGCTCGCGCCTGAGTGGGTGCCGTGGTCGGATCGTCTCGTCGACGACGACATGACAGCGGATGATGACGAGTCTGACGAGGACGAGGACGAGGACGAAGACGACGACTCCGACGACGACGACTCCGACGACGACGACTCCGACGACTCCGACGACTCGGACGCAGACGATGCGGAGTCAGACGAAGATACGGAAGACGACGCAGACTCGGTCGACGACGACGCGGATGACTCCCTCGATGCTCTCGACGGCATCGACTTCGACGAAGCGCTAGCGGCGGCGGAACTGAACCCAGGCGAACCCCACGACGCCGAGGCCGACGCCGATCACAGTGCACCACAGCCACCAACCCGGTCCCGGCGCGCTCGCCGCGCCTGACTTTGCGGTGCCTGGCGCCGTTACCTCAATGAAGAGGGCGGCGCCGAGAGCGACCAGCCAGAGCAGGGTGCCGACGAACAGTGCCGTGCGGGCATCCGTTCTAGCAGGCAGCGGATCGGGTCGGCGTTCGCTGTCTTTCAACCAGAGACGCATCGTGCGATCCTTTCGTTGTGTTTTGTGCTGCTAGTTTCCGAGGTGCGCGACGACGTGCTCGATGGATGCCACGAGCTTCTTGACATCTCCGGGGTCGATGGCGGTGAAGGTGGCGATGCGCAGTTGGTTGCGGCCGAGCTTGCGGTATGGCTCGGTGTCGACGATGCCATTGGCGCGCAGAGTCTTGCTGATTGATGAGGCGTCGATGGCGTCGTCGAAGTCGATCGTCACGACGACCTGTGAGCGGTGCGTCGGGTCGGCCACGAATGGGGTCGCGTAATCGACGCCTGCCGCCCAGTCATACAGAACGGATGACGACGCCTGCGTTCGCGCAGACGCCCACGCCAGCCCGCCGCTCTGGTTGATCCAGTCGATCTGGTTTTCCATCAGCAGGAGGGTGCTGAGGGCCGGCGTGTTGAGCGTCTGGTTCAGGCGGGAATTGTCGACCGCGTTCTTGAGGCTGAGGAACTCGGGTATGTACCGGCCGCTCGCGGCAATGCGTTCGACGCGTTCGAGGGCCGCAGGGGAGAACAATGCGATCCACAGGCCACCGTCGGAGGCAAGGTTTTTCTGCGGAGCGAAGTAGTAGACATCCGCCTGGCTCGCGTCGAAGTCAATGCCGGCGGCGGCGCTGGTGGCGTCGATGACGGTGAGCGCGCCAGCGTCACCATTGACTCGGGTAACCGGGGCCATGACGCCGGTCGAGGTTTCATTTTGGGGCCAGGCGTAGACGTCGATGCCGTCGCGCACCACAAAATCGCTGCGTGAACCAGTGTTGGCCGTGATTACGTCGGGGGCTTCAAGCCAGGGGGCACCGGCCGCCTTGGCAAACTTGCCGCCGAACTCCCCGAACACTAAGTTTTGCGCGCGGTTTTCGATGAGGGAGAAGGCTGCGGCGTCCCAGAATGCGGTCGAGCCGCCGTTGCCGAGCACAACTTCGTAGCCGTCGGGAATGCGAAACAGTTCGCCCAAGCCGGCGCGCACGCGTCCGACGAGGTCTTTCACGGGTGCCTGGCGGTGCGAGGTGCCGAGCACTCCGGTGCCGAATCCGAGCAGATGGTCGAGCTGTTCGCGCCGGATTTTCGATGGGCCGCAGCCGAATCGACCGTCGAGGGGGAGTAGATCGGTGGGTATCAATAGGTCGGGCATACGGCGATTCTAGTTGCCCTGCCGCGGGCGGGTAGGCTTGTGACGCTGTGCGGGCCACTACCGAGGCCGCCAACGGAGCGCCGTTCTATCAGTCGATGAGCGGTGCGCGCACGAGCCGAATGAAGGGTTGCGGATGAGCGATCTGATCGACACGACCGAAATGTATCTCCGCACCATCCTCGACCTGGAGGAGGAACAGATCGTGCCCCTGCGGGCCCGCATCTCCGAACGACTCGGACACTCCGGCCCGACCGTCTCGCAGACCGTCGCCCGCATGGAACGTGACGGCCTCGTTATCGTGTCCGGCGATCGGCACCTGGAACTAACCCCAACCGGCCGCAGCAAAGCCGTGCACGTAATGCGCAAGCATCGTCTGGCCGAACGCCTACTCAGCGACGTGATCGGTCTCGAATGGGAGTTCGTGCACGATGAAGCCTGCCGCTGGGAACACGTGATGAGCGAGCAGGTCGAACGCAAAATTTTGGAGATGCTCGGTCACCCGACCGAATCTCCCTACGGCAACCCGATTCCGGGCCTGGACGAACTCGGTGATTCCCCTGCGGTCGCGTTCATGGCCGGCGTGACCAACGTTCTTTCCGTGGTGGCGAGTTCGACCGTGCCGGTAACGGCGGTCATCCGCCGTCTTGGTGAACCGGTGCAGTTCGACCCTGAGCTGCTCCTGCAGCTCAAGCAGAGCGGCGTCATGCCCGGCGCGACCGGGGTGTTTTCAGCCGCCGGATCGTACGTTCTAGTTCAGGTCGAAGGTTTCGGTGCCGGGTTAGAGCTGCCCAATGAGGTCGCCGGGCACATCTTCGTCACCACACCGACCGGCTACAGCCCGGTCGCTCACTGACGCTGCGCCGGGTTCGCAGCGCGTTGAATCGATCCAGTCGTCTCGACCTGCTAACTGGTTCGTTACCAATCCGTTAGAAATGTGCCGTTTCAGGGTGACAAATGGGCGTCGCTCTTGTAGCCTCGGGATGTCCCACAGACCATGAAAGGTCGAAGGACTCTGATCAAGACGCCTGCTTGCCCCGTCTCTTGATCTACGAACACACCCGCGATTAGCGAAGTGGACGGGACAACAACCTAGTGTTGTCGAGGCGCCGGAGGTTAAAACTTTGGCTGCATTAGGAACAAGAAGGTCCCGTCATGGGCTGAACCGCGCATCGGATTCTCTGGAAAAAGTGGAATCGTCGGCACACTCTTACCGTGCCGTGCCTCGGGTGGCACCGAAGAAGCGACGTGGCGGTATCGCCAACATCGTCGTCATGACCCTCGCTACCGGCCTTGTTGCCACAATGGCCCTTCCGGCATACGCCTTTGCTCCCGGCTCGAAAGATGCCTCCTTCAAGGCCACCGAATCCACGGAGATGTCCAAGGCGCAAGCGCAGGCCGTTGATGTCGATGCCGAGGCGGCAACCGTGAGCGTTGCCCGAGAGGGTTTCACTGCGACTACGCCCGAAGAGCTGGCGGCAACCGCCGCTGCCGCCGCGGCGGAAACCCGTCGCGTCGAAGTCGCCGCGCAGATGACCTCCTATGCCGCGAGCTATTCCGGTCCGAGTGTTGCCGACTTCCTGGCAAACCCGACCTATCCAAATTTCGATCTCGCATCCGTTTTCAATGTGGCCTCGCAGTACCAGGGCACACCGTATGTCTACGGCGGCGCTACGCCGGCCGGGTTCGACTGCTCAGGCTTCATCATGTACGTCTACGCGCAGTTCGGAATTAGCCTGCCGCACTCCTCTGTTGGCCAGGGAGCGGCCGGAACGAAGATCTCGATCGAAGACGCCGTGCCGGGCGATCTCGTGATCATGGACGGTCACGATGGCTTCTACGCCGGCAACGGAAACATCCTGCACGCGCCCTACACCGGCCAGTCCGTGCGGATCCAGCCCATCTGGACTAGCGACTACTACATCGTGCGGATCGGCATCTAATTCGCCCCTTCCGGTGAACACTAGGTAACAGCTCACACGAATGGCGCATACAGGTTTACCTGTTGCGCCATTTGTGGGTTAACCTAGTGCCCTGATGTAGTTTGTAGGTCCGAAAGGAGAGCCAATGCACAAGCGACGCACTATCCACACCATGGATGTACGCGGTCGCGAGTGCTTTCGGCATAGTTGTCAGAGCGAGAAGAGCTGTGTGAGCAGCCAGAAGGCGTTGTCATTGCGACGGCGCCTTTTTTTGTACTCTTTTTCGCCCCGTCGCGCTCCCGTTCTTCACGCATCGGATGTAGTTCGAATGGCTGGAAGCCGTCCAGCCTCCTTCGAAAGGGAGCGCATGCGCACACTGGTACTCAATGCGGGCTATGAGCCCCTCGCCGTCGTCTCGTTCAAACGAGCGCTCATTCTGGTGATGAATCAGAAAGCCACGATCGTGCAGTCCGATCAGGGCCATCCCGTTTTCGCGGCCTCGGGCTCGTGGGATCGTCCGAGCGTCATTCTGCTCACGCGGTACGTGCGCATCCCCATGTCGCGACTGGTTCCGGTCAGTCGCCGCGGAGTCTTGCGCCGTGACGAGCATCGTTGCTGCTACTGCGGCAAGTCGGCGGCCACGATTGACCACGTGTTGCCGCGTTCGCGCGGTGGCCGTGATACCTGGGACAACCTCGCCGCGTGCTGCCTAAAGTGCAATAACCTCAAGAGCAACCACACTCCGGCCGAAATGGGCTGGGAGCTGCGCTTCACTCCGCGGATGCCTCAGGGCACTACCTGGATTGTGCGCGGAGTCGAGCGCCCCGAGCAGGAATGGGACGCCTATCTGGCCCCGGCCGCCTAGCACGGCGCTTTACCGCCGGGGCAACAGGCGACATTAAAAACATCGTCACAAGCGTGTTGACGGGGCGAAAGCTTGCCACGCGACAACGCGGGTGGCGCGCTCGACCGAGCGTACTGATCGGCTAAACTTGCCGGACCAGCCTCTGTAGCTCAGTGGAAGAGCAATTCCGTCCTAAGGAAATGGCCGGGGGTTCGAATCCCTCCAGGGGCACCATGCTTTGAGGCCCTGCATCCCCTGTAAACACTGGGCTGTAGGGCTTTCGCCATTCTGACGTATTTTGGCCAGTTCAAAGGCTCGATTAGTGACTTTGCTGCCGGATATAGAAACAATCAGGGAATCGAGTCGAGGCAGCCTCCCATCCTTCGGCGGCCGAAGGCAACGCGCGCGGTGAAAAGATGGAGACACGCGCGACCTCCCATGCGCCTTCATTCCGTTCGAGAACATGTTCGCCGTGTAGAGACCGGACCAACGTCCAGCCTTTCCGCCCCGCCGCGTTGATGTAGTCAACTTCCTCGGCGCGCGACACTGGACCCACGATCCGAGTGGCTTCGGTGTCAGCGACTGGGGTGGTACGACGGCTATCGAAACGCTGCTGGGCTGCCTGGCGGGACGTTCCCAGTGCCTTACCTATTTTGAGGAGCAAGGTCTCGTGGATCACGTATGGGAGCATGAGGCCGCGGGACCTGGTCGGAAGGTCTTCGCGCTGACGGCACGGGGCAAACAGGAACTCAATCTCTCGATCGCGACATGGAACAGTATGAACAACACCCTCGCTACCTTGCGACGAAACGATAGGACGCACGATGTCGTATGAAAAGGACTTAGCTTTCAATCTACGCACCCGCGGGATGTCGGAATCTCAGATCATCGAAGTGATCAGCGAAGTTCGCGCGCACGCGGCGAACGGCGTTTCTGCAGAAGCGGAGTTCGGGACACCCGAGGAGTACGCTTCGAGCTTCCCTAAAAGTAAACGGCGCACACGAGGAGTTCGCGTAGTCACCGCGGCCGTACTTATCGCGATCGCCTACGGCGTTACCGTTCTCGCGCTCATGGTGCTTTTCAATTTCGACATCAGAGCAGTCACCGGCCCGGTAACGCTGTGGCCCGCGTTACTCATCATCGTGCTCGGTGTTCTCGGAGGGTTCCTGATCGACTACCTTCGGCCGCCGCCGCGCGCGAATCGTGCGTAGCAGACCTTGCCCGCGCGCAGAGTCATGGCGCGCTATATCTACCTACACAGTCCACAGCGGATGAGCGTTGGTGTGTTGGCTGCGCACCTACAGATCACTGGCCGTGCAGGCTGGACCGGTCACCCAGCGGGAACTGCGGCGACGGCTTCGATCTCCACGAGAGCGCCCGCGAGTGCCGGGGTGAGTGGGGGAACGCCTGGGAAAGTGCAGTGCGCTGGGCCGCACGCCGAGCAAACGGTTCACATATTGGTCGTAGCGACACGCAAACACCTGCAGATCACTCGACACCGTGAGAATCATAAAGACTCCTCATGCAACTGCTGCGCCCGACGTGGCAGGCTCGCCGCCAGCGCAGGCCCTACGCGACGGCACTGTTCACGCGCGCGTTACCCGCAAGTTCTAGACTGGTACTTTCGCGGCGGGCCTCACTATTACTGCCACGACCTGAACGAGGAGTCGTGTGAGCGAGCACCAGTACAGCCCAGCGGGCAACAGCGGGCACGCGCAGGCTGTGCTCGCGGCCGGCCACCGGGCACCGCCAGCTCGTACCCTCGCCGACATCCTTTCGCAGACCGCGGCGCAGCATCCTGACGCTCTAGCCTTGGAAGATGCGGCAGGCACGATCAGCTATCGCGGCCTGTTGCGGCGGGTGCAGTCCCAGGCGAACGCGCTGAGCCTGGCCGGAGTACGCCGCGGGGACACCGTAGGCATTCGCATTCCCTCTGGAACCCGCGACCTGTACGTGTCGATCCTGGCCACGTTGTTCGTGGGGGCCGCCTACGTTCCTGTCGACACCGATGACCCGGAAGAACGCGCGCGGTTGGTCTTTGCCGAGGCACACGTGGTTGGCATCATCGGGGAGAACAGTTTTTTCATGCCGCGTGCGGGCCTCGACCTGCAGGCGCTCCGGGGGCGACCCGTGCCGCGGCACGATGACCCGGCGTTGGTTTTTCCAACTGGCAACATACCCAAGCCCGGCGACGACGCCTGGGTCATCTTCACCTCCGGCTCGACGGGCCTCCCCAAGGGCGTCGCGGTCACACATCGTTCAGCGGCTGCCTTCGTCGACGCCGAGGCCGGACTGTTTCTGCGCGACGAGCCGATTGGCACCAACGACCGGGTTCTGGCCGGCCTGTCAGTGGCCTTCGACGCGAGCTGCGAAGAGATGTGGCTGGCCTGGCGCAACGGCGCCTGCCTGGTGCCGGCCCCGCGCTCCCTGGTGCGCAGCGGCGCCGACCTCGGTCCCTGGCTGATTGCCCACGGCATCACCGTCGTCTCGACCGTGCCAACCCTCGCCGCACTCTGGCCGGAAGAATCGCTTGAAGCAGTGCGGCTGCTGATCTTCGGCGGCGAGGCCTGCCCGCCCGAACTGGTCGCCCGCATCAATGCCCGCGGCCGGGAAGTGTGGAACACCTACGGCCCTACTGAAGCGACCGTCGTAGCCTGCGGCGCACTCGTCGACGGTGTCGGTGAGATGCGCATCGGCCTGCCGCTCGATGGCTGGGACCTCGCCGTTGTCGATGCCCACGGCAACCGGGTAGCCGAAGGAGAGACTGGCGAGCTCATTATCGGCGGCGTGGGTCTGGCCCGCTACCTCGATGCCGCCAAGGACGCCGAGAAGTATGCTCCGCACCCGCAGCTCGGCTGGAGCCGCGCCTACCGCAGCGGCGACCTCGTGCGTTTCGACCCGCGCGGTCTGGTCTTCGCTGGCCGTGCCGACGACCAGGTGAAACTCGGCGGGCGCCGGATCGAGCTCGGTGAAGTGGATGCTGCCCTGAGCGCTCTCGACGGAGTGGCCGGCGGTGCCGCTGTGGTGCAGACCACCCCGGCCGGTAACCACATTCTGGTCGGCTACATCGCTCTGACCACCACCAGCGCGCCGTTCGACCGGCAGGCCGCGATCGTCAGGCTGCGGGACGAACTGCCGGCCGCGCTCGTGCCGCTGCTCGCCATCGTCGATGCGCTGCCCACCCGCACCTCTGGCAAGGTCGACCGGGCGGCATTGCCGTGGCCATTGCCCGCCTCGCAGCCCGGGTTGGACGACGATGCGAAGGCGCTGTCACCGACGGCGGCTTGGCTGGCCGAGGCGTGGGCATCCATTTTGGGGGTGCCGGTGACCGGGCCCGACGACGATTTCTTTGCCCAGGGCGGCGGCTCGCTCTCGGCCGCGCAGTTCGTGTCAGCCGTGCGCGCCCGACACCCCGAAACCACCGTCGCCGACCTATACGACCACCCGCGCATCGGGTCGCTGGCCGAGGAACTCGACGCCCGCACCCCCGTGACGCCGACTGTCGTACGGCAGGTGTTGCCGACGCCGGCTCGCAGTCAGTTTGCCCAGACGGTGCTCGGCATTCCGCTGCACGTGCTGAGCGGCGCCCGCTGGCTGGTTTACCTCGCCATCGCTAACAACCTGCTCAGCCTGGCCGGCGCGACCTTCGCCCCAACCCTGTCGTGGTGGTGGGTAGCGCTTGGGTTTGCACTGTTTGTGACCCCGCCCGGCAAGATGCTCATCGCCGTGGTGGCGGCCCGACTGTTGCTGCACGACGTGATGCCCGGCAACTATCCGCGGGGCGGCTCCGTGCACCTGCGGCTATGGCTGGCCGAACAGATCGCGCTGCTCGTCGACGCGGCGAGTCTCGCCGGGGCGCCCTGGATCAGCTACTACGCGCGGGCCCTCGGCGCCGAGATCGGCTCCGAGGTGGACCTGCACTCGTTGCCGCCGGTTACCGGGCTGCTCACCATCGGTGCTCAGGCGTCGATCGAACCCGAGGTCGACCTGGCCGGGCACTGGGTCGACGGTGACGTGCTCCGCATTGGCCATCTTCATGTCGGTGCCGATGCTCGGATCGGCTCCCGCAGCACCCTGCTCGGGGGCGCGCACGTTGGCGACGGCGCCGAGATTGAACCCGGTTCCGCGGTCTCGTCGCGTGTGCCAGCCGGGGAGCGGTGGGCCGGTTCCCCCGCTCGCCGCGTCGGGTCGGGCCGCCGCCCGTGGCCGGCCGAACGTCCGTCGCGCGCCAGTCGCTGGCTTGGCGCCTTCGCGGCCGGGTCGGTGGCGATGACCGCTATCCCTACGATTGCAATCGTGCTCGGCGTGCTCATCGTCGGCGCCGCCGTCGGCGACGCCGACGGCCTCGGCGTTGCTGTGCTGCGCGCGGCTCTGATCATGCCGGTCGCCGTCGTTGGCGGCGGCCTCGCCTATGCGCTTCTGGTGATTGCCTTCGTGCGCGCGCTCGGCGTTGGCCTGCGGGAGGGTTACTATCCCGTGCGCAGCCGTATCGGTTGGCAGGTCTGGATGACCGAACGCACTCTCGACGGTGCCCGCACGGTGTTGTTTCCGGTCTACGCGAGCCTGCTCACGCCCACCTGGCTGCGACTACTCGGGGCTAAAGTCGGCGCCGATGTCGAGGCGTCGACCGTGTTGCTGCTGCCCTCGCTCACGACCATTGCGCCTGGCGCGTTTCTCGCCGACGACACCATGGTCGCCTGCTACGAACTTGGCGGCGGCTGGATGCATATCGGGCCCGCCAAGGTAGGCCGCCGGGCCTTCCTCGGCAACAGCGGCATGGCCGGCCCCGGCCGCACCGTGCCGCGCAATGGGCTTGTCGCGGTGCTCTCGTCGACGCCCCGCAAAGCCAAACGCGGCTCGAGCTGGCTCGGCAACCCGCCGGCCCGCCTGCGCCGCAGGCAAACGGATGCCGATGACTCGCGAACCTTCCACCCTCCCGTTCGCCTGAAAGTAGCCCGTTCGCTGTGGGAACTGCTGCGCATCGTGGCCGGCTTCACCACCGCCTGGATCGCCCTTCTGGTACTGGCGCTGCTAGACCTGCTCTGGCTGCAGCTCGGCCTCGGTGCAGCGATCGGCCTCTCGGGTGTAGTCATGCTCACGGCCGGTGCGGTGGCTGCCGGGGTCACGACGGTGGTCAAGTGGACGCTGGTCGGGCGCATTGACGCGTCGGAGCATCCGCTCTGGTCATCGTTCATCTGGCGCAACGAGGTGTCGGACAGTTTCGTCGAGATGGTGGCTCGGCCGTGGTTTGCCGAGAAGGCATCTGGCACGCCGGCGCTCGCCGTGTGGCTGCGCACCCTCGGTGCCACCGTGGGCAAAGGCGTCTGGTGCGAAACGTACTGGCTGCCCGAAGCCGACCTGGTGCGGCTGGGGGCTGGCAGCAGCGTGAACCGCGGCTGCGTCGTGCAAACTCATCTGTTTCACGACCGGATCATGCAGCTTGACATGGTCGTGCTCGCCGAGGGCGCCACGCTCGGGCCTAACGGAGTCATTCTGCCGGCGGCGTCCATCGATGCCGGGGCGACCGTCGGGCCCGGGTCGCTCGTGATGCGCGGCGAACGGGTGCCGACCGGTTCGCTCTGGTCTGGCAACCCGATCACGCCGTGGCACCAGCCGCCGTGGGCTCGTTGAGCGTGGATAGTTCAGCGATGGCTCAGACTAAGCAGACGACCTACGGGTCGGCCAGCGCCGGTGATCCCTACCTTCCCACCAGTGGTAATGGTGGCTATACCGCCGTGCACTACGACGTGACCCTGGACTACCGAGTAGCCACCAACCGGTTGAATGCGACCGCGATCATCACGGCGCGGTCCCTCATGATGCTCGACCGGTTCAGCCTCGACTTCGCCGGGCTCACTGTGGAGAAAGTCACCGTGAACGGCGCGCGGCCGACGAAAGTCACCCACAGCGCTCGTAAGCTGGTGATCAGCCTCGCCACGACCATCGACGCCGGGGCCGTATTTGAGGTGGTGGTGCGCTATCGCGGGGCGCCGCATCCGGTGCGCAGCGCCTGGGGCGACGTCGGCTGGGAAGAACTCGACGACGGCGTGCTCGTCTCCGGGCAGCCGTGTGGGGCCCCGTCCTGGTTTCCGTGCAACGACCACCCGAGCGACAAGGCCACCTCTCGCATCACGATCGCCTGCGAATCCAGCTACACCGTGGTGTCGAACGGGGTGTTGTCGAGCCGGTCGAGCCGTTCCGGCCGCACCACCTGGATCTTCGACGTGCGCGAGCCGATGGCGACCTACCTCGCCACGGTGCTGATCGGCCGCTACCGCCGCCTTGACCTGGCCAACACTCCGGTCGCGCACAGCCTGTACTTTCCCGCCCATCTGGCGACCCGTGTCGGTATCGACTTCGCCCGCCTCACCGAGATGATCGCGTTTTTCGCCGACCGGTTCGGGGCCTATCCGTTCGCGTCCTACTCGGTCGTCGTGACCGACGACGAGCTGGAGATTCCACTCGAGGCGCACGGCCTGGCCATATTTGGAAGCAACCACATCGACGGCGAGCACGGCAGCGACCGGCTGATCGCCCACGAGCTGGCACACCAGTGGTACGGCAATAGCCTGACCGTGGCCCGCTGGCAGGACATCTGGTTACAGGAGGGCTTCGCGTGCTACGCGGAATGGCTGTGGGAGGAGCAGCGCGGTGGCCGCACGGCCGACGCCCTCGCCGTGCTGCACCGCGGCCGGGTTGCGGCGCTGCCCCGTGACATTGTGATCGGCGACCCCGGCCCGCACGCCATGTTCGATGACCGTGTCTACAAACGAGGCGCGCTCGCCCTGCACGCCATTCGCAAATCTCTCGGCGACGAGGACTTCTTCGCGACCCTGCGCGCCTACACGGCGGCCCGGCGATACGGGCAGGTCTCGACCGACGACTTCATAGAATTTTTCTCCGAACACACCGGCAGCCGGGCGATCGGCGGGTTCGTGGCCCGCTGGGTGCAGGACAGCGCGCTGCCGAGCCTCTGATTACAGGGCACGAGGCGTGGCCGGGTTCGGGCGTGGGTGTGGTTGCGCTGCGTGGGAGTTGCGCCTTGGCCAGTACTCCCGCGCCTTTCGTAGCGCTGGACCTGCGCCAGTACGCGGTAGTTCCGCCTCCCGCGCAGCGGCTCAACTCCCGCGTGGCGTGAAACGGATGCTCGCGGTCATCCGTCGCTCAGCGGATGGCACGCTAGGACGAACCGCGTGTTCCTCCTCCACAGGTGGGTGTGGGCCCTGGGTTCTGCACGGAGGGGGCAAGCCGCCTCCCGCAGCAGGCGCCTTCCGGACACTCTGGTTCTATGTCTCAGCCCGACCCAGAACCCAGCGCCAGCTTCGGCATCGTTCCCCGAGGCGGCGCCGGTCTCATCTCCCAAACGAGCACCGACCCCGATCCGTGCGACGGCCTCATCCTCGCGTCTGATCTGGCAAGCGCCCTGGGCGTCGATTTTCGCTTGCGACGGGAATCAACACGGGGCCGACTGCAGCGGGTGAGCCGCGGTCTGTACTACCCCAGCGCGCGTTGGAACCAATTGCGGGAGGACCAGCGCTATCTGATCCGGGTGCGCGGGGCTGCCCTCATCCGGCGCGGTCAGGCGGTGCTCTGCCACCACTCGGCCGCCGTGCTCTGGGGGCTGCCGATGCTCGTCGGCTGGCCGGGGGAGGTGCATCTGCTCACGGAACGAGCCTCGGGCGGACGATCGGATCCGGGTATCCGCAGGCATGCTCTCGGCATGGATTCCCGCGACGTCACGACCATCGACGGACTACTCGTGACGACCATCGAACGTACCGTGGTCGATTTGGCCGCGACCCTCGATCTGAAATCCGCCGTGGCAGTGGTCGACCGCGCGCTCTATCAGGACCGGTTTAGACGCACCCTAACCCTGACTACCAAGGTTGCGCTTCTGGCCACGCTTGAGCGGATGCTGCCCTTTCGCGGTTCCCGCCGCGCCCGTGCGATCATCCAGTTCGGAACGCATCTCTCCGGTTCGCCAGCGGAATCGGCTAGTCGGGTGAACATCGCCCTGAGCGGATTTCCCGAACCGGAACTGCAGCATCCGTTCATCGTCGATGGCAAGGAGTGCGAGACCGACTTCTACTGGCCCGAGATCGACGGTGTGGGGGAGTGTGACGGTCGGGAGAAGTATTTCAACGCGAAGTATCTGGCCGGTCGCTCTCCCGAGCAGGTGCAGTATGACGAAAAGCTGCGCGAGGACGGAATTCGCCGTCAGGTACATGGATTCACCCGCTGGCCGGCTTCGGTCGGGATGAGCCAGTACTCCCTGCGGCGGCGGCTCCTGGAGCTCGGACTGCAGCCCGGCCCGCAGCGCGCCCTGCGCGGCCTGGAACGCCCCCAGCCGTAACGGCGGGGTGGTCGCGTCGCGCTGGACTTGCGCCAGTGCGCGGGAGTTCCGGCCTGGGCGGAACCCCAGCGCCACGCGTCGCGCTGGACCTGCGCCAGTGCGCGGGAGTTGCGCCTCCCGCGCAGCGGCGCAACTCCCGCTCAGCGTGAAACGGATGGCCGCGCGCTGGCGCCGAGCCTACGAATCGCGGCGCAGCTCCACCTCGGGGGCCTCGGCGCTGAAAACGGCGAGGGTGCCGATCAGTCCGGGGCCTGCGTCGAAGCCCACGACGTGCACCCGGTTCAGATCGAGGGTGGAAGTCGGCCATCTCCATAAAACGGATGCCCCCGCCCACCCCACAGTCAGCTCTCGCGGGTCCACCGTCAGGCCCTGGCCCGAGAGCTTGAGCAGGGCTTCCTTCGTGGTCCAGATCCGGGCGCGCGCCCGGTCGCGCTCGCCGACCGGCACAGCGGCCAGCGCTGTGCGCTCGGTCGCATTGAACGCGACATCATCGAACCCGGCACGGCCGACCGCCGTGACGCTCTCGATGTCGACCCCGATCTGCCCGACCAGGGAGACGGCGACGGCGACGGTATGGCCGGCTCGACTCAGGCTCACGTGCACCGCGCTTGGCTCCAGGACGCGCGGGCGGCCATGCGCTCCGCCGCAGCGCTCGCAGCGTTGCTCGATGGTGACCGGGCCCCGCGCCGAGCAGACCAGGGCCACGGCGGCGGTGAGCCGTGCGCGGTCGGTCTGGGGGAGCGTCGCGCGCGGAGCGAGAAAAAGGGAGACATCCGTTTGCGGCACCCTCAAACGTTACCGGGCGGTGTAGGCGAATGACACACTAGAAGATCGAACAAGGAGAGCCGATGGCGCTGGTTGATAATGCGGTTTACGTGGATGGGCACCGGGTCTCCACCCCGCACACGCTCGACGAGACCTTTGAAGTCATGAAACAGAACAAGGGTTTCGCCTGGATCGGCCTGTATCGGCCGAGCGAGTTGGAAGTGCGGGCCGTCGCCACCGAGTTCAGCCTGCACCATCTAGCCGTGGAGGACGCGCTCGCCGGTCACCAACGGTCGAAGATCGAACGGTACGGGGACATTCTGTTCGTGGTGTTGCGCCCGGCCCGCTACATGGACGACGAGGAACGCGTCGAATTCGGCGAGCTGCACGTGTTCGTCGGGCCGGATTTCGTCGTCACCATCCGCCACGCTGAATCGCCCAACCTCGCGCAGGTGCGGGAGCGCATGGAGCAGACGCCGCACTTGCTCGCACTCGGTCCGGAAGCCGTGCTCTACGCCATTCTTGACCAGGTCGTCGACGAATACGTACCGGTCGTCGCCGGCCTCGAAAATGACATCGACGAGATTGAAGACCAGCTGTTCGACGGCGACCCGGAGGTCTCCCGGCGCATCTATGCGCTGTCGCGCGAGGTGATCGAGTTTCAGCGGGCAACCCAACCACTCGTGACCATGTTCGAGTCCATGCAGCGTGGCTTCGATAAATACAACGTCGATTTGGAACTGCACCGGCACCTGCGTGACGTGCTCGATCACACCCTGCGGGTTGTGGAACGTGGCGACGCTTTTCGGCAACTGCTGCAGAATGCGCTCACCGTGCACAGCACCCTGGTCGGCCAGCGCCAGAACGACGAAATGCGCCACCTGTCAGAGACGAGCCTCGCGCAAAGCGAGGAGGTCAAGAAGATCTCCAGCTGGGCGGCGATCCTGTTCGCACCGACGTTGGTGGGAACTGTTTACGGCATGAACTTCGACCACATGCCCGAGCTCCATTGGGCCCTGGGCTATCCGTTTGCCCTCAGCCTGATGCTCGCGATGGGTATCAGCTTGTACGTCGTGTTCAAACGGCGCGACTGGCTGTGAACGTCAGTTGGGGCCAAAACCCGCGAAACCCCGGCCGCCTCAGGGTAAACCGGTGATTTGCCAATTAGGGTATCCCTGTGTGGCACCTCGATAAAAAACAAGATGACGACGACGTGCTTTCCAAGTACCTGGGCGGCGTCCCTGCCGACCCGCAAAACGTGACCAGTCCACACAACCTCAGTCTGGGCGACCCGGCCTTCACCGCGGGAAACATCGCCGAACCGGTCTGGCAACGCTGGCGCGACGAACTAGCAGCCCTCGGCGGACGATCGCCCCTGCTGCACTTCACCGACGAAGCCCGCACCCGCATCGAGCTCAGCGCCACGCACCCCGGCGGCCTGCCGCAGTTCATCATCGGCAAAACGACGCTGCTGTCCAACCTTATTCGCGACGAACTGGCGCTGCGCAACGCCCGCCTGGCCGCGAACGAGATCACCCAGAAAGGTATCGAACTGCGCTCCATGCGCGGCCTCGAGTCTGTCAACCTCGCCATCGGCCTTGCGGAGTGGCGCTATCAGGACATTGATTACAGCGCCCCGGTGCTGCTGCGTCCCCTCGCCATTCGTCGGTACGGACGCGACTACGAACTCAAGCTCAAGGGCCAACCTTTTCTCAATCCCGAACTCGCCCGTGCCTTGAAAGACCAGTTTCAGATCGTGCTCGACGCCGACGCTTTTGTGGCGCTCGCCGTGACCAACGGCGCCTTCAAGCCGCAACCTGTCATCGACCGGCTGCGCGGGCTTACCTCGCACCTGCCCTGGTTCAACGTCGTACCCCGCCTCGTCGTCTCCTCATTCGCAGACGTGGGCCGGGCGCTCGCCGCCGACGCGTCGAACCTCGACCATCCGCTGCTCGACGCCGTTGCCGGCAACATGACCGCTCGGCGCAACATCGAGACCGCCTATAACCCGGTCGTACCAATCGGGCAGGACGCCCGCCCGCCCGCCACCGACACGCTGCTCGGTGATGCCGACTCCGAGCAGGAGAACGTTGTCGCGCAGATCGCAGCCGGCAACTCCCTCGTCGTGAAAACGCTGCCCGGCACCGGTGGCACCCAAACGATCGTCAATGCGATCGGCTCGCTCGTGGCCCAGCACAAGCGGGTACTCGTGGTGAGCGCCCGCCGCTCCAGCCTCGATGGCATCCGCGGCCGCCTCGTGCAGGTGGGCCTGCCCGGCATCGCCGTCACCCCGCGCACCCTGCGCCGCGACCTGATCCAGTCGATCACCCGAAACGAGAAAGCGGCCCAGCCGCGGGTCGGCGACGTCGATGACGCACTCGTGCGCCTGCGCAAGGTGCTGCTCGACTACCGTTCGGCGCTCACTCGCCGCGACTCCGCTCTCGGTGTCTCTGTGCTCGACGCATTGGGCGAACTCGCCCGGCTTGCTCAGCTGCCTGAGCCGCCGTCGACCACGGCCCGCCTCGACCGGCACGCCCTCGAACTTCTCGCCCATTCCCGGTCGGCCGCCGCCAACACCCTGATCAAGGCCGCCGTTCTCGGCGAATTTCGGTATGGGCCCGGCGACTCGCCCTGGTACGGCGCCTCGTTCACCTCCACAGCGGATGCCTCCAACTCGCACCAGCTCGCCAAACGCATCAACCAGATCGAACTGCCCCGGCTGCTTGAACGCGCCAACGGCCTGATCGGTCAGACCCGATTGCGCCCGTTCGAGACGATCAACGAACTCGGGATCTACCTGCGTCTGCTGCTGGATATTCGCGAAACCCTCGACAAATTTCAGCCCGGCGTCTACGACCGGTCGCTCACCGAGTTGATCGCCGCCACGTCGTCGAGGCGTGAATCGTCTGAGATGAGTTCGGCCAGTCGGCGCAGACTGCGAAAGCTCGCCGAGGAATACCAGCGCCCCGGCGTGCGGGTCAACGACATGAACGAGAGCCTGCGGCGCATCCAGAGCCAGCGCACGCTCTGGCAGCGCTACGCAGCCGCCGGCGTCACTCCGGAGGTGCCGGTGGGCATTAACGACGTGCACGTTGCTTTTCAGCGAGTCTCGGAAGACCTCGGTCTGCTCGACATTCCGCTCGGCACCAGCGGCACGCCCCGGGTCCTGGCCGGGCGTCAGCTGAATGAGCTGGTAGCGATGATCTCCGGCCTCGCCGCTGAGAGCGAGGTGCTCGCGAACCTGCACGAGCGCACAGCGCTGCTGGCGACGCTACGCGAACACAACCTTGACCCGCTGATGACCGACCTGTCCCAGCGCCACGTGTCGGAAGAGAACGTCGCCGTCGAGCTCGAGCTGGCCTGGTGGCAGTCGGTGCTCGAAATCATGCTCGCGAGCGACCGGGCACTGCTGGGTGCTAACACCCAGGTATTGGACCGCCTCGAGGCTGATTTCAAACTCGTCGACGAAGCGCACGCATCCGCTACCGGCAAGCTGCTGGCCTGGTTGCTCGCCGAAACCTGGAAGATCGGCGTCGTCGACTTTCCCGAGGAAGCCGACCAGCTGCGCCGCCTGCTGCGCGCCGATCGTGCCACCCCGGCCCGACTCAATGAGGTCGCACCCCACCTCGGTCGAGTGCTCGCCCCGGTCTGGCTGGCCTCGCCCTACGAGATCGCCGGAATCAGCGACCAGATCACCTTCGATACCGTGTTGCTGGTTGACGCCGGAGCCACGACCCTCGCTGAAAACGTCGGTGCGATTCGCCGCGGCCGACAGATCGTCGCGTTCGGTGATCCGGTCACACAGACGCCGTCAGCATTCGAGACCGGCATCGCCGGTTCGGGGGAGACCGCCGTGCCCGACGCATCGGTGGACGCCCTGCACGCCGATTCTGCCCTGGCCCGCCTCGGCGAACTGCTGCCGACCCTCACGCTCACTCGTAGCTATCGGGCTGGCGGGGAGGACCTCGCTGAGCTCGTCAACCATCGCTTCTATGGCGGACGCATCGATTCCCTGCCCTGGGCCGGAAGTTTTCTCGGCCACGGCAGCCTCACCATCAACTATGTGGCCGGCGGCCGCGGCATGCCCGACGCCGACAGCGGCGCCATCGAGAGCGTCGACGCGGAGGTCGTGAAGGTTGTCGATCTCGTGCTCGACCACGCCTCGAAGCGTCCGCGCGAATCGCTTATGGTGATCACCGCGAGCACCCGGCACGCCGTGCGTGTGCAGCAGGCCGTGCTCGCGGCGTTTGCCAAGCGCACCGACCTTTCCGATTTCATTCTCAAAGACCGCAGCGAACCGTTCACCGTACTCACCCTCGAGCAGGCCGTGGCACAGAGCCGCGACCGGGTCATTTTCTCGATCGGCTACGGCCGCACTCCGCACGGTCGCCTGCTGTCGAACTTCGGTTCACTCGGCGAACCGGGCGGCGAACGCCTGCTTGCGATCGGCATGACCCGTGCACGTCGCGCGCTCGACATCGTCTCCTGCTTTCGTCCCGCCGACATTGACGAGGACCGCCAGCGTCACGGTATCCTCGCCCTGTCCCAGGTGCTCAGCGAGACCGAAGCCCGTCGTGACGAGGTGCAGGTTCCCGACGCGAGCGAGGCCATGCTGGTCGATCTCGGCCACCGCCTTGAGAAGCTCGGCCTCAGTGTGCGGCTCGGCCACCGCGGCAAGCTGGCCCTCGCCGCCTCCTATGGCATCCGCGCCATCGTGGTCGAGACGGATGCCGTCGTCAATCGTGCGAGCCTGCGCGAGTCGCTTCGGCTGCGCCCCGAAGTGCTGCGCCGACTCGGCTGGCACTACCTGCGCGTGCACAGCTTCGAACTGTTCAGCAACCCCGACGCCGTCGCGGCGCGCGTGGCCGCAATCGCCGGTGTTCCGCCGGCGGATGCCGCTCCCCGTGCCTTTCCAGCCGGCGACGCCCCCACAGTCACCCCGAAACGCCCGGGCGCATGAGCGGCTCGGAGGATGTGCCGCGCCTGGGATCGGCCCGCCAGCCGATCGTGAAGGCGGCAGGCAGGGCCCGGCGCGCCAGACTTCTGCCGGCGCCGGATACCGACCCCAACCCGCACCCGCCGGTATTGCGCGAAGAGGGCGGCGTCGCCCACACTGGCAGCGCACCGAGCGCGAACGAGGCACAGTTGCGGCAGGATCGCCCGCCGCACTGGTAGCTGCTAGTGTTTGGGGCCCTGGTCAGGCGCGGCTGGGGCGGCGTTCTTGGCCAGCAGATCGCGGATCTCGGTAAGCAGGTCGAGCTCGGTCGTGGGGTCCACAACGACGGCCGCAGGAATACCCGCGTTGCGACGGCGGTCCTGCGCCTCCTTGAGCTTGTTCAGCGGCAGCACGATCGCAAAGTAGACCACCGCAGCGATCAGCAGGAAGTTGATCAGCGCGCCAATGACGGCACCGAACAAAATGCCGTCCCCACCCCGGAGCGGGAGGACGAGCGAGTCTGCCAGGGACTCGGCGCTGAAGATCGACGCGATCAGCGGGTTGAAGATGCTCGTGACGATGGCGGTGACGAGCGCGGTGAACGCCGTGCCGATGACGACGGCGACCGCGAGGTCGATGACGTTGCCGCGCATGATGAATTCTTTGAAACCGTTGATCACGGGGTGCTCCAAACGGATGACTTGGGCGACCGTCTTTGTCAGCGCCATCTGCCTAAGACGCCTTCGCGGCCGGAACGGAGGAGGACGAGGAAGGCGAGGGCGAGGACGCCGAGCTGTCTTTTTTCGCCGGCGTACTGTCGGACTTCTTCTCGGTCTTGGTTTCCGCGGGTTTGCTCGCCGAAGAGTCGGACTTATCGGCTGATTTCTCGGTCGGCTTGCGGTCGAGATTCGGGTTGGACCGCTTCGCATCCGCTTTGGAATCGTTGCTGTAGAAACCCGAGCCGCTGAAGGTCACGCCGATCGAGGAGAACACCTTGCGCAGCTTTCCCTGGCAGGTCGGGCACACCGTGAGCGAGTGGTCGGTGAAGGCCTGCTGGATATCGAAAGCGGTGTCGCACGCGGTGCAACGGTAAGAGTAGGTAGGCACTGCATCTCCAGCTGGTTGAGCCGACAGGCAAACGCCTGCCAAGACTAAGGTTATGCGCGCACAGACCCCCGCAGGTTCAGAACCGGGGTCCCAGGCGGTGAAAACGGTTAGAAAGCGATGATTCGGGTCGGCGTCACGAGGCCGTTGACGGGCTGATCGTGCACTTCGCGGGGAACTTCGTCGAGGTACTCGCTGTCGAAGACCACGGCGTATACCGGCGGGCATTTCTCCATCGAGCCGAGGGTCTTGTCGAAGTAGCCGCGACCCCAGCCCATGCGTAGTCCCGACTCGTCCACGGCCGCCGCGGGAACAATGATGAGGTCGACGTCATTGATGGCGATTGGCCCGAGCAGGGTTCCCACGGCTTCTGGTACGCCGGAAATTCCGGTGAATTCCTCGTCACCGTCGCCGACGGTCCAATCGAGCAAGCCGTCTTCGCGCGAAATGGGGAAGAGAACGCGAATACCTTCTGCCGTAGCCCAGTTGAGAAAAGGTCGGGTATCAGGTTCGTTGCGGGCTGACAGGTAGCAGGAGATAGACCGCGCTGACAGGTCGAGCACAAGGCTTTGCAGATTTTCCGTGAAACCGGCCGTGGCGAAGTCGCGCTCGGAGGACGTCAGGTTCTGACGGCGTTCGCGTAATTCCGCTCGTAGCGCACGCTTTCGATGAGCTATGTCGGAGTCCATATAAGGCATCCTACTTGCCACTAACCTAGTGCCCATGGGTACCCCGATAACTAAAGCAGTCATTCCCGCAGCTGGACTCGGAACACGCTTCCTCCCAGCGACCAAGGCCATGCCAAAGGAGATGCTGCCCGTCGTCGACAAGCCGGCTATCCAGTACGTCGTCGAAGAAGCGGTCGCGGCCGGGCTCAGCGACGTGCTGATGGTTACCGGGCGCAACAAGAACGCCCTGGAGAACCATTTCGATCGCATGACTGAGCTCGAGGCCATGTTGGAACGCAAGGGGGACCAGACCCGGCTGGCCAAGGTGCGTGAATCCAACGAGCTCGCCGATATCCACTATGTGCGGCAGGGCGACCCGCGCGGACTTGGCCACGCCGTACTGCGCTCGCGGATGCACGTGGGAAACGAGCCGTTCGCCGTGCTGCTCGGTGACGACATCATCGACTCGCGCGACCCGCTGCTGACCCGCATGCTCGAAGAGCAGATCAAGCGTGGCGCCAGCATCGTTGCCCTGCTCGAGGTCGACCCCTCACAGATTCATATGTATGGGGCGGCTGCGGTCGAAGCTACCGATGACCCTGACGTCGTGCGCATCACCGGCCTCGTCGAGAAGCCCAGCGCCGAAGATGCCCCTTCCAACCTTGCCATCATCGGCCGGTATGTGTTGCGTCCCGAAATTTTCGATATTCTTGAACACACGGCGCCCGGCAAGGGCAACGAGATTCAGCTCACCGATGCCCTGCAGGAGATGGCTGTCACCCCGGAGTCCACCGGCGGCGTGTACGGCCTCATCTTTCGTGGCCGTCGTTACGACACCGGCGACCGGCTCGACTACATCAAGGCGATCGTGCAGCTCGCCGTCGATCGTGAAGATCTCGGTGCCGACCTCAAGCCGTGGCTGCGCGAATTCGTCGCCACACTGCACTAACGATTTTCCCCGCCCCACCCGGCTTCTCACCCACGACAGACAGGCGAACCGTGCCGATCGCAATTCCGACCCTCCGTGAGGGGGCAGTCACCCTGCGACCCATCCGATTGCGCGATTCGCGCGCTCTCGAGGGCGAACTGCTGGCGAACCGCTCGTGGTTGCGCAAATGGGAGGCGACCAACCCCTACGCGCCGATGTCTTTCGACACGCGCGCGAGCATCCGCAGCCTGTTGACGCATTCGCGGTCGGGCAACGGCCTGCCGTTCATTGTGGAACACAACGGCGAACTGGCCGGTCAACTGAACGTGTCGTCGATCACCTGGGGATCGCTGTCGTCGGCCACCATCGGCTACTGGGTCAGTGAAAAGTTTGCCGGCCAGTCGGTCACCCCTACGGCTGTCGCGCTCGCGACGGACTACTGCTTCTATCAGCTCGGCCTGCACCGCATGGAGATCTGCATTCGCCCCGAGAACAAGGCCAGCCTGCGCGTCGTTGAAAAGCTCGGCTTTCGATATGAGGGTCTGCGCCGACGGTATATCCACATCAACGGCGACTGGCGCGACCATTTCTGCTTCGGCCTGGTCGCCGAGGAACTCAGCCAGGGCGTCATGCGCCGCTGGCAAGATGACCTGGTACCAGCGGATGCGGCGAGCGTCACCGCGGCAGATTTGGAGTCGGCCGCGCATCCGGTGCGTGTCATCACCCGATGACGGTCAAGAATTTCCCTGTTCGGGGGCGAAATCAGTGTATTAACTTGGGTGACACACCGGGAGTAATCCTCGGTGGATGTGCCCGCGCCTCCTACCGTTGTCAACATGAGTAGTGAGGCATTGGGTGGCGGGGTCATGGTGGCGGTGGCTGCTGTGCTCTGGGTTGCCTACTTGATGCCCACTTGGTCGCGCCGCAAGCAGTTTCAGGCAACCGAACGAAATGCGGTGCGATTGCAACAGACACTGCGTATTCTGGCTGAAACCGCCGAGGTTCCGCAGCAAGTGCGGCTTGAAGCGAATGCACGCACCGTAGCCGAGCAGCAACGCATTCTGGCCAGGGCCGAGCAATCGGAGCGGGCTGAAGCGCAGGCGATAGCGGATGCAGCCAGCGACGCTCGCCGCGCCGCCGCCGCTGTGGCCGCCGCGGCCGCGCCACGCCTGCCGGAGTTTCCGGTGAAGAAACTTCGGCGTCTTCGGCGCTTTCGCGGCCTGGTGTCGCTGATTCTCCTGACCGGTTTCGTGCTGGCGGTATCGGGGATCTCTGCCGCTCTGACCGGTTCGTTCACGGCGCTGGTCGGCGGCGGAGTCGTAATGGTCGCCGCGTTTACCGTTCTCGGAAGACTCGCCACAGTCGCACGTTCGGCGCGCATCGTTCGACTGGAAGCCCCCATGGAGTTGCCCGTGCTGATCAGGCAAACCTTCGAACCCGTGCAGCTAGAGCAGACTCCGGTCGCGGCGGCCACCTGGACGCCGCAACCGGTGCCGCGAGCGCTGCACCTCTCGCGCGGGTCCATTGCGCAGACGGCGATGGCATCCGTTGAAGCGGCCAACCAACTGCGCAGGGCAGCCGCCGAAGCGGAGGTCGCTCGTCGTGCCGCCGTACTCGCGGAGGAGGCCAACCGAGTGGTCACGCCGATCGCCCGGCCCGTCGTGGCGGCGACCACTGCTGCGGTGCCCAGCCGCTTCGCGTCGATGGGTATTGTCGGCGAGACAGTCCCGGGCATGACCGACCTCGATGCCGTGCTGCGTCGTCGTCGCGCGGTCTAATTGACGCCCCGCGCCAAAGCGGCAAAACTGTTGGCCAGCCCGTGATATTCTTCAAAGGCAGTTTGGGGCTATGGCGCAGTTGGTAGCGCGTCTCGTTCGCAATGAGAAGGTCAGGAGTTCGAATCTCCTTAGCTCCACTGTAGAAGGGCCAGTATCCGAAAGGGTGCTGGCCCTTCGTCGTCTTGGAGCGGCTGCTTTATTCTGTCCGTGGATGGCACAGGAGGGTGAGCCGAGCCTGGCCGATAGCAGGGCGTCCTGACCCTGACTACAAGCGTATAGTTACCTGTAATTTACGGGAGCTATGGTGAAAATCCCGCCCCGCGAAAGCGGGGTGGGACGTCTTCTAAGGCCGACGTCTCTACTGTCCGCAACGTACCAGTGAAATTGCATGCGGTAATCTGCGAGCGTTGCTAAAGCTGACAGAATTAGAGATCACGCTCAACTCTTACGGGATGCCCTGCAACGTCCGAGGCGTCACGTGCGTGCGTGCGTGCGCTGCGCATCTTGGGTGTGACGGAGCACGACCGATACCTCGGCTCGCGGGTCGCTAGGTGATCGGCGGGCGCTGCAGGGTCTGGCTGATGCGGCTGGCCTCGTCGAGCAGAAGTTGACCGAGGATCTTCTGCCGCTCGGGCTTGAACCGCGGCTCGATGCCGGTCAGCGAGAGCGCCCAGCCGGGGCGGCCGCTGCGGTCGAAGATCGCGGCGCCCATGCCCCAGCTTCCTTCCAGGATGAGTCCGGGATTCACCGCATAGCCGGTTTCCCTGGTTCGTTCGAGATTGGCACGGATGCTGGCGGGTGAGTGCTGCGCGCCCCAGCGAGCCGAGAACGCGTCGGTGTCGTCGAGGAGGGCATCCACTTCTGCTGTGGGCAGATAGGCCAGAATGGCCAGTCCAGCGGATGCGACGCCCAACGGAAATCGCACCCCCTCGTGCAGCACGAAGGAGCGGATGGGAAAGCTGCCCTCTTCGCGGAGGAGGCACACGGTTTCACCGCCCCGCCGGATAGACAGGAACGCGCTCTCCCCGGTCTCTTCGGCCAGGCGCACGAGGCTCGGCCGGGCAAGCTCTTCGATCGGGTAGCGGGCGGCGGCGACAGTTCCCATGACGAAGACCTCGGGGCCGTAGTGCCAGGTATGGCGCACGACATCGTGGTCGAGCAGGCCCTCGGCGGCGAGCGAGGTGAGCAGCCGGTGCACGGTGGGCCGGGTCAGGCCGGAGTGCTGCACGATCTCGGCCAGGGAAGTGCCTAAAGGATTTTGACCGACGAGACGCAGCAGTAGGGCAACGCGCCCGACAACCTGTGCGCCCTGCACCGGTTGGGCCAGGCGGGCCAGCTGGCCGCCGCGGGCCTTCAGCGCCGCAGGTGTGGCCGACTGACCGGTCATATCGACTCCTTTGTCCATAATGTGGATAATTCGAAGCCTACTGTTCATGACATGGAGTCGCAATGCTATAACGATTGACAGGGCTTGTTGGCGCTGAATACCATGGCGTTAGGCAGTAGCGTCCACAAGGTGGACACGTAGCAATGACCATCACTCAATGAGGAGAATGTATGTTCAAGGTTCAGGCCAGCGCGAGTGAGGCGCTGCGCGACGTTCTGCGCGACGGGATGGTCATCGCGGTCGGCGGATTCGGCCTGAGCGGTATTCCGGCCGACCTCATCGACGCGGTGCGGGCATCCGGGGTGAAAGATCTCACGGTCGTCTCGAACAATATGGGTGTCGACGGCAAGGGACTGGGCGTATTGCTCGAAGCCGGTCAGGTGCGGAAGGTCATCGCCTCGTATGTGGGTGAGAACAAGCTGTTCGCCGAGCAGTTTCTGGCCGGCGTGCTCGAGGTTGAATTCAGCCCCCAGGGCACGCTCGCCGAACGGCTGCGGGCCGGGGGCGCTGGCATTCCGGCTTTCTATACCAAGACCGGCGTCGGCACGCTCATCGCCGAGGGCAAACCGCTCGCCGACTTCGACGGTGAAACCTACCTGCAGGAACGCGGCATCGTCGCCGATGTCGCCCTGGTTAAGGCGTGGCGCGCCGACACCCTCGGTAACCTCGAGTACCGGTTCACCGCCCGCAACTTCAACCCGGTCGTGGCGACCGCCGGCCTCGTGACGATCGCTGAGGCCGAGGTAATCGTTGAGCCCGGCGGCATCGATCCGAACCACGTCATCACCCCGGGCGTCTACGTGCAGCGTTTGATCCAGTCCTCGGCGCGGGTTAAAGACATCGAACAGCGCACAGTGCGCAGCCGGCCTGTTCTGGCCAGCCTGTAGTGAGGGAGTAGAACCATGGCTTGGACTAGAGATGAAATGGCCGCGGTCGCGGCGCAGGAACTCAACGATGGCGACTACGTGAACCTCGGCATCGGCATCCCGACGCTCGTTGCCAACAATCTGCCTGAGGGCATCCACGTGACGATGCAGAGCGAGAACGGGCTGCTGGGCATGGGGCCGTTCCCGTTTGAGGGTGAGGAAGATGCCGACCTCATCAACGCCGGCAAGCAGACCGTCACGGTGCTGCCGGGGGCGGCGATCTTCGACTCGGCGACCTCCTTCGGCATGATCCGCGGCGGTCATGTGAAGGTTGCCATTCTCGGCGCTATGCAGGTTTCCGCGCTCGGTGACCTCGCCAACTGGACCATTCCCGGCAAGATGGTCAAGGGCATGGGCGGCGCGATGGACCTCGTAGCCGGCACCCCGCGCGTAGTGGTGCTCACCGAACACGTCGCGAAAGACGGAACGCCGAAGATCGTCACCGAGTGCACCCTGCCGCTCACCGGCGTGCGGGTCGTCGATCGCATCATCAGCGACACGGCCGTCTTCGACGTGACGCCGACCGGCCTCGTGCTCCGACAGCGGGCCCCCGGTGTGAGCCTGCAAGACATCGAAGACACCACAGAGGCAGCGTTCACGATCGGGGAAACTGCTCCGGTCTAGTCATCCGATCAACCAGTGAAAGCCCCGTCCAAGTCTCGGACGGGGCTTTCACTGGTTCAGGATTCCGTCGGCGGGGTTTCCGCGTCGGCGGCCCGTTTGGCCTCTGGCACGGTCGTGGCGTCGTCGAGCTCGCGTGACCCGTCGGGGTTGAGGCGGATTATGCGCGGCCGGGCCGCGCGCATCCGTTCGTCAGTCCAGTCCTCGACATCGGAGTTGAGGCGCTGCCGGGCGGCTGGGCGTTTGTCGCTCGGGTCACGCGGATGCGGCGACATAGGTGTTCTCGATGACAGACCCCCAGTAGGGTCCGAACATAGTGTTCGCGATGTTGTTGTAGCCGAAACTGTTGACCGAGTTCTGCAGGCCGGTGGAACCGCTGCCGATCATCCACGGGCCGCCCGACGATCCGCCGGTCATGTCGCAGGGGATGCCCTGCGACTGGGTTTGGCCGTAGGGGTCAGGGGTGGCGGTGCCGTAGCAGGACTGCAGGGTCTCACCGTTGAACGGCGCGGCTGCCGGATAGCCGTAGGCGGTGTACGTAAGGCCGCGGCTCTGGTTGAAGGTGACGCCCGACGCGCCGACACTGTCGCTCAGAGACGAGCCGGTGGGTGAGGAAACGATGGCGAAGCCGGTGTCATAGCTGATGTCACCGCTGTTGCTCCACTGGGTGGGAGCGTACAGCACGGTGGCATTCCACTGGCCGAACGGTGCTGAGCCGTTCTCGTAGGCTGGCACGAAGATGAGTCGTGTGGCGAAATTGCCCGGGCCCTCGTTGACGCAGTGTCCTGCGGTGACGACAGTGTTTTCATTCGCGGCCGAGACCGAGTTGCCGGAACAAACGTAGTCGGTGCCGCCGAGGGTGAAGAAAATTTTGCCGATGTGGGAGATGGGGGAGACCCGAGAGGCCGTGGGTGACGGCTCGGGGTCGGCCTTCTGTGGGGACACCAGAGACGTTGCTCCGGCCGCGACCGCGCCGATTGCTCCTGCGGCCACATTATCTTGCACCAGGACTTCGCCGGGGATGGCGGACTGCATGCGTTCGGACGTCCAATAGTTGCCGCCTTGTTGGGTCTGCGGAACGACCCAGCGTTCGACATCCGAGGACGCAGAAGAAACTACTGACTCCGGTGCGATGGCGGCGGAGGCAGCGCCAGCCGACAAGAAACCGCCGGTCGCGACCAACGTGCCGATCAGAAGCGCCGAGAAGGCGCCAGATTTCACTTTGCTGCGCATCATTGCTTCACTCCAGTTATCGATCGCATCCAGCGGACTGTTTTGCCGCGAGTATTCATACAATATTCGGCAGTGCATTCGTTGTCCACCCCTTATGGGCGGCGCCTATTATGGGGTGCAAGCGCGGGTATCTTTGTCGGGATCTGGTCGGAAGAACACTCGATTTCGACTCGATTGTTGAACAATAGTTGGAAATACGGCAGTCTAAGGGGAACGAAAGACGGGGACCATGCCAACCATCGATCTGAACAGCGACGTCGGGGAGTCCTTCGGCAACTGGACATTCGGCGACGACGCTGCCATCATCGCCTCGGTCACGAGCGTCAATGTGGCTGGCGGCTTCCATGCCGGTGATCCAACGACAATTCGCGCGACCTGCGCTGCGGCGGCCGCCGCCGGCGTCACGGTGGGCGCACACCCCGGGTACCGCGACCTGGCCGGCTTCGGCCGCCGTTTCATCGAGATGGATCCAGCCGAACTCAGCAACGATGTGATCTACCAGATCGGCGCGGTGCAGGCCCTCGCGCGCGCAGCCGGCACCGCTGTACGTTACGTGAAGCCACACGGCGCCCTCTACAACACCATCGCCCACCACCAAGTGCAGGCGCAGGCTGTGGTCGACGCCATAATCGCCGTGGACCCGACCCTGCCGCTGATGGTTCTGCCCAACAGCGACATCGAACGAATCGCCCAGACCGCCGGGCTGCGCACAGTGGCCGAAGCGTTCGCCGACCGCGCCTACAACCCCGACGGCAGTCTCGTGTCGCGCACGCTGCCCGGAGCCGTGCTGCATTCGGTTGAGGCTGTGACCGCTCAGGTCGTTCGCCTCGCCCTCGAGGGCACAGTGGTCGCCGTCGACGGCTCGGTCATCGCCATGCCTGCAGAGAGCATCTGCCTGCACGGCGACACCCCCGACGCTGTGCACCTCGCCGCAGCGGTGCGTTCCGCGCTGCTGGCGGCCGGCATCTCCATCACCAGTTTCGTATAGCGGATGCCGCCCCCCATTCGATCTATCCGTCCCGTTGGGGACCGGGCCGTACTCGTGCAGCTCGGGGGCCTCAGCGAAGTGCTCGGGCTCTACGAGGCGCTGCGCGAGCATCCGCTGCCCGGACAGGTGGACCTGGTTGCCGCCGCCGAAACCGTGCTCGTGATGGCCGACACCGCGGCGGCAGCACGCGGGTTCGCCGCCAGGCTGCGCGCGATCGAATCGCGCACGGCCGCCGCCGAAAGCGACGAGCTCGTGACCATCGACGTTATCTACGACGGGGATGACCTCGACGAGGTCGGCGAAGTCACCGGCCTCGGCCCAGACGGCGTGATCGCAGTGCACACCGGGCAGCTGTGGACCGCCGCGTTCGGCGGCTTCGCCCCCGGTTTCGCCTACCTCGTCGGCGACGACCGACTGAGGGTCGCCCGGCGCAACAGTCCGCGTGCGGCTGTGCCGGCCGGTGCAGTGGCGCTCGCCGACGCCTATTCGGCTGTCTATCCGCGGGTCACTCCCGGTGGCTGGCAGCTGATCGGTCGCACTGATGCCGCCCTATGGAGCCTCGACCGCGAGCAGCCGGCGCTCATTCAACCGGGCAATCGGGTACAGTTCCGCGCTGTGCGCGAGTTCGTGCGTGCCGCGCCGACGCCCAGCGGGACCGAAGCCCTCGACCTCCCGCCCGACCTCCTCGTCGTACAACCCGGGCCGCAGACCATCGTGCAGGATCTCGGTCGCCCTGGTCTCGCTCACCTCGGCGTGGCGGGCGCCGGCGCCCTCGACCGCGGAGCCCTGCGGCGCAGCAATCGCCTGGTCGGTAACCCCGCCTCCGCCGCTGCGCTCGAAAACGCCCTCGGCGGCCTCGTACTCGACGCGCGCACCGAGCAGGTGGTAGCGGTGGCGGGAGCCTCCGTTCTCATCACGATCAGCAAAACGGATGCCGCCCCCCGCGTCGTGCCCACCAACGCGCCCTTCGCGCTGCACGCCGGCGAACGGTTGACCCTCGACGCCCCCGCGTGGGGCGTGCGCAGCTACGTCGCCGTGCGCGGCGGCTTGGACCTGCCGCTCGTACTCGGTAGCCGCTCGACCGACTCGATGTCGGGCATCGGCCCGCGGCCGCTCGTGGCCGGCACCGGATTACGGGTGTTGCCGGCCCCTCCAACGAGCGTGGTCGGTGCTGCTGAACCCGCGGTCGACCCGCCGGACGCGGTGACCGTGCTGCGCTATGTTCTCGGCCCCCGTGCTGACTGGTTCAGCGCCGACACGCTCGCCGGTTTCGACCGCACCGACTGGGCCGTCACCGCCCAGTCGAACCGCATCGGCCTGCGTCTGGACGGGCCGGCCCTTGAACGCGCGCACGGCGGCGAACTGCCAAGCGAGGGCACCGTGTCCGGCGCCATCCAGCTGCCAGCCTCGGGCGTTCCGGTGTTGTTCCTCGCCGACCACCCGGTCACCGGTGGTTACCCGGTGCTCGGCGTCGTGCTGCACGCCGACCTGGACCGGGCGGCGCAACTCGGCACGGGCGCGCGCATCCGCTTTGCCGCCGTCACCACTGAAACCCCGAACGAGAGCTGAACCGTGCAGAAAGTACTCATTGCCAACCGCGGCGAAATCGCCGTGCGCATCATTCGTGGCTGCTCAGACGCCGGGCTTGACTCCGTGGCCGTCTACGCCGACGTCGACGCCGACGCGCTGCACGTTGGCCTGGCCACCGAGGCCTACGCCCTGGGCGGCAACAGCCCGGCCGACACCTATCTCAACGTTCCGAAACTGCTCGCCATCGCTCGCCGGGCCGGCGCGGATGCGGTGCACCCCGGGTACGGCTTTCTCTCCGAGAACGCCGACTTCGCCCAAGCCGTGCAGGACGCAGGGCTGACCTGGATCGGCCCGAGCCCGGAAAGCATCCGGGTGCTCGGCAACAAGGTCTCGGCACGCGAGATTGCCGTGCGGGTGGGCGCTCCACTCGTGGCCGGTTCGAACGGCACCGTCGAGACCGCCGCCGAGGTGCGCGCGTTCGCTGAGGAACATGGCCTGCCGGTTGCCATCAAGGCGGCGTTCGGCGGCGGCGGTCGCGGCATGAAGGTGGTCTGGGAACTCGACGCCATCGAGGAATCGTTCGACTCGGCGGTGCGCGAGAGCGTTGCAGCCTTCGGCCGCGGCGAATGCTACGTTGAGCGCTTTCTGCACAAGCCCCGGCACGTCGAGGCTCAGATTCTGGCCGACGGGAACGGCAACGTGATCGTCGTCGGCACCCGCGACTGCTCGCTGCAACGCCGCAACCAGAAACTGGTCGAAGAGGCGCCAGCCCCTTTTCTTACCACAGACCAGCACGATCTCATCTACACCTCGGCGAAAGCCATCTGCCGTGAGGCGGGCTATGTCGGCGCCGGCACCGTGGAATACCTGCTCGCCGACGACGGCAGCGTTTCCTTTCTCGAGGTCAACACGCGGCTGCAGGTGGAGCATCCAATCACCGAGGAGACGTCAGGAATCGACCTCGTGCTCGCCCAACTCGCCATCGCGGCCGGCGAAGGGCTGCCGGTGTCGAAAGACCCCGTGCCGCGCGGCCACTCGTTTGAATTCCGCATCAATGCCGAAGACCCCGGCCGCGGATTTCTGCCGTCACCCGGCACCGTGACGACGTTCACCGTGCCGACCGGGCCGGGAATCCGGGTGGATTCCGGCATCCGTTCTGGTGATGCCGTTGCCCCGCAATTCGATTCGCTGCTCGCCAAACTCATCGTCACCGGCGCTGACCGCCCGCAGGCCCTGCGACGTGCCCGCCGGGCGCTCGCCGAGTTCGAGATCGAGGGCCTGCCGACCGTGTTGTCGTTTCACCGGGCGGTCGTCGACCTGCCCGTATTCGCCGGGCCCGACCGGCTCGGTGTGTACACGAGTTGGATTGAAACCGAGTTCGCCGAGCAACTCGCGCACGATCCCTCGCTCGCCCCGGCCGCCCCGCTCGTGAGCCGCCGCACCGTCACGATCGAACTCGACGGGCGGAGGATGGCCCTGGGCCTGCCTGAGAACCTGCTTGGTGGGCTCGTGCAGGGTGGCGCTGCTGCCGTGGCGCCGTCGATCCCGAAATCCGACCCGGCCGAACTGCGCTCCACTATGAGTGGCACCGTTGTGAAATGGCTCGTTGAGCCCGGCGCCACGGTGACCGAGGGCGAGGCTCTGCTGGTGCTCGAGGCCATGAAGATGGAATCGACCGTCGCCGCACACCGCTCCGGAACGCTCGTTGGACTCTTCGTGGCGGCCGGCGACGCCGTGACGGTGCACGCCGTCGTCGCTGAGATCGAGGCTTGAGCGCGAGAGTCGATACTGTGTGGCTATGACCCTCGACGAGATCCTTCCCGACCTGCGTCGCCAGAGCGTCGACGTGCGCCACGCCGAAACCGGCTTGTGGGCGGCGTCGATGCTGCGCGACCGCATCTCGGCCGGCCAGCTCGCGCCGGGCGCGAAACTGTCGGAGGAGCCGCTCTGCGAGGTGCTCGGCGTTTCTCGCAACACCCTGCGCGAGGCGTTCGCCACCCTCGCCGGCGAGCACGTCGTTACCCGCATCCCCAATCGTGGTGTCTTCGTGGCCCGGCCGACCGCCGACGATATCCGTGAGATTTACCGGGTACGACGCTTTCTGGAACCGGCCGCGCTCACCTGGTCGACCGCGTCGCCAACGGATGCCCTCCACGCCGCGATCGCGCGCGCCCGGGCTGCTCGAAGTGACGGTTCGGTGCCGGGCATGGCGAGCGCCAACCAGGACTTTCATGCGGGCGTCGTCGCGCTGACTCGAAGTGACCGCCTCAACGCGCAGATGACCCAGGTGCTCGCCGAGATGCGGCTGGTGTTCCACTCGATGGTGGCCGATCCGCTGTTTCACTCGCCCTACATCGACGACAACGCCGTCATTCTGGCGAAGTTCGAGGCGGGGGAGCGGCCGGCGGCTGCCGCACTCATGGTCGACTACCTGCGTCGCGCCGAGCAGCAGCTGCTCGAGGCGCACGCCCGCACGTAAAGCTGCGGCATCCGTTGAGGCGCGCTACAGCACCAGATAATCGGAGTCGCGGGCGTCCGTGATGAGCATGTGGCCGGGGGCGTGGCCGATCGCCAGCGGCGGACGGGACTCCATCACGGCTGCTTGCGGTGTGACTCCACAGGCCCAGAACACGGGAACGAAGCCGTCGGCCACCGTCACAGGGTCTCCGAAATCGGGGTTGGCGAGGTCACGGATTCCCAGATCGGTCGGATCCCCGATGTGTACGGGGGCGCCGTGGACGGCGGGGTACTGGGCGGTGATGCGCGCGGCATCTGCTACCCGGTCAGCGGCGATCGGGCGCATCGACACGACGAGGGGGCCCGCCATGCTGCCAGCGGATGCGCAGCGCCGGTTGGTGCGGTACATTGGCACGTTCCGGCCCTGCTCGATGTGGGCGATCGGAATGCCCGCGCCCTGAAGAGCCGCCTCGAAGGTGAAACTGCAGCCGACGATGAAGGTCACCAGGTCGTCGCACCACCACGCCGAAAGGTCGGTGGGCTCATCGACGAGCACCCCGTTCTGATAGACCGTGTAGCGCCCGACATCGGTGCGAATGTCACCGCCGAGCAGCAGCGGGCCAGTCGTCTGCCCGGCCTCGAGCACGCCGAGAATCGGGCACGGCTTGGGATTGCGTTCGGCGAACAGCAGAACGTCGAAGGCCTGCTCCTTCGGCACGATGACGAGGTTCGCCTGGGTGAAACCGCTCGACCAGCCCGCCGTCGGCGTGGCGAGGCCGTCGCGAAACAGTGCGCGAGCCTGGGCAGGCGAGAGATTGGCCCGGTCGATGGTACTCACGCCCACAGCTGCACGAGGCCGCCGAGCGAGCGGTAGCCGAGATAGAGGGTGAGGAGCCAGGCGGCGACACCGACGACGAGCAGCCACTTCGGGTATACGTAGCCGCCGAGTAGGTCGCGGCGGCGCCACGCCACCCAGAGGATGACCGCAAAGCCAACCGGAAGGATCAGCCCGTTCACAGCGCCGGCCATGATGAGCAGGGTGGCCGGAGCCTGGCCGAGCAGAGTGAAGGCCGTTGCCGACACCGCGATGAACACGCAGGTGGCGATGCTGCGCACCCGCGGCGAGGTCTTGGCGGTGGTGACGAACGAGATCGACGTGTACGCGGCGCCGATCACCGAGGTGATCGATGCGGCCCAGAGGATCACACCGAACAACTGGAGGCCAATGTCGCCGGCCGCGGACTGGAACGCTTCGGCCGCGAGGTTGTCGCTGGTGAGGGCAACGCCGCCGGCGACAACGCCGAGAATCGCAAGGAACAACAGCACGCGGATGACGCCGGTGATAATGATGCCGAGGATGGAACTCTTGGTGATCTCGCCCACGTTCTCGCGGCCGGAAACGCCGGCATCGATCATGCGGTGCGCGCCGGCATAGGTGATGTACCCGCCGATGGTGCCGCCGATGAGGGTCGTGATGATGAGAAAGTCCACGTTGTCGGGAATGACGGCGTTCTTGAGCGCTTCGCCGAGCGGCGGTTGCGACACGATGGCCACGTAGCCGATGAGCAGAATCATGACGGCGCCGAGCACGACCACAATCTTGTCGAGTGCCACGCCGGCGCGCTTGCTCAGGAAGATGGCGATGGCCACGGCGGCCGACACGAGTCCGCCGATCTTCGGATCGATGCCGAACAGAACGTTCGTGCCGAGGCCGGTTCCGGCGATGTTTCCCACGTTGAAGATCAGTCCACCGGTGAAGATCAGGGCGGCGAGAAACCAGCCGGCGCCGGGCAACACGGTGTTGGCGAGTTCCTGGGCGCGCTTGCCGCTGACCCCGATCACTCGCCACACGTTCAGTTGCACGGCGATGTCCACCAGGATCGACACCACGATGGCGAAAGCGAAGGCGGCGCCGAGCTGCACTGTGAAGGTGGTGGTCTGCACGATGAAGCCGGGGCCGACCGCGCTGGTCGCCATGAGAAACATCGCCCCGAGGAGTGCGCCACGGTGTTTGTTCTTCAGCTTCTTTGGTTTGCGTGTAACGGTCGTGGCCATAGGTGCTGCTCACTTCTTTGGGATACGAGTCACCACCGGCGGTCACTGATTGTGAGAAAGCCTATGATTGTTCAACAATCATCGCAACTCTTCTGCACGAATTGGGTCATCTTGTAATCTGCTTGAAACGCGGCGGCCGGTTGGAGCGCGCGCACTCGGTTGTTGCACGGGTTTCCCGGCGCATAACTCCTGCAAATCGTGGGGAGCGCCACAGGCTTCCGCAGGATTCCGCAGTGGGATTCCCGCGACCGTGCAGATTGCAGGAGTTATGCGCACGGCGGGTGGAACGGATGCCGGCGGCCGGCCGGCGCGGCCGCGATCACCCTGGAGCGGCGATCGCGCGGATCCTGCTCGCGGGTACCCACGCCGCGATTTTCCAGGTGGTCAACCAAGTGGGGCATCCGTTTTATTGAGCTCATCGATGAGCGCGAGCCCCCGCTCGGCCCATTGGATCTCGTGCTCGGCCCGTGCGATCAAGCCCTCATAGGTATAGCGCTTATAGGCACGGATGCTCGCGTGCTCGCTCGCCGGCGCGTGGACGAGGCGTTTTTCGAGCATGGCGCTCGTTCCGGTGTCGATCTCGCGCACCTTCTCGAGCCACTCGACCCGCTGTTCGTCGAAGTTGGCGATATGGGCGTGCAGCGCAGCGCGCGCCGCGTCGGGCTCGGCCCACTCGAGGTAGGCGGCCTTGAGGTGGGCCGGGTCGCGTTCGCGGGTGTAGCTGAGCGGCTCGTTCATCCAGGCGCGAAAGGCGTCGAGGCCGGCCGTCGTCACGTGGTATTCGCGCTTCTTGCCGCGCGGCCCCCACGGAACCTCGGCGCCGATGAGCAGGCCGTCGGCTTCCATGCGGCGTAATTCCGGGTAGATCTGCGAGTCGGGGGCATGCCAGACATGCGAAACGGATGCCTGAAACGCCTTGGACAGGTCGTAGCCGGTCATCGGTTCCACGGTGAGAAGCGCCAACAGGGCGTGTCGAAGGCTCAAGGCGTTCTCATTTCGGTCTTGTGAGTAACTACCAGCATAGATAGTCTGAACCTGCGCTAACTATCTATGGGGATAGTTAGCTGACCGGAGGTTATCAATGACGATCATCCAGACCAAGAGTTCGACCACGAACAAGGTACTCAACTACCCGCTCAATACCTGGTACGTCGCCGCCTGGGACCACGAGGTCACCCGCAAGCTGATCTCCCGAAAGGTCGCCGATAAGCCGCTGGCCATCTACCGCACCGAAGATGGTCGGCCGGTGGCGCTCGCCGACGCATGCTGGCACCGCCTCGCCCCGCTATCGCAGGGCAAGCTGCTCACCAAGGACGAGATTCAGTGCCCGTACCACGGCATCGTCTACAACTCCGCCGGCCGCTGCGTGTCGATGCCCGCGCAGGAGACCATCAACCCGAGCGCGACCGTGCCCTCGTACCCGATCGTCGAACGCCACCGTTTTGTCTGGGTCTGGCTCGGCGACGCGAGCCTCGCCAACCCCGACACCATTCCCGACATGCACCAGATGGACCACCCCGAGTGGGCCGGCGACGGCCTCACCATTCCGGTCACTTGCAACTACCAGCTCGTGTTGGACAACCTGATGGACCTGACCCACGAAGAATTCGTGCACGGCTCGAGCATTGGCCAGGCTGAGCTGAGCGAATCCGACTTCGAGGTCACGCACGACGACACCACCGTCACGGTCTCACGCTGGATGCGGGGCATCGACGCGCCGCCGTTCTGGCTGAAGAACATGCGGGACAAGTTTCCGGGCTTCACTGGCAAGGTCGACCGGTGGCAGATCATCCACTTTGAAGCGCCCTCGACCATCAACATTGATGTGGGAGTTGCCAAGGCCGGTACTGGCGCGCCTGAAGGCGACCGCAGCCAGGGTGTCAACGGCTATGTGATGAACACCATCACCCCGGAAACAGCACGCAGTGCGCACTACTTCTGGGCCTTCATGCGCAATTACCGCCTGGAAAGCCAGCTGATCACCTCACAGTTGCGCGCCGGCGTCTCCGGCGTGTTCAAGGAGGACGAGGACATGCTCCTGGCCCAGCAGACCGCCATCGACGCCAACCCCGACTACGAGTTCTACAACCTCAATATCGATGCCGGCGGTCTGTGGGTGCGCCGCCTCATTGAGAAGATGCTCGAGGACGAAGGCCGATCGGTCTCCGCCGGCCGCACTGGCCGCGTGAGCGACGCCAACTAGGCGGGCACAACCATGGCAGCCACCAATATTGAGGTCTGGCAGCAGGCGACGGTCATCGAGACCGTGGCCGTTGCCACCAACATCCAGCGCATCGTGCTGGAGCCAGCCTCACCCAAACGGGCCGAACCGGGTACGCACCTCGACGTATTCGTCACGGTCAATGGCGAGCGGCAGAAGCGTTCGTACTCCGTCGTCGACTCTACCGACGATGGCTCGCGGGTGGCGATCAGCGTGCTGCAGGCGCCGCTGTCCCGCGGCGGCTCGATCTTTATGCACTCGTTGAACCCGGGCGATACGCTCGAGATCACCCAGCCGCTGCAGAACTTTCCGCTGCGGGTCGGCGCACCAAGCTACGTGCTGTTGGCCGGCGGCATCGGTGTGACCGCGATCGTCAATATGGCGCGGGTACTGAGGAAACTCGGCGCGAAGTACACACTCGTCTACGCGGCCCGCAGCCGGGAGCGCATGGCTTACCTGCCTGAGCTGCATGCGCTGCACGGCGACAACCTGCGGGTGCATATCGACGACGAGGGCACCGAATTGTCGGTGGCCGAGTTGGTCGGCAGCGTTGACCAGCAGACCGAGCTCTACATGTGCGGGCCGATCCGCCTGATGGATGCGGTGCGCCGCGCCTGGCGCGAACGCGAGCTCACCTATCCCAACCTGCGGTTCGAAACCTTCGGCAACAGCGGTTGGTACGACCCGGAGGAGTTCATCGTGCGGGTGCCGCGACTCGGCGTTGAAACGCGCGTGTCGGCTGGCCGCTCAATGCTCGAAGCTCTCGAAGACGCCGGCGTCGAGATGATGTTCGACTGCCGCAAGGGCGAATGTGGCCTGTGCGAGGTCAAGGTGCTCGCCCTGGAGGGAGCCATCGATCACCGCGACGTGTTCTACAGCGAACGTCAGCAGCACACCGCCGCCACGATGTGCTGCTGCGTCTCCCGCGCTGTCACCTCGCCGTCCGGCCTCCACGCGGATGCCGCGCACGGCGGCCCCGCGATCGTCACCATCGGCGTCTCCTAGGCGTCTCGCCGCACGCCTGCCGCCGGTTGCGCCCGCGATTGCTGCACGCGCGGCTGGCAACCATTAGCCGTGCGCGCGTGCAGCTTTCGAACGCGTGAGCGCGGACCGCAGATGCTGCGCGGGTGGAGCTACCGCACCACGCCGCAAGTCAGCTTTTAGGAGTTCTGCGCAAACGTAGCGTCGACATAATCGGCTTCAGGAATCGGGTCGGTGTAGACGATCGCCCCGAGTTCCATCCACATGCGTTCCATCGCTGCGAGCTGCTCCGGCAGCGGCGCGAGGTCGGTCAGCCAGCGGTACAGCGGCACGGCGCCCACCTGCTCGGCGGTCTGGCCGGTTGCGGCACCGATCATGCCGAGATGCTCGTCGGTGTAGCGGTCATCACCCTGCAGATCCTGCGCGCCTCTGGCCAGCGCGGTGAAAAACTTCTGCGCGAGGTCCGAGGACGCGAAATCTCCGCCGTAGATGACCCCGGTGCCGGATGTCCCGGCGGGCGTGGTCCACAGGCTCACCGCGGTACCGTCCTCAACAGGCATGTTCCAGAACGGTGCCGACGCGAACGCAGCGTCAATGCTTCCGTTCGCCAGCGCCGTGGGCATGTCCGGGTTGCCGAGCGTTACCAGTTCTACGTCAGTAATGGATAGGCCGGCTTCTTCAAGGGCCATTCCCACGTAGAACGCCCCGGTGCCGCCGGCGCCGCCGGCGACCGCAACAGTGCGGCCTTCGAGGTCGGAGACATCGCTGATGGTGCCATCATCCACGAGCTTCTTCGACGCGATGAGCGCCGAGGGCGGTTCTTCTTCGTCTCCGGCGGAGACGCCCATCGAGCCGACGACCTTGACGTCGAGACCGGTTTCGACCGCGCTGAACAGTCCGGCAGAGAACCCGGCGACGACGACGTCGAGCTTGCCGCTCGCGGCGAGCGGAACCGCATCCTGCCCCGACTTGATCGCCTCGAGCTTGAGCTCGATTCCCTCGTCTTCGAAATAGCCCTTGGCGTCGGCCACATAGAGCGGCGAGAAGATCGCGAGCTGAACGTGCCCCACGTTCACCGTCTGCAGGGCATCCGACGATGTTGCCGGAGCCTCTGAAGTGGCGCACCCCGACATCGCCAACCCGACCAGCGACAGTGCTGCGACGATTTTCAGTTTCTTCACTTTTTCATTTCCTTCTTCTTGGGGCTGTTCGAATGACGCCATGGCAGCAACACCCGTTCCAGTAAAATGATGAGCCCGGTGACGAGCGCGCCGATCACCGAGACGACGATCAGGCCGACGAACATCGTGGCCGGCTGAAACAGCTGCCATGAGTTCCAAATGAGGTAGCCCAGGCCGTTGTTCGAGGCCACAAATTCCACCGCGGTCACGACGATCACCGACATGCCGGCGGCAACGCGCAGCCCGGTCATAATGGCTGGCGCAGCAGCGGGCAGCAGCACATTCAGAAACAGTCTGGGTCCGGTGGCCTTATAGGCGCGGGCCGCTTCCAGAATGCGGGCGTCGATTTGCATGATGCCGGCGAGGGTGTTGATCTGTACGACGAAGAACACCGAGATAGCCACGGCCAGAATCTTCGGAGTTTCGGTGAGACCGAAGATGAGCAGCAGCAGCGGCAGAATCGCGATCTTCGGTAGCGCGTACAACGCGGTGAAGGTGGGGCTGAGTGCCGCCCGGATCGGGCGCACCACGCCCATGACGAGACCGGCGAAGACTCCGAGAATGGAGCCGGCGATGAAGCCGGCCGCGAGACGACCGACCGTCGCCCAGATGTGCACCGCGAGGGAGCCATCCGCTAGCATTTCGGCACCGCGCTCCGCTATGGCACTCGGCGGGCTGAACAAACGAGCATCGAGTACGCCGACCGCAGCAGCGAGTTCCCACAGGGCGAGAAGCACGATAGGAGTGAGAATGGCCAGGCCTAGGTCGCGGGCCTTCAGGCGCTGTTCACGCTTGAATTCCAGGTCGATGGCCTGATCGAGTTCGGTGGCGCGCACTGCGACACTCTGCGTCTGCGTCACTTGAAGCTCATCGAGGCTTGAACCTCATCGCGTAGCGATTCCCAAATGTCCTGTTTCATGTGGGCAAACTCGGGGCTGGCTTCCATCTCGACGCTGCGGGGGCGGCCGAACGGCACGTCGATGATCTGTTTGACGCGGCCGGGGCGGGCCGACATCACAACGATCTGATCGCCGAGCAGCAGCGCCTCCTCGATCGAGTGGGTGACGAGCACAACGGTCTTGCGCTCGACCTCCCAGAGCCGTACGAGCTGTTCCTGCATGAGGATGCGGGTTTGCGCGTCGAGCGCGCCGAGCGGTTCGTCCATCAGCAGCGACGGCGAGCCGGTTGCGAAGGCGCGGGCGATGGCGATGCGCTGGCGCATGCCGCCGGAGAGCTGGTGAGGGAAGGCATCTTCGAAACCGGTCAGACCGACCTCGGCGATCCAATTGCGGGCTTCGCTAACGCGTTCCTTCTTCGAAACGGACGCCATCTTCTGGCCGAATGTCACATTTTCCAGCACGTTGAACCACGGAAAAACGCCGTGCTCCTGAAACACGAACGCCGAGCGCGGTACCCGGGTCTGCTCAAAGTTGATCTGTACCTCGCCCGAGGTGGCCGTCTCGAGGTCACCCAGAATGCGCAGCAGAGTCGACTTGCCGCATCCGCTCGGCCCGACAATGCAGGTGAACGAGCCCTTCTTCAGATTGAGGTTGATGTCGCTCAGCGCGTGCACCTGTCCGGACCCGCCGAAGACCTTCGAGAGGTGGCGCACAACAAAGGCATCGTCGCCCGTGCCCTGCCTGGGGGTGTCAGTCATTGAAGTTCCTATCTATTTTTTCGAAACCCGGTGGTGCGAGAGATACGGGTATGACGATCAGCCACCGAAACGAGGCGGTAGGGGAGAGCTGAAAACGCCGCCAATGTAGGCGCGGTCCCAGTCGGAAGCTAGCAGCGACGCGTTGGTGTCGCTGCGGGTAAAGAGCCTTTCGGCGAAACGTTCGGAATCGTCCTTGGGACCAAAGCCTATTGCAGCGCCGCCCTCGGCTGAGAGGTACCCCCGGGTGTTCGCCGAAACACCCCACACCGTGCGAAAGCCGGGCTTCTCCGTCTGCAGGCAAGCGTCGAACAGGCGCACGGCGTCGGCCGGGGAGAGCCAGGTGCTCAGTGTGCGCTCGCCGGTCGGTTCGGCGAAGCGCGAAGCGATGCGCAGGCAGATCACGTCGAGCCCGAACCGGTCATGATAAAGGCTGCCGAGCGCTTCGACCGCGGCTTTCGAGACGCCGTAGAAGGTATTCGGGCGCACCCGAACGTCATCTGCAACCAGAGAGCCATCGGTCGGAACGGGTACAAACCCGACGGCGTGGATGCTGCTGGCCAGCACCACCCGCAACATTTCGAGCTGCTGCGCCACGTCGAGAACGGCCTGAGTGCCATCGATATTTGCCTGCATAATCGCTGCCCACTCCGCCTCGAGCGGAATTCCCGCGAGATGGATCACGACGTCGCAGCCGCGCATGGCCTCCATCAGCGCGGCGCGATCGTTGACCCTACAGTTGACAAACTCGCAGCCGAACGTGTTGGCCGGCGTGCGTTGGTCGATGCCCACGATCGAGTGGCCGCGGGCTAGCAGGCCCGGAATAATGTCGGCAGCAAGCGACCCGGCCGCCCCGGTGAGGGCGATACGTCGAATAGTCATCAGATGAGTGCTCCCTGTTCGTTGAGTAGCGTACGGATGCGGCCATAGTCGTGGGCGCGAGCCACGGCGTAAACTGCGGCAGCGACGCCGCAGGCGTGCCCGGTGGCGAAGGAGGTACCCATGACACGCAGCGAGGCGTAGGCGCGGTTGTCACTGCTGACCAGCCGCCCGCCGGCCCAGAGGTTCTCGGTGGTGTCGGAGCAGATGGCGCCGTAGGGGACGTGATACCAGCCTTTACCTGCAATGCCACCGTATTCGGTGATGCCCACCGCCACATGATTCTCCATTGGCCAGCCCCCGCGGGCGATCGCGTCGGCCGGGCTCTTACGTCCATCGGCCACGTCGTCGGCGCTGACCGCGTGCCGGCCCCGCAGTCGGCGGGTCTCGCGAATGCCGAGCTGAGGTCCGGTCGAAGCGAGAAAGCTATTCTCCCAACCGGCTAGTGACTGCTGAAAAGCGGCGAGGTACTGCCAGCTCAGGCGCCTCGATTGCACTTCGGCGGCAGTGAGGTCGTTCACGTCGAGTACGTCGCCGTGGTGGTCGGCGATGAGCAGCATCACCTCCCGCGATAGCGGCATGCGCACGGCTGTACCGGTCGAGCGCACCAGGGCCATCTCGGAGCGGGGCCGGTAGGCATCCACCGCCCGGTCCATGCCGGCCATCGAGAGATCGGCGTCTTCGCTCACGGCGCCAACCCGCATGACGAGGGTGCTGGCCTGGCGCTCGGCGGGAGCCGACACGATCGCGCCGGCACCGGCCGCGTCGATGAGTGCGCCATCGCCGCTGCAATCCACGAAGGCGCGACCGATGATGGTTTCGGTGCCGCCGCGGTGCACAACGTCCACGGCGGTGATCCGTCCGTCGGTCACGGTGGCTGAGATGAGCTGGCTGTGCAGCAGCAGGCGCACGCCGGCGGCGGTAATGAGGTCGTCGTAGACGCTCTTCGTGGTTTCCAGGTCGAGCAGCACGATGGTGTTACCCGTCTCCGGCACAGTCTGGGTCTGGTAAATGTCGCGGGTGCGTAGCTGGTCAAGTACGTGTTGCCCCACGCCAGCGACGACCTGGTTTTTGTTCTGGTCGAAGAATCCGCACAAGGCGAGCACCGAGCTGTTCGTCGCGGCCCCGCCCAGAAATCCATACTTCTCAACCAGACAAACGGATGCCCCGGCGCGCGCCGCCCCAATGGCTGCGGCAATTCCTGCGGCGCCGCCGCCGATGACGACCACGTCGAATTGCGTTTCGCTTACATTGGCCACGAACACACCAGCACTTTCAGGTTCACCTCGTTGTGACGGAAGCTGCCGTCCCCCCGAGTCTGACCGATGAGGTGTCATAGGTAAAATGCCTAGAAAGCACTAGGGCGATACCCTGAGAGTATGGAATTACGCCACCTAAAGTACTTCGCCAAGGTTGCTCAATTGCGTTCGGTGAGCAAGGCCGCCATAGCCTTGAACATCACGCAGCCTGCGCTAAGCCGTCAGATCAAAGATTTAGAGCGCGAGGTCGGTTACATTCTGTTCGACCGCACGCCTCGCGGCGTCACCGTGACCGCCGCTGGAGCCGGACTTTACCGGCACTGCGAGACCGTGTTCGCGCAGGTCGATCGAATCCCCGAAGTGCTGCGCACGGCGTCGCAGAATCGCGAGATGCTGCACGTCGGCGTGCCCCAAGGGCTACCCTACGACTGGTTTCTGGGACTGCTACAGGCCGTCGACGTGCAGGTGCCGACAATCGCGTTGACGCTGCACGAGGCCACGACCGACGAACAGTGGCAGATGTTGCAGAGCCGGCTGGTTGATGTGGCGCTCCTCCACAGGGAGGCTCCGGAGGCCGGCGGATCGATGCTGCTCATGAAGCAGGCGATCGGCGTGGCCGTGAAGGCAGATTCGCCGCTCGCGCGCCTGGCCGAGGTAGGCCTCGCCGAACTCGACGGACTCTCGGTTATGGCGCACGCCGTCGGCGAGATCGCCGCGGAGGAGATTCGGCTGCGCGCCGCAGCGACGACGGCCGGCGTCACCATGCAGTGGGTGTTCCGCCGGTTCAGCGAGCACAGCGGGCTCATTGCCGTGACGTCTAAAGTAGACGCCGTGCTGCTTACTGAGTCATCAGCAGCACGCCATCTGCCCGATTGGGTCTGGACCCCGGTGCGCGCCGAGCGCGACCCGAGCTTTGACCTCGCCATCCGCACTTGGGCAACTTGGAACGAGCCACAGACCGCGCACGTGGACGCACTCCTCACTGTCATGCGCGCCCAGGCCCGCCCGCGCGGGTAGCCGCCGCACCCGTCAGAAATGCCCCGATATCACGCGTCTACTGGGCGGCCCTGCGCTGCGCGGTGATCTGCTCGGTGACCGGGCCGAGCTTGGCGCGCTGGATCTCGGCGTAAACGTGCGAGCGTAGCTCCATGAAGCGCGGGAGGGCACGTGTGTTGAGCTGGTCGCGTTCGGCGGGCAGGTCGATTTTGAGGTCTTCCTGCACGACGGTGGGGGAGCTCGAGAGCACAATGACGCGCTCGCCGAGGTAGACCGACTCGTCGATGTCGTGGGTCACGAACAGAATGGTCACGCCGAGCTGCTTCCAGATGGTGCGGATGAGGTCTTCGAGGTCGGCGCGGGTCTGCGCATCGACGGCCGCGAACGGCTCATCCATCAGCAGCACCTGGGGGCGGTAAGCCACGGCGCGGGCGATGGCCACCCGCTGCTGCATGCCGCCCGACAGCTGCCAGGGATAGCTCTTGGGCACGTGGTCCAGCCCGACCGACTTGAGGGCGGCGTCGACGAGCGCGGCGCGTTCGGCTTTGGGAACCTTCTGGTTCTTCAGGGGCAGTTCCACGTTGGCGCGAACGGTCATCCAGGGAAAGAGGCTGCGGCCGTATTCCTGAAAGACGACGGCCATCGATTTGGGCGGGCCTGTGACCTTGCTGCCGTTCAGTTCGACTGTGCCGCTGGTCTGCTCCATCAGGCCGGAGATGCATTTGAGCAGGGTGGTCTTGCCCGAGCCGGAAGGGCCGACGAGGCAGACCAATTCACCCTCGGCGAGGTCGAATGTGAGGTCCCGCACGGCCTCGACATCGCCGCCGGGCACCTTGTAGATCTTCTGCAGGCCGCGCACCGAGAGCATCGGCACGGCCTGGATTGGCTGGACGGGCTGTACGGGCTGGTTCATGGTGGTCTCGCTAACTGTCATGAGTGATCTCCTTCAGACCGTGGTACCAATGCAGTACCCGTCGTTCGACGAATTGAAAGATGAGGGCCAGGCCGAGGCCGATCAGGCCGAGCACGACGATGCCGCTCCACATTTCGGGGATGGCGAAGTTGCGTTGAAACTGCACGATGGTGAAGCCCAGGCCAGAGGAGGAGGCAAACATCTCGCTGATCACCATCAGAATCAGGCCGATCGACAGCGACTGGCGCACGCCGGCCATGATCTGCGGGGATACCGCGGGGAGCACGAAATAGCGGATGCGTGCGAAACCGGCAATGCCGTAGCTGCGGCAGCTGTCGTTCAGTACCGAGTCGACGGCGCGTACGCCCTCGACGGTGTTGAGTAGCACCGGCCAGATGGCGCCGGAGATGATGACGGCGACCTTCATACCGTCGTTGATGCCGATGAGCAGCATGAGCAGCGGCACGAGCACGGGCGGCGGGATGGCGCGAAAGAATTCGAGCAGCGGTTCGAGCAGGTTGCGCAGCCAGCGGGTGGAGCCGATGAGCAGGCCGAGCACGATGCCGAGGGCGATGGCGAAGAACAGGCCGACCGTGAGACGGCCGAGGCTCGGCAGAACGTCATCGAAGAAACGGTCGCCGATCCAGGTGGACCACAGGGTCTGGGCAAGTTCGATCGGCTTGGGTACGAAGAAGTTCGTAGAACCGAAGGAGAGCGCCCACCAGACAATGATGAGCAGAATGGGCAGGCTGACGAAGTAGGCGATGCGTTTGAGGGGACTCACAGGACGACCTCTCCTCTCACGGAAGGATGCCAGGACAGCACACGTTTTTCAATGATGCGAGCGGCGAGGTTGATGAGCACGCCGATCATGCCGGTCGCGAGCACGAGGGCATACATCGACGAGATTGCGCCGCCCGCCTGGGTGAGAGCGATCTGCTTGCCGAGGCCGGGGGTGCCGATGATGAGTTCGGCGGTGATCGCCAGAATCAGGGCGACGGCCGCGGCCAGGCGCAGCCCGGTCATCAGGTAGGGCAGGGCGGTGGGCCAGATCACGTAGCGCACCCGAGCGAGCCGTCCGAGGCCGTAACTCTTGGCGGTGTCATTGGCGACGGCATCCACATCGGCAATGCCGTAGAGCAACTGCAGCAGCACTTGCCAAAAGGAGGCATAGACCACGAGCAGCAGGGTCGACTCGATGCTGGTGCCGAAGATCAGCACGGCGAGCGGGATGAGGGCGACTGAGGGGATCGGGCGCAGGAACTCGATCGTGGTGTGGGTGGCGCGGCGGAGAAACCGGCTGGAGCCGATGATGAGGCCAACGACAATCGCGGCGACCGTGGCGATGGCAAGGCCAAGAGCCCAGCTCATCATGGTGTCGGCGACGTCGTTCCAGAACGCGGCCTCGGTGAGGTACTGCCCGAGGCGCGCGAGCACCTCACTGGCCGGCGGCAGGTAGCGATCGCTGACCAGGCCGAGGCGGGGAGCGGCTTCCCAGATCAGGAAGAACAGGATAATTCCGCCGATGCCCAGGCCCAAAGCTTTCGCTTTCGGCCCGGCAGCAGCGCTACGTTGTTTTCTCATTCTGGCAAGCCACTTCCTCGTGGTCGGTGCGATTCAAACGGATGCTTCGGTTACGGCAGGAATGTGGACACGTCGGGTGCGGTCTCGACCACGCCGTACTTGAGGGCCGCTTCGCCGAGGGCGGTGACGGCGTCCACGTTGAATTCGGTCGGGAACTTCGGGAGCACGATTTTCGCGAGCACCTCGGGCGGGGTCTTGGTGTAGGTCGCGATGATCGCGCGCACGGCGTCAGGGTTGGCCTCTGCATATTCGAGCGACTTCTTCATCGCGGCCTGAAACTTGGGGACGAGTTCCGTGTCGCCCTCAACCGTCGCGGCAGAGGAGAAGTACGCGGCCACGTCGAGGTTCAGGTCGAAGTCGGCGTAGCCGTAGGAGATGACGCGCTGGCCGCTTTCGATGGCGGCGGTGACGAACGGTTCGACGACGAAGGCTGCGTCGACCTGACCGTTTTCTACGGCTGCGCTGGCATCGGGGAACGGAATTTCGACGAAGGAGATCGACGAGGAGTCGCCGCCGAGGCGGTCGATCGAGGCTCGCATGACCGTGTCGACAATGTTGTTCAGGCTGTTGCCCGAGACGGTCTTGCCGTCGAGGTCGGCGAGCGTTTCGACGGGGGAGTCGCCCTTGACGATGACAGCGCCGAAGTCGCTATCGACATCGCCGGTCGACGCGACGGCCGAGTTGACGACCTTGAGCGGCAGGCCCTTGTCGTTGGCGACCATGAGCGAGACCAGGTTGCTGAAGCCGAACTGGTAGTCGCCGCTGACGACGGCCGGCACGATCGCGGCACCGCCGGTCGCGGTCTCGATGGTGAGGTCGAGGCCTTCGTCTTCGAAGAAGCCCTGGTCCAGGCCCAGGTAGAGGGGCGCGGTATCGGCGATCGGGATGACACCCACCGTGACGGGAGTGAGGGCGTCACTCCCGGCGGGGGCAGAGGTGTCTGCGCCGGCCGAGCAGGCGCTGAGGGCGAGAACGGATGCCGCGGCAAGTCCGATCACGAGCATTTTCTTCATGGTCACTCCATTGTGTGGTGGTGCAGATCGTGCTGCTGTGGGTGTTCGGGCGCTATCAGCCTGCGTCAGAAGGACTCATCGCCTCTGATTGGAGACTAGCCATGGATTTCACCATCGAAACAGGCGCTTCCATCCAGTGGAAGTTCTCGGCTGATCCCGGTAGCGTGGCGGATAATGAGCGGTAAACCAGCACAGAAAGTAACGAACGGCGACGCCGTGGCCGTCGACGATCGATCCGTCGCGGCCCGGCTCTTCGCCATTCTCGACGCATTCGCGGCTCCTGCCGGAGCGACCTCGCTCACCCTGACCCTGACAGCCATCGCTCAACGCGCTGGCCTGCCACTGTCGACCACGCACCGGCTCGTCGCCGAGTGGGTCAGCTGGGGCGGCCTGAGCAAGCACGAGAACGGTCAGTATTCGCTTGGCATGAAATTGTGGGAACTCGGCGTGCAGACCCCGACCGCCCGCAACCTGCGCACCATCGCGCTGCCATACCTCGAAGACCTCTATGAGACGACGCGCGAACACGTGCACCTCGCCATTCTCGACGGGCGCGACGCGCTGTATCTGGAGAAGCTCTCGGGCCATCATGTAGTGCGCCTGATTTCGCGGGTCGGTGCGCGCCTGCCGCTGCACTCGACCGGGGTCGGGCTGGTGCTGTTGGCCTATGCACCGACCGATGTGGTGCAGGAATATCTCGCCACGAGCCTGCAGCGCTTTCTGCCGCGCACGGTCACCGAACCAGAGGCAGTGCGAAAGCGGCTCGCCGAGATTCGCTTGGTGGGCATCGCCCGCATGTCCGAGGAGATGACCGCCGGCTCGAGTTCTCTGGCCGCCCCCATTCGCGACCGTACCGGCCAAGTCGTAGCGGCCGTATCCATCGTGACCCGCACCACCGACACGGTTGACCCGGAGCAGGAGCAAGCCGTGCGCCTGGCTGCGCAGGGGGTCAGTCGGGCGCTGGGATACCGGCGTGCTCAGCAGTGAAGGAGTGTCGACACTTTCACTGAGTGGAAACACTGCACCGTACCCGCGCGCAGCGCAGCACACTGGTCGGATCACCCTGTCATCGTTGCTAGGAGAACCCGTGCCCCACGAAATCACCCGCGTCGCCATCATCGGCGCCGGTCCAGCCGGCCTTCTTTTGAGCTGGGCGCTGCAGGGCGTCGGCATCGATTCGATCGTCATCGAAAACCGCTCGCAGGAATACGTGGTGGGCCGCATTCGAGCCGGCGTCCTGGAACAGGGATCGGTCGAAACCCTCACCCGCCTAGGACTGGGTGACCGTCTCGCATCCGAGGGGCTGCAGCACGACGGAATCTTCCTGCAGTATGCGGGGGAGCGTCACAACGTGAACTTCAACGAGCTGATCGGCCGCACGGTCACCGTCTACGGCCAGCAGGAGGTTGTCAAAGACCTCGTCAGTGCACACGCCGCCGCCGGGTCGACGATCTACTACGAAGCCTCCGACGTGGCCGTCGATGGCCTGACCTCCAAGAACCCGAGTGTAACGTTCGTGCACGACGGCGAGCAGCACACTATCAACGCCGACTTCGTCGTGGGCGCCGACGGCTTCCATGGCATCTGCCGTGCGTCGATCCCCGCCGAAGAGATCACCCTGTTCGACCGCAGCTACCCCTACGCCTGGCTCGGCATTCTCGCCGACGTCGCACCGTCATCCGACGAGCTGATCTACGCCCTGCACGAGGACGGCTTCGCGATGCTCTCGATGCGCTCGCCGGTTGTCTCCCGGCTGTACCTGCAGGTCGACCCGGCCGACGATATTGTGAACTGGTCGGACGACCGCATCTGGGAGGCGCTGCACACCCGGCTCGGCACTCCCGGCTGGGCCCTGCAGGAAGGCCAGATCACCGACAAATCGATCACCCCGATGCGCAGCTTCGTCGCTTCCCGCCTCGCCTACGGCAGCCTGTTTCTGGTCGGAGACGCCGGCCACATCGTGCCGCCGACCGGCGCGAAGGGCCTCAATTCGGCCATCTCCGATGTCACCCAGCTGGCCGCAGCCTTCACCGCTTTCTACGCGAAGGACGAAACCCTGCTCAGCAGTTACAGCGAGACGGCGCTGGCCCGGCAGTGGCGGGTGCAGCAGTTCTCCCGCTGGATGACCGAGATGTTGCACACCAGCCCGGGCGACCTGCAGACCGGCGCCTTCGACTACCGCAGCCAGCTCGGCCAGCTCGACTACGTCACTCATTCGCCACTCGCTGCGCGCATGCTCGCCGAGCAGTACACCGGCCTCCTGCTCTAGACGAGCGTCGCTGGGCGCCATCGACCTGATTTGATCCTGGTCGGATCACGACTAAATCCTGCCCATGCCTTGACAACGACTCGTCACGGGTTTCACAATGTACTAACTAGTACGTACTGAAAGTGCATCTTCAATCAAGGATTTGAATCAATGATGATTTTCGACCGACCCGAACGCCCTCTCGTGCTCGTGGTGAACGGCCCGAACCTGAACCTGCTCGGCTCCCGAGAGCCCGCCACATACGGCACCGCTACCCTTGACGAACTCGAACAGCGCGTTGCCGCCGCGGCCGAGCAACTCGGCGTGGACAGCACATTCGTACAGAGCAACCACGAGGGTGAGTTGATCGACGCCATCCACGCCGTGCGCCACCAGGCAGTGGGAATCATCATCAATGCCGGGGGTTTCACCCATACCTCGGTCGCTATCCGTGACGCGATCTTGGCCGTGGGCCTACCGACAGTCGAGGTTCATCTCACTAACGTGCACGCCCGCGAACCGTTCCGCCACCACTCCTTTCTCTCCGACGTCGCGGAAACTGTGATCGTCGGGGCCGGCGTCATGGGCTATGTCTTCGCCCTTGAGTGGCTCGTGACCCGGGTGGGGATATCGGCTGCTTTGGCGCCCGATGCGGGGGGCGTCGAGTGACCGAGACGGCGAGCTACCTGGTCGGGCTGATCGGCGAGGGCATCACCGCATCGTTGACTCCGCCAATGCACGAGCGGGAGGGGGGTCGCCTCGGCTTCGATTACGACTACCGCATTCTCGACCTGCTCGAATCGGGCCGGGCACCGGAAGATGTCGGCGTGATGCTCTCGGAAGCCCGGGACCTGGGCTTCGCGGCTCTGAACGTGACACACCCGTGCAAACAACTCGTTTTCCCCTTCCTCGATGAGCTCACCCCCGCCGCCGCGCACATTGGTGCCGTGAATCTGGTGCTCATCCAGGATGGTCGGTTTGTCGGTCACAACACCGACTGGACCGGATTTCGCTCCGCCGTGCTCGCCGGTCTCCCGGATGCACGGCGCGACCGCATCGTGCAGTTCGGTTCCGGTGGCGCCGGCTCCGCCACCGCCTATGCACTCCTGGCCCTCGGCGTGCAGCGGCTCACGATCGTCGACGTGCAGCCCGACCGCGCCCGGGCCCTGGTTAACGCCTACGCACCGCTGTTTCCCGACCAGGAGGTCTGCATGAGCACCCTCGATGACCTATCCCTCGACCTCGCCACCGCCGACGGTGTCGTGCACGCGACTCCAACCGGCATGAAGGAACACCCGGGCCTTCCCTTCGACGTGACCGCACTTGCCGCACCCGCCTGGGTCGCCGACATCGTCTACCGGCCGATCGATACCGAGCTGCTGCGAACCGCGCGCTCGATCGGTCACGACGTTCTTGACGGGGGACGGATGGCCGTGGGCCAGGCCGCCGACAGCATCCGCTTGATCACCGGTGCCGAACCAGACCCGACTCGGATGCGCGCACACTTTCTAGAGATGCTCGGTAACGACGGCGCGCCGGTCGTGGCCGCACGGGGGCGGGCCTGATGCGCTCGTCCATAGCGACCGTGTGCATCAGCGGGTCACTCGGTGACAAGCTCACCGCCATCGCCGACGCCGGATTCGACGGGTACGAGTTGTTCGAACTCGACCTCGTCACGAGCCGGATGTCTCCCGAAGAGGTCGTGACCCGTTCCGCCGACCTGGGCCTCTCGATCGACCTCTACCAACCATTTCGTGACTTCGAAGGGGTTGCACCAGGGCTGCTCGGCCGCAACCTCCGCCGTGCTGAGCGCAAATTCGAGCTCATGAACCGTCTCGGCATTGACACCATGCTGCTCTGCTCCAACGTGGGCACAGCCACCTGTTCCGACGATTCCGCCGCCGTCGACCAGCTCGGCAGCCTGGCTGCCCTCGCATCGCAAAACGGTGTGCGTATCGCCTATGAAGCGCTCGCGTGGGGAAAATTCGTCTCCACCTATGACCATGCCTGGCGCCTGGTCGAGCAGGTCGACCACGATGCGCTTGGCGTCTGCCTCGACAGCTTCCACATACTGTCGCGCGGGAGCGATCTCGACGCGATCGCGACCATCCCGGGCGAGAAGATCTTCTTCTGCCAGTTGGCGGATGCCCCGCTCATGAATCTCGACGTGCTGAGCTGGAGCCGGCACTACCGTTTGTTCCCGGGCGAGGGCAGCTGGGACCTCGCCGACTTCGTGGCCCGACTCGTGCACACCGGCTACCGGGGACCACTTTCACTGGAGGTCTTCAACGACGTGTTTCGGCAGGGCGACCCGGCGGTCACCGCTCGAGACGCCCGCCGCTCACTCGTTCTGCTCGAAGACGCCGCCCGTGCGGCCCGACTCCCGCTCGCTGCTCTGCAGTCTTCCGCGCTCGATGGGTTGCGCGCTCCCGACATTCTGGCTGGTCTGCCCCGCGTCGACGCCACCCGCGGTTTCAGTTTCATCGAGGTGCAACCGGGGGTCGGAACGGGAGTTGTCAGTGTCCTGGCGCAGCTCGGTTTCACCCACCATGGCAAGCACCAGCGCAAGAACGCCCACCTCTGGTCTCAGGCCGATGTGCACGTCATAGTCAATGACGACCTCACGGGAACGCGACCCCGCCTCGCCGCCCTTGGGTTTGAGGTCTCCAACGTGCAGCGCGCCTCCGCCAGAGCCATCGCCCTGCGCTCCCATCTGCTGCCCCGCGACCGCGCTATCGACGAGGACATTCTCGACGGCATTCTGGCGCCCGACGGCACTGAGGTGTACTTCAGCGAACGCGACGGCGAGACCGCGAGCTGGCTCGCGGAATTCGGCACGGGCGGGAACGTCCCGACCACGGTGCCGACCCTGCCTCCCACCGGAATCACCCACGTCGACCACGTGGCGCTCGTGCAGCCGTGGCAGCGCGCCGACGAGGCCGTGCTCTTTTATCAGAGCGTTCTCGGCCTCGCAGCGTCCGACGGCCTCGACCTTGCAAGCGAAGCCGGACTCGTGCGCAGCCGCAGTCTCGTCAGCGCCGACCGCGGCGTGCGTCTCGCCCTCAATGTGACACCGCTGCAGCCAAAGGCGACCGAGGTCTATCTCAACCACATCGCCCTGCACACCGACGATCTCGTAGCGACGGTGTCCGAGCTGCGGGCCAGGGGCGCCCGTCTGCTGCCGATTCCGCAGAACTATTACGATGACCTCGATGCCCGGCTCGACCTCGGTGCTCCGCTAGTCGAGACTCTGCGCTCGCTCGAGATTCTCTTCGACCGCGACGACCGGGGTGATTTTCTCCACGTCTATACGATGCCGATCGGCCAGTTGTTCTTTGAGATTGTGCAGCGCACCCAGAATTATGACGGTTACGGCGCGGCCAATGCTCCCGTGCGGCTTGCCTCGCAGCGTGCCGAGGAACGGGGGAGACCGACCGACTAACCTCCCCTTTCGTTCCAACCGCAGTCATAATCAACGCAGTAAAGGATCAATGATGACCCCTGGATCAACCCCAAGCAGCGCAGCCGTCGTGACAAAAGCCAACCCGCGCCGCGCGGCCGCGGCCGCGTGGATTGGCAGCGCCCTCGAGTACTACGACTTCTTCATCTATGGCACCGCAGCTGCGCTCGTCTTCGGCCGTATCTTTTTTCCTGACAGCAACCCGCTCGCGGGGACCCTGCTCGCCCTGGCCACCTTCGGCGTCGGTTACCTTGCCCGCCCGATCGGCGCCCTCGTGCTCGGGCACCTCGGCGACACCGTCGGCCGCAAGAAGGTGCTCGTGTTCACGGTGCTGCTCATGGGCATATCGACCGTACTTGTCGGCTTCCTGCCGAGCTACGAACAAATCGGTGTTGCCGCACCCATTCTGCTCGTTGTGCTGCGCCTCGCCCAGGGATTCTCGGCCGGCGGCGAGCAGGCCGGTGCCAATTCCATGTCGATGGAACATGCCCCCGACCACCGCCGGGCGTTCTTCACGAGTTTTACACTGAGCGGCACCCAGGCCGGCCAGATCTTCGCTACCGCCGTCTTCATCCCCGTGGCGTTGCTTCCCGAAGCCCAGCTGCTCAGCTGGGGTTGGCGCATCCCCTTCTGGATCAGCGCCATTGTTATCCTCGTCGCCTTTTTGATTCGCCGCACACTCGACGAAACCCCTGTCTTCACGGCGGAGGTCGCTGTGGGTGCCGTCGCCGAGGTTCCCGTGCGGGTCCTGTTCCGCGATCACTGGCGCGGCGTGCTGCGCGTCATCGCGGCCGCCCTGATCGCATCGGTCAGCACTATCTTCACCGTCTACGCGCTGAGCTTCGCCGTGAACACCGTGGGGCTCGACCGTACCACCATGCTCTGGGTCGGCGTTCTCGCCAACGTTGCCGCGCTTGGCACGATTCCGCTCTGGGCGATGCTCTCTGACCGGGTAGGTCGCAAGCCAGTCTTCATCGTCGGCTCACTGGGCTGCGCCGCGCTAATGTTTGCTTACCTGTATGTCATTGCGATCGCTAATTACCCCCTTATTTTTGTCGTGGGGATCGGCATGTTTGGCTTCGTGTACACAGCCACCTCCGCCGTCTGGCCGGCGTTTTACGCCGAGATGTTTCCGGCCGCCGTGCGCCTGTCCGGGATGGCTATCGGCACCCAGATCGGCTTCGCGGTCGCCGGTTTCGCCCCCACCATAGCGATCGCCGTCGCCGGTGATGGTTCCAACGCCTGGTTCGTTGTGGCCGTGATCACCGCGATCATCTGCATCATCAATGTGATTGCCGTCGCGACAGCCAAGGAAACCTTTCGGACGCCAATGAATCAACTCGGGCTGACGCGTAAGGCGCGCGCTCCGCAGGAAACACGAGTCACTGTGTAGCGGTGCACCCCGCGTATGGTGGGGGAATTGGCGGCCGCGGCGGCCGTAAGGTTTAGCCAGGCCACTGAGGAGCACCATGACCGCGATCATCGTGGCGGACGGCGTACACCGCCGTGACCCCGAACGCACCAAGCGGGAGATCCTCGAAGTCGCGACCGCTGAATTCGCCGCGAGTGGATTTGCCGGGGCTCGCGTTGACCGTATCGCTGCCCTGACGCGCACAACCAAGCGCATGATTTACTACTACTTCGAATCGAAGGAAGGCCTGTACCTGCAGGTCATGGAAACGGCCTACGCGCTCATTCGAACCGTCGAACGCGAACTCGATGTCGCAGGGTTGTCACCGATTGACGGGTTGCGCGCGCTGGCTGAGTTCACCTACGACCATCACACCAGCCACCCCGATTTCATCCGACTCGTCAACATCGAAAACATCCATCGCGCCCAGCACATCAGCAAGTCGACCGTCATCCACGATCTCAACTCAACCGCGATCGATACCTTGGAGGACCTGCTGCGCCGTGGAGTCGCTTCGGGAGAGTTTCGCACCGATATCGACGCCCTTGACGTGCATGTCATGATCAGCGCTTACTGTGTTTTCCAAGTGTCCAATCGGTACACGTTTCGCACCCTATTCGGCCGTGATCTGCTCGAACCCGAGCGGCACTCCTACTACCGGCGCCTGGTCGGCGACATGATCATCGCCACCATGACCGACCTGCATCGTCCCGACCTGGCGTCCCCGCCGGCCGGCAGCGAGCAGTCCGGACTCAACTTCCACTGAGCGGAAGTAGCGCCCGCGGGGTGGGACTCGTCCACCACACTCAGAATTACCACCTGTCACCGTTGCTAGGAGAATCCGTGCCCCACGACATCGTTTCGGCCCCAACCCGGGGTCCCGGCCAAGAATCTCAGGATTCCATCACTACCGAGATTGAAACGATCGAAGCGGATGCCGCCGCCCGCGTCGTCGCTGGCGGATCGCCCGAGCTGCAGCCTCGCCGCGACTACGCTCCGTACCGCAGTTCCCTGCTGCGCCACCCTACCCACGAACTCGTGCGCGTCGACCCGGAGGAGGTGGAACGGGTCTCACCCGCCTTCGGCCATACGGATGTCAACGTGCTCGAAAGTGACCTCACCATTCAGCACGCCGGCGAACCGATCGGCGAGCGGATGACAGTGAGTGGCCGCGTGCTCGACGGCGAGGGCCGCCCGGTGCGCCACCAGCTGATCGAACTGTGGCAGGCCAATGCCGGCGGACGCTACGTGCACAAACGCGATCAGCATCCGGCACCGCTCGATCCCAACTTCACCGGAGTCGGGCGTGCCATCACCGGCGAGAACGGCGAGTACTCCTTCACCACCATCAAGCCAGGCCCCTATCCGTGGAAGAACCACATGAATGCGTGGCGACCCGCGCACATCCACTTCTCGCTGTTCGGCACGGCGTTCACGCAACGCCTGATCACGCAGATGTATTTTCCCGGTGACCCGCTGTTCGCCCTCGACCCGATCTACCAGTCGATCGCCGATGCTGATGCCCGCGCCCGGCTGGTTGGCATGTACGACCACAGCCTCAGCGTGCCCGAGTTCTCGCTTGGCTATAACTGGGACATCGTGCTCACCGGACCCAAGTCCACCTGGATGGAAAGCGAAGAAGCCCATGACTGACCTCGTGCGCACCGGACTGATCCCGAGAGAATCCACCTGGATGGAAAGCGAAGAAGCCCATGACTGACCTCGTGCGCACCGGACTGATCCCGAGAGAATCCATCTGGATGGAAAGCGAAGAAGCCCATGACTGACCTCGTGCGCACCGGACTGATCCCGAGAGAATCCACCTGGATGGAAAGCGAAGAAGCCCATGACTGACCTCGCCGAAGTAGCTGCCGTCGTGCAGCCCCCCACCCCGCAGAAGCGAGCACTGCAAACCCCGTCGCAGACCGTCGGCCCGTTCTACGGCTACGCCTTGCCCTATGCCGGTGGGCCAGAATTGGTTCCCGGGTACCATCCCCGCGCCATCCGCTTTCATGGCACCGTCACTGACGGCGCCGGCGAGCCAATTCTCGACGCCCTGCTCGAGATCTGGCAGGCCGACGAGAGCGGCGCGCTCAGTCGTTCCCGTGGCAGCCTCGACCGTGACGGTTTCACTTTCACCGGGTTCGGCCGTTGCGCCACCACGATCGCCGGCCACTACACCTTCACAACGCTCAAGCCCGGTGCGGCCGGCGCCGCTGCGCCGTACATTCTGGTGACCGTGTTTGCGCGCGGAGTGACCCATCACCTGTTCACCCGCGCCTATTTCGCCGAGGATTCCGCGCTGCACCAGAGCGACGCCGTGCTCAGCAGCGTGCCGACCGACCGTCGCGACACGCTCATCTGCGTGTCGGAGGGAATCGTCGGGGGAGCCGAGTCCTATCGCTTCGATATTCGGGTGCAGGGTGAGAACGAGACCGTTTTTCTGGATTTCGATGTCTAACTTCACGTTTGATGCCGGGCTGCTCAACCCTCTGAGCCAGGGTACTCGCGAGTCGGAGCTGACCAGCGATCAGGCCTGGCTGCAGGCAATGGTCGACGCCGAGCTCGCGCTCACCCGCGCGCTCGTCGATGCGGGACTAGCCCCCGAGTGGATGCTCGAGGTTTGCGACGCGCTCGCCGATGCGAGCCAGTTCGACCTCGGCGCGATCGCGCTTGAGGCACGCGGCGGCGGAAATCCGGTGATTCCGTTCGTGAAGCACCTGGGCCGCGCGGCCGAGAGGATCAGGGTCGGAGCTTCTGACCACATTCACGTCGGAGCAACCAGCCAGGACATTCTCGACACGGCCGCCATGATCGTGGCCCACCGGGTCACCTGCGAGCTGATTTATCAGCTCGATTCCCTCGGCGCCACCCTCGCCGACCTCGCCGACGAACACCGCGGCACCGTGATGAGCGGCCGCACCCTGGGCCAGCAGGCCTCGCCGACAAGCTTCGGCTTCGTCGCAGCCAGCTGGCTCGACGCCGTACTGTTGATTGTTTCCCGCCTGGACGGTTTTCGCGATACCCTTCCGGTTCAACTCGGCGGAGCGGTCGGCAACCTCGCCGTACTCACCGAGATCGCCCGGGCGCGGCGCAGCGACGCCCCCAGCACCGAGGTGCTCCACCTGGTGCTCGATCGGTTTGCCCACCACGTGGGACTGGTCGTGCCGCGCCTCAGCTGGCACACGAACCGTGTCGTCGTCTCCGAGCTGGCCTCGGTGTTCGCCGCCGCGACCGGCGTCGCCGGCACCTTCGCGCTCGACGTCTCGGTGCTCTCCCGTACCGAAATCGCCGAGGTCAGCGAACGTCTCGCTCCCGGCCAGGGCGGATCCAGCGCCATGCCGCACAAACGCAACCCGGTGTCGGCCGTGCTGATCACGGCGGCGGCGTTGCAGACGCCGGGTCTCGCATCCACTCTCTACGGCAGCATGCTGGCCGAAGACCAGCGTCCGAGCGGGGCCTGGCATGCCGAATGGCAGGCGCTGCGGGTGCTCGAACGGCTCACGATTTCGGCTGTGACCGGCGCTGCGTCGCTCGCCGCCCGCCTCGACGTCGATCCGGATCGTATGCGGGCCAACCTCGACCTCACCGACGGACTCGTGTTCAGCGAGCGGGTCACCACAATTCTGGCGGAAACCGTCGGCAAGACCACCGCGTTTGCGCTGGTCGAACGTGCCTCGCAGGAAGCCTTCGTCACCAACCGCCCGCTGCAGGTGGTGCTTGCGAGCATCCTGATCGCCGAGGGCTGTTCCGATGCGCTGCGTGCGCAGATTTGGGCGGCCTTCGACTATGAGGGCCAGCCGGGCCAGTCGGCGGCCGGCATCGACCGCGTTGTGCGCAGCTTTCGCCAGCGAGCGGATGCGTCGGCCGTGTTGGGGGCAGGCGATACCGTTGAAAAAGCCACCCTCTCTACCAGCGACGTGAGGACCTCATGAGCCAGCCCGTCATCCTCTGCACCGTCGAGCCGGCGCGAAACGGTGACGCCAACGCACCGCTCATCGTGCTCGGCCCCTCGCTCGGTACCACTACCGATCTCTGGGCGAGCGTCGTGCCTCTGCTGGCCGCCAGCCACCGGGTGCTCTGCTTCAACCTGCCCGGTCACGGTTTCAGCCCGACGACTTCTGCAGCATTCACGATCGAGGAGATCGCCGACGCCGTCGTCGGTCTGGTCGACTCGATCAAGGTCGGTGTCTTTCATTACGCCGGAATCTCGCTCGGCGGCGCCATCGGTCTCGCTCTCGCGGTCAACCACCCCGGGCGCCTGGCCAGCATCGCGGTGTTCTGCTCGGGCGCGAAAATCGGCACGACGCAAGGCTGGACCGACCGCGCTGCCGGGGTGCGGGCGAGCGGCACTCCCTCGCTCGTGGCGGGCAGCGCGGCACGTTGGTTCGCCCCCGATTTTCTCGGCCGCGACCCCAAAGCTGGAGCGCAGGCGCTCAACCAACTGCTCGACGTCGACGACGAGTCCTACGCGTTGGCGTGCGAGGCGCTCGCCCGTTTCGACCAAACGGATGCCGTCGGCGGTATCCGCACGCCGGTGCTGTGCGTTTCGGGCGAGTTCGATACCGTGACGCCGAGCACGCAGTTGCAGGAGCTCGCAGCGCGCATCCCCGGAGCTTTTGCGACAGTGATCGCCGGTGCCGCGCACTTGCCGTCGCTCGAACGCCCGGCCGAGGTCGGAACGCTGCTGGGGGAGTGGGTGGCCGGCGCCTCGGCCGGCGCTGGAACGGGCAGGTCCGGTGCGGCGGCGGCCGCCGTGACCGCGGCTCCGGCGGCGCTTTCGGCTGACCGCACCGCGGCATCCGCTTATGCCGACGGCATGCTCGTGCGCCGGGCGGTCCTCGGCGATAAGCACGTTGACGCGGCGTCCGCCGCGATCACCCCCGAAACCGCTGTCTTTCAAGATTTCATCACCCGCTACGCCTGGGGTGAGATCTGGACGCGACCGGGCCTTGACCGGCGCACTCGCAGTTTTCTCACCATCGCCGCGCTCGTCACCGGCGGGCACGAGGGCGAACTCGCCATGCACGTGCGAGCCGCCCTGACCAACGGCCTGAGCCGGGCCGAGATCAGCGAAGCCATACTCCATACCGCCATCTACGCGGGCGTTCCGGCCGCCAATGCCGCGTTCGCCGTAGCCCGCGAAGTCTTCTCCGGGCTCGACGCGGCTTCTGAAACTTTCCACGACACCGCCATTCGGCCGAGCTAGAGGACAAACACCATGGACAAGACCTACCCCTCAGCCGCGGCCGCCGTCGCCGATATCCCCGACGGAGCCTCGCTCGCCGTCGGCGGGTTCGGACTGGTCGGCGTGCCGATCGTACTCATTCGCGCCCTGCTCGCTCTTGGCAGCACCAACCTGCAGGTTGCGTCGAACAACTGCGGCGTCGACGGCTGGGGACTCGGCGAACTGCTCCGCGAAGGGCGAATCAGCCGCGTCATCGCCTCCTACATCGGCGAGAACAAGGACTTCGCGCGCCGCTACCTCGGCGGGGAACTCGAGGTCGAGCTCACCCCGCAAGGTACTCTAGCGGAGCGGCTGCGGGCTGGCGGCACCGGAATTCCGGCGTTCTTCACCGCTAGCGGCGTCGGCACCATGGTCGCCGACGGCGGACTGCCCTGGCGCTACGGCCCGGGCGGCGAGGTGACGGTGTCATCCCCGCCAAAAGAAACCCGCCGGTTCTCCTCGCTCGGCAGCGAGAAAGAATACGTGCTCGAGGAGGCCATCGTCACCGATTACGCCCTCGTGCGCGCCGTCAGGGGCGACCGGCACGGCAACCTCGTGTTTGAAAAATCCGCCCGCAACTTCAACCCGGTGGCCGGCATGGCCGGCCGAATCACCATCGCCGAGGTCGACGAGCTGGTCGAACCCGGGCAGATCGACCCCGATCAGGTGCACCTCGCCGGCATCTATGTGAACCGCATCGTGCAGCTCGGCGCGGTGGACGCCGCCGACCTGCCAATCGAGAAGACCACGACGCGGCCGCGGCCGGCAACAGAAGTTGGAGCGAACTGATGGCCCTCACCCGCAACGAGATGGCGGCCCGCGCCGCGCAGGAGCTCTCGCCCGACTCGTATGTCAATTTGGGAATCGGTCTGCCGACGCTCATTCCGAATTTCCTGCCCGAGGGAGTGCATGTCGTGCTGCACTCCGAGAACGGGGTGCTCGGCGTTGGACCCTACCCTTGGGAGGGCGAAGCCGACCCCAAGTTGATCAACGCCGGCAAGGAGACCGTCACCGTCAATCCGGGCGCCGCGTACTTCGATTCGGCACAGAGTTTCGGCATGATCCGCGGCGGACTGATCGACGTCGCCGTGCTCGGTGCCATGCAGGTCAGTGTCGTCGGCGACATCGCCAACTGGGCGGTGCCCGGAAAGATGATCAAGGGCATGGGCGGCGCGATGGACCTCGTGCACGGCGCCGACACCGTTATCGTCGTGATGGAACACGTTACCAAGGCCGGCGACTTCAAGATCAAGAAGGTCTGCGATCTGCCGCTCACCGGCAAGGCCGTCGTCACCCGTATCATCACCGATCTTGCCGTGATCGATGTCACTCCCGACGGGCTCGTGCTGCGCGAGGTCGCGCCCGGCATAACCGTCGACGAAGTGCAGGCCGCCACCGAAGCGACGCTGCTCGTTCCTTCGCCGCCGACCACCATCACGACGCTGATCGGGGCAAACGAATGACCGCGCTGCGCCAGGTCGTCATCTGCGAACCGCTCCGCACGCCGATCGGTCGGTTCGGTGGCGCGTTCAAAACCGTCGCGCCGGCCGACCTTGCCGCGGCGGTTATCGCCGCGCTGATCGAACGCACAGGGCTCGACGGCGCCCTCGTCGACGACGTCATCTTCGGACAGGCCTACCCCTCGGCCGAGGCAGCGCCGGTCGCTCGCGTCGCCGCCCTCAACGCGGGGCTCCCCGTCACCGTCGGCGGCGTGCAGGTCGACCGCCGCTGCGGCAGTGGACTGCAGGCCATCCTCGATGCGGCCATGCAGGTGCAGACCGGCGTCAGCGACCTGGCTCTCGCCGGCGGCGTGGATGTCATGAGCCAGGCCCCGCTGTACACGGTCGATTCCCGCTGGGGCCTGGCCGGAACCGCTGGCGTGCTGCTGCGCGACGCGCTCGGCCGTGGCCGCGAAACTGCTGGCGGCCGCCACTATCCGGTGCCTGGCGGAATGCTCGAAACCGCTGAGAACCTGCGCCGTGACTACTCCCTCGATCGGGTCGAACAAGACGAGCTCGCCGCCCGGTCCCAGCGCCGTGCCCTCGCCGCCGTCGCCGACGGCCGTTTCCTCGAGGAAATCGTGCCGGTTACCGTGCCCGGCCGCAAGGGTCCCGTCGTCGTCTCGGTCGACGAGACCCCGCGCGAAACCACGCCCGAGGCGTTGGCCGGCCTCACCCCGATCATGGGCAAAGCGGATGCCGCCGCCACCGTCACCGCCGGCAACGCCAGCGGCCAGAACGACGCGGCCGCCGCCTGCATCGTGACCACCCCGGAGCGCGCGGCCGAACTCGGGCTGACCCCGATTGTGCGCCTTGTCTCCTGGGCGCGGGCGGGCGTCGAGCCCTCCCGCATGGGCCTCGGCCCGGTACCGGCGACGAAGCTCGCGCTCGACCGTGCTGGCCTCACCCTCGCTGAGATGGACCTGATCGAGCTCAACGAGGCCTTCGCCGCGCAGGTACTCGCCGTCAGCCGGGAGTGGAACTTCACCCCGCAAGATTGGGCCCGCACCAACGTCAACGGCTCCGGCATTTCCCTTGGCCATCCGGTCGGCGCGACCGGCGCCCGCATCCTCGCTACCGCAAGCCGGCACCTGCAGCGCACCGACGGTCGCTACCTGCTCGAAACCATGTGCATCGGCGGTGGGCAGGGGCTCGCGGCGATCTTCGAGCGCGCGTAAAAGCATCCGTTTCGCTGGCACCCCGCTGCTGCCCGCACCCCGCCTTCGCCGAGCCGTGAGTTTCACCTGCCGACCCGTGAGTTTCGGCCCGAAAATCGCTAGAAATGGCTCGAGACTCACGGCTCGGCGAACGACGGGGACCGAAACTCACGGCTCGGCGAGCGGATGCGGCCGCGCGGGCTACCAGCGCGCGCCGCGTTCGGTCAGGGCTGCCCGCACTCGACGCAGAAGTTCGAGGCCACCGTTTTTCAAGTCGTCGTCGGTGATGCGCACCATGCGCCAGCCCTGGTCTTCGACGCGTTCGCGGCGGGTGATATCCACGCGGAACTGACGCGGATCGCTGCGGTGCCCATCACCCTCGTGCTCGAGGCAGACTCGAAGACGCGGCCAGGCCAGGTCGACCCGGGCTACGAAGACGCCGGTTGAATCACGGATCTCGAAGTTGACCACCGGTTCTGGCATCCCAGCATCCACGAGGAACAGACGTGTCTTGGTCTCCTGCGGCGAGTCGACCGCCACCCGCGTGAGACCCGCAGCTTCGCGCAGGGCGCGGCATCCGCGTCGCCCGATCAGGCGCGCCGCGACGGCGCGAAGTTCGTCGGGCGTGTGCCATGGGTTGCGGCCGCTGCACAGAAAGTCCGCCACGGCAACGAGTTCAACGCGTGGCAGCATCGGGCCGAGGTCGATTCAGGTCTGCAACAGGCTGGTCACGGGAAAGCCATGCACCCGCGTGATACCGCCCGCCACACCCTCATGTCCGATGATGCCCACCATCTGCGGTGCCCTCGTGCCCGCTGGCACCGAGATGTGCAACCGACGATCCGATTCCAGACGACGAGGTAGCCAGATCCCATGAATCATGGCCGCCGTCGCGTGACTGAAGACGTGGGTGGACGGCATCCGTTTGGAATAGGCCCTGGCCAGCTCGAGACTGGACGCCGGATGCTCTCGGTTCGTTCGCAATCGACGAAACGACAGGGCTGCGCGTTCAGGCGTGCTGGGCATGCAGCGATCATGACGGGAATCGCCCTCGTGCATATGTGTTATCCACAGGCAACCCGAAACTGCGTGAGCGGATACCGCGGCCCGCACCTCGGCGCAACGCGCTACGCGTCGCTCGCCGACCCGTGAGTATCACTTGCCGACCCGTGAGTATCACTTGCCGACCCGTGAGTATCAGCCCGAAAAGCCACGTGCGAAAGTCACGGCTCGATGAAGGCAACGACCGAAAACTCACGGCTCGGTGAGCAGATGGCGGACGACCAACGCTACTGGAACGCGGAGATGCCCGTGATGGCACGGCCGACGACGAGGGTATTGATTTCGTAGCTACCCTCGTAGGTGTAGAGCGCCTCGGCGTCGGCGAAGATGCGGGCCATGCCCCAGGAGGTGGAGATACCGTTGCCGCCGAGCACCGAGCGACCAAGCGCCACGGATTCCCGCATGCGGGTGCTGGCGGAGGCCTTGGCCATGGCCGCGTGCTCGGGCCGCAGCGTGCCAGTCTGTTGCAGCTGGGCGATGCGCACCATCGTACCGAGGGAGGTCGTCGCGTTTTCCAGCATGCGCACGAGCTTTTCCTGCACCAGCTGGAACGAAGCGATCGGCTTGCCGAACTGCTGGCGGTCGAGGGCATAGCGTAAAGCACAGTCGTAGGCAGCGAACTGCAGCCCCACGGTCTGCCAGCCGACCCAGACTCGGGAATTGGTGAGCAGTCGGTTGGTGTCGCGAAAGCTGGTGGCTCCGGGCAGGCGGTCACGTTCAGCGACCACGACGTTCTCCAGGGTGATCGTGGCGTTCTGCACGATGCGCAACGCGATCTTGTTCTCGATCTTTTCGGCCGTGAACCCGTCCAGGGCCGCGCTGACGATGAAACCCTTGATCTGGTCGTCGGCGGTGTCCCGCGCCCAGACCAGGACGTTGGCGGCGAAGGTTCCGCTGCCGATCCAGCGTTTGACGCCGTTCAGCGTCCACGAGTCGCCGGAGCGGGTCGCGGTCGTTTCCATATTGCGGGAAACGTCGGAGCCGTGCTCCGGTTCGGTGAGCGCGAATGCACCGATCTTGCGCAGGGAGATGGCGTCGTCCAGGTACCGTTCGCGCTGGTCATCGGTGCCTAACTGGGCGATGGCCGCTGCGAACAAGCCGCTGTGCACCCCGACGAACGTGGAAATCGAGGCATCCACTCGTGAAAGTTCAAGGGTCATGAACCCGTGCAGCAGAAAATTGTTGCCGCGCGCGCAGAGTTCAACCAGGTTCAAGGCCGTTAGCGCGGGGACGATTTCGAACGGGAAGGTCGCGTTGTTCCAGTGCTCCGCTACGACCGGGCGCACGTCGCGTTCGAACACCGCGCGGGCCTGGGCCACGAGCTGGCGCTCCTCGGGTGTGAGCAGGTCTTCGTAAGAGAAGAAGTCGGTCGTGGAACCGGTGAAGAACTCGGGGTTGGCCGCATCCGCTGCGGTGCTGCCGATTTGCGGGCTGTCAATGACGGTGCTCATGGCGGGTCCTCTCTGACCTGGTACCCCTGAATTGTGCGCCAATGAGAGGAATTGCGCAATCTCTCGCCCTAACACCGTGCATAGTGCTGCTTCTGAGGCGCGAATAGCCCCGCAGATTGCCCCCAATGCGCGAAGCTAGCGCGTGGCAGAGGTGTTCATGGTGAGCACGTCGGTGCCATCCAAATCATGCAGGGTGAGCGTCACGGTCACTTCGCCGAGCGTGCCGAACGAGGTGACGTGGGTTCCGCCGCACGGGATGCGCACGCTCGCGCCGGGCAGCTCGCAAACCCAATAGCGGCGATCGGTCAACAGATCGCCGTCGCGGTCGATGCGTACCGCGGCATCCGTTTTGATCCACCCGGCGAGGGTCGCGTTGACGGTCGCTTCGATCGAGGCAAGCGCTTCATTGAGGCCGTCAATCGAGAATCCCTTCTTGCGCAGCGACTTGCCAAGCCGGTACGTGTCGACGGAAGCGTTCTGACCGATGAGGGATTCGTCGATGGCGAGCCCGTCGAAGTCGGGGGTGCCGAGCGCATCGGGGCGCACTTCCTTCTTCCAGCGGTCAGCGAGGGCGGCGTTGAGGGCGAGGGAGGCCAGGTGGCAGCTGGTGTGTCCGGCGCTCGTGGAATCGCGCAGGCCCTCGTCGACCTCAACGGTGACGGTGTCGCCGGTGTTCAATCCGGCCGCGTCGACCACGTGTACCACGACGAAGGCCCAGCCGGGCGTTCCCTTAGCCACCGGAATGTCGGCGCCGATGTAGAGTGCCGATCCGTCGGTGGCTCCCACGATGCAGTCGTCGACCGGCCAGAAGGCCGCGCCGTGGTGCAGCAGGGCCAGATCGGGACCCTGGTCGGGCCAGCCCGCATCGACCGGATGCACGCAGGTCGCGTCGAGCAGCACGGCAAAGCGTCCGTCGCCCAGCGGCTCGGAATGCACCACGGTCGCCTGCGTGTCGACGGCGCCGCTCGGGTACAGTACGCGGGTGTCTTCGGTAGGCAGGGTCATGACTGTTCCTTCTTGAGCGGATGCTGATGAAAAAGAAAGAGGGTGCCACCACGATCGTGGCGGCACCCCGTACGCTGGTTGGAACCTAGCTCTTGCGGGCCCGAGAAGCGGTCTCTTCAGACTTCGCCTTCTTGTCGGCCCTCTTTTCCTTGAGGGACTTGTCGGCAACCTTCTTGGTCGCATCCTTTTTCGGTGATTTATCAGCCATTGTGTACTCCTTCGCGCCGAGCCGTGGGGCCCCGTCAACTTGAGAATACGCGGATTTGCCGCAAACGTCATCTCTGGCCGCCGACCGTCGCCTTCGGACCGGTCAACTGGGCAGGAGACCTGTGCACCCACTGCCGGTGTGTCGTATGCTGACGCTCTACTGAACCCTTATCTCGTTGAAAGGTCACCGTCATGAGCCATAGCGCCACCTACCGGGCAGTACTCTTTGGACCCAACCCGATCGCCGCCGGAACCGAGGTGGAGCTGGAATACATCGACGGTGAATACCAGGACGTGATCGTGCTCGAGGCGGTCGAAGATACCGAAACGATCACGCGCACCTACAAGCGCGGACGTGAGACCGATGAGCCCATCCCATATCGCTTCGTCGAGGAAGACGTCGCCGAAGCCTACGGCGAGGCCGACGTTCCCAACTGATCGGTGGCGTCGCGGCATCCGCTCTGAAAGCGGATGCCGCAGCGCGCTAGATGCGCTTGGTGGAGTCCCGGCCGAGCCGCACCGGCAGGGCCATGAGCGGCCCGACGAAGCGGCGCTGCAGCCGGCGGGCCGGGCCCCACACGATTTGCACGATGTACTGCGACAGTAGGGCGCCGGCCGCCAAGGCCATGGCGATACCCGCGGCAGTGAGCAGGGACAGCAGCCCGTTGATGTCGCCTTCTGACAGCATGAGCAGCCCGCGAAACAGGGTGAGTCCAGGCACCAGCGGCACCAGAGCCGTCACCATGATGACCAGCGGCGGGGTGCGCACGAAGCGGGCGGTGACGGCGGCCAGCAGCCCGACGCCGAGAGCGCTCGCCGCCGAGGCCCAGACCATTCCAAACCCCGCGGCCAGGGCCGCGACGAACAGAAATTCGGCGAGGGCACCGAGCACGCAGACCACCCAGACCGCGCGCCACGGCACCTGCACGGCCAGCGCAAACCCGATCACGATCACGATCGCTGCCACGAGCAGCACCGGCAGAACGCCGAGCGTCACGATCGGGTTTGAATCGATTTCGAGCAGCAGCCCGAACCGGGCCAGGAAGAGCGCGGAGCCGGACACCCCGGTGACCAGACCAGCCGTGATGAGCAGGGCCTCCACCATTCGGGCGGTGCCGGTGAGGTAGAACCCCGACAGTGTGTCATGCACGGCGCCGAACGTGGTCACGCCGGCGAGGAGCATGATGATGGTCGCGACGACCACGAGCGAGGGGTTCGCTGTGGGGTCGATGAGCCCGACGATCGCGGCGACGATCGGGCCGATCGCGCCGCCGACGACGGTCTGATAGAACAGCGGGACCTGGCGGTGGTCCAGCACCGAGGTGATCCAGTCGATGATCCAGGTGGCCACGAACGCGGCGATGATCACGGTGGGTCCGGCGCCGATGAGCACGGCGGCGCCCGCGCCGACCAGGCTCCAGCCGATGCGCCGCCACTGCTTGGGCACCTGCGGCTTGGAGCTGACGATGGTCGCGAGAATCTTCCGCGCCTCGGCCAGTTCGATCGGCTTCTCGATGATGTCCGCGATCAGTTCCGACGTGGCGGTGAGCTTGGAGTAGTCGAGCGTGCGGTACTTGACGTTGCGGCTGCGAATGATCGACTCGTGCGTCAACGCATCTTCCTGCGTGAGCGTGATGGTCGTGTGCGTGATATTGGCGTCAGTACCCTTGAGCCCGTAGGCCCTGGTGAGCGCGATCATGGCGGCGGTCGCATCTTCGGCACCGGCACCGGCGGTGAAGATGACCTCGGCCAGACGCATGGTGAGGTCGAGCACTGCCCGGGTGTAGCCGGCGTGGTCGAGCGAGATGGCGGTGGTTTTGCTAAAACTCATGAGGTGCGCACATCGAGGGGTCCCGGATCGATTGGGCCGAGGGCGGATGCTGCGGCGGTCGCGTGCGCGGAGTCCGCGTCGGAGGGGTGGAAGAAGCCCGCGAGCACGTCGCGGTAGAGCCGCGCGAGTTCGGAGCTTGCGTTGAAGGCGGAGCCGCCCGCGACCTGCACGGCGGTATCGACGACAAACTTGGCGTTCTGGGTGGCCCGATACTTGAGCCCGGACAGCTGGGCGAACCAGGCCGGACCGACCTGCCAGGTTTGCTCGTCGACCGCGCGAGCGAGGGCGTCGATCTGCGGGTAGATGCCGTCCATCGCAATGACGAGGTCGCCCACCCGCCAGCGTGCCACCGGATCCTGCGCGTGTGTGCGCCCGTCGTTCCTCCGCGATGTACGTCGCTGCGCGCCAGCAACTGCGAGTTCAAGCGCGCGCTGGCCGATACCGGTGTACACCGCACTGAGCAGAATCTCAAAGTTAGCGAAAATGCCGGCGACGAGCGGGTCGCCGTTCGGGCCGACCGGCAGCTTGCGCACGACCCGGTCAGGGCGGGCCAGGGCACCCTCCAGCACGGTGCTCTGGCTTTGGCTGGCGCGCATGCCGAGGGTATTCCAGTCGTCTTTTGAGCGGATGCCGGCATCCGCTCGATCGATAAACGCCCAGACGATCCGAGGGTCGTCCGAGGCTGAAGAATCAAGGCCCAGGGTGCCGAGCCGGGTCCAGACCGGGGAGAGTGAGGTGAAAACCTTGGTGCCGGTGAACCGATAGCCGCCATCTGCCTGGGGGAGGGCATCCGTTGTCGAGCCGAACAGAACGAGGTCGTTGCCGGGTTCGCTCACGCCGAAGGCGAAGATTTCGCCGCGGCCGGCCTCCTCGAGCAGAAAATCGAGCGAGTGATCGCCCTGGGCGTAGAGGCTCGCAGCTACTCCCGTCCAGATCAGGTGCATGTTCACCCCGAGAGCGGTGGCCGGGGCGTGTGCGGCGAGCCGGGTCTGCTCGCGCGCGGTCTGCGCCAGGGTGCGGCCGAGTCCGCCGAACCGGGTCGGCACGAGGGCACGCAGATAGCCGGCGGCGACGAGGTCCTCGAGGTCGTCGGTAAAAAACGTGTTGGCCTGGTCATAACCGGCAGCCCGCGAGCGGATGCCGGCCAGGATTTGGTCGGAAAGCAGCGGCTCATTTGGGTCGCTTGAGGGCACGGAAACGGGCACTGCCGGAGGCGTTTCGGGCAGGGCGAGAACAGGGAGAAACTCGGTCACATAGACAAGCCTATGCAGGCTTGCGCCGGCGTGCGAACAACCGCACGATAAGCAACACAATTGCTGTGAAAATCGCTAGCACGATGAGCCACGGCAGGGCCACTCCAAGGCCGATTAACAGGCCGCCGAGGGCTGTGACGAGGGCAGTCCAACCGGCGATGACGCCGGTCCAGAAAGTATCGGGCCCGCCCGCGGCGACGGTGCCCTCCGCAACCAGCTCCAGTTGCACGGTCGAGTAGTCGATCTGGTCAGCGAGGAAGTCGCGCTGGGACTGCAGGCTTTCCAGCTCACCCTGCCGGCTCGACAGGGCGCTTTCGATGCTGATCAGGTCTGTCGTGGTGGTGGCGGAGACCATCAGCGCGAGGAGCCGGTCGACCGAGGTGGTCAGGGCGGTGATACGGGCGTCGAGGTCCTGGCTCTGCTGGGTGACGTCCTTTGCGGTGAGTGAGACGAAGTTGAGCCGGCCGAGCTTCTTCAGCTCGGTCAGCGTGCGGTCGAGTTCGTCGGACGGGATGCGCAGGGTCAGGTTCGCGCTCGCCGGCTGGATATCGGTCGCCGGGTTTTCGCTGCGGCTGTCGATCCGGCCGCCGGCCTGTTCGGTGATGGTTACGGCCGATTCGCTCGCTTTGACCGGGTCGGTCGCGGTGATCGAGAGAGACCCGGTGGTGATGACGTCGCGATTGGCGGTGTTCAGATCGCTCGTGGTTCCGGTGATGTCGCGGGCGTCCTCGGCCGGGACGACCCCGCCCGACACGCTGCCGGACGAATCGGTGCTCACAGAACCGCTGTTCGCCGTGCACCCCGCCAACATTGCGGCCGTCATGAGCACCGCGATCACACCCCAGGTTCGTCTCATGCTTCACTGTACGAGCGTGTCGGCGTCGCGCGCTGGAGGCAGTCTGGGAGTCGGATTACAATTGGGACTCGATGCCTGCCTCCCCGAAGTAAGGTCATGGGGTCGGCGGAACAGCTCGACTCGTAATGACCAGGAGGACGACATGGGATTCGTAGACGACGCCAAGGATGCACTCGACGCCACGGGCAAGAAGATCGGCCGCGCGGTGGATGACGCCAAGGACCGCATCGAAGACAAGGCCGACGAGGCGAAGGCCGACGCCAAGGTGAAGAAGGCTGAGGGTGAGGTCAAGCACGCCGAAGCCGAGCGCAATGCCACCGCGGCCAAGAACGACTTCAAGGCCACCCTGCGCAACGATAATTAGCGCATGACTTGGTGGGCGAAGCGGATGCGCAGGACGCGTCGGCGTCGCCCGCCGCTGTTGCACGTGGCAACGGATGCCGGGACCGGCCCGGTCGTGATCCTCGTGCACGGCATCGCGTCGTCCTCGGTCACGTTCTACGAGGTGATCCCGCTGTTAACCCCGAATCACCGGGTGATCGCCGTCGACATCCTGGGGTTCGGGCAATCCCCCGCACCGGAGGGGTGTGAGTACCGGCTGGAGGATCACGTCGGGGCCCTGGCCGCGACCATCCGCTCGTTGAAGCTACGCGAGCCGTTCGTACTCGTCGGCCACTCGCTCGGCAGCCTGATCAGTACGCGCTACGCGGCGATGGAGCGACACGGCCGTGTCGCGACATTCCGGCGGCGTCTAACCGGTCGCGGCTCGGTGTCGCGCATGGTGCTCGTGGGGCCGCCGGTCTACGTCTCGCCGCGTGACATCGGCGATCCGCGGGTCAAGGCCCGGGTCAGTGCGTACCTGCGCGCCTATGATTTTCTGCGCGCCAACAAGGAATTCACGCTGGCCAACGCCGCGATCATGTCGCGCCTGCTGCCCAAGGGCATCTTCGAACTCACCGAGAAGACCTGGACACCCTTCATCAAATCGATGGAGCACTGTATCGAATCGCAGACAGTGGTGAGCGACATCGCGAGCCTCACGGTGCCGGTCGACGTGATCTACGGAGCGTTTGACGCGTTCATCGCGCACGGCAGCATGACCGTTATCGAGCGGATGCGGCACGTCACCATGCACCGCGTCGAGGCCAACGACCACATCATTCGGAAGCGTCTGGCCCGGGTGCTCGTGAAAGTCATCGACAGCTGAACTACACGGCTGGGAAGGTGGCGCCGGTGAGTTCCTCGGACAGCGACCAGAGACGGCGGGCATCAGCTTCGTCGAGCGAGCGCGGGGGCAGCCTGGCGGGAGCGGGGGCGCCGGTGAGTTCGCCGAATCCACCGGGCCCGTAGTAGCCGCCGCCGGCCGCTGCCGGGCTCGTCGCCGCGTAGAGCGCCGGCAGGATGCCCTGGTCGATCTGCTGCCAGATCCAGCCGATGTGGTGGCTGGCCTCGTTGACGGCGAGGAAGACCCGGGCCGAAGCTCCCTTGTGGGTGGGGCCGGTGATCTGCAGGTTGGTGACGGTTGCGCCCGGGTGAGCGGCGATGCTGCGCAGGCCCCAGCCGCCGACGACGCTGCGCCGGTTGAGTTCGCGCGCGAACATGAGCGTGGCGAGCTTGGAGAGCGCGTAAGCGCGGTGCGGCCGGTAGCGCAAGCCCTGCAGGTCGTCGAAATCGAGGCGTCCGGTGCGGGCGATCAGGCTTGAGAGGCTCACGACCCGGCTCGTTGTGGCGGCGCGCAGCAGCGGCAGCAGGTGGGCGGTGAGCGCGAAATGGCCGAGGTGGTTGGTGCCGAATTGCAGCTCGAAGCCGTCTTCGGTCTCGTCGCGCACCGGCGGCATCATGAGGCCGGCGTTGTTGAGCAGAATATCGATCGGGCGCCCTTCCTTCGTGAGCTCCTCACCGAATCCGGCGATGCTCGACAGCGAGGCCAGATCGAGATGACGGATGTTGGCGCTCGCCTCCGGGGCCTGCTCACGAATGCGTCTCACGGCTGCGGCACCCTTGTCTTCGTTGCGCACGGCAAGGATGACCTCGGCGCCCGCGCGGGCGAGGCGGCCGGTGAGGCCGAATCCGAGGCCGCTGTTGGCGCCGGTGACGACGGCAAGCTTGCCGTGCAGGTCGGGAACCTGGATGTCGGGGAGGTGTTTGGCGCGCGTGGTCATGGGTCTCCCGTTTGTCGTAGAGCTCCATCCAACCCCGTTTGGAGGGTGGAAGTCACGCGACGGCCGGGGGCCTGCGGCGGATTCACGGCTGCGCGGTCAGGCGGCCTAGTGCTGCGGCGGGTCACCGATGCGCTCGAGGGCATCGACGATGAGCGCCCAGAACTTCTCGTGGTCGAGGTCGACGGCCACCTGCGTACTGCAGTCTGCCGGGGCCGGCGCGCGAAAGTCGGCGACGGTCATGCCGAGGGTGAGGGTGCCGGCCAGCTCCACATCGAGGGGAGCCTTGCGCACGGTGATCACGCTCGGATCGATCACATAGGCGACCGCGCACGGGTCGTGCACCGGCGGATAGTCGAAACCCTGGGCATCCTTATAGGTTTTGGCGAAGAACGTGAGCAGCTCGCCGACGAACCGGGCGGGGGCGGTGCCGACGGCTGCGATGCGCCGGGCGATGTCGGGGGTGGCGAGGGCCTGGTGGGTCAGATCCAGGCCGATCATGGTCAGGGGCCACTTCTCGTTGAAGACGATATGGGCGGCTTCGGGATCGATGACGATGTTGAACTCCGCCGTGGCTGACCAGTTGCCCACGTGATAGCCGCCGCCCATCAGCACGACCTGCCTGACCCGCTCGACGATGCGCGGCTCCTTGCGGACGGCGAGGGCGATATTGGTCAGGGCGCCGGTCGGCACGAGCGTGATCTCACCCGGCTCGTGCGCCATGATCGTGTCGATGATGAGGTCGACCGCGTGCCGACCATCGAGCTGGAGCGTCGGTTCGGGCAGCACCGGGCCGTCGAGGCCCGTTTCGCCGTGGATCGACGGCGCCGTCTCGATCTGCCGCACCAGCGGTCGCGGGCATCCTGCTGCGAACGGAACCCCGGTGATGCCGGCTACCCGGGCGACGGAGAGGGCTTTGCGGGTGACCTTGGCGAGGGTCTGGTTGCCCACCACGGTGGTCACGGCGACAAGGTCGATGTTCGGGTTGCCGTGGGCGAGCAACAGCGCGATCGCGTCGTCGTGGCCGGGGTCGCAGTCGAGAATGATTTTGGTGGGCACAGTTCAGGGTAGATCCACGCGTGCCACTCGTGGTTACGGGGCCGGGCTTGACGGAGGGGCGGCATCCGCTGGCCGCATTTCTCATGGTCCGCCCAGAGCCGCTCCGATAAGCTGGGCGCGCGGTTGTAGTTCACAGCCGCCCCCGTATCGAGGAGCTTGTTCGTATGACTGTGATCGAGGAATTCCTCATGCCCGGCGGCGGCACGAGCATCAACACCCTGCCCAAGGTTTCGCTGCACGACCACCTCGACGGCGGCTTGCGCCCGCAGTCCATCATCGAACTGGCCGACTCGATCGGATTCGTGCTTCCCACAACGGATGCCGAAGCGCTCGGTGAATGGTTCTCCGACCAGTCCAATGCGGGTTCGCTCGTGGAATATCTCAAAACCTTCGACGTTACGACCGCTGTCATGCAGACCCGCGAGGGCCTCAGTCGGGTCGCCCGCGAATTTGTCGAGGATCTCGCCGACGACGGCGTCATCTACGGTGAGATTCGCTGGGCTCCCGAGCAGCACCTGGCCCGCGGCCTCACCCTCAACGAGGTCGTCGAAGCCGTGCAGGACGGCATCGAAGCCGGCATTGAGAACGTCGAAGAGTCGGGCCGCAGCATCCGCATCGGCCAGCTCATCACCGCCATGCGCCACGCAAACCGCGGCCTCGAAATCGCCGAACTCGCCGTGCGCTATCGCTTCGACGGCGTCGTCGGCTTCGACATCGCCGGCGCGGAAGCCGGCTTCCCGGCCGGCAACCACCGCGCAGCCTTCGATTTGCTGGCTCGCGAATTCATGCCGGTCACCGTGCACGCAGGCGAGGCCGACGGCCTCGACAGCATTCGCGGCGCACTGTTCGATGGCCGAGCGTTGCGCCTCGGCCACGGCGTGCGACTCGCCGAAGACGTCACCATCGAACGCCAGGACGACGACAACACCTTCGTCACCCTCGGCCCAGTGGCCCAGTGGGTGCGCGACCGCGAGATCACGCTCGAACTGAGCCCCTCGTCGAACCTGCAGACCGGAGCGGTCGCCGCCTGGGGTGAGGAACTCTTCGACCACCCGTTCGATCTGCTCTACCAGCTTGGCTTCAAGGTCACCGTCAACACCGACAACCGCCTGATGAGCGACACCACCCTGAGCCAGGAGCTCGCCCTGCTCTCCGACGCCTTCGGCTACGACCTCGACGACCTGGAGATCTTCCAGCTCAACGCAGCCCACGCGGCGTTCCTGCCGCTCGAAGACCGCGAAGAGCTGGTCGAGGCCATCGAAGCCGGCTTCGGCGACGCCTGACGTCGGCCGGCCCAGAGCGCCAGCGCACCACGCACCACCCCGCAGAACCGAAAGAAATCATGCCACTGCCGCACCTCCCGCTCGACGCCATCACGATCGGCGCGCACGCCGACGACTGGCCGGCCGCCATCACGGCGGCCGGTGACGCCCTCGTGCGTTCCGGCGCCGCCACATCCGCTTATACCGAGCGCATGATCGAGGTGATACGCGAATTCGGCGCCTACATCGTGATCGCGCCCGGCCTGGCGCTCGCGCATGCCCGCCCGGGAGCGGATGTTCTCACCGACGGACTCTGCGTCGTCACCCTCGCCGAGCCGGTCACCTTCGGGCACCCTCACAATGACCCGGTCAGCGTGATCGTCGGCCTGGCCGTTACCGGTGCCGACGACCACCTGCACTTCGTCGCCGAGCTCGCCAACGTGTTCAACGATCCGACGGTGATTCCGGCCCTCGCCGGCGCGACCACCGCCGAGTTCGTGCAGAGCGTGTTCGAAAGGACTGCCTCATGAAGATCGTCGTGATGTGCGGTATAGGCCTCGGCACCTCGGCCATTCTCAAAGTCAATGCCGAGCGCGCGCTCCAACGCCTCGACATCGATGCGAGTGTGCAGGCTACGGATGTCGCCGGCGTGCGCGCCGCCGCGGCCGACGCCCAGGTCATTCTGACGTCGTCTGAGCTTGTCAACGCGATCGGTAAAACCAACGCCGACGTCATCGTCATCAACAACTACTTCGATGTCGACGAACTGGTAGTCAAGCTCGACATCGCGCTGGGGTCCTAGCCCGCCCGCGATCTAAGTTCCGACCCTGCCCGCGGCCTGGGTTCCGAGCCCGCCCGCGGCCTGGGCCCACGTTCCTCAGCTGGGCCGGCCAAACAGATGCCACACCTTCCGAAGTGCGAGTGGTCACCCACCTGCGCGGCGCCGACCCGAGCACAACGGGCCTATGCTCGGCGGCATGAGCGACAGCGTGAAGCAGGGCGCGAGGGCCGAACATCGCTGGCCGGCCGTACTCGGGCTGCTCATTGCGCTCACGCTGTACGCCACGCTGCCGAGTACGTTTCTGCCCGGCCTGCGCTACACGGTCGTCGCCGTCGGACTCGCCATGCTGATCCCCCTCATCGCTCTAAACCCGCACCGGTTGCACCGCGAGACCCGCTGGTCGAGATCTATCGCCACCGGCCAAGCGTTCCTGCTGGTCGTGGCCAACGAGGTCGCGCTCGTGCAGCTCGTGATTCAGCTCACCTCGGGCGGCAAAAATGACGGCCCAACCCTGCTGCTCGCTGCCCTGCAAGTGTGGGTGACCAACGTCATCGCGTTCGCCCTGGTCTACTGGGAACTCGACCGCGGCGGCCCGGTCTCAAGGCGGCACGCCGACCGCGCGGACTTTCCCCCGGCCGACTTTCGCTTTCCGCAAGACGAAGACCACGACGCCATTGAGGAGGTCGCGGCCCGCTCATCGCTGCGCATCGGCTGGGTTGCGTCGTACTTCGACTACCTGTACTTTTCGCTGTCCAACTCCATGGCGTTCAGCCCGACCGATGCGATGCCGCTCTCGCTGCGCGCTAAGGGCCTCATGGCGCTCGAATCGTTCGGAGGCTTCGTACTGCTGGCCCTGGTCATTGCCCGGGCGGTCTCCCTGCTCGGCTAGCTGCGCCAGGGCCAGCTCCACCGCTGCCGCTGCCGCGGGCGGGGACGGGGCCCGGGCCCCGTCCGTGGGCCCGGTTTATAACCGGGGCCCATGGTTGAAGGGTGGGCCCAAGCGAGCGGTTGTGCCCCTGTGGTCGACTGAACCCCGTCAGCGACTCAACCTGATGCCTCGCCAGCGCGATCAGCTCCAACTCTGCGAGTGGATGCGCCCACTCGCGAGAGCTAGCCGAGCCGCGGCATCCGCTCGACCCGTGAGTTTGCGGTCTTCGCAGTTGCCGAGCCGTGAGTCTTGACGCTTTTTTCCCGAAAAATGACCGTAAACTCACGGCTCGGCAAACGAAACTCACGACTCGGCGAAGGGGACGGGCAGCACCTAGCCGGACGGCCAGCAAACCTAGGCGATCAGTGTGCGCATGCCCCGGTCGAGCTCGTCGAGGGCGGCCTGCGCGGCGGAACGACGCTCCACCAGTGTGCCGACCGTGCAACGAGTGTCGATGTACACCTTGAGCTTCGGCTCGGTACCGCTCGGGCGCACCATCACGCGTGATCCGTCGGTCAAGCGGATGCGCAACACATCGCTCGGCGGCAGTTCGCCGAGCCCCCACCGAAAGTCATCGATTTCGTCGACGCGAATGCGTCCGACGTGGGTGGGCGGGGATTCCCTCAGGCGCGTCATTACCAGGGCGATCGTCGAGAGTTCAGAAACCCGCACGGAGATCTGCCCGGAGGCGAAGTGTCCGAACTTCTCGCTGAACAGGTCGAGATAGCCGGCGAGGGTCGTTCCCTCCGACTTGAGGTCGCTCACCAGCGAGAGCAGCGCCACTGCGGCCGAGATGCCATCCTTATCGCGCACGGTACCCGGGTTGACCAGATAGCCGAGCGCCTCTTCGAACCCGTAAACCAGGTTGGGCACTCGGGACACCCATTTGAAGCCGGTGAGGGTTTCTGTGAAGCGCAGGCCGTAGGCATCCGCGACGGCATGCAGCGCCGGCGACGACACGATCGAGCAGGCCAGGGTGCCGGCCTCGACGGGGGGTAGAGCGTCGGGATCGCTCGCCGGAGCCATGGCGGCCGCCCGCCAGCCGAGAATCGCGCCGACCTCGTTGCCGCTGAGTCGGCGGTACCCACTCGCACTGGACAGGTCCGGAATGGCCACGGCGAGGCGGTCGGCATCCGGATCGTTGGCGATGATGAGCTCAGCGCCCACCTCGCGGGCGCTCTCGTAGGCCAGGTCCAGCGCCCCGGGTTCTTCCGGATTCGGAAAAGCGACGGTCGGAAAAGCAGCGTCCGGCGCGATCTGCGCGTCGACGAGGGTCGGCAGGTCGAATCCGGCCTTCTCCAACACCCGACGGGTGGTGTCCCAACCCACGCCGTGCATCGCCGTGTACACCGCGTTCACCTGCGCGCGGGGCGTGTGGGCGATGCCAGCCGTCGCCGCGATGTAGGCGTGCACGACGTCTTCCTCGGCGGTTTCATAGCTGCCGCGCGGCAGGTGCAGAACGTGTTCGTCGGCAGCAACGCGCAGAATCTCGGTCGAGATGGCCTTGTCGTCGGGGGAGACGATCTGCGCGCCATGGTTCGCGCCGCCCAGGTACACCTTGTAGCCGTTGTCGTTTGGAGGATTATGCGAGGCAGTGACCATCACGCCGCAGCTCGCGTCCAGGTGCCGGACCGCGAAGGCAAGCACGGGTGTCGGGAGCAGACGCGGCAAGAGGATGGCGCGCACCCCGGCTCCCGCCATGATCGCCGCCGTGTCGGTCGCGAAGACCTGTGAGTTCTTGCGTCCGTCGTAGCCGATCACCACCGACGGTGTGACGCCGGCGGCAGCATGCCGGCGCAGGTAGGTCGCAAGGCCCGCCGCAGCCTGCGAGACCAGCACGCGGTTCATGCGGTTCGGCCCGGCGGAGATCTCGCCGCGCAGCCCGGCCGTGCCGAATGCGAGCCGGGTGTCGAACCGCGAGTGCAGATTGGACAGGGCCGCGGTATCGCCGTCGTCGACGGCGTTGATCAAAACGCGAAGTTGCGCCTGCGTTTCCGGGTCGGGATCCTGATTCAGCCAGGCCCGAGCTGCCTGCAGCAAAGCCGTGGTGCGATCGGTCGAAGTTTCCGGTTTCTCGTGTACGACGGGCGCAGTCGCGAGATCGTCGACGTCCTCGCTTGACGGGCCGTCGGACGTGATCGTCGAAATGGCAACGGTCGGTTCGAAGCCGGCATCGTCGCTGGTGTTCGTGATCGTCGAAATGGCGACAGTGGGTTCGGAGGCGTCGCCCGGGGTGTGCATGATCGGCAGGGCGCGGGTCGGAGTGTGAATCTCGTCCGCCGTGTCTGCGTCGGGGGCGGGCGCGGCATCCGGGGTGGCTGGCGGCGGGACCTGCGGCGCGGGATTTGCGGGTGGGCCGGAATGGCGACCGCCCGTGCGCTCGGTCGGCCGCTCGTCGTTGTTATCGGGATGAGCCGTGTCGGGGCCGGTCACAGCGCGGCTACGATCCGAGCGAGCAGGGCGCTGATCACCGGTTCGGCCAGTGCGCCGGCCTCGATGACTTCGCTATGGCTGAGCGGGGTCTTCTGAATGCCGGCGGCGAGGTTGGTGATGAGGGAGAAGCCAAGCACTTCCATTCCGGCTTGCCGGGCCGCGATGGCCTCGAGCGCGGTCGACATCCCCACCATCTGGCCGCCGATCACCTTGGCCATCTGTACTTCGGCGGGTGTCTCGTAATGGGGCCCGCGAAACTGGCAGTACACGCCCTCGTCGAGCGTTGGGTCGATGCTGCGCGCAAGATCGCGCAGCCGAGTCGAGTACAGGTCGGTCAAGTCGACGAAGTTCGCGCCCTCGACCGGAGAATCACCGGTGAGGTTGATGTGGTCGCTGATGAGCACCGGGGTGCCCGGCGTCCATGATTCACGGATTCCGCCGGCCCCGTTGGTCAGGATCATCGTCGTTGCTCCGGTCGCCGCCGCCGTGCGTACGCTGTGGACGACCCGGCGTACGCCGTGGCCCTCGTAGTAGTGCGTGCGCGCGCCGATCACGAGCGCGCGCTTGCCGCCGGGAAGCAGGATGGAGCGCAGGGTGCCGGCATGGCCGGCGAGGGCGGGGGCGCTGAACCCGGTGATGTCGGCGGCGGCCACGGTGTGGGTGGTCTCGCCGATCAGATCGGCGGCCCTGGCCCAGCCGCTGCCGAGCGTTAGAGCGATGTCGTGCCGGGGAACACCCGTGATGCCGGCGATCTCCGCGGCGGCCGACCGTGCTGCCTCAAACGGATCTGTTTCGGGCAGGTCTAACGGGTTGATCTCGTTCGTGAACATTTCACTACTCTAGAACCCCCGCCGTGGGCACGGAGATTCTGAGCGAATTCTGCTCATCGGCGCGCTGAACGGGCACCAAGATGGCCATTCGGCTCGATTTAGCTGTTTTTGGGCGACAAGCGGCCGCGCGGGCGATGAACCGGTTTGGCGGGGACTGCGCGCCTTGAGAGAATGGAGTACATGGCCTATGAGTTCGAACGCAAGCAGCGCATTGCAGTATTAGGCGGTGGGCCCGGCGGATACGAAGCGGCCATCGCCGGAGCACAGCAGGGTGCCGATGTCACCCTCATCGAAAGCGTCGGTGTCGGCGGTTCCGCCGTCATAACGGATGTTGTTCCCTCCAAGTCCCTCATTGCCACGGCCGAGGCCTCGAACTCGATCGGCGAGGCGACCGACCTCGGCGTGCAGTTCTTCGTGCGCGGTGAAACCGGTAAGCCCCTGCGCCCCGAGGTGGCTATCAACCTGGCCGCCGTGAACAAACGACTGCTCGCCCTTGCCCGCCAGCAGTCCGAAGACATGAAGGCTACTCTTATACGCGCCGGTGTGCGCTACGTGCAGGGCCACGGCCGCCTCGATGGCACCACCGGCATCATCGTCGCCACCTCCGGCGACTCGACCGCCACCGACTTCGATCGCATCGACGCCGACACCCTCGTCGTCTCCGTGGGCGCCAGCCCGCGCGTGCTGTCATCAGCGCTGCCAGACGGTGAGCGCATCCTCACCTGGACCCAGCTCTACAACCTCAAGGCCATTCCCGAACACCTCATCGTGGTCGGCTCCGGCGTCACCGGCGCCGAGTTTGCCTCGGCCTACCGCGCCCTCGGCGCGAAAGTCACTCTCATCTCCAGCCGGGATCAGGTTTTGCCCGGTGAAGACGCTGACGCTGCCAACGTTATCGAGAACGTCTTCAAGCGCAACGGCATGATCGTGCTCTCCAAGTCGAGGGCCTCCTCGGTCGAGCGCACCAAGACCGGCGTCGTAGCGGTGCTCGAAGACGGACGCACGGTCGAGGGCAGCCACTGCCTTATAGCCGTCGGCTCCATTCCAAACACCGCTAACATTGGCCTCGAGCAGGCCGGCGTGCAGGTTACCGACTCCGGACATATCCAGGTCAACCGGGTGGCACGCACCTCGATTCCGAACATCTACGCGGCCGGCGACTGCACGACCGAGATTCCGCTGGCATCCGTTGCGTCGATGATGGGCCGCACCGCGGTGTTCCACGCCATGGGGGATACCGTCAACCCGATCGAGATTCGCAACGTGGCCGCAAACATCTTCACCCAGCCCGAAATTGCCACCGTCGGCTACACCCAGAAACAGATCGAAGACGGACTCGCCCAGGGCGAGATTTACAAGCTGCCGCTCTCGCAAAACCCACGGGCCAAGATGATGGGAATCAAGGATGGCTTCGTGAAGCTGTTCGCCCGCACCGGCAGCGGCACGGTCATCGGCGGCGTCATCGTGGCGCCCAAGGCCAGCGAACTCATCTTTCCGCTCGCCCTCGCCGTCGAACACCGACTCACCGTCGACGAGGTAGCCCGCACCTTCCCCGTCTATCCCTCGCTCACCGGCTCCTTAACGGATGCCGCGCGCGCCATGCACGTCGTCCTCTAGCTCTGGATTTCATCGGTTAGTTTTCGAGAAGGGCCGTGTGCTTTCGTAGGCGGGGTTGTGAGTTTTGCGTTGTCGCGGGGTTCTGCGCACGCTTTTCGCGCCGGGCCCCGCACCATCGCAATGGTTGAGCGAGGAGCGGATGACCCGGTGTCCACGGCCCACCCCGAGAAACGAGCAGCCGGTGCGAAAGCTAGGCGGCGTCTGAGACGGTCAGCAGAACCGACCCGGAGGAGACCGTTTCGCCGACGACAGCGGCGACGCTGCCCACGATGCCGTCGCGGTGGGCGGTGAGGGGTTGCTCCATCTTCATGGCCTCGAGGACGAGCAGCAGGTCGCCCTTGACGACGTGGTCGCCTTCGGCGACGAGCAGCTTGATGATGGTCGCCTGCATCGGCGCCTTGACGGCGTCTCCGGTGGCGGTGTCGACGGAGTGCAGGCCGCCGCGACGCTTCGGGGCCGGGCCGACCGAGCGGGCGCTTGCGCCGCCGGGTAACAGCCGGGTGGGTAGGGTGACCTCGATGCGCCGCCCTTCTACCTCAACAACGATGCTGTGGCGTTTCTGCTGGCCGACGGCGTCTTCCATGCTGCCGCTCCACGGTTCGATGTCGTTGTCGAACTCGGTCTCGATCCAGCGGGTGAAGACGGTGAATGGTTTGCCGTCGGTCGGCGCGAAGGCAGGATCACGCACAACCTTGCGGTGAAAGGGCAGCACGGTGGGCAGTCCGGCCACTTCGAACTCGTCGAGGGCCCGGCGCGAACGGTCGAGGGCTTCTTCGCGGGTCGCGCCGGTCACAATGAGCTTGGCCAGGAGTGAGTCGAATGATCCGCTGATCACGTCACCAGACTGCACGCCGGTGTCGACGCGCACGCCGGGACCGCCAGCAGGTTTGAACACGTGGACCGGGCCGGGCGCTGGCAGAAAGCCGCGGCCGGCATCCTCTCCGTTGATACGAAACTCAAACGAGTGAGCGGATGCGACGGGGTCACCATAGGTGAGCTCGCCACCCTCGGCCAGGCGAAACTGCTCACGCACCAGGTCAATGCCGGTGACCTCTTCGGAGACCGTGTGTTCAACCTGCAGTCGTGTGTTGACCTCGAGGAACGACACCGTTCCGTCCTGGCCGATGAGAAACTCGCAGGTGCCGGCGCCGAGGTAGCCGACCTCCTTGAGTATGGCTTTGGAGGCGCGGTACATTTCGTCGCGCTGCGCGTCGGTGAGAAACGGCGCTGGCGCTTCTTCGACGAGTTTCTGGTGCCGGCGTTGCAGTGAGCAGTCGCGGGTCGACACGACGACGACGTTGCCGTGCATGTCAGCGAGGCACTGGGTCTCGACGTGGCGGGGGGAATCGAGGTACTTCTCGACAAAGCATTCGCCGCGACCGAAAGCTGTGATGGCCTCCCGCGTGGCCGAATCAAACATTTCGGCGACCTCGTCGCGGGTGCGGGCCACCTTGAGGCCGCGTCCGCCACCACCGAAGGCGGCTTTGATCGCTACGGGCAGGCCGTGCACGTCAACGAAGGCGAGCACCTCGGCGGCGTCGCTGCAGGGATTGAGCGTGCCGGGCGCCATGGGGGCGTTGACCTTTTCGGCAATTTTGCGGGCCGAGACCTTGTCGCCGAGCTGCTCGATGGCTTCGGGCGACGGCCCGATCCAGGTCAGGCCGGCGCCGATCACAGCGCGGGCAAAGTCGGCGTTCTCGGCCAGAAAGCCATAGCCGGGGTGCACGGCGTCGGCGCCGCTTCGCCTGGCGATCGAGAGAATCTTGTCGATGACCAGGTACGTTTCCGCGCTGGTGGTGCCGTCGAGACCGTACGCCTCATCGGCCAGGCGGGCGTGCAGGGAGTCGCGATCCTGGTCGGCGTAGACGGCGACAGAGAGAATTCCACTGTCTTTCGCGGCACGGATGACCCGAACGGCGATCTCGCCTCGGTTGGCGATGAGGACCTTCGTTATGAGTGACACAATCACTTAGCCTATTGCCCGCCGTCACATCCCTTTTGGTTCTGTCCCACAAAAAGACCCGGCAGATTCTTGTGGATGCCTACAATTACAGCGCTCCGGGGCGATTCCACAGGGTCGGCCACTCGTGCCCCAGAGCGCGCACCAGCCGTCGCAGCGTGGGAAGCGACAGCCCCACTACGGTCGACGGATCACCGACGATGCTCGTTATAAAGGGAGCGCCAAGGCTGTCGATGGTGAACGCGCCTGCCACGAACAAAGGCTCCCCGGTGGCGATATAGGCAGCGAGTTCGGCATCGTCGAGATCGTCGGCAAAGGTCACCTCGGCCTCAGCGACCGCGCCGATCGCCCGGCCAGGGACGCCGTCGGCGACCTCGATCAGCCAGTGTCCTGAATACAGCGTTCCCGTTCGCCCGCGTTGGCGCTCCCAACGTTCTCGCGCGGCCTGCGCGGTGTGCGGCTTGCCGTAGATGACACCGTCCAGCACGAACACGGAGTCGCCGCCCAGCAGCAGCCCGGTGAGCGGTTCCTTCAGCGAAGCGGATACCGCCGTTTCCGCTTTCGCGCGCGCCAGTAGTTCCACGAGTACCCGCGGCTCCAGAGCCGAGCCCACCGCAGCCTCGGTCTCGGCGACGACCCGAGCCTCATCGACGTCGGGGTTGATCAGGACGGGTTCGATGCCGGCCGCGCGCAACAGGGCGAGGCGAGCCGGAGACGTGGAAGCCAGGTAGAGGCGCATGCGGTCCTATCAACGAGAGGGTGAGCATCCATTCAAGCAGGCCGGAAGGGGCAGCCGGCGAGGGCGTGTGGGATCATCATTAGATGAGCAACACGAGTCACCAGCCCCAGGCCTTTGAGCCGACATCCTCGGCGAGCGTCGGCGACGAGCTTGAACTGAACATCACGAACGTCGCCCACGGCGGAATCTTCATCGCCCGCCACGAGGGTCGCGTGATTTTCGTCAGCGACACCCTCCCCGGTGAACGGGTGCGCGCCCGCCTCACCGAGGCCAACCATAAGAGCTTCTGGCGCGCCGAAACGGTCACCGTGCTCGACGAAGCCCCTGAACGTCAGCCGCACATCTGGAGTGCGGCATCCGTTGATCGCGCCCCCGAAGACCGCGCCGGCGGCGCCGAATTCGGCCACATCGAGCTCGGTTTTCAACGCGAACTCAAGCGCCAGGTGCTCGCCGATGCGTTGCAGCGCATGGCTGGCCTCGATACTGACGTTGTCGTCGAGCCGGTTGCAGTCAGTGCGAAAGCCAGCCCCGGCGACGCGATGGACGGCACCGGATGGCGCACCAGGGTGAGCCTGCACGTGGCAGCCGACGGAACCATCGGTCCGTACGCAGCCCGCAGCCACCGGGTCATTCCGGTCGATGACCTGCCGCTCGCCGAGCACGAGCTCGAACTTCGCGCCCCGCTCGACACCCTGTTTCACAACGCGGCGAAAATCGACCTGGTTGCGCCGAGCAAGGGCGACGTGCAGGTGCTCGTCTCGGCCAAAGATATCAATGGCAAGCCCAAGCGGGTGCCGCACGGTCTGATTCACGAGATCGTCGCCGACCGTGAGTTCGAGCTGGACCGCTCGGGCTTCTGGCAGGTGCACTCGATGGCCGCCGACACCCTGTACCACGCGGTGCAGGACATCATCGATCCGAGCATTTTCGACCCGCGCGCGTCCAACCTCGACCTGTACGGCGGCGTCGGTCTGCTCGCCGCGGCCGTCGGCGATGAATTCGGTCCGACGACCCGCATCACCTCGGTGGAGAGCGACCCTGAAGCGGTCGCTTTCGCCGCTCGCAACCTCAAGGAATGGGCCGGCGCGACTGCCGAAGCCGACCGTGTCGACCGTTTTCTGCAGCGACTGCTGCGCGAAGCAGATGCCGCCGAACGGGCCCGTCTCACCGCCGCGACGGTGGTGCTCGACCCGCCGCGCTCCGGCGCCGGCAAGGCCGTCGTTGACCAGCTGGTCGCCCTCGCACCGCAACAAATCGTCTATGTGGCCTGTGATCCCGTGGCTCTGGCCCGTGACGTGGCGCTGTTTCAAAAGCAGGGTTATGACCTGAAGAAGCTGCGTGCTTTCGACCTATTTCCCAATACCCACCACGTCGAAGCCGTCGCACTACTCTGCAAATAGCTATCGTTGAGACCAGACAACCCGAAGGCAGCCCTACCGTGAGCCACGCAGCTACTGATCCCGCACCATCCATCCCTACTGATGCCACCGTTCGGGTCGGGATTGTCGACGATCATGAGTCGGTGCGACTGGGCTTGCAGGCCGCCTGCGAGAACGCCGGCTACGAAGTCTTGTTCGCGGCAGCCACCGCTCAGGCGCTCGTCGACGGCCTCGCCGGCCGCACCTGCGACGTGATCGTGCTCGACCTCTCGCTCGGCGACGGGTCGCTCGTCACCGACAACGTGCACCTGGCGGCGAGCACCGGCTCCGCTGTGCTCGTCCACAGCATCGCCGACCGGGTCGCTTCGGTGCGCGAAGCCCTCGCTGCCGGCGCTGCCGGAGTCATTCCCAAGTCGTCCCCGACCACCACCGTCATGGCGGCCGTTGCATCCGTTGCCCGAGGTGATGTGCTCAACAACCTCGAGTGGGCCACCGCCATCGACGCCGACCGCGACTTCGCCAAGGCGCAGCTCGGTCGCCGCGAACGCGACGTGCTCCACCTGTACGCTTCGGGACTGCCGCTCAAGATGGTCGCCATGCAGCTGGGGATTGCACACTCCACCGCCCGCGAATACCTCGACCGCATTCGGGTGAAGTACGTCGAGGTCGGGCGTCCCGCTCCGACCAAGGTCGACCTGCTGCGTCGCGCCGTCGAAGACGGAATCCTGCCAGGGCTCGACGTCACTGAAGCCGACCGCGGTGTCTAAACGGGCCGCCCGCCAGGGCGACCACAACAATCAGGGTGATTTGGTCTCCGCGACAACCGAGCCGTTCACCGCGGGCGGTGACGACGGATTCCAAGCCGATGGAAGCCTATTTGGCCGCGCGCGACAGCCGCGCAACCCGCTCAGCCACGCCCAGATCGAAATCGTGCTGTCGCGTTCGGTGGCCGCCGTCGCCGTGATCTTCGCCCTGCAGACCCTGCCGGTCATGCTCGAGCAACTCGACAGCCGTAAAGCTTCGGCAGCAGTGCCGATTGCGATCGTCCTGGCACTGGTGATTGTGATCTTCGTCACTGCGACGCTGCTGCGGCAGGGCATCCGTACCTCGGCGGGCGCGGTGTCGGCCGTGTATCTTGCCGCCCTTTTTGTGTGGCCGTTGCTCATGCTCGATCCCGCGATGGTACTCGAGAGCAAGCCCTGGCTCTGGTATCTCTGTGGAGTCGCCACCTCGTGCGCGGCAATTGCCCTGCCCTTGGGATGGGCCGTCGTGTACACCGTTGTAACCCCGGTCGCCTTTGGGCTCTTGCGGGTGCTGCCCTCCGGCGGCGAAGCCGAGAACCTGCTCGCCATGCTCGATACCTTCTACGCCATGCTGCTCGGCGGAACGGTACTCATCATCATTTATGTGCTGCGCCAGGCCACCACGCGCGTCGATACTGCCCAGTCCAACGCGCTCGCCAAATACGCCGTAGCGGTGCGGCATCACGCGACCGAGGTTGAACGCGTCGAGGTCGACTCCATCGTGCACGACAGCGTGCTCGCGACACTGCTCTCCGCGGCTGGCGTGCGCAATGCCAAGGGGGCCGAGCTTGCCGCTGCGATGGCCCGCAGTGCCATCATCCGCTTGCAGGCGGCCAGCGGAGAGCGAAACCTCGATGATGCCGCGGTCACCGTCAGCCAGCTGACGGCGCGCCTTCGCTCCGCCGCGACGGCGGCCGGACAGTTCACCGTGACCGAGCTGTGCGTGGCCGGCCTCACCCTTCCCGAGCACGCCGCGGAGGCTCTCTACTCGGCCAGCGTGCAGGCCATGGTCAACAGCGTGCAGCACGCGGGCCCCGCACAATCGCGCAGCGTCACGGTGGGCGGTGACGACCAGAGCGGATGCGTCATCTGCATCAGCGACACCGGCCGCGGTTTCGACGTTTCCAGCGTTGCCAGCGCCCGTCTGGGCCTGCGCGTGTCGATCCATGACCGGGTGGCCACCGCGGGCGGCGTGGCCGTTCTGCGCACGAGCCTGGGCCACGGTACGACCATCACCCTCACCTGGCCGCGTCCCGACGAGCCAAACGATGCCAGCGGTGACCAATCGGCCGAGGCGGGCGCGCCGTCCAGGCGAGGCGCGGGTCCCCGGTGATGCCCGGCGTCGTGGTCGTTTCTCGCACCCTGGCTCTCATCGTGGCCGCTTTCTTCTCGGGCTATCATGTATTGCTCGGCGTATATTCGCTCGACCAGCCGGCGTCCGTAGCGCCGATTGTGGCGGCCATGGGCCTGTATGTCGTGGCGACGATCGCGAGCCTCTGGATTAGCAGCCCCATGCGCATGGCGCTGCCGCTGGCACTGTTCAACGTGGGCGTCGCGGTGGCGATTCCGCTGATCGTGGGCAGCCAGCTCGACGGATCCTCCGCCAAGCTCGGCTATGCCACCTGGTACGTGGCTGCGATCGGCACCCTCATGACGATCACTGCTGCCCGCAAGCGCCCGCAGCTGGCCCTGCTGGGTGTCGGCACGCTCGTGTTGCACACGATCGTCTGGGCGGGCGTCGGCGAGCTGGGGCACATGGGCGTCATCGGCAGCGTGGTCTGGGTGGTCGCGGCCGCGCTGCTGACGAGAGCACTCGTGAAAGCGAACCGGGATGCCCGCCAGTATGGAAGGGCTGAGCGGGAAGCGAGCGGATGGCACGCCGCTCAGGAGGCCCACCTCTACGAGCGCCAGGTGCGGCTGACCCAGACCATGCGTCTGGCCATGCCCATGCTGCGGCGCATCAGCGAGAGCGATGGCGACCTCAGCGAGGCCGACCGCCAGGAGTGCCGACTGCTCGAAGCCGCAATTCGCGACGAAATCCGTGGCCGACGTCTGCTGAACCACGCCGTGCGCGAACAGGTCATGGCCGCCCGTCGACGCGGCGCGAGCGTCACCCTGCTCGATGAAGGCGGGATAGACGATCTCAACGGATCCGCCCTGGAGATCGTGCTCAACACCCTCGCGACTGCCATCAGCCGCACCAAGGCCGACCGGATTATTGCTCGAACATCGGCCGACTACGCGACCATCGCGGTTACCGTGGTGGGCCTGAGTAGCCCTGACCCGGCCGTAAGCGCTCTCGGACCGGACTCGTCCGGTGAAGAAGAAGTGGACCTGTGGATAGAAATTCCCCGAAAGGTCGAGCCCCGAACCTCCGCTTAGCGGTGCGTGTGCCCGGCGGTGCGTGCGCTTAGCGGTGCGTGCCGGGACGAACGCGAAAGGGGATCAGCCGAAGCTGATCCCCTAGCGACTATTCGAGAAAGGACGACAACCCGAATGCCATCCGTTCTCGCCCCCAACACATTCGCTCGCTTACCCTAGTCAGCGAATGATTGGTGGTGAAACTCAAGGAGCATCACCGAGCACCTTCAGTCTGCACTACCAAACTCGTCTGCACAGTCGGCATTTAGGGGGACAGACGTACCGGTAGGTGGACAGGTCTCACATGGACGGGGCCCGGGCCCCGTACATGCATGGCGAAAGCGGGGAGCTAGCCGGTGAAGCCGCGCCAGCGGTTGGCGCCGGGGTGCACCGGCACCCGCATGGGGCGCTGGTTTTGCTGCCAGGCACTCTGACCGCGTTCCGGCGCAGCCCGGCGTTCGTCGGACTCTTCCCGCAACAGACCCCGGATGATGGCGGTCACCGCCGACACCTCGACATCACTCACCGGCGTGGTCACGAAAACCAGCTCCGACGGGTCGAACTCTGAAGGCTTGGAAACAGGCATTACAGCGGAATGTTTCCGTGCTTCTTGGCGGGCAGGGTCGCCCGCTTGGTGCGAAGAGCGCGCAACGCCTTGATGACCGAAACCCGAGTAGCTGCCGGCTCGATGATGCCGTCGAGCTCGCCGCGTTCCGCCGCGAGAAACGGGCTCGCCACGTTGTAGGTGTACTCGTTGGCCAGGCGGGTGCGCACCGCTGCGACGTCTTCGCCGGCTTCTTCGGCCGCCTTGATTTCGGCGCGGTAGAGAATGTTCACGGCGCCCTGGCCGCCCATGACAGCGATTTCCGCGGTCGGCCAGGCCAGGTTGGTGTCGGCGCCGAGCTGCTTGGATCCCATCACGATGTACGCGCCGCCGTAGGCCTTGCGCAGGATCACTGTGACCAGCGGCACGGTGGCCTCGGCGTAGGCGTACAGCAGTTTCGCGCCGCGGCGGATGATGCCGGTCCATTCCTGGTCGGTACCCGGCAGAAAGCCGGGCACGTCGACGAGGGTGAGGATGGGGATGGAGAACGCATCGCAGAACCGCACGAAGCGTGAAGCCTTTTCGCCGGCCTCGATGTTCAGGGTGCCGGCCATGGCGTTGGGCTGGTTGGCGACAATTCCGATGGAGCGGCCCTCGACCCGGGCGAACCCCACGACGATGTTCGGCGCGTACAGCGGCTGCGTTTCGAGAAAGTCGCCGTTGTCCACGATGTGCTCGATGACGGTCTTCACGTCGTAGGGCTGGTTGGGCGAATCGGGGATGATCGTGTTGAGGCGACGGTCGGCATCCGTTGTTTCAAGCTCCACCTCGCTGTCGAACACCGGCAGCTCGGCCAGATTGTTGTCTGGCAGGTAGCTCAGCAGCGCACGAGCAAAGTCGAGCGCGTCGGGTTCATCGCTGGCGAGGTAGTGCGAGACACCCGAGATTTTGTTGTGGGTGAGGGCTCCGCCGAGCTCTTCCATGCCGACGTCTTCGCCGGTGACGGTCTTGATGACGTCGGGGCCGGTGACGAACATCTGGCTGGTCTTGTCGACCATGATCACAAAGTCGGTCAGAGCGGGGGAGTAGACCGCGCCGCCGGCGGCCGGACCGCAGATGATCGAGATCTGCGGAATGACACCGGACGCGGCCGTGTTGCGGCGAAAGATCTCGCCGTACTTGCCGAGGGCCACGACGCCCTCCTGAATGCGTGCTCCGCCGGAGTCGAGAATGCCGATGATCGGCACGCCGGTCTTCAGGGCGAGGTCCATCACCTTGATGATCTTCTCGCCGGCGACCTCACCGAGTGAGCCGCCGAAGATAGTGAAGTCCTGCGAGTAGACGGCCACCTGTCGGCCGTGGATGGTGCCGGTTCCGGTGACGACAGCGTCGCCGTACGGCCGCTTCTTCTCCATGCCGAAAGCCACGGTGCGGTGCCGCACAAACTCGTCGAGCTCCACGAAAGAGCCCTGGTCGAGCAGCAGGTCGACGCGCTCGCGGGCGGTCATCTTGCCCTTGGCGTGCTGCTTTTCGATGGCGGTCGCCCCGCTGGCCGTCACGGCTTCGTGATAACGCAGCTTGAGGTCGGCGAGTTTTCCCGCCGTCGTATACAGGTCGGGTGCCGCGGCGGGCGTCTTATCAGTCACCTTTTCACTCTACCGGCACCCCCCGCACGCTCCCCGTTGACGATGTTCTACAACTTTGGCCCGCAACCCTGCACGTTTCCCCCTTCGGGGGTTCATTGGCCGGTCAAAACCTTTCGGCCCGGCTCATAAATCCTGCAATTTGGTCAGAAACACCTCGAAATAGGTGTTTTGAGGCCATATTCGACAGAATTGCAGGAGTTATGCCGACGAGAGGGTCGCCACCATGGAGTTTTCGCTCAGCCGCACCGAGGTGAGCCGGTTCGAGTATCGTTCCGAGGCCACCTCGACCAACGATATGCTCAAAGAACTTGCCACAGCGGATGCCGCAGCCTGGCCCAATCTCTCGGTCATCGTCACCGACAACCAGACCCAGGGGCGTGGCCGGCTCGGCCGCGTCTGGTTGGCCCCGACCGGCAAGGCTCTGGCCATCTCCGTGCTCGTGCGCCCGGAGGTGCCGCCGCACGCCCTCGGCTGGTTCCCCCTGCTGGCCGGCGCCGCCATGACCCGCGCCGTGAAAACAGTCGTCGAGGCGAGCATGAAGCCGGTCGAAGGGGTCAAGGAAGCCGAGGAGCCCCGCCACGATACAACCCTGAAGTGGCCAAACGACGTACTGATCGACGGCTATAAGGTGTGCGGCATCCTGTGCGAGCTCTTGCCCGATACGAAGGGCATCATCATTGGCGCCGGTCTCAACCTCTCCTTCGACGAACACGATCTGCCTACCCTCACATCCACCTCGCTGCTGCTGGTCACCCGCACAACGCCCGACCCCGACCAGGTGCTCGCCGCCTACCTGCACGAGCTCGTCACGCTCTATGACGCCTTCGTGAAAGCACACGGTGACGCGCAGGCGAGCGGCCTGCACGCCGCCGTCTCTGCGCTCTGCGGCACGCTCGGCAGCGATGTGCGTGTGGAACTGCCCGGCGGCACCGACCTGGTCGGCACCGCCACCGGCATTGACGCTGACGGCCGGCTGACCGTCGTCAACCAGGTCGATGGCGAGGAACGGTCTGTCGCCGCCGGCGATGTCACCCACCTGAGGTATTAATAGAGGTAATGAAGAAGAAAACGCAGGGCGAGACCAACGAGACCGAATCCTCCGGCTATGCCCGCGAGAGCCGGCCTGAAAAGGTTGTGGCTCGCCTGCGCCCCCACGCCCGCGTGCTGGTCTGGCCGACACTGCTCCTGTTCGTCCTGGCCGGTGGCACCGGCTACTTCTTCGGCAACATGGCGCAGCCGTGGCAGGACGCCCTTGTGCTCGGCGGCTCCATCGCGCTCGCCGCACTCGGCTGGCTGCTGCCGCTTGGCGCCTGGCTCACCAAGCGCTACACGATCACCACCCGCCGCATCATCTTTCGCTACGGATTCTTCGTGCGCACCCGCCAGGAGCTGCTGCACAGCCGCGGCTACGACGTGAGTGTGCGACAGAACTGGGTGCAGGCCGGTTTTCGTTCGGGTACGGTGCTGATCAATTCGGGGCTGGAGCATCCGCTGGTCTTGAAAGACGTTCCCAACGTCGACCTCGTGCAGAGCGCGCTGCACGACCTCATGGAAAAGGCGAGCACCGTCATGGGATCCCGGCGGCAGGAGCAGTCAGCCCACGCCGACGAGTCAGCGTTCTGGGGCCGCCGCTAACCGAATAGCCCCGGTGCGCGTGCTGACAGAACCGATACCAGCGGATGCCGGCGCCCCGCTCCGGCTCGGTGCAAACACCCAGTAGCGGTAGAGCGTGAAACGAAACATCGCCCCGAGCAGCAGTCCGACGACGTTACCCGAGATGTTGTCGGCAAGAAGGCTGGTGTAGCCGAGCACGTAGTGGCTGAACCACAGGCAGGCGATGCCAATGCCCATGCCCACGAGGCTCACCGCGAGAAACTCCAGGCCCTCCCGGGCCGTGTGATTTTGGCGGTTCTCGCTGAAGGTCCAGTACCGGTTGCCGAGCCAATTCACCAGAATGGCCAGCACCGTTGAAATGACCTTGGCGTAGATAGGGCCGGCGTGTACCTCGGTGGAGTCCAGCACGGTGGTGAGAAGCAGGTTGAACACCGTGAAGTCCACCACGAAGCCCAGCGCACCGACGGCACCGAACTTGAGACCCTGACTCAGAAAGCTGAGCAGGCGCTGCTTCAGAGTGATCGTCATGCGTCCGTCCGACGTTCGGTAAACTGGGCTGAAAAGCGCTCAAGTCTCGAAGTCTACGGCGTGCTGAAATTTACGGGCTGAGTTTGACATGCGTTTAGCTGAACGCTTGCAGAGAAAATGGTGAACAGATGGCTTTGACCGTCGGCGTGATTGGAGCGGGCCAGCTGGCCCGCATGATGATTCCCGCGGCCGTAAACCTCGGCATCGAGCTGAAAGTTCTCGCCGAAGCGGATGGTATGTCCGCCGAGCTCGCTGCCGTGAGCGTCGGTGACTACCGCGACCTGGCCACGGTTCTCGCCTTCGCGAAGACGGTCGATGTGATCACCTTCGACCACGAACACGTGCCTCAGGAGATTCTGCGCGAACTCGTGCGAGCGGGCGTCACGGTGCACCCAGGCCCCGACGCACTGCTCTACGCGCAGGACAAACTACTGATGCGCGAAAAGCTCGCCGAGCTGGGGCTTCCGGTGCCGGATTGGGCGCGCATCGTTGACGTCGCCGGGCTCGCCGAATTTCTCTCCAACCACGGCGGCCGCGCCGTCGTCAAGACCGCCCGCGGCGGCTACGACGGCAAGGGCGTGCGCGTGGTCAGCCACGAAAACGACGTCGATGACTGGTTTCAGGCGCTCGCCGAAGACGGCAACGGCGGCGCCCTGCTGGTCGAAGAGCTCGTGCACTTCAGCCGTGAGCTGGCCCAGGTGGTTGCCCGCCGCCCGGGAGGAGAAATCGCGGTCTGGCCGGTCGTGGAGACCGTGCAACGCGACGGCGTCTGCGCCGAGGTCATCGCGCCGGCCCCCCAGTCCGCGGGCCGGATTGCCGACGTGGCCACCGACATCGCGGTGGCCGTGGCCGAGGGCATCGGCGTCACCGGGGTGCTCGCTGTAGAGCTGTTTCAAACAACGGATGAGCGCCTCCTCATCAACGAATTGGCGATGCGCCCGCACAACAGCGGTCACTGGTCGATTGATGGCTCCACGACGAGCCAGTTCGAGCAGCACCTGCGGGCGGTGCTTGACCTGCCGCTCGGTGCGACCGGTGCCAGGGACCCGTGGACGGTCATGGTGAACATCTTCGGTGGGCCCGCGTCAGGCTCGCTGACTGACCGTTATGGGGCGGGCCTGGCGCAGCATCCGCTCGTGAAAGTGCACAACTATGGCAAGGCCTCGCGGCCCGGCCGCAAGGTGGGCCATGTCACGGCAGGCGGCGACGACCTCGACGAAGTTGCCTACCAAGCGCGTGCCACTGCACAAATCTTTCAGCAGTGAGCAATAGGATCATGTGCGTGCCAGACAACACCGAGACATTCACCGAGCCCGCGAGTTTCAACGCGCCGCTCGTCGGCGTGGTCATGGGCAGCGACTCCGACTTCACCGTTATGAGCGCTGCAGCGCAGACTCTCACGGACTTTGGGGTGGCGCACGAGGTGCAGGTGGTCTCGGCGCACCGCACCCCCGAGAAGATGCTCGACTATGGGCGCAGCGCGCAGGCCCGCGGACTCAAGGTGATCATCGCCGGAGCCGGGGGAGCGGCGCACCTGCCCGGCATGCTCGCAGCCATGACCACACTGCCCGTGGTCGGGGTGCCCGTGCCGCTCGGACTGCTCGACGGCCTCGATTCGTTGCTGTCGATCGTGCAGATGCCAGCCGGCGTGCCGGTCGCGACGGTCTCGATCGGCGGGGCGAAGAACGCCGCGCTGATTGCGATCAAGATTCTCGCCACGAGCGATGACGCGCTGCGCCACAAACTCGAAGACTATTCCGTGCAGCTCGCAGATTTGGTCGAGCAGAAGAACCGGGACCTCCAGACGCGATTATGACCAGTGTGACAAACCAGGGCCGTGTGACAGACCCGATCCGGCACCCGAATTCCGGCTCCGCACGCATCATGACCACGCGTGCGTGGTGGCTTGTCGTACTCAATTTCGTTCTGCCTGGTTCGGCGCAGGTGCTGGCCGGCAACCGCCGCCTCGGCCGGTTTGGCCTCGGTGCCACCCTCACGCTGATCACCACTGCGATCATTGTCGGCGTTGTCTATCTGCTCTGGCCCACAGTCGTACTCACCGTGTTCACGAGCACCATCGGCCTGTGGGCTGCCGCCGCGGTGCTCGCGTTTTACGCGGTCACCTGGCTCGTGCTCACGCTCAACACCCTCAGCCTCATCAGGTTGGGCCGCGCGGCGCCGGGCGCCCGCCCGATCATCGCTGCGTTCTCGACGGTGCTCATGCTCTTTGTTACCGGAACCGCCGGCTACGGCGCCTTCGTCGCCACCTCGGCGAGCGGATTCCTCTCGTCCGTGTTCGTCGCCGGCCCGAGCGAACCGCCGGTCGACGGCCGCTACAACATCCTGCTGCTTGGTGGTGACGCCGGCGCCGACCGCGACGGCCTCCGCCCCGACAGTATGTCGGTGGTCAGCATCGACGCCACGACCGGCCAGGCCACCACCATTAGCATGCCGCGCAACCTCGAGGACGTGCCGTTCTCGACAGGGTCTTCGCTCGGCGCCCTGTACCCAGAGGGCTACGGCTCCATCGACGGATGCGACGTATCGGGTACCTGCATGCTCAACTCCATCTTCACCGAGGCCGAGGTGAAACGCCCGGAGTACTATCCGAACGCCGTGGCCGAGGGCAGTTCCCCGGGTATCCAGGCCACGCTCGAGGCAGCGCAGGGCATCACCGGACTCACCATACAGTACTTCGTACTCATCGACATGCAGGGCTTCTCCGACCTCATCGACGCCCTCGGTGGTGTTGACATCGACGTGCAGAACCGGGTTCCGGTGCACACCGATGAGTATTTCAACAAGGTGTTGTTCTGGTTCGAGCCGGGCATGCAGCACATGGATGGCTACCACGCCCTCTGGTTTGCCCGCTCCCGGCACGGCACGAGCGACTACGACCGCATGCAACGACAGACCCAGATGCAGGAGGCCCTGCTCGCCCAGGCCAGCCCGACGAACGTGCTCACAAAGTTTCAGGGTGTGGCCGCGGCCAGCTCCCGCGTAGTGAAGACGGACGTGCCGCAGGGCATGCTCCCCTACTTCGTGAACCTCGCGTCGAAGACTAAGAAACTGCCGGTTATCTCGGTGCCGCTGATTCCCGAGAACGGCGTCGACCCCGAAGACCCCGACTACTCCGCCATCCGGGCCATGATCGCCGCGGCTCTGGCCCCCGCGCCCACCGCCACCCCGGCCCCGTAGCTCTGCAGGCTGCCCGTCTGGTCTCGCCGGCGCCAGAACCTGCACGCGTTCCCAAACCTTTCGCGCGCGCCTGGCACGCCGCTAGCGCCAGCATCCGCTGACCGCTCCTGCAGCTTTCGGCCGCGCGACCGCCCCCGGCCGATGCTCGAAGACTGAAAGCCGATGTCGACTTGGGTTAGATGACGATCACTTCGGGGCCACCGAGATCTGACAAGACCTGGAAATCGGCGTCCTGGGTGAAGACGGGGAGGGAGTGGGCGAGTGCCGTGGATGCGATCCAGAGGTCGTTGACGTTGAGGCGACGTTCGCTCTCGCGAAGTTTTTGTCGCAGTCGAGCCCAATGTGCGGCCACTGTCTCATCGACGTTGAGCACCGTCGCGATCGAAACTGTGTCGAGGGTCTGCAGCCGGGCTCCCCGAGTGTCGGCGTCCTGTGCTGCGTGTACACCGGCATACAGTTCACCAAGCGTCACGGCGCTGACAAACTGCTCGTCAGGTAATCTGTCGAATTGAATTGCGCGGTTTGACTCGAGCGCCACAAATACGCTGGTATCGATCAAGCCCCGGGAGGGGTTCACTGGATAGGACCCAGATCGTCCGTTGTCTCGTCGGGTTCCTCGTCGTTGTAGTACTCCGCGATCGGATCGCCGGGACGTCGCATCAACCGTTGCATATTGGCTTTCGTTAGAAACGCCTGTTTGCCTGAACGGATCGGCACCAGCGTCGCGATTGGAACGCCGTTGCTTGTGATCGTTACTTCTTCACCTTGTCGCGCGCGCTCGATCACATCGGCGGTGTGATTGCGCAATTCTCGAACAGGAACCAGGCTCATGCGCTCAGTGTAGCCGTGAGTAGCACGCTGTAGCAAGCACCGTTCCAGCACGCCAGCGGATGCCTACAAGCCCGTAGTCGCTTCACTCACCATTGCGGCGAAACGAGAACTTCTTGTGCCCGAAAAAGCTCAACAGCGTCGTGACCACGAGAATGAGCAACTGGGCGAGTAGCGGAGGCACCTGCACGACTTCCACCAGCAGCGGCAGCGCGGCGGCGTTGATTCCGATCGCGGCCAGATAGACGCTCACGAATCGGGCGAAGTCCCGCAGTACGTGGCCGTGCACCACGAAGACGAACCGTCGGTACAGCACGAACGCGAGGGAGATGCCGACCACGTAGGAGAGCGCGAAGCTGAGTAGGTAGCCGAGGTAGACATCCGCAAAAACCCACAGGGTGAAGGCCGAGAAAACCAGGTACCCGACGAGCGTGTTTGTGGCGCCGACAGCGAGAAACCGCACGCGCTGGTCTCGCAGTAAGCGCACGATGAACTACAGGTCCGCGTGCAGCTGCCAGACCCGCTCGGCGGAGTCCCGCCAACTGAAGGCTCGCGACCGGTCACCGCCAATGACGCGCAGTCGGCCCCGCAACGCGCTGTCGCCGAGCACTCGATTCACCGCGTCAAGAAGTCGCTCGGGGTATCCCTTGGCCGACCGCTCGACCGCCACGCCAGCATCACCAGCGGCCTCGAGCAGTGCGGGGGCGTCGGAGTGCACCACCGGGGTGCCGAGGTGGAACGCCTCGATGATCGGCAGCGCAAAGCCCTCTTCAAGGCTCGGGTAGACGAAGACGCTTGCCCGAGCAATCACTACGGCCAGGTCGGAGTCGCTCAGCCCCGACATTGCACGCACCCGCCCCGGCGCCAGCCCAACTTCATCGGCGACCGAGGCGAGGTCGAGTTCTCCCCAGGTGTCCGGTCCGAGCACGATCAGCGGCAGGTCCGGTGCCCCGGGCAGCCCGAGCGCCGTGATCAGCGAAGTGACGGCCTTGCGCGGGTCGAGCGACCCGGAAGTCAAAATGTACTGCGATGGCAGCGCCAGCGCCTGCAGGCGCTCCTCCACCAGGGGAATGGCCGGGAGCACGAGCCGCCGACCCACGGCGCCGCCGATCACGCGCACCCGGTCGCCCAGGTCCATGATCTCGGTCAGCTGCCGCGCCACGGCGTGGCTTGGCACGACGATCGCGTCGGCGTGCTTGCGGGCGCGCTTCAGGATGCCCTTGGTCCACGCCACTGTCGTCGGGGTCAGCGATGACGGATGCGTCCACGCCAGCACGTCGTGCAGCGTAACCGCGATCTGAGTGCCGTCGTCCGCCCGGTTGTGACGGCGTAGTGGGGCAAGCAGCCCCGGCGCGTGGATCAGGCCGGCGCCCGACGACGCGGTCACGCCGAGGGCCCAGGCCGCGGTCAGCTCGCGGCGTGCCAGGCTCGTCTTGTGTAGGTTGGCCAGGCCGGGCAGGGCGGCCTCAATCAGTTCATACTGTGCGGGGGTCGACGACGAGACGATGCCTTCAACGTCGCACTCGGCCGGTGCCGTTGCGATCAGGGCGCGGGTGAGTTCCTCGGTATAACGCCCGACGCCGCCCGGCACCGGGGCGACCATCTGATCGACGACTACCCGCAGAGTGATCATGCCGTCTCGAAAACTCCGGCAGCAAACGCTTCGGCCTGAGCGTTTTGCCAGCTGCGCATCGGTGCAAGCCCGGCGGCAGCCCAGTTGGCGTGGCCGAGCACCGAATAAGCCGGCCGCGGTGCGGGCAGCACAAAAGCGGAGCTGTCGGTCGGCAGCACACGTTCCGGGTCGAGCCCGGCCAGGGCGAACACGTCACGAGCCTGGTCGAACTTCGACGCGACCCCGGCGTTCGTGCCGTGGTAGATGCCGGCCGGCGCGTTGGAATCCAGCAGCAGCACGATCTGCGCAGCCAGGTCCACCGTCCAGGTCGGCTGGCCAACCTGGTCGTTGACGACGTTCAACGTGTCGCGCGTACCAGCGGCCTTGAGCATGGTCTTGGCGAAGTTTGCGCCGTTCTTGCCGTACAGCCAGGCCGTGCGCACGATGTAGCTGCGCGCGGCGTGCTCGGCGAGCACGAAATTCTCCCCGGCAGCCTTCGTGCGGCCATAGGCGGAGATCGGGCTGTACGGCGTGTTCTCGGAGTAGGGAGTGGTTGCGCTGCCGTCAAAGACGTAGTCCGTCGAAATCTGCACGAGCTTCGCCTGCAGAGCGGATGCCGCCACCGCCAGATTGCGCGGCCCCACCGCGTTCACCCGGTAGGCCTCGTCTTCATGACTCTCGGCGTCATCGACCTTGGTATACGCGGCGCAGTTGATGATGACGTCGTGCCCGGCCACGGCGGCCGTGACCGCGCCCTGGTCGGTCACGTCGAGGTCGCTGCGGCCGAGGGCCGTCACGTCGCGGCCGGCCAGAGCCGTCTGCAGGTCGCGGCCCAGCATGCCGGTGGCCCCGGTGATCAGGTAGCGGGTCATGTTATTTCAGCGCCGCACGAGCCTTGAGGGGCTCCCACCACTGGCGGTTGTCGCGGTACCACTGCACGACGTCGGCGAGGCCCTGCTCAAACGGAACCTCCGGGGCATAACCCAGCTCGGACTGAATCTTGGAGATGTCAACCGAGTAGCGCAGGTCGTGACCAAGCCGGTCGGCGACGCGGTCAACGTACGACCAGTCCTTGCCGGTCGAGTCGAGCAGCAGCTGGGTGAGCTCCTTGTTGGTGAGCTCGGTGCCGCCGCCAATGTTGTAGATCTCGCCGGCGCGCCCGCCGACGAGCACCATCGCGATGGCCCGGGTGTGGTCATCCACATGCAGCCAATCGCGAATGTTGTTGCCTTCGCCGTAGAGGGGAACGTGCAGGTCGTCGATCAGGTTACTGACGAAGAGGGGAATGACCTTTTCGGGGAAGTGATACGGGCCGTAGTTGTTCGAGCAGCGCGTGATCGACACGTTGAGGCCGTGGGTGCGGTGATAGCTGCGCGCGAGCAGGTCGCTGCCGGCCTTCGACGCACTGTAGGGGGAGTTGGGTTCAAGCGCCCGCTCCTCGTTCCAGGAGCCTTCGGCGATGGAGCCGTAGACCTCGTCGGTGGAGACGTGCACGAACCGGGCCAGCTTGTGGCGCAGCGCTGCATCGAGCAGCTGCTGGGTGCCCAGCACATTGGTCTCCACGAAGATCGTCGAGTCCAACACCGAGCGGTCAACGTGGCTTTCCGCGGCGAAGTGCACGACCGCGTCGAGCCCGGGAAACAAGGTGTCGAGCAGCTTGCCGTCGCGAATGTCACCGTGCACAAAGGAGTAGCGCGAAGAATCAGCGATCGCGGCGAGGTTTTCGAGGTTTCCCGAGTAGGTCAGTGCATCGAGCACGACAACCTCGGCGCCTTCCAGGCCCGGGTACTTGTCTTCAATCGTGCGCCGCACGAAGTTGGAGCCGATAAAACCGGCGCCGCCGGTGACGAGGATCTTCATATAGGAGTAACCGTTCCGTTCGCTTGCATGGCCTCCGCGATTCTACCGGACACCGATTGGTAGACTGCCGATCGTGCAGATTCGCGAACTCTCAATCCCCGATTCCTTCGAAATCACCCCTAAGCAGTTTGGTGACGATCGGGGAGTGTTCCTCGAGTGGTACCGATTCGACAAACTCGAAGAGAAGGTCGGGCACAAGCTCGACCTCGCGCAGGCCAACACATCCGTGTCAAAGCGTGGTTCGGTTCGCGGCATTCATTTTGCGGATGTCCCGCCCAGTCAGGCCAAATACGTCACTGCCGTTCACGGCGCCGTTCTCGACTACATCATCGACATTCGCTTCGGTTCGCCGACGTTCGGTCAGTGGGACAGCGTTCTGCTCGATGACACCGACCGACGCGCGGTCTACATCGCCGAGGGACTCGGGCACTGCTTCGTCGCGCTGACCGACAACGCGACAGTGAGCTACCTCGTCAACAGCACCTTCAGCCCGGGTCGCGAGCACGGCATCAGCCCGCTCGACGAAGAGATCGGGCTCGTGTTCCCCCCGGAAGCCGGAGAGCTACTACTTTCGCCCAAGGACACTGAAGCCCCCACCCTCGCGGCTGCAGCTGCTGCTGGCTTGCTCCCCACCTGGGATGCCGCTCGCGCCTACTACGCCACTTTGAACGTCAGGAACTAATACTCATGCGCGGAATCATTCTCGCCGGTGGCTCAGGCACACGGCTGTGGCCCATCACCAAGGGCATCTCCAAGCAGCTCATGCCCATTTGGGACAAGCCAATGATCTACTACCCCCTGTCGACGTTGATGATGGCGGACATCAAAGAGATCCTGATCATCACAACCCCGGAGTATAACGACCAGTTCCGGGCCTTGCTTGGTGACGGTTCCGATCTGGGTATTCGCATTGAGTACGCTATCCAGCCTTCTCCAGACGGCCTCGCCCAGGCATTTATCATCGGCGAGGAGTTCATCGGTGACGAGAGCGTTGCGCTTGTGCTCGGTGACAACATCTTCCACGGAGCGGGGCTCGGCTCGGCTTTGCGAGGCAATTCCGAGATCGAGGGCGCCCGCATTTTCGCCTATCATGTGAGCAATCCGACGTCCTATGGTGTCGTAGAGTTCGACGAGACTATGACGGCAATCTCCATCGAGGAGAAACCCTCCAAACCGAAAAGTAACTACGCGGTGCCCGGTCTCTACTTCTACGACAACTCTGTTGTCGAGATCGCCAAAACCATCGAGCCGAGCGCGCGCGGAGAGCTCGAGATTAGCACGGTCAACGAGCGCTACTTGGAGCAGGGAGACCTGCACGTTCAGGTGCTCGACCGCGGTACAGCTTGGCTGGACACAGGGACCTTCGAGTCAATGATGCAGGCCTCAGAATACGTGCGCGTGATTGAAGACCGCCAGGGCTTCAAGGTGGGGTGCATCGAGGAGATTGCTTGGCGTGCAGGTTGGATCACCGACGCTCAACTCGCTGCCCTCACCGCTCCCCTTCTCAAGAGCGGGTATGGCCGATATCTGGCAGGGCTCGTCCAGTCCTAGCGGGTTCGCCGGGCTTCGATCCGAGATCGAAGCCCCAATCCAGCAGCCAGAATGAGCCGCACGGGTAGCATAAGCGGACCTGAGTACTTCTTGAACAAGAACTTCTGTGCGCTGTCATGGTGCGCGCGTATCATACGTGCCGATTCGTCACTGGTTGACGTTGAATGAGCGCCAGTGTGCACGACAACAGCCGACGGCTCGTACACGTTTCGATACCCGAGTTGTCCAATGCGATACCCGAGGTCGACATCCTCGAAGTACATGAAATAGCTCTCGTCAAAGCCGTTCAGTTGATCAAACACTGATCGCCGAATCATGACAAACGCGCCCGAAAGCCACCCCGCATCGCGGAGAATGAGTTCGGACTCAGTCTCCTTTCGATAGTTACGCGTCCAAGGGTTCTTCGGCCAGAAATTCGCAAAGATCGCGTGCCCTACACCAGATCGGAGGGACGGAATCGTGCGGGCCGACGGATACACCTCCCTGTTCGACGAAAGAATCAGGGGACCGATCGCGGCGATTCTGGGATCCCCGGCAACGGAATCGATCAGAGTATCGATGGCCCCAGGTTCGACAGTCACATCAGGGTTGCTCACCAATATCCAGTTGAACTCTGGTCGCAGGGACCTAACTGCCTCATTGATCGCATGCCCATATCCCAGATTTGAAGACAGCGGCAAGTACACGCCGCCCACTGATTCCGTCATCAATTGCACTGCGTTTGCTGTCGGTTCAGGTTTATTGTCGACGACGACGACATGCAGCGATCGAATGGAGGCTTCAGCAAGTGATTGTAGGAATGGATCGAGTACATCGCCCGATCCATAGCTGACCGTCACCACGGCGATACGAGCTTCTTGAGGCGGGAGATTGGGTGTGGTGGGCATGCGACTTCCAATTATAGTTCTAGGCTAGATTGACTTGCGGCCACCCCGGTCGGCTACCCAGTGAGGCTACATGCGATACCTAAAGGAAGTTCTCGGTGCACGAGAGCTCCTGGCCAATCTCACCTTGCGTGAGGTGCGAGGTCAGTACAAGCGCACGATATTCGGACAGCTCTGGTCGTTGGCGAACCCGCTCGCGTCGATGCTCACGTATACGATCGTGTTCGCGTTCATCCTGCGTGTTGAGCCTGAGCCCGGGGACCCGAGTGGGCTGAACATATTCGCAGTCTGGCTTCTGTGTGGGCTACTGCCATGGACTTTCTTTTCCAATGTCGTCCAGCACGGCATGGGATCCATTTTGGGAAACGCTGGACTGGTACAGAAGGTTTACTTTCCGCGAATCGTGCTCCCGCTTTCTAAAGTCGGATCCGTCGGGTACAACTGGCTTTTTGAGATGGGGGTGCTCGTCGTTGTCCTTGTCATTTGTGGTGCGTTCGTCTGGCCGTGGCTCCCGCTAGTTCTCCTCACCATGGTCGTGCTGGCCATGTTTGCGGCCGGGCTTGCGCTCATGCTCGCTGTGGCTAACGTGCACTTTCGCGATACACAGTATTTTGTGTCCATTCTCCTTCAAATCTGGATGTACCTGACGCCGATCATCTATCCGATAAGTCTCGTTGCGGATCAGTCCGCGAAGTTTGGCGGACTCTTTGGAACGTCCGTGACCATCCTCGATGTCTATCAGCTCAATCCACTCGAAAGGTTTGTTGCAGTCTTTCGCCAATTGCTCTACGACAACCGGTGGCCTGATCCACAAGACTTCTTGTTCTGCGTTTTGTGGGCGTTGGCAGCATTCGTCATCGGCCTGTGGGTCTTCCGTAAAAGCGAGAAAGGCCTGGCCGAAGCACTGTGAGTGATATCGCTGTCAATGTTGATCACATCAGCAAGAAGTTCCGCCTTTATCATGAGCGGAACCAATCGCTCAAGTCTGCAATCATGCGTGGTCGCACGTCCGTTCACGACGACTTCTGGGCTCTCAAGGATGTGAGCTTTGAGGTGCCGACGGGCTCTACTTTTGGCCTAATCGGAAGCAACGGGTCGGGCAAGTCAACCCTGCTGAAGTGCTTGGCGAAGATTTACTATCCGGAAAAAGGGTCGATCTCGTATCGTGGCAAGATCGCGGCCCTCCTGGAGGTCGGTTCGGGATTTCATCCCGAACTATCCGGCCGCGAGAACGTCTTTCTCAACGGATCCATTTTGGGGATGTCGAAGAAAGAAGTTACCCGAAAGTTTGACGAAATTGTCGATTTTTCTGGGGTGGAGCAATTCATCGACCAGCCAGTGAAGAATTATTCCTCAGGTATGTATGTGCGACTTGGATTCGCCATCGCGATAAACGTGGATCCAGACGTCCTCGTGGTGGACGAAGTGTTGGCCGTGGGTGATACCGAGTTCCAAGAAAAGTGCGGCCAAAAGTTTGTCGACTTCAAGAAGGCCGGAAAGACTGTGATTCTGGTAAGCCACTCCATGAGCACTGTCAGCGAGATGTGTGACCACGCAGCGTGGCTCAGCCATGGCGAACTGGTAACCGTCGGCGAGGCAGGGCCCACCATCGATGCATACCTGAGTTCACTTTCCCACGGAGGAAACAAATGACGACGACGTCGAAAATCGCTTTCGCGCCTGGAAAGGCGGAACAAGTACATCTGTCGATTGCCGAGGCGCTCGGCGGACACAGAAATTCTTTGGGTCTCCTTCGGCTCATCCTGGCCTCGGTCGTTATTTTTGACCATGCCTTCCCCCTTGGAGGGTATGGAGCGGATCCATTCTGGAATCTGACTCGCGGACAAGCATCTCTCGGTAGCCTCGCGGTGGGTGGATTTTTTGCCATCAGCGGCTATTTGATCACCAAGAGCGGTATGACCGCCGACGTCGTACAGTTCCTCTGGCGTCGAGTGTTGCGAATATTTCCGGCCTACTGGGCCGTCCTGCTATTCACTGCTTTTATTGTCGCACCCATCGTTTGGGTATCGGCCGGCCAATCCCTCGGAAGCTACTTCACACTTGCGCCGAACAACCCCTTAAACTATTTCACAGCCAATTGGGATTTGAATATTGGCACTTATGGGATCTACGACATCTATGCGGCAACAACTCCTTATGGGCGCGAGGTCGGTGGCAGCGTTTTTAATGGTTCAACGTGGACGTTGATCTATGAATGGCACTGTTACCTCATCATTGCTGCTGGGGTTGCGTTCGGAGTTCTGAAGGGGGCAAAGATTTTGGTGCCCGTCGTTACGATGCTCTTGTTCATTATTCAGATTGTGAATGTGACCAATCCCGGCGGTCTGGCGGCTATTGCGCCTTATCTTTCAGATCAGCAACGAATCACTCTGACGTTCACTTTCATGCTTGGTGCGACGATAGCCATTTACTCAAAGCGCGTTGTTTACAGCAATGGCCTTGGCATTCTTGCCGGCGCGGTGATGCTTTTGACATTGAGATACGGCGGGTTCCTAACAATTGGACTTATCGCGGGTTCGTACTTTGTCCTATACCTTGCGGCCAGGCTTCCGCGTCAGGTGCAGTGGATCGGCGCGAAGAATGACTATTCGTATGGCGTCTACATCTACGGATTTCTCGTTCAACAGATCACTGCATACATGGGCTGGTACAAGCTGGGCTATGTGCTGTACTCCGTGATAGCTCTCGTTCTCAGCTTAGGACTGGCTTGGCTGAGCTGGCACCTAGTGGAGAAGCGCGCTATGACGCTCAAGGATTGGGGACCTGGGCGCGGCTGGAACTACTGGATGACGCGCGTTCGTGCCTCGCCGTGGCCACGTGGTTTGCGGAAGGTGGCGGTACCCTCGAACTTGGCACGTGTGCCAATTGATATCCAACTGAAGGAAGATCCAAAGTGACAGGCAACATTTCGTCCACTGTTCTCGTGACTGGCGGTGCCGGTTTCATCGGTTGCGCCCTCTCGCAGAAACTTGCGGAACTGTACGATCGTTGGGTTGTGCTCGACTCCCTTCATCCGCAGGTTCACGCGACCGGCGAACGTCCGGCTGACCTGCATGACTCTGCGGAGCTCGTCGTTGGTGATGTCACAGATGCCGCAGTTTGGGACCACGTGTTGGAGTCGGTACGCCCCTCTGTCATCATCCATCTGGCTGCGGAAACCGGCACGGCGCAGTCCTTGCATGAGGCGAGCCGTCACGCGCAGGTCAACGTGGTCGGGACGACACAAATGCTCGATGCTCTGGGTCGGGCAAACCAACGACCCGCTCACATTGTGTTGAGCAGCAGCCGGGCCGTCTATGGCGAGGGCCGCTGGGAAAATGCGCACGGCGATTCCTTCCAACCCGGACAGCGGTCACACGCTCAATTTGAAGCCGGGCTTTGGGATTTTGTCGGTGCCCACGGTTTACCGAGTGTTGCCGCCGAGACGGTCCCGGCGCCAACAAGCGTTTACGGTGCGACAAAAATTGCTCAGGAAAACATACTTGCGGCCTGGGGGGGATCCCATGACGTGCGCGTGTCGATTCTGCGGCTGCAGAACGTCTACGGCCCCGGACAATCGCTCATTAACTCCTACACGGGAATTGTCACGTTATTTTCGCAGTGGGCTCGCGACGGAAAGACTATTCCGCTCTACGAAGACGGGCAAATTGTTCGAGACTTTGTCTTCATAGATGATGTCGCCGATGCATTCGTCGCTGTCCTTAAACGCGAATCAACGGTTCCGATGCCGGTATTGGATGTTGGCTCGGGCGTAGCAACGACTATTGCCCAGCTCGCGCAGGCCATAGCGGACTACTACGGCGCGCCGACTCCCGTCGTGAACGGGGCCTATCGCGACGGAGACGTCCGATATGCCGCCTGCACAATCAGGGACACTCTGCGCGAACTCGACTGGGCGCCGCAATGGAGTGTTGAACGCGGGCTCGCTGCCCTGCAGGATTGGATCGGTTCGGAGCTGAAGTCTGGCGCAGGAATCTCACGTGGCTGAACCACGTTCTTTGGTCGTTCAGTCGGTTCTATATGGCAATCAGCCTCACGAAATTGTGCGGGCGGCAGAAGCCATGTCGAATTCTGTCGGGATGGCTCGTTCGGACGGTCTGATCGGTCGATGGTCCCTGATTTTGGGGGACTGCAGCCCAGAGGCCACGCTTTCGGAAAGTGACCAAGCAGAGATTCGGACTCTCGTTGATAAACAGGGCGGTAATTTCCAATACGAGTTGTTCGGCGAGAATCTAGGTTCTGCTGCCGGCCACAACGCGCTTGCAGCCATGGGTGATTCCGAATTGGTCCTAATTCTGAATCCTGATGCTATCGTCGCCCCCGATTCCGTGATGTCTCTTTGCCGGTCCGTGGAAGGATCGGTCGGAATTGCAGAGGCGCGCCAGATTCCGCTCGAGCATCCGAAAGATTTCGAGCCCGGCACGGGCGAGACAAGCTGGGCTTCGACCGCCTGTGCGCTGACTCCCCGGGTTGCCTTCGATGAGGTGGGCGGCTTCGATGCCCAAACTTTCTTCCTTTACTGTGATGACGTCGATTATTCTTGGCGGCTTCGTCTGGCGGGATATCGCGTTGTGTACGACTCGGGCGCGAGAGTTTTTCACGACAAAAGGTTAACTGTCTCCGGAGATTGGCCAGCTAGCCCCGCCGAAATTTACTATTCGGCCGAAGCGGCCATGTTTCTCGCCCACAAATACTCGCATCCAGAAATCGTGGATAGTCTGCGGCGACAGTACCGCTTAGAAGGCACTGAATCCGTACTCAAGGCCGTTGCAGCATTTGAGAGCGCCTTGGCGTCGGGCATACTCCCTGACCCAATAGACCCGGCCCACAATGTCGGTCAATTTATCGGAGGCAACTATGCCGTCCACCGTTTCTGAATCAGATGAAATAATTCGCACCTCGACTGTGACCAGGTTCGTGGATCGACTGCTCGCAGAGGGCGAAATCGATCCGCGTCTTGCAGTGGCTTTGCGATCCGTTAGAGAGGCGGTTCAGGAGCGTAATTCAGACGGCCCTTTCCTAAGCGTCCTTCTCCGAACGCAAGGGCAACGAATCGAACCCTTTAAAGATGCGCTCCTGTGCCTTGCTGCCCAGTCGAGCCAGGATTTTGAAGTAATCGTGATCGATCACGACGCGGATATTGCCGGAGCTGCGGCGGTTCGCGAGGCCATCGCCAACCAGGCCGAATCTTTTCGATCGCGTGTTCGAGTGCTTGAGGTCAGCGGAGGAAACCGGGGGAAGCCACTCAACGTCGGCATCAAGGCAGCCCGAGGACAGTATGTCGCCGTGTTTGACGATGATGATTTGCTCTTCGGCAATTGGGTGGCAGAGTTCAAGAACGTTGCAGCTACGAGCCAGGGGCGACTGTTGCGGTCGCTAGTGGCGGTGCAGACTGTGCTGCCGGAAACTTGGCGGCATCGCGAGGCAGGATTTCGAGCGACGTCCTGGCCGAAAGCGGCGTATCCACGCACCTTCGACCAAATTGCTCATTTCGAGGTAAATTATTCGCCCTTCATGTCGTGGGCCTTTCCATCGAGCGTGTTTGGCACTTACGGCCTCGCATTCGATGAGGAACTCACTGTTTGCGAGGACTGGGACATGATTTTGCGTGGATCAACCTTGTGTGGTGTCGACCAAGTCGACGCACTGACGGCTGTCTATCGCCGGTGGGAAGGCGGCGTCTCGTCGTATACAGCACACTCTCGAGAATCCTGGGATTGGTCTGAGGCCCGGGTAGTCAGAAAACTCAATGAGTCGACACTTCTGCTTGCACCTGGCGCCACCGTGGCGATTAGAAGCTTGCTGTCCGACAAAGGGGCGCGCTTGGAACTTAATTACCTGGCGAACAGTTCCGCTTGGAAATTGGCGCGGCCTATTCGAGGTGCCGTGCGAGTTGCGCGAATCGCGCGTCGGATTGCGGGAAAAATTGCGCGACGCGTCAGAAGGTAATTTGCCCGGCTGGGGCCGTAGCGAGTTGCGTCGGTAGACTCAACAAAGTGAAGCTCACCCATATCCTCCTCGGCGACGGCAGCCTTGCAGAGGAAATTTCGGAATACTCCCTTTTGGCGAGGACCTTTCTTCGTGCCGTCAGTGCAGAATTCCTTGACCCACGTCGGCCCGGCCAAATCGACGTGGCCGTAACAGATCCGACGCTCTTGAAATTAGGTGTCACTGCAGCGGTCGGTTCCCCTGAGGTTCGCAGGACTCTTGTCACGGCTTGGGCTGGATCGAACTATCGATCCATTGTGTCGGATTCTGCCCACGTATCACCGAGTTCAAGAATCGGAGCGGGTTGTGCCATCGGACCATCCGCGGTTTTGTCGTCCTCGGTGGTCTTGGCGGAGCACGTTGTCATCAACATTGGCGCAACGGTGAGTCATGGCACTGCAGTGGAAGAATATGCAACGATCTCGCCTGGCGCCAATGTGGGCGGACGATGCCTGATAGGCCCGGGGACATTTCTAGGCATCGGCTCGGTCGTGAACAGCGGCGTAGTGACCGCGCCGGGCACAGTACTCGGGGCGGGTTCGGTTCTGCTGCGCGACACGGAAACAAACGGAATCTATGCCGGGAGCCCCGCCCGACTGATAAGAATATGCGAGGGTTGGCTAAGTGAGTTTTAAGGTACCGTTCATTCGCCCGGTGTTTCCCGATGCGGAAATAATTGCAGCGGACATGCGCCGAATCGTCAAGGCCAATTGGTATACAAATTTCGGGCCGTATGAGCGGAATTTTTCGAATGCTGTTGCTTCTTTCATCGGCGAAGAGTTCCACGCTGCAACCTTCGCGAACGCAACGTTGGGCCTCATGGCCGTGATTTCAGCGGGACTAGGCCGTGGTGATAAAAGTCGGTTTATTCTCGTCCCCTCCTTTACGTTCGCCGCTGGTCCACAGGCCATCGATTGGTGCGGTTACCGGCCTCTGTTCGTGGACATCGAACCAGATGGGCTTCAGCCTGACTTGGACTCTGCGCGCCGAGCGCTATCTGAACACGGAAAGGATGTCGCCGGGATTCTTCTCTGTAACACCTTTGGGATCGGGAACGTCTCCGTTGACGCATGGGAACGGCTTGCGGAAGAGAGCGGACTAGAGATCTTCATCGACTCTGCGGCCGGTTTTGGGTCCGCGTATGCAGATGGGTCTCGGGTCGGCCGGGCCGGACATTGTGAGGTCTTTTCCTTCCATGCGACCAAGCCTTTTGCAGTTGGCGAGGGCGGTGCCGTTGTCTCTCGAGATGCGGAATTCATCGCCCGTCTTCGGTCTTTTCAGAACTTCGGATTCTCACCGTCGGGTGCCGGCGCGACTGTGAGAGGCCTCAACGGCAAGATGCAAGAAGTCAACGCGGCCATCGGACTTCGTCAGTTCGAAGGGTTCGAAGCGGCAATTTCAAGTCGGCAGCTAGTCGCGTCGACGTATGAGGCGGAACTTGCGGGATCCTTCTTTCAGTTTCCAGCAGGCATGGCGCGCTCGGCGGTTTGTTTCGCGACTGCGCGCGTCCCCACGCATGAAATTCAGGTTCGTGTCCTCGGGGAGTTGCGCGAAGCCGGCATTGAAGCGCGTAGTTATTATTCTCCAGCTGTTCACGACCAAGAGTACTTTAGAGACACCATCAGCAGCGGTTCTCTCGTCGAGACACAGCGCGCCGTTTCTACAAGCATCTCCCTCCCCGTCCATCAGCAAATGGATGCAGGAGACGTCGATCTGGTCATTTCCACTCTAAGAAAAGCAGCGGGGCTCATATGAAAAGTCGCATTGGGCGCATCAGAGACTCCATCGTCAATCAGATTCTGGGAATCAATGTTCGTGCGACTACGGGTGCCGTCCACTCGTTCCTTGAAGCCGATGAGCAGCATCGGAGCTTCCTGAACGAGTCTGTGACGCGTGCCGTCCGGGATGTAGTCATAGACGCAGCGAGCACTCTTCACCTCTCGACGCAAGAGGAGCTCACGTATCTCAGACGGCGAATGGTGGCACAGACGGAAATGCTCCGCCGGCAACTGGATGACATTCAGTCCGTGAAGGAAAAACTCGCCGCCCTCCGCTCCACCGCTGGATATGAGACGGGGTTCACCGAAGTTGAACCGCTTGTTTCGGTAAGAATTGCCTCGTACCGCAAGACCGAGGAACTCATTGACGTTGCGATTGCGTCCGTCCGGAAACAGTCGTATGAGAGGTATGAAATCGTGATCGTGAATGATGGTCCAAACGATCGAACCCGACGCGCTCTCGGTGCACTCAGAGACCCTCGCATTCGCTATTACGAGTTGGACGAGAGGGGGTCTTACCCAGCTGACCAGCGAAGCAGATGGATGGTCGCAGGAACACCGGCTGCAAATCAGGCAGCTGCATTGGCACGCGGATCCTGGATCGCGCCTCTTGATGATGATGACGAGTTCACGCCGGATCACATAGGAAAGCTACTGGAACTCGGGCGCCGCGAACGCGCCGAACTGGCTTACGGTGCATTGATTCAGAAGAACATGATCAACCACACAGAGACCCTGGTGTGGAGCGATCCTCCTGCGATTAGTCAATTCAGTTTTCAGGGAGCGCTTTACTTAAGGGAACTGGGAAGTGTATTCGAGTACAGTGCTGATGCCTGGATGCTGGACGAGCCGGGCGATTGGAATCTCATCCGAAGGATGTCCGCGGCCGGGGTCACGATGGCGGCAACTTCAGACATCGTGGCGACGATGAATATGGTGCCCTACACGCACAAAATTGACGCGTAACAAAACGCTACATTTGAACGAATCAGGTCCGTTATTGGTCAGGAAGCTTGCGCACGTCGACTGCCATGGCCAGCACCCCGTCTACCGTCGACGTTGGCACGAATCCAAGGGATCTGTACAATCCCACAGCGACGACGTGAGATGGATTGACGCTCAGCTCAATCATCTCCAAGGCCAAATCCGTGCGTGCAAAGTTCAGAACAAGGCGCGTTGCTTCCTTTGCGACGCCCCTTCCGAGCACGCTTTTGTCCCCAATGAAGATGTGGAATTCGGCGCGCGCGTCATGAATATTGGTCAAATAAGTGTTTCCCACATATTGATGATCCACTTCGATGGCGAATCTTCGCCCGGACTGGTCGGCAATAACCGTGCGGATCCAGGCAAGTTCATCGTCAAGGGTGATGAGGCGTGTCGGTGCTGACCCCGTTAGAAGCCAGATTGAAGGGTCGTTACGCCACTTCACGGATGTGTGGGCATCGCTTTCAACCAGCAGTCGTATTGAGACCTTGCTTGACAATTTCAAGTATGAAATCCATGTCTTTATCGGTGTAGCGATGGTCGATAGGGATGGGAACAATGTCCAGCGCGAGACCATGCTCAACCGAATCGGCTGTTGTGGTCTCTAGTACGTTCTGCCATAAGAGTGGAACGTAAACCCGCGAGTCGATCAACCTGTGTCGAAGGGATGCATCTTTCGTTCGGTAGGGGTAGTACAGCGCGCACTCAAAAGTTTCGGGGTACACAGCCAGAAGATTGGACTCTCCTAAGCACTCATGTAGTCGAGTCAAATTGGCAACTCGTCTAAGTTTCCCCTTTTCAAAGTCCGCATTCCTGAGGATACGTTCCGTGAGCAGGGACATCCGAGACATGGGCGCACCGCTGAGTGCCAATTCGTTTGCGACGAATTCTGAATATGCTGCCTCCGGACCGAGATCGATACGTTTGAGAAGGTGCGACATTCTCTCGAACGACGCGTCCCGAGGTAGCCAATCGACCGAAGAGTCGTCAGTGTAAACGATACCTCCGTCGGCAAGGCCGAAGAATTTTCGCGGGCTGTAGAACGTATGCGAGTTAGCGGATGGAGGGTAGTAGAGAGCTTGACTGCAATCGAGGATGAGATTGTTGCCATATTTGGCGCTAAGTTCGTTGCAGTAAGCGTCCTGAATGCCGAAATAGTTTGTGTATACCAAAAAATCACGGGTCCCGATCTCGAAATCAGTCACCATCTCCAATTGGGGCGTGACGGTGTACGTCGAGTAGGGGATGCCGAGTTTCTTCAGGGGCTCCAGCATGGCTTCGCAGGTGTAGGCGGGCAGAAATACGTGACCCACGTCGTGGGTACTTAGAATGTACTCGAAACACGAGCGCCCGCTATTGAGCAGAGCGCCCGAGCTATGAGGGAAATCGCCTTCGTGAAGCTCAAGGGCAAGAAAACCGCCGATAGGGTCAGACGAATACATAGCTCTTCAACATCGTACTGACACGCGCCGGAGGGTTGGACATTAGTACATCCAGAATGGAGAGGCCTGGCACGAAAACGGGAGCTGGCTGCGGATACTCGATGAATTCGGTCCTTAGAAATTTCAAATCAATTCCGTTCGCCTGAAAGTTTTCTCGAGCGTAGAGGTCCATTCCGCCGATGGAGTTCACATAAGTCTTTGCATCAAGTCTCTTGCATATCGCGATAACGCGAGCCTCGCCTTTTAGCTCGGCGTCGCCCGGCAGTGCCGAGGAATAGAGAATTTCCGTCGTTATACCAAGATAGTTTCTGACGACCTCGAGGCTATTTCCGATGAACTGGGCGAGATTTCTATCGTCGAAGTTCAGAATTTCATCGAGCATTTCCAGAACCGGTTCCAGAAACGGGGCCCGCGCATAATTCATGACGACGGTGCGTCGGAATTTGACAAAATCGTCACCAACGGAAATCGCGTTTATTGACTTGTTGGCACTTGCGCCCGCAAGAGAAATGGTGAAGAGTCTCTTTTGACCATTGATTAGGAGGTTGTTTCTGTTGATCCAACCACCCTTGATGAATTGAACGTCATCGTAGACAACGTATTTGTCTACCGCCAACATCGTCTGGAAGTAACCGATGTAGGGGAGAAAGTACGGCTGCATAATAGCGACGCTCACCATGCGACGACCTTCCGTCGCGGCCGGTTCAGTGGAGGACAGCTAGGACCGGTCAAAGCCCATGGCCGTCGAATGGGTGAAAAGTCAATGATGCGAACCATAATCTTATTCTCGCAGGCAGTTCGACTGTCCGTGCGCGATTCGTCCTGGCTCAGATTTTGGGACATTTTCGGCAACCGCGCCGTAGTTTTACGACCACAGTTTGCCTAGATCGCATACGATAGCGCACTGGTAATAATTTTTGATGGGGGAACCTGAGCATGGCACCGAGTACCAAGGTCTTGATTTTGTCGAGTGGCGGGGTCGGGATCGCGGTCCTTGTGGGCATCGCTCTCGCTCTTGCTTTCGCCTCTCACCCGGATGCCACAGGCCCAGGCGATCCTTTCACGATGCCGTCAGTTACTCGCGAGCCCCTTCTCGCTCCAAGTTCTTTGCCGGTTCCGTCCGCGGCACCAGATGCGGATCAAGAGTCTGCGACCGTGAACTTGAGTTCTGTTACCTGGAACCCGGAGGCATCGGCATTCGATGCCTGGGCATCGCTTCCCTACGTCATCGATTCTGGGGGAGTTTGCACTCTGACGATGACCTCTTCTTCTGGTGAAACCTTCACAGCGGAAGCCGGTGCCTACCCGGATGCGCGGCTCACATATTGCGACCTACTGCGCGTACCTGGTGAATCTCTCTCGGGTGAATCGTGGACTGCCGTTGTAAACTTTAGATCTCCGCTCTTTGTTGGGGATTCCAATCACCTGAAAGTCAGCCGATGAAGTCTAGATTATTTCGAACCCTCACCGGCGCGATCGCCGCGATTCTTCTTGGGGCCGTGCTGACAAGTTTTCCCTTGCCTACCTCTGTAGAAAAGGCCACTGCTGCAGTCGGCGCGGATTTTCAAGCGGGAAACATCATTAGTGACCAGAACTTTTTCAACGCCAGCTCGATGTCCGAAGGGGACATTCAAAACTTCTTCCAGTCCAAGACATGCACACCTCGCGACGGTGTTTCATGTCTGAAGGACTATACGGTGACGACACCTACGACGCCGGCCGTAGGGGCAGGACACTGCGGCCAATACACGGGCGGTACAAACGAGCCGGCGAGCCGTGTGGTTTGGAAAGTCGCTCAGGCTTGCGGAATTAGCCCAGCTGTGCTGATCGTTCTCATGCAAAAGGAACAGTCCCTCCTGACTAATCCAAGTGCCTACGGCTATGCGAGGGCGATGGGCTGGGGCTGTCCTGACAGTGGTCCTGGTGGCACTGCCAACTGCGATGCGAACTTCTTTGGTCTTTTCAATCAGGTCTATAAATCTGCCTGGCAGTTCCGCCAGTACACGCTTTACCCAGTGAGCATTCCGGGAGGGGGGACGCGTCAGTATCGAATAGGAAACATCTTCGTTCAGTACCACCCCAACGTGGCATGTGGTGGTCAGAATGTCAGCATCCTGAATCAGGCGACCGCAAACCTGTATCTCTACACTCCTTACGTTCCGAACGCTGCCGCTCTCGGAAACATGTACGGAGTCGGCGACGGCTGTAGTTCCTACGGAAATCGAAACTTTTGGCGCATGTATTCAGATTGGTTCGGTAGCCCGACGAGTTGGCCAGGCACGCCCGTCGGCCAGCTTGAGAGCATGTCGACATCGCTCGGGACTATTTCCCTGAAGGGCTGGGCCGTCGATCCTAGTTCGTGGGGTTCTCAGCTCGCAGTGGATGTGCAGGTAGATTCAACCTGGCACCAGCTCGCGGCCAACAATTCCCGCTCGTCAGTGGGTTCGCAATTCCCCGAGGCCGGCCCCAACCATGGTTTTGAGGGCAGCGTTCCCGCGACGAAGGGAGCTCATTCGGTCTGCGTGTATGTGCAAAACGTAGGGACTGGATCGCCCCTAAGCCTGGGGTGTCAGACTGTTGTGGTCCCAGATGAATCACCCTCCGGCAAGTTCACGGAACTCTATTCGACCCCGGCTGGTTTCTACGTTGCCGGCTGGGCGGTCGACCCAGACGCGCTGAATCGAAGCGTAGTTATGGACGTGCAGATCGACGGCCAGTGGCAGGCCTGGCCCGCAGATGTCCCGTCACAGGCCGCGTCGAATGCATACCCCGGAGCCGGCCTCAACCACGGGTTCAGCAAGATCGTGGCTGCCTCCATCGGTTCGCACACTATCTGCGTATATTTGAGGAATCTGAATCTGGGGTCGGCGGCATCACTGGGATGTCGAACGATAAATGTCCTGGATACGCCAGCGCAAGGTTCGCTGCAGACGCTGACGGCTGGCAATGCCGCGGTCAGCCTCACTGGATGGGCAGTGGATCCCGACGCCGTAACGGCACAGTTGACCATCGATGTGCAGATCAACTCGGCCTGGTACGTGTTGCCAGCAACGGCGTCTTCGGCTACCGCGCTGACGTCATTCCCCAGCGCGGGTGCGAACCACGGGTTCGTAGGCACATTTCCCGTGGCCAATGGCGTTAATACGGTCTGTGCCTATGCCCGTAATGCGATTGCAGGTGGACCAAATGGCGCGCTCGGCTGTAAAACCGTTTCGGTCTCAGGTGGTACGGGCATCGGACCGGGCTCTCCTCAAGGTGCGGTGACGACTGTAACGGGCGGACAGGGATCAATATCGCTCGGAGGATGGGCGGTGGACGGGGACTCATCGTCCGCCGCGGTGAAGGTAGACGTGCAGGTCGACGGTCGTTGGTTACTTCTCGATGCCAATGAAAGTGACGCAAGTGCACAAGCCAAATTCCCTGGCGTGGGCGTCAATCACGGTTTCAGTAAGGTAATACCCGTTTCCGCTGGCGCCCAGACAATCTGTGTCTACTTGCAAAATATCGGCCAGGGAACACCTTCATCACTCGGCTGCCACACCGTCACGGTGGCGGCGAGCCCTGTGGATGGTGGACCACCAACCGGCGAGATTCTGTCGGCCGTGGGCGGTAATGGTTCGATCGCTCTCTCCGGTTGGGCAGTCGATCCCGATGTCCTCACGCAAGCAGTGAAAGTGGACATTCAAATCGACTCGAAGTGGGCTCAATGGAATGCCGATCAGAGCTATGCGGGTGCAAGTTCAGAATTTCCGGGTGCCGGGTCGAACCACGGATTTTCTGGCGAACTTTCAGTAGATGCCGGCAAGCACACGATATGCGTCTACCTGCAGAATGTCGGTCAGGGTGGTCCGGTATCGCTCGGATGCCGGGTCATCACGACGACTGCAGCCACAGCCCAAGGCGGATCGCCATCTGGCGAACTGCTATCAGTCGTGGGCGGCGCCGGATCGATTGCTCTGACGGGTTGGGCCATCGATCCTGACGTCCTTAGTCAGGCGGTTCAGGTCGATATTCAGATTGGCTCTCGATGGGTTCAACTGAGCGCTGACCAGAGCTATCCGGCCGGGGAATCCAAAGTCCCCGGGGCCGGCGTGAATCACGGGTTCGGTGGCACGCTGCCCGTCGGCGCCGGTAATCATACGCTTTGTGTCTACCTTCAAAACGTGGGCCAAGGCAGTCCGGTATCCCTGGGGTGCAGGGTCGTGACGACAACCGCAGCTTCGGTGCAAGGATCTCCAACTGGAGAACTGCTATCCGCCGTTGGCGGGGCAGGGTCAATAGCTCTTTCCGGTTGGGCGATTGATCCCGACATCCTGTCAGGCGCTGTAAAAATTGACGTGCAGGTGGACTCACAGTGGATGCTCTGGACCGCAGACCAGAGCTACCCCGACGGAGATGCCAAAGTCCCGGGCGCTGGTGTGAATCACGGCTTTTCTGGGACTGTCCCGGTCTCCGCCGGCACCCACACAGTCTGTCTGTACTTACAGAACGTGGGCGGTGGTGGGGCTGCTTCGCTCGGGTGTCGTGCGATCAAGACGACCTGATTTCGGCATCGTAGATCGGACGCCGCGGAGGGCTTGCTAGGCTTCACGGGACTGTCCCACATGAAAGAGAAGCCCAATGCCGAAGACCCGATTGGGTGCCGTTTCAGTAGTCCTCGTAAATTTCCGTGGTGCCGAAGACACGATCAAGGCACTTGAGCACCTTCGGATGCTTGACTGGCCCAGCGATGAGATTGAGTTGATCGTCGTTGAGAATGCATCCGGTGACGGCAGTTCTGAGGCCATCCGCAAGGCAGCGCCGTGGGTCACCGTCGTGGAATCCAGCGAGAATCTGGGGTTTGCGGGGGGGTGTAATCTCGGCGTCGCTGCGTCCTCAGGCGAGTTCGTTGCGTTCCTGAACAGCGATGCAAAACCGGACTCGCAGTGGGTGCGGGCAGCAGTATCCGCGTTTGCGGGGGACCCGGATATTGGGGCGATAGCGAGCCGGGTGCTGGATTGGGACGGAAAGAATATTGACTTCGTCGATGCCGGACTGACGTGGTTCGGTATGGGTTATAAGCCGTTGGTTGGCATGCCTTCCAAGGGCGAGGGCCCCGAAGCGAAAGACGTTCTCTTCGGCACCGGATCGGCGATGTTCGTTCGACGCGAGGTCTTTGACGCTCTGGACGGATTCGACGAACGATTCTTTATGTTCTTTGAGGACGTCGACTTCGGCTGGCGGTTGAATCTAAAGGGATGGCGGTTCCGATATGTTCCGGAATCCATCGCCTTTCACAAGCACCACGGAACTGTGAGTAAATTCGGCTCATTCAAGGAAACCTACTTTCTAGAACGAAACGCCCTCTTTGCACTATACAAAAACCTAGATCAGTGCAACCTCGATAAGACCCTGCCGGCGGCCTTGGCACTTACAGTGCGACGCTCTGTTGATCGAGGCGAGCTGAAGTCAGATTCCTACGACTTCCGGAATCTCGGTGGCGACACCGAACTGACGGAGGTAATCGCCAAGGCGAGTCTCGCCGGCGTATTCGCGATCGACCAATTCGTGTCGGAGCTGCCCGCCCTCATTCAGGCGCGCGACGAGATCCAGTCGTCCAGAGTTAAGAGTGACGGCGCAATCTGGCCGCTCTTTCGTGAGATTGATGCCCCGAGTTTCAGCGGCCCGACCTTCATTGACGGCTACGAAAATCTCGTTCACGCCTTTAATATTTTGGATCAACCTCGGAACACCAGAGTTCTCATCCTGACGGGTGATCCTTTGGGCGTGAAGATGGCCGGTCCGGCAATCCGCGCGTGGAATATGGCTCTCGCCCTTTCCCAGGACCATGACGTTTCTTTGGTAACTCTCTCGACTTTGGAGGCGCTCGATGCTCCCTTCACGCTGCATAAAATTCGACCCGGCGACAACCGGAACTTTGAGCGGTTCGAGCAATGGGCCGACGTTATCGTTTTCCAGGGGCACGCGATGGCCGTATTTGAGACGCTTCAGCACACCGACAAGATCGTCGTCGTTGATATTTATGATCCGATGCACTTGGAACAACTGGAACAGGGCCGGGAACTTCCTCCGGCGACCTGGGCCAAGCAGGTTGCGGATGCGACTACCGTTCTGAACCAACAGATGTCCAAGGGAGACTTTTTCCTATGTGCTTCTGACCGTCAGCGACATTTCTATCTAGGCCAGCTCTCAGCGCTCGGCCGAATCAACCCGTCGACCTATGCGGATGATCCCGACCTCGAGTCATTGATTGCTGTTGCACCGTTCGGGCTCAGCAGCACCCCCCCTCGCCATGAAGTTCAGGTACTCAAGGGAATCAGACCTGGGATCAACGCAGACGACAAGGTTTTGCTGTGGGCCGGAGGGCTCTACAACTGGTTTGATCCCGAGACCCTCATTAGAGCCGTCGCGGACCTTTCCAAGCGCAGGCCGACCGTTCGTCTCTTCTTTCAAGGCACCAAGCATCCTCACCCGGGAGTTCCAGAAATGGAGATCGTGAGCCAGTCTCGTGAACTCGCTCGTTCGTTGGGTGTTCTCGACTCCGCCGTCTTCTTCAACGAATCTTGGGTCGACTATTCGCAGCGTCAGAATTTTCTTCTTGAGGCCGACGCGGGCGTGAGTACCCACTTCGCTCATGTCGAGACGACGTTCTCCTTTAGGACTCGTATTTTGGATTACCTTTGGGCAGAGCTGCCCATGGTGGTCACAGACGGAGACAGCTTCGCGGAGATCATTGGCGCGGAAAATCTGGGCATCGTCGTTCAGGCAGGAGACGAGCACGCTCTGTCCGATGCGCTCGAACGAATCCTTTTTGACACGGATTTCATTCAGGCAGCCGTAGATAACATCCGCCGTGTTCGTGAGGAGTTTGAATGGGAGAATACGCTTGCGCCACTGGTTGAATTCGTCCGCAATCCTCGTCATGCAGCCGACAGAGGGATTGCGATCCGGGACGAACAGAACCGGGGTGTGGGTGCCTTGCGGGCGCCACAGCGCCGGAAGCCGTACGGCGTCCGGCATGACTTGGATTTGGTCGTGCATCACCTGAAAAATGGTGGCCCTCGACTTGTGGCTATTAAGGTCTTGAACCGAATCAAACGGCGCCGCTAAGTGCTGAGAAGGTTTTCTGGTTTTCCCGCGATCATCGTGGCGACCGTTGTCGCCGGGGTGGCCGGCTATCTCATTACCTGGTTGGTTCCCCGCATAGCCGGACCGGGCCTCTACGCGATCTTTGCGATCTTCTGGTCGTTCTTGTACCTACTCGTGGGTGCGCTGTCCGGCATTCAGCAGGAGGTCACGCGAGCGACAATTCCCAGCACGGCAGCGACCCAACGCAGGGCGGGAACTGCCCGCAACTTCGGGGTTGCGTCGGCGGTCGTGGTCCTTCTAGCGATAATGGGCACTGCACCCCTCTGGAAAGACCTTGTCTTTCCGGGATTCGGCTGGCAACTCGCTCTGCCCCTCGCTGTCGGGGCGGCTTCGTACGTGCTCGTGGCAACGCTCAGCGGAACGCTCTACGGGGTGGGGCAGTGGTCTTCCTTAGCGCTATTAGTTTCGCTTGATGCGGTCTTGAGGATTGTGCTCATAGCCATTGCTCTGCTATTCACCTCGGATATCGTCGTCCTCGCCTGGCTCGTTGCTGCACCTTTCCCTATTGTTATCCTCTTGCTCTGGCCGATCATTCGAGGGCGCATCGTGGGCAGGAGCGATCTTGATGTCGCTTACCGTGCGCTCTCGTGGAATGTATCGAGGACCGTTGTCGCGGCTGCATCGATGGGAGTGCTCGTAAGTGGGTTCCCGCTTCTCCTCCACCTCACGTCGCCAGGCGAGGCGAACACGACCTATGGTCTGATGGTCCTGGCCATAACGCTTACGAGGGCACCGCTGATAACCACGGTCATGGCGGCGCAGAGCATACTCGTCGTTCGGTTCCGAGACTTTCCCAGCCGATTCTGGGCTACCTTCAATCGAATCGTTGTGGTAATTCTGGTTTGCACTGGCATCCTTTCGATCCTCGGATGGTGGCTTGGCCCATGGGCCTTCGCAATCCTCTTCGGTACGTCGTTCGTCGTATCTGGTTGGCTAATTGCTGTCTTAGTTGGGTCATCCGGAATCGTCGGCATACTGAGCGTCTGTGGGGCAGCCTTGCTTGCTCGAACTCAACACTTCGCGTACACGGCCGGTTGGGTATGCGCTGCGATGGCGACACTGGGACTTCTGCTTCTGCCGTTATCCTTTGAGATGCGGACAGTCGTCGCTTTGATGGGCGCGCCTTGCGTTGGCGTTGTCATTGGTGTCGTTGCTCTTTTGCGTGGGCGGAGGAGGACTGAGAGCCTTCGCAAACCCCACATGCCACAACCTGATTCGGAGTCCCACCTCACATGAACATTCAGGAACAAACACCGGGTCCTGTACGCCGTGATGCGCGACGTCGAGCGTTGGTATTGCCGACGCTCGTATTAGCTTGCCTGCTGGTCGCGACGACTTTCTCCTCCGTTCTTGGGCTTCCGATCTGGATTCATGCGGCCGTTGCGCTCCTGCCCAGTGCCATCTACCTGCGGCCACGTGTCGGGGGAGCGCTCACAATCGTGTCGCTTGTTCTCGTTTCGCTCCTTGCAGCACTCTTTGAGCTCATGGCAGCCCGAATTCTGGCGCTTCCCATCGATGTAGGGCTGACGGCGCTGTTCACGATTTCGGGCCTTGCCTCTGTTCTGTTAATGCTCCGGGCAGGCGACGAATTCCACGTCCCGCGATTCGCGACCCTCCTGCGGTGGGCGGCTCCCTGCCTCGGCGCAACTGTATGGTTCGTGGCCCTCTTATGGAGCAACGTGGCTCCCAACGCCTCACCCTTGGCCTGGATTACCAGGGGCGACTCGGCAAACAACCTATTGTTCGCCCGTCTGATTATTGAAAATCAGGGAATCACTACCGGTGCTGCAGAAAATCCAGTTCCGTTGCCCGCCGGTCTGCTTGCCCTTGTCATGGCTTCGAACCGCCATAGCGTTTCGGCGGCTGACGTTGTACGAAGCGATGTGGATTCCTTTGCGCAGGTCTGGCTGCTCCTCATCGGGTTGTCCTGCGTGCTTGCCGGACTCGCCGCAATATCGCTGGTGAAGGGGGACCGATCTGGTCTCACCTTGGCTGTGGGAGCCGCGGCGTCGCTGGTGCCGTTGTCTTGGTTCATTTCCGGGCTCGCCGTCGAGTACGGATTCTTCAACACCCATGTTCTCCTGCCCGTCGTTGTGGCAAGTTGGGTCGCTTACTTACAAGCACGCGACCGTCCTGCGGTGGCCTTCTCGCTGCTGTGCGTGGCTGGCACGGTTCTCCTCGCGGTGTGGGGGCCACTCGTCGTGCTGCCCGGCGCACTGGCCGTAGCTATCGTCGTTAGGCAATGGAGGGACCTTCTCGCAGCCCGTGGGATCACACTCGCGGTGATCGTGCTGTCTCTGGGACAACTGCTTTGGTATGGGGTCGTCGTCACCCTTCCGACGCTAGTTGGAGCAGGCGGTTCGCTCGCAGCCGTCGGCGCGGTTTATCCGTTCCCGGTCATGCTTCTTGTACTTCTGATCGCCGGCGTGGTGTGTCTGGCGGCCCTTCTCCGAAATAGCCACCTCCTGTGGGGTTCCTTGGCTCTTATCACGGGGATGTGCAGTGGTATGGGAATCCTGCTTTTGTCGAATCGCCATGAGGCAACGATCTGGGGCTACTACCCAATGAAATTCCTGTGGCTCTCGGCTGTGATTCTTTTTATCCTTGCCGTGGGTTTTGCCGGGACACTCGTGGCTCGCGCGACCCGGCGAGGCCTCCTGCGTTGGATCGCGTTCGCAGCGTTGGCAGCGACATTTGCGGCATTCCTGAACCTGACGAGCGTTGTGCCCGGCTACGACGCCAAGAACGTCATCGCCCGCATATTCGCCGGGGACTCTTTCGGGAAAGGTGACGCAGCTATCAAGCGAGTGACGAAACTGGCTGGCTCCAGCTCGCCCACGCTTCTTTGGCATTCGGGAGATGTAGACGAGGGAGCCATAAATTTCTGGCTGCTCCAAATTATGTCGGAGAAGGAGTCAGATGGATTCGACCTTCGTTATCTCGCATATACAGCTGATTCCACGAAGATAGAGTCCCTGTGTTCGATCCTTCGCATCACGGGGGCTGAGACCGTAATCGTCTCTGCGGACGAGACACTTGCACAGGAACTATTGAGCGCCTGCTCCGACGTGGGCGGTGTCATTCAGCCGATCAGTTAGATGCTTGGTGGGGTTGTTCGGGTTGTTTGGGTTGTTTGGGTTTTTTGGGTTGTTCGGGTCGCGCGGTACGCCAGCGTAGCGATCGTGCCCGCGAAAAATATTGCAGTACAGAGAACCGTCAGCACGCCTCCCGGTGGACTCCACTTTGACTGCGAAAAGAGATCTCCCCAGCCGGCGCTGTAGCCGACGGCGTAGCGGTGTAGCGCAACTGCAAAACAGTAGGTTTGGGCCACAGCCCAGGCAGACCACACTGAGACGGACATTCGATTTGCCGTCACAACAGGTAGGTGATCAAAGTAGGAAGAGAGAAGGGCAGCCAGGCCGATCACCAAGCACAGGAATATGGGCAGTGCATAACGGCCCTGCCAGATTAGCCCGCCCTGTTGGACATACAACCCCTGAATGATGGCCGGAACGAAAAGGGTACAAGCGAGGAGCGCGGATGCAGTGCGAAGCTTGGCGCCCTTCAGTACGCTGAAGGCTGCCAACAGCAGGGAACCACACAGGGCCGCCCAGATGAAATAGACGGCTGCCGGCGCAGGTGTGTCGAGCCAACCAAAGATGCCCACAAGTCCAGCCGCGTAGCTAAAGGTGCCCTCGAGGGTTAGTAAGAAGCCTAATATTGGTGAGGCGCCGACATACGGGTACGGGACTGCGACATCATCAACGGGGATACCCCCCAACGACTTCGATGTCAACAACCAGATCATTGCTGCGACTGTGCCTACTGCGATGATCGCAATGCCTACTCGAATCGAAGTTGACCGGAGAAGCACTCCGAGTCTGCCCCGGGAAATTAGCATAAGTGGAACCAAGACGCCGATTGTCAACCACAGCGGCGAAAGCCCGCGGGCATTCGCCGCGAGCACGGAGCTAACTACTAGTATGGGGACGACAGGATTCAAGGACTTGCGCGGCGCCCCAGTGACCAAGGTCATCATGGCGACGAATGCAGCAAGGACGGTCACCGCCTCCATGGAGTTGGGGTTGACCGTTCCACCCAGGAACACCAGCATCGGGGTCGCCGCGATGGCGCAGGAGATCAGTGGAAGTCGGCGATGCTTCCACGACGCAATGAGTGTCACTGACAATGCCAAGAATAGGGCCGAAATAATCGCGCTAACTGCTCGCATGGCATAGATACCTGACGAGTCGGGAAGTAGGAGGGACGGCCACCCCACCAAGGCGTAGTAGGCCGGATTGTACAGGCCCGCCGTTGTTGTTGCCTCGACGATGGCTGCCTCGTTAACGGGCGGCTTGTCCGCGCAATCCGCTGTGACGTCTGGCAGGAAGATGAAGCATGCCTGTTCGTGGGAGAAGGCGATGTACTCGGGTACGGTTACAATGTGACCCTCTGAAGACGGCACGCCAACGAGCTGGCCTCGGACAACAGAGGCCGCTTTGATGATGTGAGCTGGCTCGTCTGGTGCGGCAGAGAGCGGTGTGGCAATGGCCCAAGCCAGCATGAGTCCCGAAAGCAGCGCCCAGGCCACGCTAAATGTTGGCCAGTGAAACCTCACTTGGCGTCTTTTCGCCCAGCTTCCTGAAGGGCCGACTCGAGGACGCTCACCCGCTCGTTGAGCAGCGCCGAATGCTCAGCCAGCACGCGAGTTTTGTCCTCGAGATGCGTCAGCTCAGCGCTGTGCTGAATACAAACCAAGAACAGGATAGATAGGCTGACGAAGAAAACTAGGTTTGTCGGGACCTCGACGCCCACAATGCCAGCTGCCCAAATGAGGGTCTGAGGGAATATGCCAATGACCAGGGCGAGGATTCCCGCGACGATCCACCAGACTGCGTGTCGTTCACGCAGCCGACGACGTCGGAGCATCTCAACGACAAAAAAGAGCACCAAGAGCGCGGCGGCAATGCCAAAGAAATAGCTTGCGGTGGTCATGAGGCGCTCGATCCAGTGACGAGAGGAACTCGCGGACGCATGACGGCAATTAGTAGTGCCATTGCGGCCCTACCCAGGTACCCGGCCGCCTTGAACGGATTATGGGACGGTACGCCACCAGCCCTTGGACGCATGGAAACGGGTAACTGCCGGATCGTGCATCCTGCTCGGGCGGCGATGACGAGCGATTCGATCGTGTCACCCAGATACTCGGCCGGGTAGTGCTCGGCGAATAGGCGAACAGCACGGGGACCGGTGGCCCGGAATCCTGAGGTCGTATCGGTCAATGTAGTGCCAGCAAGCGAACTGATAATCCCGGCCAACACGATCATCGCCCATCGTCGAGGTCCATTTACACTGTAGTCGCCCTCTCCTGCAAAGCGTGCCCCGAGCACCAGATCTGCCGTCGTCAGCGCCTCGACAAGTTGGGGAACTCCCGATGGATCGTGCTGCCCGTCAGAATCTACCTGAACGACATTCTCGAAGCCGTGACTGAGCGCGTACTTGAAACCGGCGCGCATTGCACCCCCAACACCTAAGTTGAACGGAAGACTGATCACGGTCGCGCCGGCCGCACGAGCCCGGGCGACCGTTTGATCAGTGGAACCGTCGTCCACGACCAGCACACTGACCTCGGGAAGTTTGGAGAACACCTCGGCCACGACAGCGGCGACGGACTCTTCCTCATTGAGTGCGGGCATCACGATTAACGTGGCCATCAGGGAGGATGTCATACCGCCAATCCTACCAAGCGGTAGCACACGCATCCGGTGGTGTCGCTGCGGCGTCGAAGCTGTCTATCGACCAAAAATATGACGGACGAGTGCACGGCGCCCTCGGGCGTTACCGGAGCGCATGGCTGCTGGGAATTCCGTGAGGGCGTTTAGCCGTGATGTTAAGTGAAGTCGAGCGGCCCGGGCAGCGCGCGTCCAGCCTAGTGTCGTGCAGTCTTCAACTGCTTCACTGAACAAAGTGCGCTCCTGAGCGAATTTTGAACCATCCGGGCCCGTGACGGCGGAAACGCTCTCTGCGTGTCGTCGATACGAGAAGCACTCCTCATCGTCGAGGACGAGAGAACCACCGTTCTTGGTAATTTCGAGAATCATCGCTAGATCTTGTACAACGTCAAGGTCGACCCGAAATCCATGTCGTGCGACTTCCGAGGCACGCCAAACGAGAGAAGGGAAATACGTCCAATTCGCCCGCAGAAGGCTGGCGGCTAGCGTCTCGCCGGAATACTTGCGGGCTCCTGTGCCACGGATGCGATACCAGCCCTTGACCCGGTCCGCCAAAGGGAACGAAGGCCTGCCGTTTCCGTCAATGAGGCCGACGCCGGGTTGGATTATTGCGGCATCGGGGAACTCCGCAATCAACTCCTTGACCCGCCGCACGTAGTTGGGTAGCAAGATGTCGTCGCAGCCCATGAGCGTTGCGAAATCACTTTTCATCAGGGATACGCACTTGCGGTAGTTGCGACTTGGTCGGAGATTCTCGTCATTGCGGATATACGTGATCCGCTCGTCTCCAAGCGACTTGGCCCACTCGCCGGGTGCAAGGTCCGGATAGACGTCGTCGACAATAGTCAAGCGCCAATCGGGGTCGGACTGAGCGAGGACGCTTTCGACGGCTTGCTGGAAGTGGTCGAAGCGGCCGTAGAACGGCATCATGATGTCAAGAGTCACTCCGGTAAGCTAGCAATGTTTGTGGCGAAGTGAGACATTTGCTCTCCGGCCTTCATTGCTATTGCGGAGCGGATATACATGACTCAGATACAGGCCAAGCGGGCACTGATTACCGGGATCACCGGTCAGGACGGAAGCTATCTCGCCGAACTGTTGCTCGAAAAGGGCTACGAAGTACACGGCTTCATCCGTCGTTCGTCATCGTTCAACACAGCTCGCATCGACCACATCTACCAGGAGTCTCAGGCCGAGAATCACCGCCTGATCCTGCACTTCGCCGATCTCACAGATGGTTCCCGGCTGGTGACCCTCCTCAACGAGATACAGCCCGATGAGGTCTATAACCTCGCGGCTCAGTCGCACGTTCGCGTGAGCTTCGACGAACCCGAATACACGGCTGACACGACCGGCCTCGGTACGGTGCGCCTTCTCGAAGCGATCCGGGCAAGTGGCTTGAACTGCCGGTTTTACCAGGCTTCCAGTTCCGAGATGTTCGGTGCCACGCCGCCGCCGCAGAACGAGGACACCCCGTTCTACCCGCGTTCACCATACGGTGTCGCGAAGGTTTACTCCTACTGGATCACCAAGAATTACCGTGAGGCCTACGGCATGTTCGCGTGTAACGGCATTCTTTTCAACCACGAATCGCCGCGCCGTGGAGGAACGTTTGTCACGCGAAAGATCACCCGTGCGGTGGCGCGCATCGCCGCCGGCGAGCAGAACGAACTATTCATGGGCAACCTTGACTCCGTTCGAGACTGGGGCTATGCACCCGAGTTCGTGGAAGGCATGTGGCGGATGCTTCAGCACGACACCCCGGAAGACTTCGTGCTCGCCACCAACACGGGTTACACGGTTAGAGATTTTCTACAATTCTCGTTCGAACGTGTAAATCTCGACTGGGAGAAGTACGTGAAGTTCGACGAGCGCTACCTGCGCCCGACCGAGGTGGATGCGTTGATCGGGGATCCGGGGAAGGCGGGCAGCCTCCTGGGTTGGACCCCCAAGGTGCTCACACCTCAGCTGGCCGAGATCATGGTTGATGCTGACATTGCGGCGCTTGAGATCGAGGGTCGTCATTACGTTGACACCCCGGTAAAGCTCGGCTGACTTGCGCGTACTACTGACCGGTGGGGCCGGCATGCTCGGATCGAGCATTGCCGCCGATTGGCGTGTTCAGCGCCCACTAGATGAGTTGATTGTGGCCACTAGACAGGACGCAGATCTGCGGGATAGAGCAAAGACGCGGGACTTTTTCGCGGCCAGCCGCCCGGACGCCATCATTCACGCGGCGGCCAAGGTGGGTGGCATCCAGGCGAAAATTGCCCAGCCCACCCCGTACCTGCTCGACAACTTGCTGCTTGATTCCAGTGTTCTGTCGGCTGCGATCGAGTTGAAGATACCCGAGCTGCTGTACGTCTCCAGCGCGGCGATCTATCCTGCCGAGGTTCGGCAGCCTATAGTCGAATCCGACCTGCTCGGCGGGCCGCTCGAGGCTGCCAACGAAGGCTATTCCCTGGCCAAGATCGCTGCGGGCAAGGTGTGCGAGTACGCCAGTCGCCAGTTCGGCTTTCACTACCGAGTAGTGGCGCCGTCGAACCTGTACGGTCCCAATGACGATTATTCGCTCGGGCACGGACATCTGGTGGCGGCGTCGATCGCGAAGATCCACGCGGCCATGGTCGTCGGCGCCCCCACAGTCGAGGTCTGGGGCGACGGCACCGCCCGGCGGGAATTCACCTACGTGAATGACCTCGCCCAGTGGCTCGTGAGTCAGATCGGCTCCCTGAAAGACTGGCCGGCTGTCTTGAACCTCGGGTGCGGCACGGATCACTCCATTGCCGAGTACTACGAAGCGGCCAAGGCAGTTATCGGGTACACCGGTTCTTTCGTCTTCGACACTACGAAGCCGTCTGGTGTGCCTCAACGCCTCCTCGATTCCACGCTCGCTCGCGCCCTGGGCTGGAATCCGACAACTCTCCTAGAAAATGGCATGGCTGCCAGCTACGCCAAGTTCCTGACCAGCCCGCTCGCAGAAAGACGATGACATGACAGCGCAGACCGAACCGATATTTCCTCTCGCCACCTCATCCTGGGACGAGGCCGAGTACGCGGCCCTTCAATCGGTCATCGAAAAGGGACGATTTACGATGGGGCCGCTCGTAGCCCAGTTCGAGCGTGAGTTCGCCCAATTCTTCGGTGCCCGTTACGGCGTCATGGTCAACTCCGGCAGCAGCGCGAACCTCATCGCGATCGCCGCCGCAGTGCTTGACCCGCGGTTCGACTTGAACGCGGGCGATGAAGTTCTCGTGCCTGCGGTCTCGTGGGCGACCACCTACTATCCGCTGCACCAGTACGGCCTGACGCTCAAGTTCGTCGATATCGATGTTGACACCCTCAACATGGATCTCGACTTGCTTGAGCAGTCCGTGGGGCCGAAGACGAAAGCCATCTTCGCGGTAAATCTGCTCGGTAATCCGAACGATTTTGCCCGACTCCGGGAGCTCGCCGCGAAGCACAACCTCGTTCTGATCGAGGACAACTGCGAATCGCTCGGAGCAAAAGACGCCGGAATGTTCGCTGGAACGGCCGGTGTGATGGGCACCTTCAGCGCGTTCTTCTCCCACCACATCTCCACCATGGAGGGCGGTATCATCCTCACCGACGATGAGCAGCTCTACCAGGAGATGATCTCGCTGCGCTCGCACGGCTGGACACGCGAACTGCCCGTCGACAACCACGTTCACGCCAAATCCGGCGACCTCTTCGACGACATGTTCCGCTTCGTGTTGCCCGGATACAACGTGCGACCGCTGGAAATGTCGGGTGCCCTGGGCATCGAACAGCTCAAGAAGATCCCGGCATTGATTGCGGGCCGTCGCGCGAACGCGCAATACTTCGTCGAGAAGTTTCGAGATCTGCCCACGGTGCGAATTCAGCAGGAGCAGGGCGAGAGCAGCTGGTTTGGTTTCTCGCTCGTTCTCGAGGGCGCTCTGGCCGGACGACGCGCCGAAGTGGTCGAGGCGCTCAACGCCGCTCGCATCGAGTGCCGACCGATTGTCGCGGGAAACTTCACCCGCAACCCGGTTATGGCCCACCTCAACGCCGTCGTGCCCGACGCCCTGCCGGCCGCCGACAAGATCCACGAAGACGGCCTCTTCGTGGGCAACCACCATTTTGCGGTAGACGAAGCAATCGACCTGCTCTACGTGACGCTCAAGAACCTGTCCTAGCAGCGAGGGCAGCGCGGAACGTGTCAAGAGTTCCGGCCGCAGTCTTCTTCCAGGAGTATTTCGCTGCCTGCGTGTAGCCGCGCTCTACGAGTTCGGCCATAAAAGTGGGGTTCGTCACCGCGGTCGAGATAGCTGCGGCGATCGATGCCGAATCGGTCGGTGTGAAATACAACGCAGCATCGGCGGAGACTTCACGGTAGACCGGGATATCGGAGAGCATCACGGGAACACCGGCCATCATCGCCTCCAACGCCGGCAGGCAGAACCCGTCGCAGAACGAGGGCATCACCATAGCGGTGGCCGTGGAGTAGAGGTTCTCCAAATCTTCCGCGGTCACCCAGCCCTTGAGATCGATCCATTTCTCCAAGCCTAGTTCGGTGACAACCGCGCGTAGCGGATCGTCCCCGTGACTGCCGGTGATGACCACGCGCGGGCGGATGCCCTCCGGTACGAGGGGGAGCGCCCGGATGATGCCCTCCCAGTTCTTGTGTGGCCGGCGATTTCCCGTCGCCAGTAGCATCCCCTGCGCCGAGGAGGTGAACCGGCTGCGGTCGACCGACGGAGAGGCGGTGCCCGATAGGGGCACTACATCGAGTCTGTCCGGGGACACCCTCAGGAACTTCACGATCTCGTCGCGAGAGACGTCGCTGATCGTGAGGATGCGGGTTGCCGCCTGTGCAGCGCGCCGCTCCATCCACTTCACCGGTCCGGTGTACAAACCCGTTGACATGAGGTTGGGGTGACTCCAATAGAGCATGTCGTGCATCGTCACGACGCTCGGAACAGCACGGCTCATCGTGCCGAGCGTGGCGGGCGAATGAATAAGGTCTGCGCTGAGCTTCTTTGCCCAGCGGGTGACCATGAACAGCTCTCCGAACGCCCAAGCGAATCGGTTCTCCCCGCTGATCCCCGAGTCGATAACGGTTCCAGGAAACCAGGACTGATCCAGGGCGAAGCCCTCCTTGCTGGCCAGCCCCACGAATTCGAACTCGGAATTCGCAGCGGCGATGGCCCGGTAGAGCTCGCGCGCGTACGTTTCCATACCGCCCTTGGTGCCGGTGTACGAGAGAAGGTCAACAAGGATTTTAGGCATAATACGAAATGGTAGCAACTGCAACGAGGCGCGCAGCCCAGCCATCGACCTGTGTACCAGACCGTGCCCGATAGGATCGAACTGAATTCTGTACCTGAAACTAAAGGATGAACCCGCAATGAGCGAGACACTCTCCGTGGCGCTCTGCACATATAACGGCGCCGCACACGTGGCCCAGCAGCTGGGAACAATTCTGGAGCAGACTCTCGCCCCGGACGAAATTATCGTGTCGGATGATGGGTCGAGCGATGATACCGTGCAGATCATCGAGACCACTTTCGCTGCTTGGCAGGAAGCGCACCCGGGCGCTCGCATCGCCCTCCGTGTGGTGCGCAACGCGACGCCGCTCGGTGTGACGGCCAATTTCGAGCAGGCGCTGAAGCTGTGTATCGGCGACCTTCTGGCGCTGAGTGATCAGGACGATCTCTGGCATTCTGGGCGGCTGGCACGTATGACCGCCGAGTTCTCATCCCGGCCAACACTACAGCTTCTGCACACGGATGCCCGCCTAGTCGACGCCACCGGGAAGCCGCTCGGCACGACTTTACTGAAGACATTGGGGGTGTCGCCAGCAGACCAGCAAGCGGTGCACATAGGCCGAGCGATTCACCTTCTCCTGCGTCGCAACATCGTGACCGGCGCCACCATGATGCTTCGACGTGAACTTCTGCAGGTGGCCCGTCCGTTCCCGGCGGCGTGGGTGCACGATGAGTGGCTCGCCGTGGTGGCCGCAGCGACCGGCGTGGTCGACCTGATCAATGAACCACTCATTGACTACCGTCAGCATGGTTCCCAGCAGATCGGAGCGTCCAGCCTCGACACGGCGGGAAAATTGGCGCGCCTGCGCGCTCCGGGCGGCGAGCGCAATGCGAGCTTATTGGCTCGCTCCCTGGTTTTAAATGAACGCGCCCCCCACCTACGGCCGTCGGTAGCAGCGCCGATTCTTGCCGCAATCGCCGGCAAGGTCGCCCATGAGCAGATGCGCAGCGCGCTCCCGGTTCAGAGAGTGCGGCGAATCGGACCGATCGTTCGTGAATCGCGTCGGGGTCGATACGCCAGCTATGGGCTTGGCCTGCAGGACGTACTCCGCGATCTGGTGCAACCGCTTTAACTCGTATTGGCCCACGATGAGCGGCAAGGACGGTGCCCTCAAGAGTTTCATTGCAATTCGTGCAACCGCTCGGCGCTTCAGGCAGTCTCTGCGCCCCGACGAGACGCTGGCCGTGCTGGAGTGGGTCGTGGTTGCCTGGCCCGCTGTTAATGTGGTGGTGCTACGAAACAGTACGGTGCTGGGGTTAAAGCGAACTTCGAGCAGGCGCTCGCGGCCTGAACGGGCGATCTCATCGCGCTCTGTGACCAGGACGATATCCGGCCTCGTCGACCTGCTCGAAGAGCCGCTCACCGACTACTGGCAACACAGCGGCAACCAGATCGGCGTGACCGCCCTTGATGCCTCCGGCAAGCTCGACCGGCTGCGGGCGCCGCGCACTGCGCGGAACGCGCGACTGTTGGCGCGAGCCGCAGCGCTGCAGCAACGCGCGTCGGGGTTCGAGCCGGCGGCATCTGCTTCGGTGTTGGCTCCGATCGATGCGAAGCTCGCGCACGAGGCGCGGCGCAGTGCGCTACCGGCGTCACGGCTGCTGCGCGTGGGGCCGATCGTGCGAGGCTGGCGTGTGGGGGAATACTCCCGGTCCATGCTTGGACTGCAAGACGTGCTGCGCGACCTGGTGCAACCGGTTTGACTCCGGTTGAAATGCATTTCATTTCCGCCAGGGTATTTCTTCGGTCGTGGCAATCACGACTACTGCAGTGCTGTCACCCAACCGATGAAGCGGGATGGGCTGACGCAGTGGACGATGCCGTCCCGGTAGCCACAGGCGGAGTCGTACTCGGTCAAAGGTCGGCTGACTGCGAACGGGCCGGTTTCGGTGTAGCCGTCGATCAGGAGTTCAGTCTTCAGGGTCTCCCACGCGGCCGCGTCTCGTGACCAATTCTGGTAGACGACCGAGATATCTGTCTGAGGTATGCCCTATCGGCACCGTAGACCATCGGTTCCGAGCAGCGTGTCGGTATCGCTGCTGACGCTGTCATCACGAAAGGTGAGACCGTCCTCTGCAAATTTCGCGTTTAGGTCGGCGGTGAACGCGGTGTCGCAATTGATCGGGTCGATTGTCGGAATAGGCGATGGTGTAATCGTGACCGTCGGCACCGGGAGCGCAGTCTCCGGTTGTGCAGGCCCAGAACAGCCGCCTAACGTCATTGCAAGGCATGTCGCTACGATCGCTGTTCCAACGAATGTTTCCCACGAGATCATAGTCACAACATATCTGCTTCGCCGTTTCGACGCCGACGTTGGTGTGAAGGTCCATGCGGTGGCCGTCTTGTGGGCCTGGTGGCGCCAGCCACTAGCCTGTTCGTGGGTAGGAAACTTGGGGAAAATAATGCGGGGATTGAAAATACTGGCCATTGTAGCGATGTCAACGGTGTTGGCAGGGTGTGCTTCTGGCCCTGCAGCCGTCGAAACAACTGCGCCATTGGTGGAGGCGAGCGCTGTACCAGTGTCGGAGCCAACGTCTCGACTGGGTTTGGCGTGTGATGACCTCTTGACTTCAATATTGGTGGAGAACTTACTCGATACGACAACGGTGACGACCGATCTGATGGTGAAACCACAGTCAGCAACGCCGTTGGCTTATGCCGTGAGTCAGCTCGGCGGGGTCTCCTGTTTGGCGAGCGGCGACGTCGCCGATCAAAGTTTCGTAAGTGTCGTGGTGCTGCCGGAGGCAACCACGCAGTGGGCGACTTACGCGGCGAAGAACGCCGACGTTGGGTCAGGCGCTGTTTCCGCCTACGGCGATGCCTCCCAGGTCGCGTGCTTTAATTTCGGTGAGTTCTTTACCTGCTCCGCGAATATTCTCGCTGGCGAAAATTGGATCGACGTGTACGCACGGGGATTGAATGCGGATCCGGGTGTAAGCAATGAAGCCATTGCTGAGCAGGTGGCCCCGCTGATCACGGACATCGTCAACACTGTGACGGGCGCTGCAGCCCCGGGACCGCGTTGGGTTGCACCGGGCTCGACCGGAATGCTGCCCACTGACTGCTCCGTTTACTCCACCGAAGGTGAATTTCAGGTGGCGTTCAGCACCGCCGAAAAAGTCTTGATCAGCGGCGATAGCGATGGCGAAGGATGGGGCATCGACGATGCGGGCTGGGCGATTGCCGGCGGCGACCGCTGCGTGTGGTCTCCCGAGGGCACAGGTCAGACCTGGCCGCTCTACATCAGCGCACTACCCGGCGGCGAATGGGCGTTTGACCATTCCGCGGACTTGATGTCGGCCAATGACGCGACGCAGGTCGTGGCCCAGACCCCTGCTGGTGTTGACCGGGCCACATTTGGGTGTCACATATATTCCGGGTTCTGCACACTCGATACCGTGATCGAAGGCAACTGGGTTCAGTTCAGTGCTGAGCAGGATCTCGTCGGTACCGAAGACGATGTGCGGGCGCTGCTCATTGAAACTGCCGAACGCGCGGTCGCACGCTTCCCTGCTTGACCGCCGAAGCGCGCGGCTGTTGGCGCGAGCCGCAGCGCTGCAGCAACGCGCGTCGAGGTTCGAGCCGGCCGCATCCTCTTCGATGTTGGCTCTGATCAATGCGAAGCTCGCGCAAGAGACGCGGCGCAGTGCGCTACCGGCGTCACGGCTGCTGCGCGTGGGGCCGATCGTGCGCGGCTGGCGCGCGGGGGACTACTCCCGGTTCGGGCTGGAACTGCAGTACGTGCTGCGCGATCTGGTGCAACCGGTCTGACGCATAGCAGGATGGCCGTCTTGGTCGTGTCGCGTAGTTTCGGTAAATGGAGATTCAGGTGAAAAGACGTATTTCTGCTCGAATCGGATCAATCCTGCTACTGTCGCTAGTCCTGACAGGCTGCTCAGAAAATTCGGCAGAGTCAGTCGCGAGCGATCCGCCGATAGTTTCACTGGCGCCGTCTGCATCCGCAGAGGCACCACCGGTCGCCGCGGACGTTTCAACGTGCGCCACTGCATTGGCATCGGAGGCCTGTACCGACTTCGAAGGCTCAGGGTTGGCGCTGCGGGACTATCAGGGCTGGCGAACGGATTATCCAGTTCATGGAAGATGAGGGCGGCATAGCCTGCACCTGGCAGGGCAAGGCGACGTGCTCGTCATCTTCGGGCACCTCGCCCTAACCGCTGCCGAGTGGGAGGCGAAGAAGGCCGAACTGATTGCGACTGGCTTCATTGAAGAGTCCAGTCCGGTTCCAGGCTACTTCGATGAACCCGACACTGATCCCAACTACGTGGATGGCGGTTTCGTCTATCGCGATGGCAACCTCTTCTATGTGAGTTACCCGGCCTTGACGCAATGGATTCCAGAGTTCGCAGACGCATAGAGTCACCGAACTAAACGCAACGCACGTCTGTTGGCGCGAGCCGGCGACACGGAATTTGTCAAGGTGAATGAGGCCAGTGGGAGTTTAGGCGGCTAGTTCGAGCCGTTCATTCTCGGGGGGTTTGTCGGCGGGTTTGTTGATCCAGGCCGTCTCCGGAATGGACAGAATCTTTGGTGCTTGGGTTGTGCTGAATCGCTCGGGGAAGCGTTTCCGGGCCGCGTCCAGCGTCGATGCTCGTTCGATGGCTTTCGCCGCTGCGAGGCCGTAGTGGACGTCTGCTGGCGTGTTCAGGCCGATCCCGGAATGGCGATGTTCGTGGTTGTAGCCATCGACGAACGAGGCCATGAACGTTTTCGCGTCGGTGAGGGAGCCGAAGCGTTCGGGGAACGTCGGAGCGAATTTCAGGGTCTTGAACCACGCCTCGCTGTAGGGATTATCGTTACTTACCCGAGGCCGCGAATGCGACTTGGTGACCTCCAGATCAGACAGCAACGCCGCGACGGTCTTGGACGTCATCGACGTGCCGCGGTCGGCGTGAACGACCTGAGGGACGCCGTGAATGCCGAAGATTTCCTTCATCATCTCCACTGCCAGCTCGCCTGATTCCGACGCGTGAACATACGCGCCGACGATGTCGCGAGAGTAAATATCGATCATTATGTAAGCGTCGAAGTATTTCCCTTTGACCGGACCGGCGAGTTTCGTAATATCCCAGCTGAGCACCTGGCCGGGTCCCGTGGCCGTCAGTTCCGGGATCGCCCGGGCCGGATGGCGTGCCAGACGGCGGCGGTCCTTGACCTGCTGGTTCTCGTTCAACACCCGATACATCGTTGATATGGAGCACAAGTACGTGCCCGCGTCCAGCAGCTGCGCGTAGATCTGGATCGGCGGCAAGTCCACGAACGACTCCGAATTGACGACGTCCAGAATCTGTTGGCGGTCGGCATTGCTGATCTTGTTCGCCGGGATCGGCGCCGGCCCGGCCACGGGAGTTTGGCGCTTGCGGGTCGCGGTCGCTCGAGGGATCCCGACGAGATCGGCCGCGACACGGGTCGAGATGCCTCGGCTGGCCAGTTCGCGGTAAGCGGTCATTACGGCTTCGTGTGCGGTGTTTCGTCCCGCGAGCTCTTCGAAAGACTTTCGAGTAGCTCGTGCATTTTTGACATGATCTCCAACGCCACCCCCGTCGTCTCGAGGCGCTGCTCGGTTTTACTCAGCTGGCGGCGTAACCGGGCGATTTCCGCTTGCTCCGGCGTTAACCGGCCAATCTTCTCGCCGGGTTTCTTGCCCGCGAGAACCCCTGCGTCGCGCAGCTTTCGCCATTCCGTGATCTGCGAGGAGTACAACCCTTCGGTGCGCAGATACGCTCCGCCCTCGTTGTTCTTGATGGCGGAGTCATACGCGGCGAGGTACGCCAGCTTCTGCGCTGGGGTGAACGACCTTCGTGAGGTCGGACCACCAGCTCGGGGTCCGGGACTACTCATAGGACTATCGTCGCGCACGGCGATGAAAGACGGGCTGGACATGGTGATGATTCCTGATTCTCGCCCTACGTCACACGGCGGACTTGCTCTGAGGTACTGGCCTCACCCAACCCTGACACGTAGGGCATCCGCTTCGGTGTTGGCTCTGACGGATGCGAAGCTCGCGCATGAGATGAGATGAGATGAGATGAGATGAGATGAGATGAGATGAGATGAGATGAGATGAGACGCGGCGCAGTGCGCTGCCGATGTCACGGCTGCTGCGCGTGGGGCCGATCGTGCGCGCGGCTGGCGTGTCGAGGACTACTCCCGGGTCGGGCTAGGTCTGCAGGACGTGCTGCGTGACCGGGTGCAACCGGTCTGAGCTGAGACCTCACGAGGCGCAGGTCCCGCGCGGCGCGGGGCGCGGGAGTTCTGGCCTGGCCAGTACTCCCGCGTACTGGCGTAGCCCCCGCGTACTGGCGTAGCCCCCGCGGAGTGCGATCGAACCGGATCGGCCTCGCTGCGAAAGTCCCGCGCACTGGCGCAACACCCGCGTAGCGAGCCGTCAGCCCGCCCACGGCTGCAGCTCCGATCTCCGCGAATTGCCGCATGTCCCGCGCAGCGGCGTAGCGCCCGCGGAGCGAGGCCCCTTCGCGGGGACGCCCGACCCAAGGCGTTGCCGAACCTTGCACGCGGGCCTACGGAGCGTCGGGGTAAGGCTTGTGCGGCAGCGCGTTTCGCCAGCTCAATCCCTGCGCGGCCTTGACGGAGCAGATCACGAGCAGCAGCCAGCCGAACTCGAACAGAATGGTGCTTTCCGCAGCGCTGGTCACCAGCAGGGTGACGAGAGTGAGCGGCGCCCAGACGTAGACCAGCGATCGCTTGTTTGACGCCAGCAGCCAGGAACGCACGAAGGCCAGCAGCACGAGGGCGAGAAAGGCGAGAAAGCCGATCAGTCCCACCTGAAAGTACACGTCGAGGTAGGCGTTGAGGCCGGTGGCGTGCAGGCGTCCGGTAGTGAATTCAAGCCAGCCGTAGGGGGTGACGTCGTGCGGCCAAAATCCGGCCCAGCCCCAGCCCTCGAGCGGATGCAGCTCTACCAGCCGCCACATTTCGCTCCAGAGCGAGTATCGCGCCTCGAACTCGCTGCCGGCGTTGAGGGCATCGATGATGGGCAGGCGTGAGAGCCAGGCCACGCCGGCAGCGACGAGAGCCGCACTCAGGAGGCCGAGCTGCAGCATCCATCGGCCGTCGACGGACGTGCGACGCAGGCGATAGAGAGCGAGCGCGGCGACGGCGACGCAGATGGCGACGACCACGATGACGGGGGAGCGGGTAAGCGCCAGGCAGATGCCGGCCAGCCACATGGAGCCGATGCCGAGGCCGCGCGGAATGGACCGGGCGCGAAGCTCCACGTAGAAGGTGACGGCCGCGACGAGGGCGATGAGACCGAACACGTTCCGGGATCCGAACACGCCCTGAATCGGCCCGAGCTGGTCGATGTTGCCGACGATGCCGAGAAAGGCGATGGGCAGGTCGAGCAGCAGCCCCGAGAGCACTTCGAGCCCGAAGGAGAGGGCGAGCAGCACCCGCAGCACGTCACCGGTGGCGCGCACCACCTGGAACGTGTCGCGCACGAGGGCCACGTAGATGGCGAGGAATCCCACGGTGATCTGGTAGCTGACGCCGATGATGGTCTCCAAGACGTAGCCGCTCCATACGCCGGAGAGCGCGCACCAGGCCACGAACACGATGATCGAGATGGGCAGCAGACCGTGCCACTCCACGATGGGGCGGCGGGCGAGCAGCGAGAGCACGGCCAGCACGACGAGGCCGCCGAGAATACCGATGAGGCCTGGCCAGCCCATGACGCTTCGCAGCGGGTGAGTGCTAAACGCGGTGACCAGAATGGCGAGTGTGAGCGCGGCCGCGAACTTCGGCGACGCCAGCACGCGCCGCAGAGCATCGGGCAGGGTGGTCATCCTCTAATTTACCGCGCTGGCGTCACGGCATCGGCCGCGGCGCGTGCTGTTGCCGCTTGGTGACCACGGCCAGCACGATGAGAATCACCCAGCCACTCTCGATCAGCAGCCGGCTCTCGGCGATGCTTTGCGCGATCAGCGCGGCGAGCAGCAGGAGCGGAAGTAGAGCCGACACGGCGAACGGTTCGGTGTCTTTCACGCCGAGACGGGGGCGATCGACGGCGAGAAACCAGGCTCGCCACAGGGTTGAGCCGACCAGGGCCGCGAACAGCATCACGCCGACGATCCCCAGCTGCAGCCACACGTCGAGCCAGGCGTTGTGCGCCTGCAGGTAGGTGACGCCCTTGCGCACGGCGAGATCGTTGAATGGTTCCACCCACGGCACCCAGTAGCTCACCCAGCCCCAGCCGAACACTGGTCGTTCCAGGGCGAGGTGGGTGACGCTGGCCCAGATATCGAAGCGGCCGGTGAGGTCGTCGCTGCGGCCGAGCAATCCGAACAGTTGCGAGGAGAACAGGGCGAGCGCCGCTCCCACCGCCAGAACGGATGCCGCCGCTACGACATACAGCGGCCGCCGGTGCTGATCGTGCACCCGTCTGGCCCAGAGCGCGAAGACCAGGGCGGCGACGACCGCGACGAGCGACACGGTAACCGTGGCCGAGCGGGTGAGCAGCAGCATCCACACGCCCAGGGCCAGCCAGACCAAGCCGGCGTTGCGCCTGACTGTGCGGGCTCGCAGCTGCACGGTAAAAACGATGATGGCTGTCAACGCGATGAATCCGAGCAGGTTGCGGTTGGCGACGATGCCCTCGATGGGGCCGCCGCTCAAGAGCAGGCCGCGGCTCCAGTAGAAGGCGTTCGGCACGTCTTCGGTGCCGTAGTCGACGAAAAACGGCAGCACTTCGTGTTGTACGACAAGGGCCACGAACAGCTCGAACGCCAGGCTCAGGGCGAGCACCCAGCGCAGCGCGCTGGCCAGGGTGCGCAGCAGCTCCGGCCAGGTGAGAGTCACGGCCAAAAACAGGGCGGCGAGGGTGGTGATCAGTTGCAGGGTTATTCCGAGCAAGGATGCCCCCGGGTAATACGACCAGGTGATCGACAGGGTGGCCAGCAGTAAAAAAGCGGTGATGGTTTTGGGAAACTTGCGCCAGTTCAGGGGCGGGGCCAGGGCCGCCTGGTAGGTGTGGCCTCGCGCGATGTCACGGTCGGTGGGGGTGTCGTCTGGTGCGGGCGCCGCTCTTTTTCTGTTGCTCGTGGCGTTGGCTTTCGCGCCGATCGCGGCGCCGGCGGCGGTCGCCCGATTGCGGGCGCTGCTGCGCTGGGTCCTGAGGCCGATCACACTGCCGACGACCACGATCACGGCGATGGCGCCGAAGCCCCACCAGCCGCCGAGGTTGCGCCAGAATTGGCCCGCCAGAACGGTGAACCAGACGAAGGTGGCGAAGAGTCGAATGACGAGGCGGCTCTGCACGGCGGACATGGTTTCAGATTACCGGTGTTCGTGCGCCGCGTTTCGCGGGCTAGTCGGCGTGGCCCGCGGCCAGATAGGCGAGTCGATGCAGGGTCTCGGTGTTGCGGTAGGCGATGGCCAGGTCGCCCAGGGGAGTGGGAACGAGGCGGGCTGGGCCGGCGATGACATCTTCGGTCAGGCGCACGAGGCATCCGTTTTCGGTGTCTTGGATGTCGATCGACACGTGCGCGTCACCGATCGGCCAGCCGCGCGCCTTGAGCATGACGTGGCGGGGCGAATGCCATTCGAGCACGGAAGTGGTGTCGTCGAGCAGAGCGGGCCAGATTCTGACCGAGTGGTGAACCTGGCTGCCGACGTCGGGCCAGCTCGCATCCACGTTGCGCATGCGGCTCGCGCCGACGACCCAGGTGGGGTAGAGCCATCCGTTTGAGAGCTGGCCAAGACCCGTTCGGCGGTGCAGTCGAAAGCTCGGTAGTTCACGGCCATGAGAACTCCTTGGGGTTGGTCTCGGACAGAGTGGATGCGCATGGAAGTTTCGGGATGGCTGAATAACCAATGAGCGTCCCCCGATCGGTCTGGTCCGACGCGGGAGGTCGCATAACTCCTGCAAATCTTGGGGTGTTCGAAAAACTTGCCCGGAATTACGGGGGTGACTTCCCACACAGCCAGAAATTGCAGGAGTTATGCGCGGCACCTGATGTTTCGTGGTCAACTTGTCAGGGGGATAGACCATCACTCGCCCTCCCGGGAGAGAGGTCGGGCGGCTCAATGATGTTGTATTCGTGGGCCAGGGCGCTCAGGGCGGCGCGGTATCCGCACATGCCGTGCACTCCCGGGCCGGGAGACGTCGACGACGAGCACAGGTAGACACCGGCGAGGGGGGTGCGCCACGGATCGCCGGAGACTACCGGGCGGCGCACGAGCTGGATCATGCTGATCGCTCCGGCCGCGATGTCGCCGCCGATGTGATTGGGATTGTGGTTGTGCATCTGCGCGGCGGTCTGGCTGGCGGAGGCGAGAATCGTGTCGCGAAAACCGGGGGCGAAGCGTTCGATCTGCCGGGTGATCTGTTCGGTCTGGTCGCGGGTGGAGCTGGCCGGGACGTGCGTGTACGCCCACAGCACGTGCTTGCCGGCGGGAGCGCGCGTGTCATCGAGGATGCTCGGCTGCGCCGCGAGCACATACGGGGAGCCGGAATGACGCCCGCTGGCCACCTCATTCTCGGCGCGAGCCTGGTCGGCGCGGGTGCCCCCCACGTGCAGGGTCGGCGCTCGCCGCAACTCTTCTGCCGCCCACGGCACCGGCTCGGAGAGGGCAAAATCCACCTTGGCGACGGCATTACCGTAGCGAAACCGGCTGAGGGTAGTTGTGTAACGCGCGGGCAATGCCCCGGCGGCGAGGTCGACGAGGGCGCGCGGCGTCACGTCGAGCAGCGTCACGCGTGCTGGCGGCAGCTCGTCGAGACTGGTGATGTCGGCATTCGTTTGGATCTCGCCGCCGTGCGCGAGCAGGTCGTCAGCGAGCGAGCGCACGATGGCGCCGCTGCCGCCGATCGGGATCGGCCAGCCCCCGGCGTGGGCGTGCGCGGCGAGGGTGAGTCCGGCGCCAGCGGCGGAGGGGCTTGGCAGCCGTCCGATCGAGTGTGCGAACGTTCCGGTGAGCAGCGCCGGCGCGGTCTCGCCGGTGAAGCGCCAATTCCAAGCGGGGCTGCCCTGCTCGAGGGCGCGCAGCCCGAAGCGGGCCAGCGTGAGCGGATGCCGCGGCACGCGCAGCAGCGCATCCCCGGTGAGCTCGGCGATGGCGGTGATGTTCTGCACGAGCGGTCCCAGCAGCCGCAGCCAGGCCGGGCCGTCGCGCCCGAGACCGGCGGCGGTGCGTTCGATATCGTGCCAGGCCACACCGGCGCGGCCGCCGGGCAGTGGATGCCCGTAGGAGATCTCGGGCACCCGGAGTTCGATGCGGTCTTTGAGACCGAACTTCTGAAAGAACTCCGAAGCGAGCGCCAGCGGATGCACGGCGCTCCCAACGTCGTGGTGAAACCCGGGCAGGGTGAGTTCGGCTGTCGCCGCACCGCCGCCGATCTGCGGGTTGCGCTCGTAGACGCGCACCCTGAGGCCGGCGCGGGCGAGCGTGACGGCGGCGGCCAGGCCATTCGGTCCGGATCCGACGACGATCGCGTCAAGCCCCTGATCGGTACTCACTCCGGGCCGCGCTCGTTTGGTCTCATTCCGACACCGTATCCCGGGGCAGGGTGGGCGGACAGTCAGCAAACGCGATTTCGGGGCGCGGGTCGCGATTTTTCGGGGGCGCGGGCATCCGCTGGCGTAGCTAACGCCGGTAAATTTGCGACACGCCGTACCAAACGGATGCCCCACCCGGCGTGTCGCAAATTCTGCCGGCGTAACGTGCGGCCGACCGCAAACCGGCCGGCGCAAGATGGCCGGGGGCTGCGGGTCAGACGAAGGCGGCCTGGCCGGTGATGGTGCGGCCCACGATAAGGGTGTTCATCTCCTGCGTGCCCTCATAGGAGTAGATGGCCTCGGCGTCGGCGAAGTGCCGGGCCACGTTGTACTCAAGGGTCACGCCGTTGCCGCCGAACAATTCGCGGCACCAGGCCACGCTCTCCCGCATTCGGCTCGTCGTGTAGGCCTTGGTCAACGCGGAGTGTTCGTCGCGCTGAACGCCCTGGTCTTGCAGCTGCGACACCCGCACGACCATACCGAGGCTCGCGGTGATGTTGCCGAGGCTCTTCACCAGCAGATCCTGCACGAGCTGGTGCCCGCCGATGGCCTTGCCGAACTGCTCGCGCTGCTTCGAATAGGCCACGGCCGCGTCGTAAGCGCCGATGGCGTTGCCGACAGCCGCCCACGATACCTCGGCGCGCGTGGCCCGCAGCACCTTGGCGGTGTCCTTGAATGAGTTGGCGTTCTGCAGGCGCAGGCTCTCGGGAACGACCATGTCGGTCAGGGTGATGTCGGCGTTCTGCACCGCGCGCAGGCTGATCTTGCCTTCGATCTTGGTGGCACTGTATCCGGTCGTATCGGTGGGCACGATGAAGCCCTTGACCTGGTGGTCGGCGGTGTCTTTGGCCCAGATGATGGTCACGTCGCTGAAGGTAGCGTTGCCGATCCAGCGCTTGGCGCCGTTCAGGGTCCAAGTGTCGCCGCTGCGGGTGGCGGTGGTGCGCAGGCCCTGCGCCGCGTCGGAGCCGCTGAGCGGCTCGGTCAGTCCGAACGCTCCCACGATCTCGCCCGAGGCGAGGCGCGGAATCCACTCGGCGCGCTGCTCGGCTGAGCCGCAGGCGGCGAGCGACCCGGTCGCCAGCCCGTTCTGCACGCCGACGAAGGTGGCAACGGATGCGTCCACTCGCGCCACTTCCAACGCTACGAACCCGCGGAACACGGCCGAATTTGCAAACGGTTTCGTCTCGTCCCAGGCGAAGGAGTACAGGCCGAGCTCGGCGAGCGGCTGGATGATCTGGGTGGGGAATTCGGCGCGCTCCCAGCATCCGTTTGCGATGGGGCGAACCTCCTGCTCAAGGTAGGCGCGCAGCTTGAGGATGGCCGCCTGCTCGGGCGCGGTGAGGAGGGTTTCGTAGCCGAAGAAGTCGCTGCCGAGTAGCTCAAAGGTCATGGATGCTCCGTTGCAAGATGGGCGGCCGACACACGACCGGGACTATTCGTCAGCCTAGGGTCGTTGGCTGGACGATCGAAGTCGGTTGGTAGTTTGGTCTAAACAGCGTATGAAGGAGCCGAAAATGTTTGTGGGCATCACCAATACCCCGCGCGATTATGCCTGGGGCTCCACACACGCCATCGCCGACCTGCTCGGTCGCACGCCGTCGGGCCATCCGGAAGCCGAGCTGTGGCTCGGGGCCCACGCCGGCTCGCCGTCGGTGATCGAGGATGCGGCAGAGGTGGGCGGTTTCACCGACCTCGCGGGCTGGATCGCGGCTTCGCCCGAAGTGGCACTCGGAGCGGGCCTGGCCACGCGGCAAACGGATGCCGCCGGCTCGGCCACAGCAACCCCGCGACTGCCGTTCCTCCTGAAGATTTTGGCCGCGGGACGCCCGCTGTCGCTCCAGGCGCATCCGACGACCGAACAGGCCCGTGCCGGGTTTGCGCTGGAGAACGAGGCCGGAATCGCCGTCGACGCCGGCAACCGCAACTACCGCGACCCTTTCCACAAGCCCGAACTTCTCTTTGCGCTCAGTGACACGTTCGAAGCGCTCTGCGGGTTTCGTCCGCTCGCCGAGGTGCGCGGCATCATCGCCGAGCTGCGCCTGCTCGACCTCGCGACCGAGAACCCGCAGGCCGCCGCCATCGACCTGCTTGAGCAGCACCTGGCCGAGGGTCTGCGCGACACCGTTGACTGGCTGTTGCGTGACGGCCGCGGAGGCGACTCCGGCGAGGTGAAATGGCTGGTCGAACGGGTGGTCGCGCTCGCCGAGTACGCTAAGTTTCTAGCCGTCGGGGGAGCAAACATCGGCTACGCGGGCGAGCTGGCAGCGGTGCGCGTGCTCGCTGCCGAGTACCCCGGCGACCCCGGAATTGTGCTCGCCCTACTGCTGAACCGGGTCTCCCTGAAACGTGGTGAGGTGTTGTATCTGCCAGCCGGCAACATCCACGCGTATCTGTCCGGGCTCGGCGTGGAGGTGATGGCCGCCTCCGACAACGTGTTGCGCGGCGGGCTCACCCCCAAACACATCGACATCGAGGAGTTGCTCGCGGTGCTCGACTTCACTCGGGCGCCGTCGCCGCGACTGGCTCCTATCGTTGTCGCGGATGGCGTCGCGCGGTATCGGCCGGGGGTTTCCGACTTCGAGCTCGTGCACATCCACGCGGATGCCGCCGCCCCGTCACCGACGCCTGTCCCGATGCGACAGATCACCCTCACCGGTCCGGCCATCGCGATCTGCACGGCCGGCGGCTTTCTCGTAGCGGGCAGCTCGTCGTCGCGGCCACTCAAGCGCGGCCAAGCCGTGTATGTGACGCCGGATGAGGGCACCCTGACCTTCGCCGGCATCGGCGAGGTCTTTCTGGCGATGCCCGGTGCCTAGCCCGGTGTTCGATGAACTCCAGCGGGCTTTCCAGAGTCTCATCAGCCGCCTCGCCTAGCCTCCATCCGGGGATGATGCTGGAGGGCATCCGCAATCGATGGTAACCACAACGATGCCGGGCACGAGTGAACTCGCCGACACCCGCTCCCTGAGGTGGGTTAAGCGCTACCTGATGCGCCCACGAGCGCTTCAGGTTGTCAAGATCTCTATCGCCGTGGCGATCGCCTGGTCGCTCGCCCCGCTCATGCCGGGGACGGCGAAAGATTTTCCCTATTACGCTCCGTTGGGCGCGCTGCTCAGCATGCATCCCACCCTCGCGCGATCGATCCACAGCTCAGTCCAGACCCTGGCGGGGGTCCTCATCGGCATTGGCCTGGCCGGGATCGTGGTCATCGTCAGTGAGCCCACCGTGTGGACTCTCTCACTCGCTGTTGGACTTGGCACCCTGATTGGCGGAATGAAATGGATGGGAGCAGGCGGCGAGTACGTGCCCATCACTGCTCTGTTCGTGCTGATCATCGGCGGTCCCAACGCCGACGGCTACTCCATCGGCTACGCAACACAGATCTGTCTGGGAATAGTCGTGGGCCTGGCGGTCAATTTGCTGATTCTGCCGCCCCTCGCCATCGGCCCGGCGCGGGAACGCCTGGCGGGATTTCGCAGAACGCTGACGAGACACCTCACCGACGTCGGCGACGCCCTGGTTGAGAGTTGGCCGCCGGCCCGCGATGACTGGGCCACGCAGGGGGAGACGCTCAACGCGGCTGCACGGCAGGTGCGCACGGCCGTGCAGACGGCCGACGAAAGCCGCAAGGGCAACCCACGCGCCTGGTTCACTCGCGCAAACCTGGATGCCGACTACGACGCCCTCGTTGCGCTGGAAAACGTCACCTTCCACATACGAAACCTCACCGAGGTTTTGGCCGGCATGGTGTGGGGCAAGCCGATCGCGCTCGAGCTTCCGCCGGAGCTGCGTCCAGTGCTTAGCGAAGCCCTGCACGCCGTTGCCGCGGCGATCACCGCCGGAGACGACGACGAGCGCCAACCTGACCTCCTGGATCAGGCCGGCGTGGCGATCGAGGCGATCCTGCGCAAAATGCAGCAAGAAATTGAGGCAGGGGCCGCGTCGTTAAGTCCAACGGCCGCCATCGTGATCGATCTCAAACGAATTCTCATTGCCCTGCGAGCGAAAACCGACCGTGAAGCTGCGTCGGCTTCGACCGGCTAGCGTCTGCAGCTCCCTCCTACCGAGCCGCCGCACGAGTCGCCGCCCGCGCCGCGGCCCGATGCCGCGGGACTTGCGCCGCTGCGCGGGAGGCGCAACTCCCGCGCACTGGCGCAGTTCCAGCGCCACGAGATACGCGGGGGTTCTAGCCAGGTCCGAGGTCCCGAACCCTGGCGCAGCTCCCGCGTACCGCGCCGCAGGCAGGCGGATGCGCCCGCTAGCCGACCCGGCGGGGGCCGAAGGCCCGGCGGTAGGCGGTGGGAGTGGTCTGCAGCACCTGCAGAAAGTGGTGGCGCATCACGGCGGCCCCGCCGAAACCGGTGTCGACGGCGATCGCCTCGAGGCTTCGTGAGGAGTCTTCGAGCAGTTCCTGGGCGCGCAGCAGCCGCTGCCGGTTGAGCCAGCGGGTGGGCGTCGTGCCGAGCTCAGCCCGAAACCGGCGTGCGAAGGTGCGCGGCGACATGAGCGATTTGCGGGCGAGCAGGTTAACCGGCAATTCCTGGTCGAGGTGGCGCAGCATCCACTCGGTGACAGCGGCGAAGGATTCGTCCTGGCAGTCGACGACCGGAGCTTCGATGTACTGCGACTGGCCGCCGTCGCGCTGAGGCGGCACGACCATGCGGCGGGCGATGATGTTGGCGGCCGTGGCGCCGAGTTCGGTGCGCACAATGTGCAGCGCGGCGTCTATGCCGGCGGCGGTGCCGGCCCCGGTGACGACGTGGCTGTCGTCGACGAACAGAACATCAGGGTCGACGGTCGTCTTCGGAAACGAGCGGGCGAGGGCGTCGGTGTACATCCAGTGGGTGGTGCTGCGGCGCCCATTGAGGATGCCGGCCTCGGCGAGCACGAATGCGCCGCTGCAGACGCTGAGCACCCAGGCGCCGCGGGCTTCGGCGTCGCGCACAACCTGCAGCACGCGCGGGTCGACGGCCTCGCCGGCCTCGTAGCCGGGAATGGCGATGAGGTCGGCATCGGCCGCGGCCGACAGGTTGTCGTGCACGACGATGTCGAAGCCGATCTTGGTGCGGATCGGTCCGGGTTCGGCGGCCACGACGTGAAAATCAAACGTTGGCCCGCCCTGAATGCTGCGGTCGATACCGAACACCTCGCAGATCACGCCGAATTCAAACGGCGCAAGGCCTGGGAGGGTGACGCACACGATCTTCTGGAGCATGAGCATCCTCTGGTCAACCTTGGCAGGAATGTATCGAACAATGTCGACTCTGCCACTCGTGGCAGAAAAGCACAATTCATAAAGTTTCTGCCATGTTCATTCTTTTTCTTCTTCTCACCGCCCTCGCGGTCGCCGCTATCGTTGCCACGATTGGGTCCGTTCGGCGCGACGGCTACGGCCGACGAGCCCCCCGGATGACCGATGAAAGCGATGCTTTGGTTCGCTGGCGCTAGCCTGTAGCGGTGGCGCACCGAGTGTCGCACGAGCGAACGGGGCGTCATGGCGTGGTTGGTTACCGGCGGAGCGGGCTACATCGGCGCCCACGTGGTGCGTGCATTCCAGGCTGAAGGCCTCGACGTGGTCGTGCTTGATGATCTCTCCAGCGGCCACGAGTCATTTGTGCCGGCCGGGGTCCCATTCATCCGGGCGAATGTGCTCGACGGTGACACCTTGTTGCACGCCTTTCATGAGCACCGAGTGACCGGCGTCGTGCACGTTGCCGGATTCAAGTACGCCGGCGTCTCGGTGCAGCGCCCGTTGCACACCTACGAACAGAATGTAACGGCCACCGCCACGCTGCTTGCCGCCATGGACTCGGCCGAGATTGACCGCATCGTGTTCTCATCGAGCGCTGCCGTCTACGGCACTCCGCGCACGGACCTCGTCACCGAAGAGACACCGAAGAACCCGGAGTCGCCCTATGGTGAATCCAAGCTGATCGGCGAGTGGCTGCTGCGCGATCAGGCCGTCGCGACCGGGCTGCGCCACACCTCGCTGCGCTACTTCAACGTCGTCGGCTCCGGCGACCTCGCCCTCCGCGACACCAGCCCGCACAACCTCTTTCCGCTCATTTTTGCCGCGCTGCTCGATGGGCGCACCCCGCGCATCAACGGCGACGACTATGCGACTCCCGACGGAACCTGCGTGCGCGACTACATTCACGTGGCCGACCTCGCGCTCTCACACGTCGCCGCAGCCCGCCGCCTCGACGCCGGCGACGCGATCGAGCCGGTCTACAACCTCGGCAGTGGCGACGGCGTCTCGGTCGGTGAAATCATGGCGAGCGTGCGCCGAGTGACCGGTATCGACTTCGTGCCAGAGATCGGCGCACGCCGCGTCGGTGACCCGGATCGCATCGTGGCCTCGGGCGCGCTCGCGGCCCGCGATCTGCAATGGAATATGGGCCACACCCTGGAGCAGATGGTGCAGAGCGCCTGGGACTCCTCGCGCGCCGCTGCGCATTGAGGGCTGCGACACGCCGACTCCTAGCCTGATCGTGCTACGTTCGCAACGTTGCTTCGAGTTTGCAGCACCCCCCGAACGCCCGAATTCGTCGCCGTCGGCGCGTCGCAACCCTCTAGCCCGTATTGAGGGTTTACGATCTGCGACTTGACGTCATCGAATTACACCGGTGTAATTAGGTGCAGCACTAAACGGTGCGTAGCGAGCGCTGGGAGACGATATGGCTATACCTGACTATCGTTCCGGAGTACCAGAGGACTGGTTCGTTGACCCTGTCGCCCTCGGTGTTCCGGGAATACGACAAGATCTCGGCGACGAGAATCTTTTAGCCTGGCAGGCCGACTCGCTCTGCGCTCAGACCGACCCCGAGGCGTTCTTTCCCGAAAAGGGCGGTTCCACCCGCGACGCTAAGAAAATCTGCTCCGGCTGCGAGGTGCGCAACCAGTGCCTCGAGTACGCGCTCGGCAACGACGAGCGGTTCGGCATTTGGGGCGGCCTGTCCGAGCGTGAGCGCCGCAAACTGCGCAAGCGCGCCTAGCGTTCGCTCGTTGAGTAACGCTCGGCGTCCCGTAAGCGGACGCCCGACCGACCCATTTGCGCGACGCTGTTTCTGAACGGATGCTGCGGCATCCGCTTCGCTATTGCCCAGTCAATATTTGAGGCGCGCCCTCTCGGTTCAGGGCCGACCGCCGATCCCGACCTAGGCTGGTTCTGTTATGCAACCGAGAGTCACCGCCATCCTTGTCGCCAGAAACGGCGCGAAACACCTTGAGCGAACTCTCAAGGCGCTGTCGCTACAGACCCGTAAACCCGACATTGTCATCACCGTGGACTGCGGCTCGAGCGATGCGACCGCGAAACTGCTCGCCGCATTCGGGCCGACGCAGTTCATTGCCGCCGACGCTGATCTGAACTTTGGGCAGGCGATCGCTGCCGCCGTGCGGGTGACGACGCCGCCCACCCACGATCGCGAGCTGCTCTGGCTGCTCGCCCAGGACAGCGCGCCCGACCCGAATGCGCTCGAAATCCTCGTTGACGCTCTCGAGATCGCCCCCTCGGTGGCCGTGGCCGGACCCAAAGTGATGGAGTGGATCGCCGGCGAATACATCCACAACTTCGGTGAGTCCATGACGCCGACCGGTACCACCGTCACCCTCGTCGAAAGCGAACTCGACCAGGGCCAACACGACGGCCTGAGCGACGTGCTCGCCGTCAGCGCCGGCGGTCTGCTCGTGCGCCACACCGTCTGGGAACAGCTCGGCGGATTCGATCCGGCCCTCCCAACCGTGGACGACTCGCTCGACTTCTGCGTGCGCGTGCGCCTGGCCGGATACCGGGTGTCGGTAGTACCGGCCGCTCGTGTGGCGTCGGCTGGTGACGGTATTGCCGGACCAAACCAGTCCTCGCGGGGGCGGCTCCGTCGCCGCCGGGTACGGGCCGAACGTTCTGCCCAACTTCATCGCCGCCTGGTCTACGCTCCGGCCTGGACCCTGGTTTTTCACTGGCTGTCTCTGCTGCCGCTGGCCTTTCTGCGCTCGATCGGGCAACTGCTGCGCAAGGAACCGGGCGCGATCATCGGCGAATTCTCTGCGGCCTTCGGCGCCGCCTTCAACGGAATGCGCGTTGGCAATGCCCGCCGTTCGTTCGCCAAGACCCGAACTCTCGGCTGGGATGCCATTGCAACCCTGCGGGTTCCCTCAGCCGAAGTGCGCCGACGGCACTCGCTCAAACGTGAGGCGAGCCTGTTCGGCTTGCACGGTGAACGGCCCGAAATTCACTTCTTCTCCGGCGGCGGCGCCTGGACCATGCTCGCCGCGGCCGTCGTAGGCATCATTATGATGGTGCCGCTGCTCGGCGCCGACACCCTCACCGGTGGTGGACTGCTGCCGCTCTCACCGACTCTGCCCGAGCTGTGGGCGAGCGTCGGCTACGGCTGGCGCGACCTGGGACTCGGCTTCGTCGGAGCGGCCGACCCATTCGCCGCGGTCGTGGCCGTGCTCGGCTCGATCGCATTCTGGTCGCCCTCGTTCGCGCTCGTGTTGGTCTACGCCCTGGCCTTCCCGCTGGGAGCGATCGGTGCGTGGATGGCCGCAACCCGCCTGACCGACCGCGGCAGCCTGCGCGCCCTGGCCGCGGCCCTCTGGGTGCTGGCCCCAACGTTTCTGATCGCCCTTGCCGACGGACGCCCCGCCGCAATTCTCGTCCACCTGCTGCTGCCCTGGCTGTTCTTCGCCTGGTTTGCTGCCGCGCGCACCTGGTCGGCGTCGGCATCCGCTGCCCTGTTGTTCGCTGCCGTCGTGGCCTCTGCGCCGTCACTGGCCCCGGCACTGCTCCTGGTCTGGCTGTTCAGTGTGGCCCTGGCCGGCCGCCGGGTGATGCGCTTCATCGGTATTCCGCTGCCTGCGCTCTCGCTGGCGCTACCGCTCATTGTCGACCAGGGCCTGCGCGGCGACTGGCTGTCCCTCGTCGCCGACCCGGGTCTGCCCGTGCCGAGCGGACACGCACCCACCCTGCAACTGCTGCTCGGGCTGCCCGGCTCCGGCGGCTGGGCGGCCGTGCTCGACGGATTTGGCATCGTCGGCTTCGACCCGCAACTGTTTGTGCCCATCCTGCTCGCGCCACTGGCCGTGCTCGCCTTGCTAGCGCTGCTACTGCCCGGCGCGCGTTTGGCCAGCGGTGCCTGGCTGGTCGCGCTGCTCGGTTTCGGCACGGCCCTCGTCACCAATCAGCTCGTTCTCGCCGCGATCGGGGCCGAACCGGTGCGCGTCTGGTCTGGCGCCGGCCTCAGCCTGTATTGGCTCGGCCTGGTCGGCGCTCTCATTATCGGTCTGCGCTCGCTGCGCCGGTTCGCGTCGACGCCCGGCGTTGTCGCAGCCCTCGCTCTGGCCGTTGTCGTTCTCCCGCTTATTGGCTCACTGCACCTCGGCACCGCAGCTGTGCGCGAGGGAACCGGGCAGACCCAACCGGCCTTCGTCGCCGCCGAAGCCCAGATCGACAACCGGGTCGGCACGCTCAAGCTCACCCCGCAGGCCGACGGCGGCCTGCTCGCGTCCATCGAGCGCGGCGTTGGCGCCACCCTGAACCAACAATCCACCCTGGACAGCACAGACCAGACTCTTAGCGGCCGAGAGGAAACGCTCGCGGAGCTCTCCGGAAACCTGGCTTCGCGCAGCGGACTCGACGCCAGCGCGGACCTGGCCGAGTGGGGCATCCGCTTTATCGTCTTGCAGCCGGCCGGTTCGGGCATCGACGCCGCCGACACCGCGTTGCGCACCGAAACGGCCCTCGACGGCAACTCCGCCTTGGCCCCGGTCGGCGACACCGAGTTTGGCCGCCTGTGGCAGTTCGGTGAAACGGATGCCGCGGCGTCGACGCCCAGACCGGCTCGCGCCGGCGGCGTCTTCGGGCTCGTGACCCTGCTCATTGCCCTCGCCGTGGTGGGCAGCGCGGTGTTGTTGTCGCTGCCGATCGGCGCCGGCCGTGAAGCCGTGCGCCAGGCTAATCGTGATGCGATTCGCCGGGCAGCCCGCGCAAACGCTAAGCAGAAACCCAAACGGGTGCGGCGGGGAAAGGGCTCGGTGCCGTCTGATCTGGAGGCCGACCTGGAAGTGCCGCTCGGCACCGACCTCGAAGCCGACCTCGCGATAGACCGGGAGACGGGCGTCGGAACCGGACTGGAATCGCCTGATGATGGCACCGCCGATCCCGTGGAGGACGACAATGCCCGATAAGAGTCAACTTGCCCGCATCGGCGGTCGGGCCGGACGCGGTGTACTCGGCCTCGCCGGCATCGCCGTCGTCGTCGCGACGCTCGGAGCGGCCACCCTCGTGACCCTGCCGACCATCGAACGCGAGCCGCAATCGAGCGAGATCGCGCCGCTGCCGAGCGAGCAGCAGCGGGTCTGTCCTGGGCCGCTGCTGACCCTCGCCGAAGACTCGACGCAGGCGCAGTCCGCGTCGAGTGTGGGGGCGGCATCGGTTGTGTATGGCGCTAATGACGCGGTGTCGCTGGAACAGATTCGGCCGCAGGTCACCGAGATCAGCGCGGTCGACGATGTGAACAGTCGACAGCCGCCGTTGCTGCTGACCGTCCCCGTGCAGAGTGGCGCCACCGTGCCACCGCTGGTGGCCGGCAGCCAGTCGCAGGTTGCCGCCACCGACACCATTGGCGGACTCGCCGTCGCTGCCTGCGCCGAAGCGGTCAGTGACAGCTGGATCGTCGGGGGATCGACCGATATCGGACGCACCAGCCTTCTGCTGCTGAGCAATCCCACCCCCGTGCTTGCGACCGTCGACGTGACGGTCTTCGGTGAGAGCGGCCTCATCGACGCACCCGGATCGACCGGCATTCTGGTGCAGCCGGGTGAGCAGCGGGTCATCTCACTGGCCGGCCTCGCGCCGAACGTGAAATCGCCGGTGCTTCAGGTGTCATCGCGCGGTGGACAGGTCGCTGCGTCACTGGAGGAGAGCAGCATTCGGGGCATTGAACCGGGCGGAGTCGAGATCATCGGCACCACCGCGACGCCCGCCTTCAATCAGATTATTGCGGGGGTGCGCGTGATGGCGGACGTCAGCGCCGAGACAGTCACGACGGGCGAGGGTTTCAACGCCGACACCCCGTCGATTCGGGTATTCGTGCCGGGCTCCAGCGCGGCGACGGTGCAGATCGGCGTGACGGGTGCCGACGGAACCACAGAGGGAACATCGACCCAGGTGGACGTCGAACCCGGTATTGCCACCGAGATTCCGCTCGCGCCGCTGGCCGTGGGTAGCTTCTCGGTGCACCTGCGCTCTGACGAGCCGATCGTCGCGGCCGCGCGCACCGTCACCGACAGTGCCGGCGGTAAGGACTTCGGCTGGTTCTCCGCCTCGGCACCGCTGGTCGGTTCCTTCGCCATAGCCGTGGCCGCCGGCCCGTCACCGACCCTGCACCTGGTCAACGGCGGGGCAGCGGATACCGCACTCACCCTCACGCCCGCCGAGGGCACCCCGGTCGATCTCCAGATCGATGCCGGAGCGAGCGCCACGGTGCCGGTGTCTGGCGGAGTGACCTACGTCGTGAGCGGCGGTTCGGAACTCTGGGCGCTCGTGGACTATTCCGGTGACGGGGTACTGTCGTCTTTCGCCGTGAACCCGCCCGGGCCGCTGGCCTCATCGATCCGCGTCTACACGCGCTAGTTCCCTCTTCTTTTTGGACGGGGCCCGGGCCCCGTCCCCGTGAGGGCGCTACGGGGCGGGAGCATCTGTCTGGCGACGGGCTGCAGGTTTCGATGACACACTGAACACTCGACTTGTAACCCGCTGGGAGCCGCTTGTGACGCTTGACCCGACTGCCTCGATTGTTGATCCATTGGTCGATCCTCTGGCCGACCCGACCGCGCGGGCGGAGATCGCCGTGATCGGCGGTTCCGGACTCTACGAACTCATCGACCCATCCGGCGCCGTGACGCACCAAGTGCAGACGCCGTACGGAACCGCTCCGGTCACAATCGGCCTGCGCGCCGGTCGACGCGTCGCGTTCCTGCCGCGGCACGGCAGTGGCCACAGCGTCGCCCCGCACCTGATCAATTACCGCGCCAATATCTGGGCTCTCGCCTCGATCGGCGTGCGCGCGATCATCTCCTCGTCGGCCGTCGGCGGTGTCACGCCGGAGTATGCGCCGGGGCTGCTCGTGGTCACCGACCAGTTCATCGACCGCACGAGTGGTCGCTCCGACACCTTCTACGACCGGGAATCGGTGCAGCATCTCTCCGCCGCCGACCCGTTCGACCCGGCGCTGCGCGGCTATGCCGTGCGCGCGCTCAAGGACCTCGGCGAGAACTTCGCGCCCACCGGAACCGTCGTCGTCATCCAGGGCCCGCGGTTCTCGACCCGGGCCGAGTCGGTCTGGTTCCGGTCGATCGGCGCACACATCGTCAACATGACCGCCTACCCCGAGATTGTGTTGGCCGGCGAACTCAACATGGGCACGGTCAACCTGTCGTTCGTAACCGACGCCGATGCCGGGCTGGCGTCGGTAGCCGCCGCTGGGTCCGGTGATTCGGGCAGTCCCAAGCCGACCGTCGTCACAACCGCCACCGAGACGGATGCCGTTACCGCGTCGGCCGTGTTCCGTCGCCTCCACGACGCCCAGCCACGCATCCTGGCCGCGATCGACGGGATCCTGCGTGCCCTGCCGACGGACTTCGTCCCGCGTGAGCTCATCGACCCAGCCCAGGTCGACGCCGTGCTGGCACGTGCCGTGGCATCGGAGATCGCATGACCGTCGTGCTCATCACCGGGGGCGCGGGCTTCATCGGGTCTGCGATCGTCGATGCCGCCCTCGCCCACGGCTACACCGTGCGAGTGCTTGACTCCCTACGCGCCGACGTGCACGGTTTCGTGCCGGACCTTCCCACCGTTTCGGGCCGGCAACGCGGGTCCGGCAACGCGAGCTGGGCGGGACTCGATCCGCGCGTCGAGTTCGTACACGGCGACGTCACCGAGCCGGCCACGGTGTCCCGAGCACTCGACGGCATCGACGTAGTGTGCCATCAAGCCGCCAAGGTGGGCCTCGGCGTCGACTTCGCCGACGCTCCCGACTACGTGCACAGCAATGAGGTGGGAACCGCGGTGTTGTTGGCCGCCATGGCCGAGCGGGGCATCCGTCGCCTGGTTTTGGCCTCATCTATGGTGGTCTACGGCGAGGGCAGCTACCGCGGTGCGAACGGATTCACCCGGCCCGGCCCGCGCCTCGCGAGCGACCTCGATGCCGGACGCTTTGACCCCCTCGATCCGGAGACGGGGCAGGCGCTTGAGCCCGTTTTGGTGAGTGAAACTGATCCGCTCGACCCGCGCAACGTCTATGCGAGCAGCAAACTCGGTCAGGAATACCTCGCCACGGCGTGGGCCCGCTCGACCGGCGGTCGCGTCGCCGCCCTGCGGTATCACAATGTCTATGGTCCTGGCATGCCGCAAAACACGCCCTATGCGGGAGTTGCCTCGCTGTTCCGTTCGGCCATCGAACGCGGTGAGGCCCCGCGGGTCTACGAAGACGGGCGTCAGCGCCGCGACTTCGTGCACGTACGCGATGTAGCCTTGGCCAACATCGCGGCACTGGACTTCACCGCGTTCGACTGGAACTCGCGATCGACCACGACCCAAACGGATGCCGCCAATCCCGTACCCTTCCTGCAGGCCGCGCATTCCGATTCGGGAATATTTCGCCCGTTCAACGTCGGCAGCGGAATCGTGCACACCATCGGCGATATGGCGAGCGCCCTCGCCGCGGCGTCCGGCGGCCTGGCTCCGATCGTGACCGGGCAATATCGACTCGGCGACGTGCGGCACATCACCGCATCCTCAGAGCGCTTGCACCGTGAACTTGGCTGGTCCGCTCAGGTCTCGTTCGAAGACGGCATGCGCGAGTTCGCGACGGCGCCCCTGCGTGCAGCCGTAAGGCCCTAGGCAATAGCCGGTCCCCTGGCTCGACCTCACCGACCAGCATCGGCTATCACCCCAGCGGATGCTGCGGCAACAGCAGCTCAAACCGGCATCCGTTCTCAACATTGGTCACGGTCGCCTGCCCAGCATGAGCCCGCACGATTCCCTCGACGATCGCAAGGCCCAACCCGCCGCCGCCGCTCTGACCGGCGCCGGTTCCCCAAGCGGACGTGGTGCGCGGCTCGCTCGCTCGCCAGCCCGCCTCGAACACCCGGCCAAGGTCCCGCTCTGGAATTCCTCCGGCCGCATCGACGACGGAGATCACCGCCCGTCCGTCGACGTGCGGGGTGACCGAGACAACGATGGCGCTCCCGGCCGGGGAATGCTGAATGGCGTTCATGACCAGGTTCCCGACCGCACGGGCGAGTTCGCGGGCATCCGCCTGCAGGGTGAGACCGCGTTCGCCCTCGAATCGCAGGTCAAGGGATTTGGCGAGGGCGACCGGTGCGAGATCGGCGATTGTGTCGCTGATCAAGTCATACAGGGCGACTCGTTCGAGGTTGAGTTGGAGGGCACCGGCGTGGATCTTGGACAGCTCGAACAGGTCATCGACCATGCCGCTGAGGCGGTCCACCTGCCCGCGAATCTGCCCGTAATAGCGTTCGGGATCGGGCGCCATGCCGTCTTCGAGGGCCTCGGCCATGGCGCGAATACCGGCGAGGGGCGTGCGAAGATCGTGCGAGATCCAGGCCACGATTTCGCGGCGTGACGTCTCAATGCGCTCCTCCCGCTTGCGGGATTCAGCCAGCCGATCGGCCGTCGCGGCCAGTTCCCCGGCGAGCGAGGCGAACTCCGTACTCGTATGCCGATCCGGGGATATAACGGATTCGCCGCGACCGATGCTTGCCGCCGCGGCCCGAAAGTACCGGTTGTCGCGCGCAAGCGAGCGCCCCAGCACCGAGGCCATCACGAGCGACACGATCCCGGCGACAACGGCCACCGAGTAGAACACGTCCAGGTCGTGCGCCGATAGATACATCAGGGACGCCACCGCGGACGTTCCGCTGACCACCGACGCAATGGTCGCGAACGCGACGACGACCACCTGCATCACGAGCGACCACCGCGACAGCAGGCGCAGGGTCAGCAGTGCGAGCGCGCCCACGACGAGCGCGCAGGCGAGCGCGATGCCGGCGACGGTCGCAAACACCTCAACGCTCATCGCAACGCTTCGTCAACGGTGCCTTCGCTGGCGCCGAGCGGCACCGGATCGAACCGATATCCGACCCCCCACACCGTATTGACGAGAAGCGGATGCGCCGGGTCGGCTTCGATCTTCTCCCGCAGCCGCCGCACGTGCACGGTTACCGTGGACAGGTCACCGAATTCCCAGCCCCAGACCGTGCGGAGCAACTCCTCGCGGGTCAGCACCTTCGACGGCCGCCAGATCAGATAGGCGAGCAGGTCGAACTCGCGGGCGGTGAGCACGAGCGGCTGGCCGCGCAGCCGAATCTCATGCGCGGCCAGGTTAAGCGAGAATTCGCCGGCATCGAGGATTCCCTCCGGAATGGACTCGGTGCCACTGCGCCGCAATACTGACTGCACCCGCAGCACGAGCTCCCGAGGCGAAAACGGCTTCACCAGATAATCATCGGCGCCAGCTTCGAGGCCCTCGATGCGGTGTTCCTCTTCGCCGAGCGCGGTCAGCATGATCACCGGAAGCGCGCCCCAGCTCGAGCGGATACGCCGACATACCTCGATACCATCCAGCAGCGGGAGCATGCGGTCCAGCACCACCAGATCGGGCAGGGCGATTTCGGCCTGGCGCAGGCCGGCGAGCCCGTCGGTGGCCTCATCCACGACGAATCCGGCGGCGCGCAGGTACCGTCCGACCACCTCGGATACCGTCGGGTCGTCCTCGATGACGAGCACGCGACGGCCGACGAGGGCATCCGCTCTGGGCGGCGCAAAATATTGGGAGGGAGACACCCCCTCAGACTAGGCGTGCGGCCGCCGCGGCGCGTGGGGGCGCGCGCATCGGTGCAGTGGATGCATTTTTCCCGTGATGCGCCGGGGTGAACCCGGGCCGCTGGGCCCGGGCGCCGAGGCATGGCTGTCCGACTTCGACCGGAAACACCCTCCACACCGCTTCCCCAGTTTGTTCCGTGATTCGTAACCTCTTTCACCCCGCAGGCCCAGACACCCCGCCTAGGGTCGAATAATGATCAACATTCGGGTAGACGTGGTGTTGCCCTGCCTAAACGAGGCGCAGGCACTGCCATGGATTCTTGACCGCATGCCCGTGGGCTACCGCGCGATTGTCGTCGACAACGGCTCGACCGACGGATCCGCCGCACTCGCCCGTAGTCTCGGCGCCCGGGTTGTGCACGAAAGTCGCCGCGGATTCGGGGCCGCCGCCCACGCCGGTCTCCTCGCCGCCACCGCACCGATCGTGGCGTTCTGCGACGCTGACGCCTCGATGGACCCCCGCGACCTGCCGCTTGTGGTCGACCCGATCGGCGCTGACGAGGCTGATCTCGTGCTCGGACGCCGCCGCCCAACCACCCGCAACGCCTGGCCTCCGCACGCCCGTCTAGCAAATACCTATCTTTCCTGGCGACTGCGCCGAATAACCGGTGTGAACATTCATGACCTCGGCCCCATGCGAGCGGCGCGCCGCGAGCCCCTTCTTGCCCTCGACCTCCTCGATCGCCGCAGCGGGTACCCGCTGGAGATGTTTCTCGGCGCTGCAGCGGCCAACTGGCGCATCCGTGAAGTCGATACCGGTTACGCACCGCGCGTCGGCCGCAGCAAAGTGACCGGAACCGTACGTGGCACCCTCACCGCCATCAAGGACATGTCCGCGCTGCTCCGCACCGACCGCAGAACACCCGCCGCCGTCAACACCTTCAGCATCCGGAACGAGGCCCGCTCATGACCGCTATCGTCGTCATTGCCAAGGAGTGCCTGCCCGGCAAGGTCAAAACCCGGTTGCATCCGCCGCTCTCGCTCGAGCAGGCTGCTGAACTCGCCGCCGCCAGCCTTGCTGACACTCTCGCCGTCGCATCACACCTGCCGGCCACGCGCCACATTCTGGCGTTCGATGGCGTGACTGCGCCCGTGGAGGCATCAGAGTGGGAGATTCTGCCGCAAACCGCTGGCGGCCTGGACGAACGCCTCGCTGCCATCTTCGACACCCTCACCGAGCCCACACTGCTGCTGGGAATGGACACCCCGCAGGTCAGTATTGGGCTGCTCGCCCCCGTGTTCACGAGCTGGGACGACGAAACGGATGCCTGGTTCGGACCAGCCGATGACGGCGGCTTCTGGGCGCTCGGCCTGAAAAACCCGAGTGGAGCGCTGCTCCGCGGCATCCCGATGAGCCGCTCCGACACCGGCGCCCACCAGCTGCAACGCCTCGACGAGGCCGGACTCAGTGTGCGCCTGTTGCCGGTGCTCACCGATATCGACACGATAACGGATGCCCACACCGTCGCCTCGGTCGCACCCGACACGCGCTTCGCGCGCGCTTTCGCGGGGGTGCGGGCATCCGCTCGCCTGGAGAACTTCGATTTTTTCCCGGCACCCCTGAGCGGGGCACGCTCATGACAGTCGCGGCGCCGCGCCTGTGGGTAAAGCGGACGGACGGAGCGGTCGACGACGTGGACCGCACGACCGCCGAACGCTTTCGCCACCCGACCACGTTCGGAGCTGGCGGGTCCGAACCGTATGCCCAGGCGTTGCAGAGCGACGACAACGTTCTCTACCTCCACGGCAATCGGGCCGGTGCCGCATCGGGCGCGCCGATGCGCGTGTCGACAATGCATGCCGGGCGCTGGAGCGCCGGAGCCGATCCGATCGACCGTTCTCTGCTCGCTGGGGCGGCCGGACCGGTGCTCGACATCGGCTGCGGACCGGGTCGCATGATCCAGGCCGCCCTCGACGCGGGACTCGACGCCCTCGGAGTCGATGTTTCGCCGACCGCCGTGCGGATCGCCCTCGCGGCGGGGCTCGCCGTTCTCCAGCGCTCCGTCTTCGACGACATTCCGCTGGAGGGAACCTGGGCAACCCTGCTGCTCGTCGACGGCAACATCGGCATCGGTGGTGACCCGGACGCCCTGCTTGACCGATGCGCGACGCTGCTCGCCGTCGACGGTGTGCTCGTCGTCGAGGTGCACCGTGACCCCGAGCACGACCTCGCCTATGAAGGAACCCTGCACGACGCTGCCGGACACGCGAGCGACGCGTTCCCGTGGGCCGAACTCGGCGTCAGCGCCCTGTCCCGGAGGGCCGAAAAGGTCGGACTGGTGCAGGTCGCCGAATGGACTCGCGGGGACCGCTCCTTCGCCCGCCTGGCTCGCGCCTAGTCCCTGCCTGCCGACCTGCCTGCTCCGCTCGCGCTGGCGGACGGGGCCCAGGCCCCGTCCCTGGGGCCAGTTTATAAACTGGCCCCAGGGCCACAAGGTGAGCCCGGAGTCGTGGGCTCGAACCTGGAGCCGTGGGCCCGAAAGCCCGGCACCTCACCGCCCGGAGTCGTCCGGAAGGGTCGTGACCGGGCTCTGCCAGCGTAGGAACGCCCACACCGACAGCCCCACGGTGATCAGGGCCAGCACGAGCCAGAAGATCGCCAGGTTCAGCCCGTAGCTCAGCGGCAACACGGTCGGATTCGCGGGGGCGAAATTCTTCGCCACCATCGTGGGCACGGCGATCAGCGACACGATCGACCCAACCACAATTGCGCCTTGAACGATCGCAATGACCGTGCCGGTTACGCGCCGACCGACGCGGCGAAGCGCGATCCCGAACGCAAACACGATCGGCGCAAGAATCGCATCGTGCAGCACGATCGCCGCCACGATCCACAACATCACTCCCGGAATCCGGGTCAGCCGCACCGAATCGAACAGCACGAACGCGCCCCAGGCGAGCAGCAGCACACCGACACCCACCAGCGCCAGGCGGATGCTGCGCATCCGTCGGCTGGTCGACGGCGCGATTCCGGCCGGCGGGGGAGTGAGCCCCGTGATACTCGTTGTCATCAGATCGCCTCGATTCGGCTGAGCCATTTGGTCTGCAGTACGCCGGGGCGGCCCGGCGCGATCATGCGCGCCGGATACCCGTGCTCGAGGTCGAGCGTCTCACCGTTGAGTTCGAGTGCCACCAGGGTGAGCGGGTCCCGCACATACTCGCGGCCCATCTCGGTCTTGCTGAAACTGCCGCGTTCTTCGAGGCTGATCAGGCGGAACGAGGTGTCCGGGTCGGCGCTCATCAGGTCAGCCAGGTCGCGCAGCCGCACGCCGCGCCAGTAGGCCATCTGGCTCCACCCCTCGACGCAGGCGATCGGAAGTTGAACCTCGGTCTGCGGCAGCGCCAGCAACTCTGAACGGGTGAAAGAGCGTTCGGTGCCGGCCACCGCCACGGTGAGGGCCCACCCGGCGGCCATGGCGGCATCGGCCACCTTGGCCTGCTCGCTCGTGCGGTTCACTGGAACGCCCTGCTGGCCGACGCCCTTCTTGCGCGGCCCGAACAGGTTGACCGCGTTCAACGGCGTGAAGGTCTGGCCGGCGGTCAGGCCCACGACAGCAGTGGTGGCCACGCCGATCGTCGTGAGAAATCCGCGCCGACTGACCCGGGTACGAGAGCGCGGCGTTGCATCGATGTAATCGAGCACGCGCCCGGTCACGCCGCCCGGCCGGGTGCTGCCCCACAATCGCACGGCCTCTGCATTGGAAGCCCGGTCGTTCGAGACCGCGTCTTCCAGATGGTCGCTGCCCGGGGAATCCTTGCTCCAGTACCGCGTAATCACCGGCAGCTTCACACCGATGTGAATGACCAGCAACCCGATCAGTACCCAGCCGAGCGCGAAATGCACCTGCCGAAACGGAAACGGCCACGGATACCACTGGTAGGTGTTGAGCAGCCCGATCGTGATCTGCACGAGCGAGGCGCCTACGAACAGGGCGATCGAGGCCCGTTCCAGAAAATGAACCAGGCCACGCACCGGAGGAAAGGCGAACAGGGCGGGAAAAACGATGTAGAGCTTGGCCAGAAGCAGCGGAAAACAGGCGATGCCGGCCACGATGTGCGTGCCCTGCGTCACCTGGTACAGAAACTCCGGTCGGGTCGCAAAGCGCATCCAGTCGAGCGGTTCCTGCAGAAAATGGCTGTACAGGCCGGTGCCGAAACAGATTAGAAAAGCGGCGCCGAGCAGCCGGCCGATCACCGTCGCCATCCGCGGATTGCGCACGGGCGACGCCAGCGCCCGCTGGGCCTCATACATCAATCGCCGCATACTTCTATTGCACCATTGCACCGCGGCAACAACCGAACGAAATTCCTTACAGTGTGCGGGTGTCTCGGCGGCGGACCCGGTGCGCCACAGCACCATAAGACAGACTGAACCGTGCGCATAACAATCATCGCGGCCCTGTTGGCGCTCAGCGCTGCCCTCACCGCGTTCAGCGTCAGCGCCCTCGACCTGTTCGAACCCGACCGCGACGAGGTGCAGCTCGTGCTCGTCACGAGTGCGCTCTGGCTGCTGTTCGGCCTCGCGTACTGGCTGCTGCGCCGAGTCAACGGCCGCGCCGTCATCGCCCTGATCCTGGCCGGCTCGGCCCTCATCGGCGGCGCGGCCATGGCCGGCCCTCCCAACACGAGCACCGACTCGGCCCGCTACGCCTGGGACGGCATCGTGCAAAACGCCGGCATCAGCCCCTACGCCTTCACCCCAGCGGATGACCGGCTCGATTCCCTGAGACCCGACTGGCTCTTTCCCGCCCCCGAGACCACGGCCGCAGGCAAGGAGGTCTGCGTCGGCGAACGTATCGCCACCACCCGATCGACCGACGGCGACCGTCTCTGCTCGGCCCTCAACCGCACGGCCGTGCCGACGATCTACCCACCGGCCAGCGAAATTCTTTTTGCCGGCGTGCGTTTTCTCACCGGACCGGAGCCCGCCTACTGGCCGTTGCAGGTCGTCGGGCTGTTGCTGAGTCTCGGCACGACCGTCCTGCTGCTGGTCGGCCTGCGTCGCCGCGGCCTCGACGAACGAAACGCAGCGCTCTGGGCGTGGTGTCCGCTCGTGGCGACCGAGGCGATCACCAACTCACACGTGGACATGCTCGGCGTCATCTTCGTCGTCGCGGCAGCGTTCCTGGTCTCGTCCAGAAAAGTCTGGCGCGGTGGCATCATGCTCGGAATAGCGATCGGCACCAAGCTCATCCCGGTACTGGCCGCTCCCGCACTGCTCAAACGAGGCGGCTGGCGCATGGTCGCGGCATCCGTTCTGAGCTTTGCGCTGCTGTACGTGCCCTACGTGCTGGCCACCGGAATCGGGGTGCTCGGCTACCTGCCGGGGTACCTGAGTGAGGAGGGCTACCAGGACGGCTCCCGGTTCGCGCTGGTGTCCCTGGTCGCGCCGGGGGAATCCGCCGTGATCGTCGCCGGACTGCTTCTGGCGGTCGTCGCCGTGCTGGTGATCATCAAGACCGACCAGAATCAGCCATGGGTCGGCCAACTGGTCATGATCGGCGCGACCCTGCTCGTACTCAGCCCCCGCTACCCCTGGTATGCGTTGCTGCTGCTGCCGTTCGTAGCTCTCAGCGGCCGCTGGGAATGGCTGCTGGTTCCGATGGCGCTCACCCTGCGGCTGCTCGTGCCGAATCCGGAGCTCACCCGGGCGTCGATCGCGACCGCGGTCATCGTGATCGTTGTCGTGTCGCTGCGTCGCGCCGGCCCCGGCGCCCTCAAGCGGATGCTGCACCCCCTGCGTTCCCGCCCCGCCTAAGCCACCCACGCGACGCCTGTGTGTTGACACGGAGTTCGCTCGCGTGACCGGTGCCGAACGGATCGCGGCCACCTCGGCTTCTCACGTCGCCCATGTCGCCTCCATCGGCCTGCCCCTGGACGACCTGCGCAGCCGGATGGCAGCACCCGTTTGACGCGCTGAGCGCATGCCGACGCCCAATCCTGCGGCCCATCTCCGTGGCCCCATCCCGTGGCTCATCCCGGTGGCCCATCTCCGTGGCTCATCCCTTCGGCCCAATCCCGTCGCGGCACTCGTTAGGGAAGCGGGCACTCGTATGAACGGGTGCCGGCTTCCGTAAGACGTGCCGCGAGGCGCAAGCGGTCCCGGGCACGCAGAAATCGGGGCCCGCCTGTGGCGGGCCCCGATAATTGCTGTGAAGCTGGCTCTTGTGGAAGAACCGACCGACTACTTGGTCGCGGCGGTGATGGTCGCGATACCAACGAGCATCTGGTCAGCGACGGCGTCGGTGCTGAACGTGGAGTTCAGCAGGCCGGCGGCGACGGAGGAGATGTGAACCGTGGTGCCGGTGAGGATGGCGTTGTCGCCGTCCATCTTGAGCGGCTCAAGGGTTCCACCGTAGAGGTCGAACAGCAGGGCCTGGGGCGCGACGGACTCACCGTTGACCGAAACGTCACCGAAGAGCTCCGAGGTGGCCGGGTCGATGGTGAAGTTGGTCAGTTCGACGACGATGTCGCCGGCGGTCAGTGAGAAGCCGGATCCTTCGTGCTCAATGGAGCCCTGAACGTAGGGGCGGTAGTCTTCGGCCGGGTCGTAGTACTCCACGTTTCCGCCGGTGATCGGGAAGTGCAGGCTGCCCTCTTCCAGCGTGGCTGTTCCGACAGTGCCGGCCGTGAGGCCGAGGCTCGTCAGGGCGGCGCCGAAGTCGGCGTCGAGGAGCACAGCGGTGTCAACACCGGAGAGGCTGGGGATCGAGGCGAGGGGCGTCGGAGTTGCTTCGGCCGAGCTGGAGCTGGATGAGCTCGAAGCGGGCGCCGGGGTCGTCGTGCCGGCGTCCGACGAGCAGCCGGCGAGGCCGGCGATGAGAATTCCAGCAGAGGCGAAACCGATGGTGGCCTTGGTGAATGTACGCATGGGATGAGTCCGTTTCTGTAGATCGAGCAGGTGGTGTCGGGGTCTGCATGGTGTTCGGCTCCACCCCCAAAATGGTTTGGAATTGCCCCGATCTGTTACCGTTCTGTTACTAAATACAGCAAACGTCCAGACATGCGAACGCGCCGACCGACCGGGCCGAGAGGCCGGGATCCCAGTCATAGCAAGGATCGGTCCGCTAAGCGGATGCTGTTCGCGCCGGTTTTCTACTCACGGCAGGCGTTGGGCAAGCAGCACGGGTCCGACCACGCGCCACCATCTCGTACACGTACCGCGATGGTCGTGGACATGTGTAGCAATACCTAGAAGTGGCGGAAGCGATCCGGCGCGAGGTCCCAGGGGTCTTTCCCGAGAAGTTCGGCGACGCCGCGAAAGACGCAGGTCTCGATCATCATGCGCTGGTGTATCTCATCGTTTTCGTGCAGGCGTGACAGGCGCTGGATCGGCAGGCGATAGAACACGACGCGATTCGTCTCCGGTGTCACCATCCAACGTTCCACGCCGACACCGGGTATGACCGAGGGTGGTCCGGAGGCGACCTCGAACACGGATTTGCCTAGTTCTTCGGGCCAGACGCCGCGCAGATATTCGATTGTGCTTGCGATCGTCGTGTCAAACAGGTCGATACGGGTGCGTAGTGGCGGCAGGAACGGACCGGTCGCCGAACTACGGATGCCGCGACCGTGCCGATCACGCCCGCGACCGCGCACGGTCGGTTCGGGCGCTGCTGAACGACGGGATCGAGACATGCTGCCATCCTACGGCGGCCCGGAAGCGGCTACCCTTACAGACAATGACATTCCGCCCGTGTTCTCGTGTCGCCTGCCTCGAACCTTCGGTCGCTACGCTCACCTTTGACTATGGGGAGTCCCTGGCAGTTCTCGGTCCGCTCTCCTTTCGCGCGGAACCGCACAGCTTTGACCTGTGCTCTCGCCATGCGGAGCGCACGAGCGCCCCCCAAGGCTGGCAACTCATGCGTCACCGGCTTCTGGCCGACGGCGCCGACCCTGCCAGCCCCACGGTGCCGTGACCCGCTTTCGGTGTAGGGCTGAATCCGCTGTGCTTCGTGCCCTGCATACGCACCAGCAGAACAATGTGGAGGTCTTTCAGAGAGAAATGGCAAGATAGCAGCATGACTGTCGCCGCACCCACCGTGCCCTCCACCTTCACCTACAAGATCGCCGACGTGTCGCTGGCCGAAGCTGGGCGCCACCAGCTGCGCCTGGCCGAGAATGAGATGCCGGGGCTGATGGCTCTGCGCATTGAATTCGGTGAGACCAAGCCGCTCGCTGGCGCCCGTATCGCCGGTTCCCTGCACATGACCGTGCAGACCGCCGTGCTGATCGAGACCCTCGTTGCACTCGGTGCCCAGGTGCGTTGGGCCAGCTGCAACATTTTCTCCACGCAGGACGACGCGGCCGCCGCGATCGCCGTAGGCCCCACCGGCACAGCGGATGCCCCAGCCGGCGTTCCCGTGTTCGCCTGGAAAGGGGAGACCCTCGAGGAATACTGGTGGTGCACGTCGCAGATCTTTGACTGGAGCGCCGAGGCGGCTGCGGCCGGGGCCACCTGGACCGGCCCGAACCTGATCCTCGACGACGGTGGCGACGCCACGATGCTCGTGCACAAGGGTCGCGAGTTCGAACTCGCCGGCGCCGTACCAGCGGATGCTGCCGGTGACAGCCACGAGTACGGCGTCATCCTCGCGGCCCTTCGCCGTTCGCTGGCGGAGTCGAGCGACCGTTGGACCTTGGTGGCCGCCGACCTCATGGGCGTCACCGAAGAGACCACCACCGGAGTGCACCGCCTCTACGAGCTCGCCGCGGGCAAGCAACTGTTGTTTCCGGCCATCAATGTGAATGACTCGGTCACCAAGAGCAAGTTCGATAACAAGTACGGCATTCGCCACTCGCTGCCGGACGGCCTCAATCGGGCCACGGACGTGTTAATCGGCGGCAAGGTCGTCTTCGTCGCCGGCTACGGTGATGTCGGCAAGGGCGCCGCCGAAGCACTGCGCGGCCAGGGCGCCCGGGTGATCGTGAGCGAGATCGACCCGATCAACGCGTTGCAGGCCGCGATGGACGGTTTTCAGGTCGCCCGCCTCGATTCCGTCGTGGAACAGGTTGACATCTTTGTCAGTGGCACCGGAAACTTCAATGTCATCGGTGTCGACCACATGCTGCGCATGAAGCACCTCGCCATCGTCGCCAACGTTGGCCACTTCGACAACGAGATCGACATGGCAGCGCTCGAATCGCTGCCCGGGGCGGTCAAGGTGCAGATCAAGCCGCAGGTCGACGAATGGCGCATGCCGAGCGGGCGCAGTGTGCTCGTACTGTCGGAGGGGCGCCTGATGAACCTCGGCAACGCCACCGGCCACCCCTCGTTCGTGATGAGTAACTCGTTCACCAACCAGGTCCTCGCGCAGATCGAGCTGTACGTTTCTCCGGAGAAGTACCCCGTCGGCGTGTACGTGTTGCCGAAGCTGCTCGATGAGAAGGTGGCCCGACTGCACCTCGATGCTCTCGGAGTCGAGCTGACCGTACTCACCCCCGAGCAGGCCGGCTACCTGGGCATTCCCGTAGAAGGCCCCTACAAAGTAGACCACTACCGCTACTAGCCCCCGCTCTTTCCTCCTCCTCTGCACCGGGCCCGGGCCCGGAAACCGGGCCCATGTTCTATCGTGGGCCCGGCTCCCGAAGATGGGCCCGGTTCCCGAAGGTGGGCCCGGTGCCCGAAGGTGGGCCCGGTGCCCGACAAGATCGGGGTCGGCCTCGAGAAAGCGGATGCTGCCCCTGCCGTTACTTTTCCGGGCCCGGGCCCGGAAACCGGGCCCATGTTCTAT
>NZ_SOHN01000007.1:0-225273 GCF_004404025.1 Cryobacterium serini
CGTCGCCGTCGCCACTCCTCGATCGGGCACGTCACGCCTGTGGCCTTCGAGCTGCAATACTCGTCACAGGCCGCAAAGATCCAACTCGCCGCTTAACCCGTGTCCACTCTCCGGGGTCAAGGCCACACCGCCGGGCGGTGCCCGCCGAAGAGTGTGTTGGGGTCAGCATCAGCGCCGAGTTTGAGAAGTTGGGTGAAGGAATCCGCGGCGATCTGGTCGAGCGTGCGTGGGTCGTCTTTGACGCTCTTCGCCCACGCTGCCCGTTCCGGATCGACAAACCGCACCCCGCCACGCCGCGGACTGGTCAGGGCGTCGTAGGTTGCTATCCACATTTCGCCCTGCTCCGCCGGTAGTAGTGCGTGCAGGGTCACCATGCCGTCGGCCCGACGCCAGAGCGACCACGTCGTATCGTCGCGCCTGCTTCTCCCTCGCCAAAATACCGGCCGCATCCAGCTCGTCACGCAAGCGCCTGGCTCGTTTGAAGGCCTGCTCGGTATTCATTTTGGGGGCGTCGACGAGCAGCACGCGTAGGGCTGAGGCGAGCCTGTCAGCGGTGATGGCCTGGTCGAGGGTGCCCAGCCCACGAAGCAGGGCATCGCCGACGCCGGGTGAGAAAGCACCAGCGGCGACGGCGTGCATGATCGGTGCCTGCCAGGGAATGATTACCGGTTGCAGCACCGGCTGCAGCACCGGCACCGGCACCACCGGTGCGACCAGCACGACCGGCACGGCCGGCACGGCCGGGACGGCCGGGACCGCTGCGACAACCGGCAAGACCGGGCGAAGCGGGGCGTCGGGGAGCGGCTGATCGGGGTTCAACTCAGCCCAGACTGCCGCCCGATCTGCCTCCCGAGCCTCCCACTGGGCGGTTTGCCACTCCGTCTCCCGCTGTGCGTCGGCTGCCGTAGCCGCTTCCCTCGCGGCGGCCTCAGCCGCAGCCTGCGTGGCACGCACCGCTCTACGCTCAGCCTCCCGCACCTCGACCGCGCGGCGTTCAGCCTTTTCGGTCTCGCTCATCAGCACCCCAATGGCGAGCAGCCGACCAGCCTCGATGCGGCTCAGGCCGGTGGCGTGCTGCACCATCAGTGTCGGGTTGCCATACCCGTGCCGCGCCGCCAAACCCGACTGGCCCAGTTGCGGCCGGGATCGCTCGGCGATGGTGCCCGCCAGCAACGCCGCCACCGTGTGGCTTAGTCGCAGCAGATCCGCGATCGGACCACGCGCAGCGAGCACCTCGGCATCACTGAGACCGGAGAATTCGGCACTGGAGCCGCCGAGTGCGGCGACACCGGCCGCCACCTCGCCCGTGAACTCGGTCGCTAGGACTGTTCCGTGCCCCGCTGTCCGGAGGTAGCGCCCGACTGAACCGGCACTGCGCCGGTTCAGTTCGTAGGCTGCTATCGAGATTTAGATTCGAGGTAGGCTACAGCTTCGGTGGCGGACCAGCCTTGGGGGTGCGCGGCACGCAACGCGTTGACCCCGTCGAGGTCAGTACCGAGAGTGACCAACGGCAACTCCTCGTATCCATTTCGCCGGGTCTGGCTGAGTCCGACGTTGGCCGTGAGGGCGTTGCACAGGCATTTGCGGCCGGCGGCTTCTTCGCTGGAACCGCCCTTGCGCACAAACGTCGCGACCGGTTCGGCCGGGCAACGATAACCGAGCACTCCGGGGGCGCGTTCGTACGGCACCCGCAGATAACCGAGATCGCACAGGCGCGGGCGCTCTTCGTACAGGGTGCCCTCGGACAAGGTTCCGGGCAGCGTTGCGACTTTGAACGGGAATCCCGTCGAGGATGCCAGCGGATCGGTACGAATCTCCAGCCCCTGGCCGTCGATTTGGCGGAGCAGCTGCTCCCGCAGGGTCTCGTCGAGGCCGGATTCGGCCGCGAGGGCGAACAGCGTTCCCACCTGAACGCCGGCGGCGCCGATTGCGAGGGCTTCACTGACCCGCTCGGGGGTGCCGTAACCGCCGGCGACCCAGAACGGCAGGCCGACCGCTGCGACCTTCGCCAGATCGGCGTCATCCCGGGGGCCATAGACCGGTTGGCCGTCGTCGTCGAGCACGGCGCGTCCGCGCGGCGGAGCGTTGTGCCCGCCGGCCCGCGGCCCTTCAATGATGAAGCCGTCGGGACGGGTCGACTCCTCCCGGGTCAGGTACACAGCAAGCACATGGGCAGCGACGATCGCCAGAAAACGAGGCCGGTGTAACGGCGGCAGTCCTCCACCGGTCAGGGCTTCTGGATTGAACTCGACGGAATACCTGGTGGTGGAGTTCTCGACGTGCAGGTCGAGCGCCCGGGTCTCGTGCTGGGCCAGTCCGGTCAGCAGGGCAGGAATCTCGGCCGGAATTCCCGCCCCCATCAGCACATAGTCGACACCGGCCAACATCGCGCCGTAGGCCGCGCTCGGAGTGGCCAACTGCACCTTCTCGAGAAAATTGATACCGACCAGACCATCGTGGCCCTCCTTGGCCAGCCAGACTTCAACGAAGTTGGCCACGACACTCAGCTCGAGCGATTTTGCGAGCGGATGCTGGCTGACCTTGGCGATGGGAAGGTACGGATTTCCAGGGCCGCGACCGCCGAGGCGCAGGTACTTCCGCAGCACCCGGTCGGCGAGGGCCGGAACCGGGAAGTGAGCCAACGCTCGGCGCACGTGGCCACCCGCGTCGCCGTCCTGCAAGCGCCGAGCGATCACGGTGTCGAGAGCGGTACCGCTGACGACACCGAGCTGCCCCGCTTTCGACACCGCTCGGGCGAGCTGCCACGACGATACGGCAACGCCCATGCCGCCCTGGATGATGGTCGGCAGGGTCTGCGTCGGGCGCGCAGTCGTGGGGGTTGCCGTCGCGAGTGTCGCGGGCGCAGTCATCTCGAGCACAGTCATGGGCGAACCTTTCAGTGACGGACACCTCGGCTGGGCGCCCTCTCAAAGCGTATTCCCGTGCATATTCCGCCTCACGAATACGTTCCACCGATCCATTCCAAATCCGACGAAAGGTGAACGACGAAGGCGAACGGTGCGCGGCGAAAGGCGACGCATCCGTTGTCAACGAAGTAAAGTCGCCAAGGAACCGGCCGTGACGCCATCAATGCAAGGCCCGTGGATCAAGCCGCCGAATAAAAGCGGTGCTACCGCAGCGGGTAGTCTCGCGCCGGGGAGCCCACATAGAGCTGCTGCGGGCGACCGATCTTGGAAGCTGGATCCTCGTTCATCTCACGCCAGTGCGCGACCCAGCCGGGCAGACGCCCGATTGCGAAAAGCACGGTGAACATGCGCGTCGGAAAGCCCATCGCCTTGTAAATGACACCGGTGTAGAAATCGACGTTGGGGTACAGGCGACGTTCCTTGAAGTAATCGTCGTTGAGCGCGATGTGCTCGAGTTCCTGAGCAATGTCGAGCAGGTCGTCCTTGACGCCGAGAGCAGCCAGCACCTCGTGAGCGCTCTCCTTAACCAGGGTGGCGCGCGGGTCGTAGTTCTTGTAGACCCGGTGCCCGAAGCCCATGAGCTTCACGCCGTGTTCTTTATTCTTGACGCGTTCGACGTACTTTTCGACGCCCTGACCGGATGCCTGGATCTCACCGAGCATCGCCAGCACGGCTTCGTTAGCTCCGCCGTGCAGCGGTCCAAACAGCGCGTTGATGCCGGAGGAGACTGACGCAAACAGGTTGGCCTCGGTCGAGCCAACCATGCGCACCGTCGAGGTCGACGCGTTCTGCTCGTGGTCTTCGTGAAGCATGAGCAGGCGTTCAAGGGCCTTGCTGACGACGGGGTTGATCTCATAGGGCTCGGCCATGTTGCCGAAGTTGAGCTTGAGAAAGTTATCGACGAAGCTCAGGGAGTTGTCGGGGTAGAGAAAGGCCTGCCCGACGCTCTTCTTGTGCGCGTAGGCGGCCATGACCGGCAGCTTGGCCAGCAGACGAATGGTCGAAATCTCGACCTGCTCCGGGTCCTTCGGGTCGAGCGAGTCCTGGTAGAACGTGGACAGGGCCGAGACGCCCGACGCGAGAACGCTCATCGGGTGCGCCTTGTGCGGCAGGGAATCAAAGAACCGACGCATGTCTTCGTGCAACAGCGTGTGATGACGGATGCGATCGTCGAAGTTGGCCAGTTCGCTCGCGCTGGGCAAATCACCGTAGATCAGCAGCCAGGCCGTCTCGAGGAAGTTCGAGTTCTGGGCGATCTGTTCGATCGGATACCCGCGATAGCGCAGGATGCCGGCGTCACCGTCGATGTAGGTGATCGCGGAGCGGGTTGCCGCCGTGTTCACGAACCCGTAGTCCAGCGTGGTGAGGCCGGTCTTCTTCGTCAGGGTGGAGATGTCGATGCTCGACACGCCTTCCACACTGGTCAGGATCGGGAACTCTGCGCTCCCGCCGGGGAAAGTGATGGTGACCTTGTTGGGGTCAGCGCTCATCGGTTCGCCGGATGTTGTCTGCTGCGCGACGTCGGTCACGGAGCCTCCTCGGGTATCTCTGCCGGATGAAATGTGGCGACGCGTCACTGAATCGGCAAGTGATTAAGCTGCTGTGGTCGATTCCGCCGCGATTACAGCCTAATCGGCCTGACCACCTACTGTTGCATCAGCTAAGACTTCGCGCGGTTCGTTGGTGGAAGCCTACAGACCTCCGCCCAAACAGACCCTGTTTTAGACCAATAAGCGTGCCACGGCCGCGGCGATACGCTCGTCGGTCGCGGTGAGCGAGAATCGCACGTGCTCGGGGTAGACATCGCCATAGAACGGACCGGGACCGGCCAGAATGCCTAGGTCGGCCATCCGTTCGATGGATTGCCATGCGGGACGACCCTCGGTCGCCCACAGGTAGAGTCCGGCTTCGCTCTGATCGATGCGAAAGCCGGCCGCCTCCAGCGCGGGACGCAGCGCGGCGCGGCGCGCGCGATAGCGCTCCTTCTGCACGGCAACGTGCTCGTCGTCGCCGAGAGCGGCGATCATTGCCTCCTGCAGGGGCGCCGGAAGCATGAGCCCGGCATGCTTGCGCACCGTCAGCAGCCGCTTCAGTACGCCGCTGCAGCCGGCCGCGAAGGCTGCTCGATAGCCGGCCATGTTGGACTGCTTGCTCAGCGAGTAGATCGCGACGATGTTGCGCAGGTCGCCGTCAATAACTCGGGGGTCGAGGATGCTCGGGATTGCCTCGGCGTCCCAGGGGGCGTCCCAGCCGAGCTCGGCGTAACACTCGTCGCTCACGATCACCGCGTCGAGTTCGCGGGCACGGGCAACAGCAGCGCGCAGGTGATCGACCGACAACACTCCGCCGTCCGGGTTTCCGGGGCTGTTCAGCCAGATCAGCTTGGTCGATTCGGGCCACTCGGCCGGATCATCAGAGGCCAGGGCCGCCGCGCCGGAGATAGCGGCACCGATCGCGTAGGTCGGGTAGGCCGCCCGCGGGTGCACGATCGTGTCGCCCTCGCCGAGGCCAAGCATGAACGGCATGAGGGCCACGAGCTCCTTGGAACCGATCGTGGGCAACACGTTCTTCGGTTCGAGGCCGGTGACACCGCGGCGCCTTGCATACCAGGCGATGATCGCCTGCTGCAGGGCAGGCGTACCGACGGTTTGCGGGTAGGCGTGGGCATCCGTTGCAGCGCGCAGCGCATGCTGTACCACGTCGGGCGTGGCATCGACCGGCGAACCGATCGACAGGTCGACAATGCCGTCGGCGTGTTGCCGTGCCTGGGTCGCGAAAGGCACCATCTGATCCCAGGGGTAATCCGGCAGCGGCTTCAGCACGAAAATCGCTTAGTGCGCAACCTGCGGGGGCAGTGCGGAGATGACGGGGTGGTCCTTGGCGAGCACGCCGATCTTGGCGGCGCCTCCCGGGGAGCCGATGTCATCGAAGAATTCGACGTTGGCTTTGTAGTAGTCGGCCCACTGTTCGGGCAGGTCATCTTCGTAGTAGATGGCCTCGACCGGGCAGACCGGCTCACAGNCTCACAGGCCCCGCAGTCGACGCACTCGTCAGGATGAATATAGAGCGAGCGTTCGCCCTCATAAATGCAGTCCACCGGGCATTCATCGATGCAAGCACGATCTTTCACATCGACGCACGGCAGAGCGATCACATACGTCACAGGCTGGGGATTCCCTTCAAGAGCGGACTTCTGATTCTACGCCCCCTCGGTCAGGCCCCTTTCCGTATGACGCGGTGCGGCTAGGGTCGGCGCGGCGGAAGTTTCGGCCAGGCCAGCACGAAAGCCGCGATCAGCGCAGGAACAACGGTCCACAGGGTTCCGGGCAAGCCAGCCGGTACCAGGACCGACCCTCCGGAACCGCGCAGTGAGAGCACGAAAATGGTCAGGAGCAATCCCGTCGCGGCGAGGCCCACCACGAACCTGTCCCCCACTACAAGCCGCAGCCCGAGCAGTAACGCGCCGATGCCGACGAACGCGATTGCCAGGCCGATCGGAAGCGCCACACCGAACAGGGTCAGGGTGACCTGGTGAGCGATTGTTCCCAGCACACCAAAGAGGATGCCCAGAAGCAGTCCGCCGAGACCGCCCAAAGACCGGTTTGTTAGGGTCGGGCGAGCGGGTCGTTCGGTGGGCGCGGGCAGCGCTGTGCGCGGGGCATCCGTTCTCAGGAACGTTTCGGTGTCGGTGACGACATCGGTGGCCCCGTCAGCCAGGATGCGAGTGCGCTCGGCCAGGGTCCAGCGCGCGGGAAAGTGCGAGAGTGCGCGCAGTTTCTGGTCGAGGTGCGCGCCGACGTCGATTGCAATGAGACGCTGGCCGGCTGCCTGCCGAACCGTGCAGGCCAGAAACACCGGCAGGCCGGCCTCGTGCGCGGCGGCCTGCGCGACCACACGCAGACCGTCATCGACGGTGCCGACAACCACTGCGGTTGCGTCGAACGCGTCAATGGCCTCTCGAATGGTCGATTCGAATTCCTGCGCGGAGGCCTGCGGCAAGCGATGCCAGACACGCGCCCCGAGTTCGGCCAGCGCCGCGGAGATTGCGGCATCCATTTCGGTGTGAGCAACGGCGTAGAGCACAACCACCCGGGATCCATCGGCGCGCAACCGGGCGATCGTGCCGCCGGTAAGAGCGGATTCGTCGCCGGGCCGAGCATGCACGAACAGGATTCGCTCGCCGCTGCCGGACATGACCATGGGCGTACGCACCGTTTCTGCTCTGCGGGCTGTTCGTCTTGCCGGGTACTATCTGTCCCCGAAATGAATCATAACTAGACACGATCGCACCGGTCGGACTAGAGTCAAACTCGGTAAGGTTAGCCTTACCAATATGTTACCGAAACTGTCGGCCGAATCATTCAAGGAACCCCGTGCTCGCAAACTACCTGATCGGCCTGCGCGAAGGCCTTGAGGCCGCGCTGATCGTGACGATCCTCATCGCCTACGTCGTGAAGATCAACCGGCGCGACGTGCTGCCGCGCATCTGGCTCGGCATCGGCCTCGCCGTGCTGCTCGCCCTCGGCATCGGTGCTCTGCTCACCTACGGAACCTACGGGCTCTCGTTCACCGCGCAGGAGACCATCGGCGGGGTGCTGTCGATCATCGCGACCGGCCTCGTGACCTGGATGGTGTTCTGGATGCTGCGCACCGCGCGCGACCTCAAGGGACACCTGCAGGGCAACATCGATAAATACCTCCTCGGCACCGGCCTCGGACTCGTGCTCGTCGCGTTTCTCGCCGTCGGCCGTGAGGGCATCGAGACCGCCCTGTTCCTGTGGGCCGCCGTGCAAGCCACCGGCGCAACGACCATGCCGCTGCTCGGCGCTGCCCTCGGCATCGCGACCGCGATCGGCCTCGGTGCTCTGATTTACGCCGGCATGCTCAAGATTAACCTGTCGAAGTTCTTCACCTATACCGGGGCCATCCTCATTGTCGTTGCCGCTGGCGTGCTCTCCTACGGTGTGCACGACCTGCAGGAAGCCGGCATTCTGCCCGGCCTGCACGCCCTTGCCTTCAATGTGAGCGCCGCCGTGCCGCCGGACAGCTGGTACGGCACTCTGCTCAAGGGCACCTTGAACTTCTCCCCCGCCACCACCTGGCTGGAGATGTTCGCCTGGCTGGCCTACGCCGTGCCCACCCTGACCCTCTTCATCAAAAAGAGCCGCCAAGGTCGCACGAGCACTCACCCGGTTCAGGCCGCACCCCGGACGCCGGCGCCCGTTCCGGTTTCCGCGCACTGACTTCTCGTTTCTCTGCCAAAGGATCTTCATGCCTCGTGTCTTGCGTTCTGCCCGCCTGCTCGGCGTCGGTGTTCTCGGCGTCTCTCTACTCAGCGGCTGCGTCGCAAACGACCCGGCAGCCTTGCACACAGCCCTTACCGTAGACAGCAGCGCGACGGAGTGTGCGATATCAGCAAATGAGGCGCCGGCTGGCAGTATCCGCTTTTCGATCACCAATTCCGGCGATCAGGTGACCGAGTTTTACCTGCTCGCCGACGACGGCCTGCGCATCGTCGGCGAGGCGGAGAACATTGGCCCCGGACTCAGCCGCGACCTCGTCGTGCAGCTTGACGCCGGCAACTACTTCACCGCCTGCAAGCCGGGGATGACCGGCGATGGCGTCGGCAAGGCCGAATTCACCGCCACCAAAACGGATGCCGCCGCCGCCGCCGTCGACGTCGACCTTGCGGCCCAGATCGACACCGCCAACTCCGACTACGCCTCGTACGTCAGCGATCAGATCGACCAGCTCGTCACCGGCACCGACTCGTTCGCCGCCGCCTATATAAATGGGGACGACGACACGGCCCGCAGCCTGTACGCGTCGACCCGGGTGCACTGGGAGCGGGTAGAGACCATTGCCGAATCGTTCGGCGACCTCGACCCCAAGCTCGACCTGCGCGAGGCCGACCTCGAAGTGGGCCAGGACTGGACCGGCTGGCACGCGATCGAGAAGGACCTCTGGCCGACCGAAGCTGAAGCCGGCTTCGAGGCGTACAGCACCGAGAAACGCGCAGCCCTCACGCAGCAGCTCGTCGCCGACACCGCCACCCTGCACTCGAAGGTGCAGGGTTTGAGTTTTACCCTGTCGCAGCAGACCAACGGTGCCATCGGCCTGCTCGACGAGGTCGCGACCGGCAAGGTCACCGGCGAGGAAGAGACCTGGTCGCACACCGACCTCTGGGACTTTCAGGCCAACGTCGATGGAGCCCAGGTGCTCTACGACGGCGTGCGCCCAATCCTGCTGCAGACGGATGCCGAGCTGGCCGCTTCGCTCGACGCCGAGTTCGCCTCCCTGCAGGCGCTCCTGGACGTCCAGCGCGTCGGCGACGGATTCAAGCTCTACACCGATCTCACTCCGGCCGAGATTCGTGCCCTCGCCGATCAAGTCAACGCGCTCGGTGAGCCGTTGAACCAGCTCACCGCCGCGCTCGTACTGTGACGCGCAGCCTGAAGAGCAGCAGCACACGCGGTAAGCGGGCCCAGCCACGTGCGGCGCTCTCCGCCGGGCCCACCTCGGCCGCTCCGGCCACGGCAGCACGCGGCCTGTCGCGGCGGGGGCTCCTCGGCCTCGCCGGGGCCGGTGTCGCCGGGATCGGGCTCGGTGTAGCCGGGGATAGAGCTGCGGTGGCGGCGTCGTCGGGATCGGAGGCGGCATCCGTTTCGCCGGTCTACCCGTTCTATGGCAACCACCAGGCCGGCATTGTCACGCCAGCGCAGGATCGCCTGCACTTCGCCGCTTTCGACGTCTCCGCCGGCACCACGCGCGCCCAGCTGATCGAGCTACTGCGGGATTGGACGGTCGCAGCCGCTTCGATGGCCGCCGGGCAGGATATCGGGGAGTACGGCGCTGTCAGCGGCCCCTATGACGCACCGCCTGAAGATACCGGCGAGGCACAAGGCTTGCCAACGGCTGGCCTCACCATCACGTTCGGTTTCGGGCCGACCCTGTTTGAAACAGCGGATGGCGTCGATCGCTTCGGCATTGTCGGCCGCCGGCCGGCCGATCTGGCGCCGCTTCCGCACTTTCCCGGCGACGACCTCGACGCCGGCCGCAGCGACGGTGACCTGTGTATCCAGGCCTGCTCGAACGACCCCCAGGTGGCCGTGCACGCCATTCGCAACCTGTCCCGCATCGCGTTTGGGCGGGCCGCCCTCCGCTGGTCCCAGCTCGGATTCGGTCGCACCTCATCGACGTCAACGGCTCAGGCCACCCCGCGCAACCTGTTCGGCTTTATGGACGGCACGTCTAATATCAAAGCCGAAGAGCCTGAGGTCGTCGCCGACCAGGTGTGGGTGGCGACGTCCGACGGCCCGGCCTGGCTGGCGGGCGGCTCCTACCTGGTGGCGCGGCGCATCCGCATGACGATCGAGACCTGGGACCGCTCTATTCTGAGTGAGCAAGAGGCCGTGTTCGGTCGCACCAAGGGGTCAGGGGCGCCGCTCTCCGGCGGAACCGAATTCACCGAACCCGACTTCGTTCTGACCGGCCGGGAAGACCGTCCGCTCATCGGCGCCGCTGCACACGTGCGGCTCGCGCATCCAACCCAGAATAAGGGCATGAAGTTACTGCGCCGCGGCTACAACTTCGTCGACGGCAATGACGAGCTGGGCCGGCTTGAAGCCGGGCTGTTCTTTATCAGCTTTCAACGCTCGCCCGCCCAGTTCACCGCGGTGCAGCTCAACCTCGCCAAGCACGACGCACTCAACGAGTACATTCGGCACGTCGGCAGTGCCCTATTCGCCGCTCCGGGCGGCATCTCCGACGGTAGTTACGTCGGCGCGGCCCTGTTCGCCTAACCGAGCGCCGGAACCGGAGTGACGGTGTAGACAACGCCGTCGGGATTGCCAGCGACGACGACGCCGTACGCCGCGTTGGCCATTGTGACCACCTCAGCATCGACTCCGGCTACAACTTCGGTGAAGCCAGCCGCCAAAAGCTCAGTGCGCGCCTCCTTCAGGGGGTCGTTGAAGTGGCATTGACGGTGACCACCCAGGCACCGACTCCACTCTCGCCCAGGCCACCGGTCGCGAAGAGAATCTCTCCGTCGACCACGGGAATATCGGTCGGCCAGTCGGCGGGAAGTTGCCCGCCCAGGCTGACGTCGCCGCCCGTCGCGTCCTGCACCGCGCCATTCACGGCACCACTCACAGAGTCGCGCGCGTTTTCGCCCAGGGAGCAGCCCGCCAACAGCGGTAATGCGACTGCGGCTACAAGGAGGCCAAGCGTAACTCGTCGTGCCGGTCGGCTGGCAGTCATGTGAAACCTCTCAAATTCAAAACACCGGTATATCGCAGGAGCGCAAAAAGTGCTGCTTCGACTTGGTCAAAGCAGCACTTTTTGCGCTCGCGCAGAGGGGAACTGGCTAGTTCGCGTCCATCTTCTTCACGCGTGAAACCTGGCGTGAGCGAGCGGATGCCGTCAGCTCTACCTTGCGGATACGCACGGCGGCGGGGGTGACCTCGACGCACTCGTCTTCGCGGGCGAACTCGAGGCACTGCTCGAGCGAAAGCACCTTGGGCGGCGTCATCGACTCGAACGTGTCGGAACTGGACTGACGCATGTTGGTCAGTTTCTTTTCCTTGGTGATGTTCACGTCCATGTCGTCGGCGCGCGAGTTCTCGCCGATGACCATGCCTTCATAAACCTCACTGGTCGGCTGCACGAAGAACGACATGCGCTCCTGCAGGTTGATGATCGCGAACGGCGTGACAGCACCGGAGCGGTCGGCCACGATGGAACCGTTCGTGCGGGTGTTGATCGTGCCGGCCCAGGGCTCGTAGCCGTGCAGGATCGCGTTGGCGATACCGGTACCACGCGTGTCGGTGAGGAACTGCGTGCGGAAGCCGATCAGGCCGCGCGACGGAACGATGAATTCCATGCGAACCCAGCCGGTGCCGTGGTTGGCCATGTTCTCCATGCGACCCTTGCGGGCGGCGAGCAGCTGCGTGATGGCACCGAGGTATTCTTCGGGCGCATCAATGGTGAGGTGCTCGTAAGGCTCGTGGATCTTGCCGTCGACGCGCTTGACGACTACCTGCGGCTTGCCGACAGTGAGTTCGAAGCCTTCGCGCCGCATTTGCTCGACCAGGATGGCGAGGGCCAATTCTCCACGGCCCTGCACCTCCCAGGCGTCCGGGCGTCCGATGTCGACTACTTTGAGCGAGACGTTACCGACGAGCTCGCGGTCGAGGCGGTCCTTGACCATGCGGGCGGTGAGCTTGTGGCCCTTGACCTTGCCCATAAGCGGCGAGGTGTTGGTTCCGATGGTCATTGAGATGGCCGGGTCGTCGACCGTGATGGTCGGCAGGGGGCGCACGTCGTCGGGGTCTGCGAGGGTCTCACCAATGGTGATGTTCTCGATACCGGCTACGGCCACGATGTCGCCGGGGCCGGCGCTCTCGGTCGGGTAGCGGTCCAGAGCCTTGGTGATGAGCAGCTCGGTGATCTTCACGTTGCTGACGGTGCCGTCCTGCTGCACCCAGGCCACGGTCTGGCCCTTCTTGATGGTGCCCTGGAAGATGCGCAGCAGCGCGAGGCGGCCGAGGAACGGCGAGGCGTCGAGGTTGGTGACGTGCGCCTGAAGCGGGTGCGTGTCATCGTACGTCGGTGCCGGGATGTGCTTGAGGATGGCGTCGAACAAAGGCTCGAGGTCGTCGTTGTCGGGCAGCGTGCCGTCTTCAGGCTTGTTCCAGCTGGCGGCGCCGTTACGGCCCGACGCGTAGACGACGGGTACGTCGAGCACGGCGTCGAGGTCGAGGTCGGGAAAGTCATCGGCCATGTCGCTCGCGAGACCGATGAGCAGGTCCTGGCTTTCGGCCACAACCTCGTCGATGCGCGCGTCGGGACGGTCGGTCTTGTTGACCAGCAGGATGACGGGAAGCTTGGCTTCGAGCGCCTTGCGGAGCACGAAACGGGTCTGCGGCAGCGGGCCCTCTGAAGCGTCAACGAGGAGCACAACACCGTCGACCATCGACAGTCCGCGCTCGACCTCGCCACCAAAGTCGGCGTGGCCCGGGGTGTCGATCACGTTGATCGTGATGGGACCGTCCGCAGCGTGGATGCCCTTGTACGAAACTGCCGTGTTCTTGGCGAGAATCGTGATGCCTTTTTCGCGCTCGAGTTCGTTCGAGTCCATCGCGCGCTCTTCAACGTGGGAGTGGTCCGCGAAGGAGTCGGTCTGTTTGAGCATCGCGTCGACCAGTGTCGTCTTACCGTGGTCAACGTGAGCAACGATTGCAACATTTCGGAGGTTATTGCGTGTAGCAATCGCCATAAAAATAGATCCTTACGAAGAATGAGTGCCGCAGAGTCTCGCGCGCGACGAAGAATGGATACCAGGGGTCATAATGTGACCCAAAGTACTATCCTATCGTATCCACGTCAGCGCATCGGTGGGAGTGTCTGCTGCCCCGGTGCTGTCACCCCTTGGCGGCGTGACGGGCCTCGCGACGGAGGCGCTGTTCCACCGGATCCGGCACCGGGACCGCGCTGATCAATCGCTGCGTGTACGGGTCCTTCGGGGCACGCAGAATTTCGTCGCTCGTGCCCTGCTCCACAAGTTTGCCCTTATGCATCACCGCGATACGGTGGGCCAGTGCGTCGACGACCGCCAGGTCGTGGCTGATGAACAAGCACGCGAACCCAAGACGTTCCTGCAGCTCGTGCAGCAGGTCCAGGAATCGGGCCTGTACCGAGACGTCCAAGGCACTCGTGGGTTCGTCCGCGATCAACAGGTCCGGATGCAGGGCGAGCGCGCGTGCGATCCCGACGCGCTGTTTCTGCCCGCCAGACAATTCGTGCGGAAAACGGTTGCGGTAGCTGGTGGGTAGTTCTACCTGTTCCAGCAGTGTCTGTACGCGTTTGTCGAGGTCAGCGCCGCGCGCTTCACCGGACAGATAGAGGGGCTCTCCGATCGATTCTCCGATGGGCATTCTCGGGTTGAGCGATGACGCGGGATCCTGAAAAACGATGCCGGCTTTGCGGCGCAACGGCCGGAGATCACGCAGTTTCGCATGGGAAATGTCGATCCCACAGGAGATCAGCGTGCCGTCGGCGATCGGCAGCAGCCCGACAGCAGCACGACCCAGGGTGGTCTTGCCCGATCCGGACTCGCCGACCAGTCCAACGATCTCCCCGGGAAAGATCTGAAAGTCGATGGCCTCGGCTGCCCTGAATGCTGGAATGCGCCCGCGCTTGGGATAGTCAATGGAAACGTTTTGAAACTCAAGCACCGGTTTGACGCCTACCGGGCGGGCAACCTGCTGCCGGGCGACCGTTTCAATGCCTTGGCCCAGGTGCGGCACCGCGGCCAGCAACTGCTGGGTATACGGATGCTGCGGACGGTTGAAGATATCGTCGATCGGCCCGGCCTCGACCGTGAGACCGTTCTTCATCACCATGACCCAATCCGCCAGGTCGGCGACGACGCCCATGTCGTGCGTAATGAGAATGATGGCGCTGTCGAGTCTGGTGTGCAGGTTGCGCATCAAATCGAGAATTTCAGCCTGCACTGTCACGTCGAGCGCGGTCGTCGGCTCGTCAGCGACGAGCAATATCGGGTCGCAGGAAATTGACTGGGCAATCATGGCGCGTTGCCGCTGTCCGCCCGAGAGTTGATGCGGATACTTGTCGAAAGACAACGTAGGGTTGGGCATCTCAACGAGCGTCAATAACTCAATCGCACGCGTTTTCGCCTCGTGCGGCGACAGGTCGAAGTGCGAGCGCAGGGCCTCCACAATTTGAAAGCCGACCGTGTAGACCGGGTTGAGGGCCGTCATCGGCTCCTGAAAAATGGTGGCCACATCATTGCCGCGCACCTTGCGAATCTCCGACTCGGGAAGACCGCAGATTTCTTTTCCGAGAAGCTTGATCGAGCCGGTCGTGCGTGCATTTTGCGGCAACAGGCCGAGCAGCGCCATGGTCCCCGTGCTCTTGCCCGATCCGGACTCCCCCACGATGGCGAGCACTTCACCGCGGCGCACCTGATAGTTCATCTTGATAGCCGCCGGGTACAGTTCACCCTCGACCCAGAAATCCACATCGAGGTCGGTCACCTCGAGTACGGCCTCTGTCACTGGCCGGGAAGAAGAGCCATTGCCGGGGGACATGATTGCTTCGTTACTCATCAGCTGAGGTCCTGTCTGTGTTGAACGCGTCGTCTGTGAAAATGAACCCATGCCGATCTTCACGTTTCGTCCTGTATTTGGCCGGGTTCTGGCCGCCGTCGTGGCCGCGCTCTGCGCGGCGGGGTGTGTCGGCCTGGTGCTGGCCGACGACATTGAGAATCTGCTGCGCACCGTGCCACTGCTGCTGTTCTTCTCCGCAGCAGCAATGGCCATGTTTTGGCAGCCGCATATTGTGGTCGAAGAAGCGGGCATCACGGTCGTCAACGTGTTCCGCACGTTCTTCGTGCCGTGGCCGCACGTGGAGCGCATCGACACCCGTTACACCTTGACGCTGTTCACGGCCCAGCGGCGAATTTCGGTGTGGGCGGCACCGAGTCCCGGCATTCGCGGGGCGATCGCGATTGAGCGTTCCGACCTCCGAAATCTTGGCGATTCCGCCTACGGTACCGGTCGAAGCGTGCGGCCGGGGGATTCCGTGAGCACCGCGTCTGGACAGGTGGCATTCGTGCTGCGCCAGCGATGGGAAGCCCTGCGCGACACCGGAGCGCTGGACAGTGCCATCGTTGATCCGGATGCTCTCCGCGTCACCACCCATCGGGTCACCATTGTGGTGCTCGCCGGATTGCTCGCCGCAGCGCTGATCGGTCTTGTTTTGTAGAAGCCTGGGCATAAGCGCTAGACCGTGCTGGCGGCGCGCGCGCGACGGGCATCCGCTTTTGACAGCGCCTTCGCGGACGGCATCTTCTTCTGACGCGGGTCGAACGCGTCGCGCAGACCGTCACCGATGAAGTTCACGGTCAGTGCGATCACGATGATGAAGATGCCGGGCCACCAGAACAGCCATGGTCGGGTAGCGAAGGCTGCAACATTCTGGGCCACGATCAGGCCCAGTGACGTGTCGGGATTGCGCACGCCGTAACCCAGAAAGCTCAGGGCGGTTTCAGCCAGGATGGCGCCGGCCATGAGCAGGGTGGCGCTGACGATAATCACGCCGACAGCGTTGGGCAAAATGTGTTTGAAGATGATGCGCGCGTCGCTGGCCCCGGACACCCTGGCCGCATCGATGAACTCGCGTTCGCGCAGTGACAGGAATTCACCCCGCACCAGTCGGGCGAGCCCGGTCCAGGCGAAAAGCCCCAGCGCGAGGCCAAGAACCGCTGCGCCGAGTCCGGCAGCACCAATGGAACGCCCGATAACAGCACCCACCACGATGAACGGGATGGTGATGATCACGTCGGTGAAGCGCATAAGGATGGCGTCGCCGATTCCGCGGTAGAAGCCAGCGAGGGCGCCGATCAGCACCCCTATTCCGGTGCCGACCAGGCCGACCAGCAGCATGATCATGATGGATTGCTGGGTTCCGCGCATGACGAGGGCAAAGATGTCCTTGCCGATTTCGTCCTGGCCGAAGGGGTGCGGGCCAATGCCGAAGCCCGGGCCGGGGATCAGGTTCAACGTGGGAATGCCTCGATTAACCAGTGGCGGTGTCGCGTTCCAGTGCCAGGGCCACCACCCGGGGGTGTTCAGCCCCCAGACATGAATCCCGACCGAGCTGAAGGCCAGCACGATCACGAAGGCAAGAACGAAGATCGAAACCACGGCGCCCTTGTGGTGAAAAAACCGTTTACGAACGATCTGTCCCTGGCTGAGGCCGATGGTTTCACGTTGTTCGATCGAGGATTCGTCGAGCTGATTGCCAGCTCCCAGCGGGACCTGCAGGGACGGATTCGGATCGGACATTAGGACACCCTGATTCTCGGGTCGAGGGACGCATACAGGAGGTCGGCCAGCAGGTTGAATATGACGGCGAGGAGCCCGGTCACCACGAAGAAGGCCATCACCGGGTTGGGATCAACGTGGTCGATACCGTTTTGAAATAGCCTGCCCATGCCGCTCCACCCGAACACGGACTCGGTGATCACCGCTCCACCGATGAGCGCTCCAATTTCGAGCGCGATCACCGTCGCGATCGGGATGAGTGCGTTGCGCAGGGCATGGCGCACGACGACGGTGCGCTGGGTGAGCCCCTTCGACCGGGCCGTGCGGATGAAGTCCTGGTTCATCACCTCGAGCATGCTCGCCCGCGTGTAGCGCGTCAGGCTGGCAAAGGAGATGAGGATGATTGCGATGGTCGGCAGGAGCAGGTGGGTGAAGGTATCGATGCCCTGAATCCAGAAATTACCGCCGAGGTTAGGTGTCGTCGATCCGATGGTCGCCACCGGCCGCCCGTTGACCCGGCTGGAGTTGACGTAGTCGTTCCAATAGAGCAGATGACCATCGATAACGACCACCACTCCGATGATTACGGCGACGATGGCCGAGGTGCGGGCTGATTGCCACCGGTCTCTGCCACCAAGGAAGTACCCGATCGCGCCGCCCACGACGACAGCGCCCAAAGAGAGGGCGAAGAAGAGCGGAAGCGACATACTGCGAAAGACGAAGTAAGTCATCGGATAGTACAGGGCGATACCCACGGCGGCCGTGACGAGGGCTCCACGGACCGCGTTCTTGTCCTTGAGTCCCACCGAGACTGCCGTGACGCCGAGCGCAGCCGCCAGGGCGGTGATCACGACGCCGACGATGCCGACGCTCGGGGTGGTGAACCAGTCGGTCAGTTCGAAGTAGGCCAGCAGTGCGAGCGTTGACGCCGTCGCCACGCCGAGGGTGATCCACCGTCGCCGCGACGCACCACCAAGGAGTGACATCCACAGGAGTCCAGACACGATCGAGATTCCGATCATGATCGGCACTCCGATAACGGGGTCGGACAGCCAATTATTGAACCCGATCGCGATGTATTGCTTGAGCAGCACCGCCACCCAGAAGATAGGCAGAGAGAAAAAGAGAAAAGAAGCGAATGTGATCGTGTAGTCGTAACCGCTGTACTGACGCAGGGCCGTCGTGATGCCGACGATCAGTCCGACGATGATGGCGATGATCTGGGCACCGGTGACCAACTGCAGTGTTGATCCCATCGCCTGTTGAAGCAGGATCACCACGGGCAGGCCTTGCACGTTGACGCCGAAGTCACAGGCTCCGACGAAACACTGCCCGACGCCGCCGAGCCACAGGAAGTAGCGAAAGAAGGGGGGAACATCGAGATCGAGCCGCTGGCTGAGCGACGCCATGAGCTCGATCTTGTTTGGTGCGCTGCTCTCGCGGAGTTCCTTTAGCGGGTCCCCGGACAGGGCGACGAGCATGTACATCAGGAACGTTGCTGCGAGGAGCACGATGACGGCGGCAATCAGCCGCCGGAATACGAATGAAGCCATGAGCGGTGGCTACCTGTCTCTGGTCGGGGGAAGGCGCTGGGACCAACCGGTCCCAGCGCCTCAAATAGCACGTTGATCCAACGAAGAGTTTTCTCTTAGCTGGCGAGCTTCCAATCCCAGATGTTCCAGAAGATCGTCGGCGCCAGAATCGACGGGTCAATGCCCGTGACGCTGTCATTGAATGCCGTCACGCCGGGGAACTGGAAAAGGGTCACACCGTAGAAGTTCTCCCAGAGGATCTTGTCGATCTCCTGCTTCAACTCGATCTGCTTGGCCGGGTCGAACTCCAGGTTGAGCTTCTTGATCGCAGCGTCAGTATCGGCGTTGGAGAAGAAGTTGTGGTTGTTAATGCCACCGGTTTCGAAGGTCGGGCCGGAGTCGGTGACGCCCAGACTGGTCGACTGCCAGGCATAGAACGACGCGTCGTAGGCACCCGGGGTACCGAGGATTCCGCCCCATTCCGGGTTGCCCCCATCGATCACATTGAAGCCGGCGAGTGCTGCGCTGGTCTGGATTAGCGCGAATTCGTTCACGCGTCGCGGGTTGGTCGATGCATACAGAATTGTCACGTCAAGGTTGGTGGCGCCAGACTGGGCGATGAGGGCCTTGGCACCCTCGACGTCGACCTCGGCGTAGTCGGCCGAACCGTTGCCGTCGAGAGAGTCGTCGTAGCCCTCGGAACCCGGAACGAACAACTGCGAACCACGCAGAATCGCTTCGTCACCGACGATGGGCTTGATCAGCTTGTCGAGGATCTCCTGACGCGGAACGATTTTCATGAACGCTTCACGCAGTAGCGGGTCGTTGAACACGCCGCTCTTGCCTTGGTCGAACTGCAGATCGAGGTGCTCGTAGGTGCCTTCTTCACCCTTCAGGACCGTGACATTCTCGATCGCGTCCAGCGCGGTCACCAGGTCAGACGTGGACTGGGGAGAGATGACATCGACGTCACCGTTTTCCAGTGCCTGCACGGCAGCGAGCGGATCCGTGATGAAGCGCACGGTTACTTCTTCAATAGTCGGCGTGTTCTGGCCCGTGTACTCGGGATTGGCAGTCATGGTGATGTACTGATCGGCCACGAAGGCCGAGATCGTGTACGGACCGGTTCCGACGTAGAGTTCGGGGTCATCAGGCAACTCGGTGAAGTTGAAGCCGGAGTTCCAGAATGAGGAGATCTTGGCAAGCGATGCGGCGTCGTTGTCCTGAATGGCCGTAACGAGGGCGGCTTTGGCTTCCTCGTTATCGTCGAGTCCGAGGGCGTTCTTCGCCACAACGTGTGCCGGAAGCGGCGCGTAGAGGGCGAGCTCCCAGTCGACGTACGGTGACGAGTAGACCAGGGTCATTGAACGATTATCGTCGCTGATCTCGGGAACGTCACGTACGAGTCCCAGGCCCGAGTCGGCCTGGGCGCCGGAGTCGAAGTAGACGACGTCCTTAGGGAATGCATCGGTGAACTCACCGGTATCGGGGTCGGTAAAGTCGTCAGGGACGAAATCCGGCGTGTCAAGCGAACGCGAATTGGCCGCCCAGCTCAGCAGGAGATCAGAGGCGTCGACCGCGGTGCCGTCTGACCACTTGACGTCATCAGCGAGGGTGTACTTCACCGTGAGCGGGTCTTCAGAGACCATCTCATAGCTGCCGTATGACTCGTTCTGCTTCAACTCCGGCGTGTTGTCGTAGTAGTTGAACCAGTCGTTCGTCATGTAGGTGATGTTATTGTTCGCCGTGGCATTGCCAAAAGACGTCAGACCGTTGTACGAGAAGAACGGCTGGTTCCACGCGACGTCGACACTCGTTCCCTCATCAAGTCCGGATTCGGCCGTTGGCGCTGAACAACCGGAAAGGACCAGTGCTGCGGCCCCCACGGTGGCAAGAGCTGCCCCGATGCGTCTAAATCTCATAGTTCCTCCTGTGCGAAGTATGCACCGACCCAAGGTTTATGGCCCCCGAAGTCGAGCGTGGTTACTCCGACCATAGAGAGGGTCCACCGTCTTCACCTAGCATCGGGCGAAAACTGTTACACATTGGTAACCAGACAAACGAATAATCGTGACGAATGCACGATTATTGCGTTCGGGGGGCGCATTTCCATCAAAACGACCGTAGGCTCCGCAGGTCGTAGTGATTATTGCCGACCCAGACCGCACGTGGTTCCCGGCGAGCGGGTCGGAATTTTAGAGAGCCGCACCCGGCGAGTCAACCCAAATTTGGCCGCGAAATACGAGCCCGAGTTTGGGGTTGTGACGACAATCGTGTGTGAATTCTGCCCATAATGAGTGGATTGGCACGAACTGTTCCATGGTGCTATCTATTGCGCACTGGCTGGAGCCACTGGGCACATAGGCTATCGAAAGGGAAGTTGCCGCGGCGGGGCATGCCTGACGCGATCCACAGATTCGCGGCCCCATCATTAGGGCACTGGCAGGATAGGGTCATGCCGACAGTATCCGTTTCACGCCTTGTGGCGCCGCACCACACCCGGTATTACTGGGAGATCGGCATTGTGCTCGCGCTGTCGCTCGGGGCGTCGGCCGTGTACTCACTGGTGTCGATCGTGGCCAGGCTGACCGACACGACACCGCTCGCCGACCAGTCGGCGACGCTGAACGGCTCGCAGTCGACCCGCGAGTGGCTCGATTTCACCTACCAGTTTCTCGGCATCGCGTTCGGACTCGCGGCGGTGGCCCTGGTGCTGTACCTGCTGTGGCGACCCGGGCAGAACCCATTCACCCGGCTCGGATTCGACCTGACGCGTCCGCGCAAAGACGTGCTCGGCGGGTTTGGTCTGTTGCTGGTCATCGGCATACCGGGCCTCGCGCTGTATCTGGCGGGACGCGCGTTCGGCTTCACGGTGGCCGTGGTGCCCTCGCCGCTCGACACTTTCTGGTGGACCATACCGATTCTGGTCTTCGCCGCGCTGAAGGCCGCGCTGGTTGAGGAACTTATCGTAGTCGGCTACCTGTTCACCCGACTGCGCGAGCTCGGCTGGTCGACCTGGACCATCATTTTGAGCTCGGCCGTGCTGCGCGGCAGCTATCACCTGTACCAGGGCATCGGGCCGTTCTTCGGCAACGTGGCCATGGGCGTCGTGTTCGGCTGGTGCTACACCCGCTGGGGACGCACCACGCCGCTCGTAGTGACGCACTGGCTCCTCGACATTCTCTCGTTTGTCGGCTACCCCCTCGCACTGGCCTGGTGGCCGGGGCTGCTCGCCCCAGCCAGCTGAACCCGCGGGTGTGGGCTCAGCTGGCTGCGGTAGCGCCGGTTACCGTAGCGGCCACCGAAAAGCGGGGGGCGGTGGCCGCTCCCCCTACTCGAACGCCTCGGGCGGCGGGCAGGCGCAGACCAGGTTGCGGTCGCCGTAGGCGTTGTCGATGCGGCGCACCGGCGGCCAGTACTTGCCCCGCACCAGCGATGCGAGTGGATAGACCGCTGTGGCCCGGTCGTAGGGGTGCTCCCACTCCCCCTCGATCACCGACTGCGCGGTGTGCGGAGCGTTATGCAACGGGTTGTCGTCGGCGGGCCAGCGGCCGGCCGCTACGGCATCCGCTTCGGCCTTGATCGCGATCATGGCGTCGATGAAGCGGTCGATTTCGCCGAGGTCTTCGCTCTCGGTGGGTTCGACCATGAGCGTGCCGGCGACCGGAAAGCTCATGGTCGGCGAGTGGAAGCCGTAGTCGACGAGGCGCTTGGCCACGTCGTCCACGCTGATTCCCGTAGCCGCGGTGAGCGGGCGCAGGTCGAGGATGCACTCGTGCGCGACCAGACCGTTTTCGCCCGAGTAGAGCAGCGGGTAACTGTTCTCGAGGCGTTTGGCGACATAGTTGGCGGCAAGCACGGCTGCGCCGGTGGCCTGTTTGAGGCCGTCGATTCCCATCATGCGCACGTACGCCCAGGAGATCGGCAAAATGCTCGGGCTGCCGTAGGGCGCCGCCGAGACCGGTCCGCCGGCGTGCACGACGGTGGTGGTGGGTCCCCCGCTGCCGAGCAGGTAGTGCTCGTCGCTCTGGGCGAGCGGATGCCCGGGCAGGAACGGTGCGAGGTGTGCTTTGGCTGCGACCGGGCCGACTCCGGGCCCACCGCCGCCGTGCGGGATACAGAAGGTCTTGTGCAGGTTCAGGTGCGAGACATCGCCGCCGAAATCGCCATAGCGGGCGAACCCGAGCAGCGCATTGAGGTTGGCACCGTCGACGTAGACCTGACCGCCGGCGGCGTGCACGGCCTCGCAAATGGTGGCGACCTCGTGCTCGTAGACCCCGTGGGTGGAGGGGTAGGTGATCATAAGCGCGGCGAGGGTGTCGGCATGCTCGGCGATCTTCGCGTGCAGGTCGGCGAGGTCGACGTTGCCGAGCTCGTCGCAGGCCACGACGACGACGCGCATACCGGCCAGCGCAGCGGATGCCGCGTTAGTGCCGTGCGCGCTCGACGGGATCAGGCACACCGTGCGGTCGGTCTGACCGTTGGACAGGTGGTACCCGCGGATGGCGAGGAGGCCAGCTAGTTCGCCCTGGCTGCCGGCGTTCGGCTGTAGCGAGACGGAGTCGTACCCGGTGACGTCGGTGAGCCAGGTCTCGAGCTGGCGCACGAGGTGCAGGTACCCCTCGACATCCGCTCGAGGCGCGAAGGGGTGGATCCCGGCGAATTCGGGCCAGCTGACGGCCTCCATCTCGCTCGCCGCGTTGAGCTTCATGGTGCAGGAGCCGAGCGGGATCATGCCCCGGTCAAGCGCATAGTCGTAGTCGGCCAGCCGCTTGAGGTAACGCATCATGCTGGTCTCGGAGGCGTGCGTGTTAAACACCGGGTGGGTCAGGAATGTGCTCTCGCGACCCAGGTCGGTCGGCAGCCCGTGCTGCACAGCGTTGAAGTCCACGTGGCCGAACGCGTCGCGGCCGCCAAATGCGCCGACGACGAACGACAGGTCGGCGAGCGTCGTGGTCTCATCGACCGACACACTGATGGTGGTCTCGTCAACCTGGTGCAGGTTGTAGCCGCTCGCCGCTGCCTTCGCCATGACGTCGGCCGCGCTCGGCACGGAGACCCTGACCGTGTCAAAGAATGTGTCGCTCCGCACGTCGATGTCGATGGCACGCAGGGCGGCGACGAGGGCGCCAGCTCGCTCGTGCACCTGTTGGGCGATTGCGGTGAGGCCTTGGGGGCCGTGGTAAACCGCGTACATGCCGGCCATGACGGCGAGCAGCACCTGGGCGGTACAGATGTTCGAGGTGGCCTTGTCACGGCGAATGTGCTGTTCACGCACCTGCAGGGCAAGGCGGTAGGCCGGATGTCCGGTGGCATCGACGCTGACACCGACGAGGCGGCCGGGCAGCTGGCGCTCAAGCCCCTTACGCACGGCCATATAGCCGGCGTGCGGTCCGCCGAAGCCCATCGGCACACCGAAGCGTTGGCTGGTGCCGACAGCGACGTCGGCGCCGAGGTCGCCGGGCGATTTGAGCAGGGTGAGAGCCAGTAGGTCGGCGGCCACGACGGCGAGCGCCTTGCGCTCGTGCGCAAGATCGATGACCGCTTGCGGGTTCCAGATGCGACCGGATGCCGACGGGTATTGCACGAAGACGCCGAAATAGTCGCCGAGGTCCGCGGCGGTGGTCTGCTCGCTGAGCGCGACCTGGACGAGCTCGATGCCGAGGGCAGCGGCGCGATTGGCAAGCAGCGCGTGGGTCTGGGGAAAAGAATCCGTGTCGACGATGAATCGGCGTGAGGTGGATTTGGACGCGCGCAGGGCCAGCAGCATGCCCTCGACGACCGCCGTGGACTCGTCGAGCATCGACGCGTTGGCGGTGGTCAGACCGGTGAGGTCGGCAATCATGGTCTGAAAGTTGATGAGGGCTTCGAGCCGGCCCTGTGAGATCTCGGGCTGGTACGGCGTGTACGCCGTGTACCAGCTGGGGTTCTCGAACACGTTGCGTTTGATCACGGCGGGCGTGAACGTGTCGTAATAGCCGAGGCCGATCATGGAACGTTTGACCGTGTTGCGTCCGGCCAGGGCGCGCAGTTCGGCGACGGCTTCGTTCTCGGTCGCGGCGGGCGGGAGGGCGCTGTCGCCATCCTGCCGAAACAGGTCTGCCTGAATCGACGCCGGCATGGCGGCGGAGACGAGGTCATCCACCGAGTTATAGCCGAGCGTGGCGAGCATGTGGGACTGGGCGTCAGCATCCGTTCCGATGTGGCGCTGGGTGAAGGCCGTGGGCATCTGCTGCCGAACCTGCGTTTCCATGAGCTACTCGCCGATGAGGGCCGAGTATTCGGCCTGGCTGAGAAGGGTGGGCAGCGTGTCGAATTCAACCTTGATCAGCCAACCTGCGCCGAACGGATCGCTGTTGACCAGCTCGGGGCTCTCGACCACGGCATCGTTGGTGGCGGTGACGGTGCCGTTGACCGGTGCGAACAGTTCGCCGACCGACTTGGTCGACTCGATTTCGCCAACAACCGTGCCGCCGGCGACCGTGCTGCCCACCGCGGGCAGTTCGACGAAGACCACGTCGCCGAGCTTCTCAGCAGCGTAGGCGGTGATGCCGACGGTCGCGATGCTGCCGTCGACCAGAATCCACTCATGCTCGGCGGTGTATTGCAGTTTCGATGTGTCTGTCATGGTGTTGCCTTTCGCAGGTTGAACGGATTCAGGGCTATTTCAACAGGGCGGAGCTATTTGACGCGCTTATAGAACGGAAGCGAGGTGACAGTAGCGGGAAGGCGGGTACCCCGCACGTCGACGTAGACCTCGGTGCCGAAGCGGGCGAGGTCGAGGGTGACGTAGGCCATGGCGATCGGGTAGCCGAGGGTCGGCGACAGGGCGCCGCTCGTGATGACGCCGTCGGACGTCTCGGCGTCGAGGCTGCGGAAAATCTCGTAGTCGGCGCGACCGGCACGCTTGCCGGCGGCGATCAGACCCACCAAAACGGATGCCCCGGCCTCCGGCCCCGCTTCGATCGCGGCGCGGCCGACGAAGTCGTTCTCCTTGCCCAGGTTGACCACCCGGCCAAGGCCGGCCTGCGCGGGGAAGGTGTCCAGGGTCAGCTCATGACCGTAGAGCGGCATGCCGGCTTCGAGCCGGAGGGTGTCGCGACTGGCGAGACCGGCCGGAACGAGCCCTTTATCAGCGCCGGCGCTCGTGAGTGCATCCCACAGCTCCCGGGCGCGCCCAGCCGCGAGGTACAACTCGAAGCCATCTTCACCGGTGTAGCCGGTGCGAGCCACCAGAACTGGCTGACCGCGGAAGGAGGCATCCGTGATGCGGTAGTACTTCATGAAGTGCAGGTCCGCGCCGAGGTCGGTCAGGCCCTCGGTGGCGTCAAGAATCGCGAGAGCGTTCGGGCCCTGCACGGCGATAAGGGCGTACTCGTCGCTCTGGTCGACGACGCTCACGGCAAAGCCCTCGGCACGGGCGCGCAGCGCATCGAAGGCGGCGAACCGATTGCCGGCGTTGGCCACGACGAGAAACTTCGTATCGCCGAGGCGGTAGACGACGAGGTCATCGATGATGCCGCCGTTCTCGGCGAGGAGCAGGCTGTACTTGGCCTGCCACAGCTCGATGACCGAGAGCTTGCCGGCCAGCGCATAGTCGAGGTAGGCGGCGGCATCCACGCCCTCCACCAGAATTTCGGCCATATGCGACAGGTCGAACAGGCCGGCTTCGGTGCGCACGGCGTGGTGCTCGGCCAGATCACTCGAGTAGCGCACCGGCATCTGCCAGCCAGCGAAGTCGGTGAAGCTCGCACCGGCATCGACGTGCACCTGGTGCAGCGGCGAGAATCGCTCGGTATTTCGTGAATCGGGGGAGCCGGGGGTGCTGGAATCGGCCGAGGTCATGAGTTCTCCGGGTGACAAGGCCGAACAGGTGCGGCCGTTTGCGTGCGAGGCTCGGTTGAGCTTCGTGGGAACTCCCCCTCTGTCGTTCGTGCCTGAGAGCTTCACCAGCGCAGATGCACTGACTTTCACCGTGGGCGAGATTGTAAACCGCGCAGGGCGTGTTCAATCTACTTTTCAGAGTGGCCAGTTCGATGCGGTACGAGTACCTGAGAGATTGTCGGGGAGGATTGCTCCTTCGGTGTTCGCACGCCTTCGCGTCGAACTCTCCCGCATCGTCCGTATGACCCGATGTTCAGTTGTGACTTGCTGCCAGCCTAGCCCCACACCCCGCTGCTGCCACGCCGATGACTGTCGACGAGGTGGGTATCGATGATGCCGATCGCTTCCATGAGGGCGAACATCGTGGTGGGACCGACGAAGACGAAGCCGACCTTTTTGAGTGCTTTCGAGAGGGCAACGGATGCGTCGGAGCTGGTGGGCACGTCGGACTGCGTTCGCGGCGCTGGCGTGGCATCCGGTTGGAATGACCAGACAAAATTCACCAGGCCACCGCTTTCGCGAAGGGCGAGCGTGGCCCGCGCGTTTGTGATCGTGGCGCGAATCTTGAGGCGATTTCGCACGATTTTCTCATCGTTCAACAGCCGCACCACGTCGTCCTCATCGAAGGCGGCGACCCGCTCGGGGTCAAAGTCGGCGAAGGCCGCCCGAAACCCGGGGCGCTTGCGCAGAATGATCGCCCACGACAACCCCGACTGAAATGCCTCGAGGCTGATCCGCTCGAACAAGCCGTGCTCATCGCGCACGGCCACGCCCCACTCCGTGTCGTAGTAATCGCGCAACATCGGGTCGACCGAGGCCCAGGCAGGGCGGGCGAGCCCGTCGGGGCCGACGATCGCGCCGGGAGCGGGTAGTTGATCCATACAAACCATTAGACACCGGACCGCGTCGAAGCCCGTCGCCTGGCCGCGACTGTGCGGCTATTTCGCCGGCACAGTGACACGCTCACCAGGCCAAAGACTCGGCGGCGGCCTCGGTCAGGTCGATGATGTTGTCCAGCAGTGCCGCCATCGTGTCGGAGCGCAGGAGTGTGATCTGGTCGAGGGGACCGACCGGGGCAATCGCGGCGAGCTGCCAGGCGGCGGCGGTCGGATCGTGGGAAAGCTCGACATCGGGCGACCACTCCTGGTCGGCGAATTCACTCGCGAGCGACAGGGTGCGGCGAACGACCTGCTCAGCCTGTTCTCGTCTCGGCAACAGTACGTCGTCCCACGTTAGGTCGGGCAGCTCCCGCACCGTGGCGAGCGGATGCGGGTCCTCCGGCATCCACTCGGTCACCTCGATTCTGCGCTCGCCCTGAACCACCAGCCCCAGGTAACCCTCCGGCGCTTCGAGCTGGGTGACCCGGGCGACGGTGCCGACGCTGAAGCGACGTTCGCCGCCGCCGACTTCCTGCCCGCGTTCGATCAGTACGACGCCGAACTCGGCCGGCTCGGAATCCAGTACCCGGGCCAGCATGATCAGGTAGCGTTCCTCGAAAACACGCAGTTGCAGCGGCATGTAGGGAAACAGTACGGATCCCAAGGGAAACATCGGCAGGGTCGTCATGCACCCAGCGAACCACGTTGATGGCGTTCGGCCAAGCCCCCGAGGGCTAGTTTGCGGTGGGCCGCATCGTTTTCGACGCGTAGCCTAGAAGGTCAGGCGTGCACTTTGCGCCAACGACGAAAGGCTGTTCGTGGACATCACCCTGCTGGGGCACTTCGTGGCCGCCGCTGAGGCACCCGATTTCACCCGTGCCGCCCAAGCACTCGGCGTAACCCGCGATACCCTCAGCTCTTCGGTGAAGCAGGTCGAAGCCGAACTCGGCTACGCGCTGTTCGACAGATCAGCCGAGAGCACAACGCTCACCGAGATCGGGGTTGCCTTTCTCGATGACGCACGCCAAGAGCTGGCTCAGGCAGCCGGGCACGGTGCACAAACCGGCGGCGGTTCCGGTGGCGGCAAAGCCAAAGCCAACAAGGGCAAGGGCCGCGCTCCCGCGGTGAAGGGCCAGCCGAAGCTCGGCAAGAAGCGCCAGTCCCGCTGATTTAAAACAATCGACCGGCGATCCACGCGGCCTCGCCTCACCATCTCGTCGGCTGATCAAACAAACGGAGCCTGCACGACCGATTATCGGTCTGATGGGCTCCATTCACAGCGCAGATTTTGTCGACTATTTCTGGCGATTCTGAACGATACCGTGGCGGGTCGGCCGTCGAGCGCCTGGGTCAGTTCAACGAAGAGCACCTAGAAGATGCACGCAAACGGATGCGCGGAGAGCAGACCGAAGATGCCGCGGGTGAGGTTGTCCGGCGTCATTTCAACGGGGCAGCCCCGAGCGATCATGAGGGCAGCAGCAAGAATGAGTCGCGAACGCAGGCTGCTCTGCATGCTGTGTCAAGAAAATCGCTGACCGTACGGAGCTAAAACAAATGACTACGTAACTCAGCTAGGTATATTAGGACACCTACTCCAATCCATGGAGACAGGTAGCAATTATGAGCAGTTGTTCTCCCGTTGATTCTTTAGCTGTCGCAGCCGACTCGATCGGCCTACGGATTCACCCCATCTCCGCATGTGGTTTAGAGAAATAGAGATCAAATGAACTCTGTCGTAGACGCTGACCTCGTGGTGCTGGGTGCGGGACTGGCGGGGCTCAGCCTGGCGGCCCGGCTGGCGCGCGCGCCATCCAGCCCGCGCGTGGTCGTCATCGAACCGCGCACCGCGTACCAGGACGACCGCAGCTGGTGCTTTTGGCAGTCAAAACAACATGAACTGTCACACCTCGTTTCCCAGCGCTGGACGACGTGGAGCTTTTCTGATTCCGCAGGCAGCGCGGTTCGGCACCACGTTCCGGACTTGTTCTACCAATACATTCGGGGCATCGACTTCTATTCCAGCGCGCAGGCCGACATCGCCCAGTCGCCGCGTGTAGACCTGCGTCTCGGTGTGCGCGCCGAAAGGGTGAGCGCAGTGCCGAATGGTGTGCGGGTCGAAACCAGTGCTGGCACGCTGTTGGCCCGCCAGGTGATCGATACGCGACCACGGCCCGCTGCGGCGATGCTTTACCAGAGTTTTGTAGGTGTTGAATTCGAGTGTGACTGGCCGCATCCGTTCGATCCGACCGAGGTGACACTGATGGGTTCGCTTGCCGCCGATAAGGACGGCCTGAGCTTTGTGTACGCGCTGCCATTGGGTCCGAACCGAGCCATCGTGGAGTGGACCCGCTTCGGCGTAGCGCCGATCAACCGGGAACTTCTGGCCGGTGAGTTGGACCACGTTTTAACGGGCCTGGGTCTGGATGACGTTCGTCGGGTGCGCACCGAGGGTGGGGTGCTGGCCATGGGACTGGGCCGCCAGACCGGACCGGAGATACCCGGGGTGGTGCGTGCCGGAAATGCGGGCGGCGCTTTGCGAGCCGCCTCCGGCTATGGATTCTTGCGTATTCAACGATGGGCGCAAATGTGCACGGATCGCCTTCTGGCGGGGCAGGAGGCGGTGGGGCATCCCGAAGAACCCTGGCTGCGACGCACCTTCGACCGCATTTTTCTCCAGGCCGTCCGCAAGCACCCCGAACGCACTGCAGAGTACTTTCTCGCTCTGGCCCGCGGTGTGCCGCCAGCCACCCTGGTGCGTTTCCTCAGCGACGGCGCCCGGGCCACTGACTATGCCAAAATCATTTTCAGCCTGCCCTGGAGCCCGTTCATCGCTCAAGTGGCCGCTCCCACGGTCTTCACCTCAGCATCGCTCGCACAGGCCAGGCTGGTCGCTACGCCCACTGCGACCACGTGCTCGGGCTGGACTCAATGAAGGAGCAGGTCGCCGCTTCCCGAGTCGGCACCGCCCGCGCAACGGCCTGGCTCCGCCATATCCCCATCGAAACGATGGTGTTCTCCTGTCTGGCCCTGACGACGCTGGGCGTGCTCGCGGTCGGCCTGCCGATGCCCTCGCCTATGCTCCAGGTCGTACTCCTCGGCGTGCTCGTCGCCGTGCTGGGTTTGCCGCACGGTGCCCTTGATCCGCTCATCGCGCGTCGCGCCGGCGTCTGGCGCACCCCGCTGGGTTTTGCTGCGTTCAACACGGTATACATCGTCGTTGTGGTCGGTGTCGTGCTGCTCTGGCTGGTCGCCCCAGTGCTGAGCTTGGTTGCGTTCCTGATCGTGTCGGCGCTGCATTTCGGGTCTGATTGGAACGCTGATCGTGGCGTGTGGCTGCGCTTTCTCGCCGGATTCGGGCTGCTGAGCGTACCAGCCTTCTCACATCCGGATCAGGTGGGCGCTGCTTATGTGGTGCTTGCCGGTGCCGGTGGCGCAACGGTGGCAGGCGTGCAGGCCGAGCTGGCCCCGCTCGCCCTGGCCGGGCTGCTGGTGGCGGCCGTCGCCGCCGTGCGGCATCGGCCGCATGAGAGCGTGGAAATCGTGCTCACGTCGGTGCTCGCATTGGCCTGCGAGCCGCTGCTCTTTTTTTTGGTGTATTTCTGTGCGCTGCACAGCTTTCGGCATCTCCGGACGGGGTTTGCCGAGGAACGTGGCGGCGGACGGCTACCGACCCTGATCGTGGTGGTGTACACCGTGGCGCCAATCCTCGCGGTCGGTGCTCTGCTGTTCGTCATCAGCCCCGGCGGCGTTATACCGGAGCAGATTCTGCAGGTGGTGTTCATCGGTCTGGCCGGTCTCACCGTTCCGCACATGATCGTGGTGACCCACGAAAAACGACACCACAAGAAGTTGATAGCCCTGCCCGGGTAAGCCCTTTGGACCTGACCGTCAAACCTCGAGAACTCGGCCCGCGTCGACGTTCCAGTGGCGGTCGGTATGCACGTTCTCGAGCATGCGCCGGTCGTGGGTGACCAGCAGTAGCGTTCCTTCATAGCTGGCGAGCGCCTGTTCCAGCTGTTCGATCGCGGCGAGATCGAGGTGGTTGGTCGGCTCGTCGAGAACGAGCAGGTTGACGCCGCGCGCCTGCAGCAGGGCCAACCCGGCGCGCGTGCGCTCCCCCGGCGACAACTCGTCAACGGGCCGGTTCACGTGGTCGGCTTTGAGTCCGAACTTGGCCAGCAACGTGCGCACTTCGGCGGGTGAGAGTTCGGGAACGAGCAACTCGAAGCTCACGGAGAGTGGCCGGGCACCGGCGAGAAGGGCCCTCGCCTGGTCAATTTCACCAATCAACACGCTGGTTCCGAGGTGTGCGCTGCCGGCATCCGCTTTCTGACGGCCGAGCAGGGCACGCAGCAGCGTGGACTTGCCCGCGCCGTTCGGGCCGGTGATGCCGATGCGTTCACCGCCGTTGACCTGCAGAGTCACGGGCCCGAGCACGAAGTCGCCCTGCCGAAATTCGGCGTTGCTCAGGGTGGCCACGACGGCGCTCGAGCGCGGGGCTGACCCGATGGTGAACTCGAGTTGCCACTCCTTGCGCGGCTCGTCGACCTCGTCGAGGCGGGCGATGCGGCTTTCCATCTGGCGCACCTTTTGCGCTTGCTTCTCGCTCGACTCGACCGAGGCCTTGCGCCGGATCTTGTCGTTGTCCGGCGCCTTCTTCATGGCGTTGCGCACGCCCTGGCTCGACCATTCCCGTTGCGTTCTGGCCCGTCCGACGAGGTCGGCCTTCTTGGCGGCGAACTCGTCATAGTTCTCCCGGTTGTGTCGCCTGGCCGTTTCGCGTTCCTCAAGGTACGACTCGTAGCCGCCGCCGAACACCCGGTTCACGCCCTGGGCCAGGTCGAGTTCAAGCACGCGGGTGACGCAGCGGGCCAGAAATTCCCGGTCGTGGCTGACCAGCACGACTCCGCCGCGGAGGCCCCTAACGAAGGCTTCGAGGCGTTCCAGCCCGTCGAGATCGAGGTCGTTGGTGGGTTCGTCGAGCAGCACGATGTCAAAACGGGAGAGCAGCAGGGCGGCGAGCCCGACGCGCGCGGCCTGGCCACCGGAGAGCGCCGTCATCAGGCTGTCGGCGGTGAGTGTGGTGCCGAGCGCGAGACCGAGGTCGGCGAAAACAAGGGGCAGCCGCTCGTCGAGGTCGGCAGCCCCGCTGGCCAGCCAGCGTTCGAGCGCGGTCGAATAGGTGTCGGCCGGGTCGATTCCATCGGTACGCGGCGAGGTATCCCCGAGAGCGGATGCCGCGGCATCCATTTCGCGGGTTGCTTCGGCGCAGCCTGTGCGCCGGGCAATGTAACCGGCAATGGTTTCGCCAGGGACTCGTTCGTGTTCCTGCGGGAGCGCGCCGACGAAGGCATCCGCCGGACTGAGGGTGATGGTGCCGGCTTGCGGCTCGCTGCGCCCGGACAGCAGATTCAACAGGGTGGATTTGCCGGCGCCGTTGGCACCGACCACGCCGACTACATCACCGGGCGCGACCGTGAGATCGAGCGATTCAAAAAGGGTGCGGTGCGCGTGGCCGCCGGCCAAGCCCTTGGCCACGAGTGTTCCGGTCATTGCTCAATGGTGCCATTTATTGCGCGGGACGCAGTGCAGCCAGCCGTCCGGGCGAGCTATGTGAGCAGCGTTCGCACGGCTTGCCTGGCTTGACTCTTTACGCGCGAGGCGTACACGACTTAGTAAAGTGAGCTGCAGACGGTGGATCGGCAAAGCGCTACTGCCAGCGCGAGGCCGCAATCAGAAAAGTACACATGATGAACAACGACACGATACCCGCCGAACCGACGAAGTTTCCGATCACTCCGGTTGCGCACACAGCGCTGCAGAAGCGCGTCGTGCGGGTGCTCATCACCGGGCAGATCCTCGGCGGGATCGGCATGGGCGCGACCCTGTCCCTCGGCGCGCTGCTCGCTGCCCAGTTGTCGGGGTCGAGTGCCTGGTCGGGCATGGCCGCGACTATGAGCACCCTCGGCGCCGCGATCGTGGCCATACCGCTCGCTCGGCTGGCGCAGGCCCGCGGGCGTCGCGTGTCGCTCGCGACCGGCTCACTCGCCGCTGGCACGGGCGCGATACTCGCCATCACCTCGGTGTCCGTCGACAGCTTTCCCCTGCTGCTTCTCTCGCTCATGCTCCTCGGTGCCGGCTCGGCCACCAATCTCCAGGCGCGCTTCGCGGCCACCGACCTCGCCACCCCGCGTTTTCGGGCCCGCGACCTGTCAATCGTGGTTTGGTCGACCACGATCGGCGCCGTACTCGGCCCGAACCTGTTCGGACCGGGCGAAGTGCTCGGCGCAGCCCTCGGCCTGCCGGCGATGACGGGTGCCTTCGCGTTTTCGCTCACCGCAACGGTCGCCGCCGCCTTCGTCTATGCGCTCGGGCTGCGACCCGACCCTCTGCTGACCGCGCTGGCGGCACGCACGGCGAGCGCGGGCATCCGTCGGGCCAGCGGTGGTCTGTCGATTTTGCGTGACAATGCGGCGGCGCGGTATGCCGTTGTGGTCATCGCGCTCAGCCACGCCACCATGGTGGCCCTGATGTCGATGGCTCCGGTGCACCTGCGTGACCACGGCGCTACCCTCACCATCGTTGGACTGACCATCAGCCTGCACGTGGCCGGGATGTACGCCCTCTCCCCCGTATTCGGCGCGCTCGCCGACCGTGCGGGTCGACTCCCGGTCATTCTCGGAGGACAGTCCCTGCTGCTCGTCGCTCTCACCATCGCTGCGCTTAGCGACGGATCACAGGGCACGATGACGCTCAGCCTGATCTTTCTGGGACTGGGCTGGTCTGCATCCGTTGTGGCCGGTTCGGCGCTCGTATCGGAAGCCGTTCAGATCGAGGATCGCTCGTCGTTGCAGGGATTCTCTGACCTCACCATGAACGCGGCCGGCGCGCTCGGCGGCGCGATCGCCGGTCCAATTTTGGCGCTGGGCGGGTACTCCGGGCTCGGCATCGCTGCTATGCCGCTCGTCGCGATCGTGGTGGTCTGGTCGATGTTGCGACTGCGCGGCACGCACGCCTAAACTTCGCAACACGCCACGCCGTATGTTCAGCCTCTAGCGAGCGCTGAACCGCTACAAACGGATGTTGCCGATCGCGGTCAGGCCGAGCGCCGCCGGCCAGTAGCTGCTTCCTGCTCGAGCGGGGTAGCGCGGGCCAGCGGAATGTTGAGAAAGTCGACGACCGGCGCGAACGCGCGAAATCGCTCAATGACGATGTCGGTGAAATTCTCATCGAGCGCGACGTCGCCGGGCAGGTGCGCGACGAGTGCCCAACTCCGATTGAGCAACAGGTCGGCCGCCGGATGGTCGACCGGGAAGCCGCGTGGCGGGCGGATGAGCTTGTTGCCGCCAAACGGCTGCGCCACCTTCTTGAGCGCGGGCGCGGCGAGCAGGAATCGCAGCACGGTGTGGTGGTCGAGCACATAGTCGCGAATGGCGCGCAGCTGCGGCGGCTGCGGGCTGTAAGCACCGCCCGCCATCATGACGCCGTGCACGCCGACCTGCAGAAAGAATCCGGCTCCCCCGGCCTTTTCCAGCCCGCGCGGAGGCCAGTGCGCGGCCAGATGAGTCTTGTACGGCGATTTGTCGTTGGAGAACCGCACGTCACGATAGATGCGCATCATGGCTTTGTTCGGCGGACGGACGTAGGCGGCGGCGAAATCCCCGAGCGCAACGTTGAGCGCCTCGATGACCAGGAGCATCCGCTCTTTTAACTCGACCTCGTAGAGTGGTTTGTGCTCCTGGAACCATTCGCGTTCGTTGCGGTGCTCGAGTTCGTCGAGAAAATCGAATGTCTGTTCGCTGAAATGAGGGCCCACTACGCGAGACTACGCCTTCGCTGCAGCCTTCGCGGCCCGCTTGGTCGCGCGCACCCGGGTCAAGGATTCGGGATCGACGATGTCGGCCACCGACCGGTACGCGCCGTCTTCGCCATAGGGAGCGGACGCGTCACGCCAGCCCTCCGCGTCGACCCCGAGTCGTTTGCCGAGGAGTGCGAGAAAGATCTTCGCCTTCTGCTCGCCGAACCCGGGCAACGCCTCGAGCCGGCGCAGGATCTCGGGGCCGGTCGGGTCGTCAGCGGTCCAGATCGAAGTCGTGTCGCTGTTCCAGTCGCTCACGATGACCGCAGCGACTTCCTGTACGCGTTTGGCCATCGAGCCGGGAAATCGGTGCACGGCGGGAGACTGGCGAAACAGCAGGACGAAGGCGTCGGCGTCGTAGGCGGCGATCGCGGCCGGGTCGATCGCTCCGATGCGGTCACGAATTTTGGCCGGGCCGACGAAGGCGGTTTCCATGGCGACCTGCTGGTCAAGCAGCATGCCCACAAGCAGGGCGAACGGGTTCTCGCTCAGGAGAGCGTCGGCGGCGACATCGCCGGTGAGGTGCAGGGTTGTCATTCGCTCATTGTGCCACTGCACTGCTGTGAGGTCAGCACTCCACCGCGGTCAGCCTGGGGGTGTGGCCCACGTCGCACGCGATTCCGTGGGGACCAAGCGCGTGTGACCCGATCCCGGCCAAACGTAAAGGGGGAATCTTGGCTGTGAACGAAAATCGAGGGGCAGCCACGACTGACCTGTCGACCCGAATCAGCGTCTTCAACCTCGACTCGGTTGAGCAGTCGAAGTTGCAGCTAGAGGTCGGGCCGACCGAGGCGAAGCGCTCGCTGGTCGGGGTTTTACGAACTCGTGCCCGACTCAGGCGATGCGCTCGAACACCATTGTCGCTTGCACACGATCGCCGCCTCCGAAGCCCTTACTGCCCGACGCCGCGGTTGTAATGGTGTGCAGTCGGTAGCCGAGCGCGGCCTGCGAATTAATCGCATTTTCCAGCTCCGTGAGATTGCCGGAGCCAGTGCCCAAAAACTTTTCCTTAAGCACGATCTGGATCACTACGTACATACCCTTTGCCGCCATCTTTGCCATACCTTTCACCGCCCCGCAGTCGAGGCATCAACACAGGAATCCAACGTTACAGGCGTTGAACCCAATCGCCGCTCAGTACATTTCGTCAGCTGCGAACATCTGGAACACCGTCCATGCCTACCGGCGTCGGTGTCGATCGAGGCTCGAACCTGCACAGCCATCGGTCCAACACAGTGCAACCCGTGGCGGGCACCGCGCGAAGCCCGATGCCGGATGCCGGATGCCGCGACGCTACTCCCGGCCGTCCTCGAGCGGGATGAGCATGGTGCGGAACGGACCGGCAACGGCGTGGAGGTCCCAGATACGATCGGCGACGCCATCAATGCCATTGGGCAGCTGCAGCTGTGGGATACCGCCAGGGATCACAAGTTGATTGACACGGATGCCCTCATCCTCAAGCGCATCGTGGAGCATCTCGCCGTAGGCGCTCTCGGCGGGGAAGGCCACCGATGTTCCGGCGTAGCCGGCCCGTGCCTTCACGGAGGTCCCGCCGTTGATCATGATGACGCTGCCGCTACCGGCCTGACGCATCGCCGGGAGCACCGCACGCACCGCGTGAATCAGCCCGAGGGCCGAGAACTGCAGCGCCTCTAACGCCAGCTCGGGTGTCATCTCAAGCACCGGCTTCAGGTAGTCGCGCGATGGGAGTGGGCTATATTGCAGCGCGGTGATGGGCCCGAGCTCTGCTGCGGCATTCGCAAGGGCAGTCTCAAGCGACGCCGGCGTGCGGACATCCGCAGCGTAAGCACTCGCGGTGAAGCCGGCAGCGGTGAGCTCGGCTGCCATGGCGTCTAGTTTCGACTGGTTTCTGGCGATCAGGGCAATTGAGAAGCCTTCGCGCCCGAATTTTCGCGCAACTGCTGCGCCGAGTCCCGGTCCGGCTCCGATGATGGCAATGACAGGCACGATGGTCTCCTTCGATTGATGCTGCTGTGACGACTATCGCGACGAGATTAATTCTAAACGTTGAAACGGAATCCACCACATTCCGTCAGGCGCTGAAACTCGACACCCTCACGTGGCGCCCGTCTACCCGGCGTCAGCGTCGAGCGCAGACCGAGCTCGGTCGACCATCCGTGCAAGCGGCTTCTGCCAAGCCGGAAGATCAACAAACAGTGTCACCCAGGTCAGTTCGCGGTTGATCTGATCGTACTGATGGATGATGAAGTTTCGGTTGGCGACGGCCAGCGCCCACTCGACTCCATCGGGCGCGAGCACATCGAGCCTCGACATCCGATTTGCGGCTTCACCGAGCTTCATCATCAGCGAGATGGGCATCCTTGCCACGCTTGACAATCTCAGCGGCCCGATCGAGCCAGCCATCGATGTGCAGCAGTTGTTGGACCACCTCGCGACCCATCACAACAGCACCGCGTCACGCCGGATATCGTCGTCGATCTTCGGTTTCAGACCGCCGTACGAAATGAGGTCGACTTCCCGGCCGAGGACCTTCTCGATCAGCTGTTTAAACCTGATGAACGCGAATGACGAAGTGCCTGGCGGCGCATCCACGAGAAGGTCAATGTCCGAACATTGGTGGGCCTCGCCACGGGCAACCGAGCCGAACACAGCCAGGCGCCGGTAGTCATATTCCGCCGCCAGGGCCTTCAGCACCGGAGCAGCCGCATCCAGCAACTCCTCGGGACCGATGCCCGCGAAGTCAGGGCTGTACCGAAGCTGCTGGCTGACCGCCGGCTGCGAGACACCCACTGCGTCACCTACCTGCTGCTGACTCATCCCCGTGGCGAGCATCGCACGAAGCGAGAGAACGCGGCGCAGGCGCGTACCATCTTCGTCATGGCGCGCACGCGCATACTCCGTCACGAGCGTCAAAAGGTAACCTTATATTCGCAGCACTGTTACGTCCAGCGTCTTTTCGGCCGTGCGTGCACGGGTGTCGGGCACAAGCTGCGGCATTGTCGTGTTCGTCATGGCCATTTGTCTGCCTCCGTCCAACGCCAACCAATGGCCCAGACAGGATCCTGATACGTTGAAGCGAAACTCCACCACGTTTCGTCACCGATCACCGCTAAAGAATTGACTTTGCTCTCGCTGTACAGTCCAGTTGAGAGTAATGCAGCAGATATTGCCCAACTTCCGACCGTCCTCAAGCGGGATGAAGATGGCGCACTGCTCACATCGCGTGGATTAGCCCGAGTGCCGAGAATTGCAGGGCCTCTAACGCCAGCACGGGAGTCATCTCAAGCAACGGCTTCAAGTAGTCGCGCGAAAGGAGCGGGCTATCTTGCAGTGCGGTGATAAGCCTGCACGCCAATATTTCGTTCTCGGACGCATCGCCGCGCAAATGCACTTAACCGAAAAGAAAGCAGCGCGTGTCGGGTGACGCCTAGCCCTACGTGTTCCCGAGTCGCTACGCGCTCTTACATCACATAGAACCGGTTGAGCGCCTGATAGCGAGCTAGACGTTGAAGCGGAACTCCACTGCATTCCGAAGTCGAATCACCGGTACCGCGAGCGTGAAGTGCGTTCCCAGTTCGCACACGGTTTAGTCGAGCCCCGTCGTGTTGTCTCGCACGGGGACATGTTGTCGGGTGGTTTGGGGTCCGCCCACTCGTCAAAATCATCCGAGGCAACGGATTCATTCGCCTGCGACCAAAGCCGCGTGGCGGGCTCATAGGTATTCATGAACATTTCGCAATCGCAACAACACGCGCCCATCGCTGAGAGCCGCGCTAGCAGTTCCGTGGCGCGAGGGGCAACGCTATCTCGATATTGCGAAGCGAACCGGTGGGTGCCGTCGCACCCGAACTCGTCGACTTGGCGAGCCACGAAGCAGACAAGACATTCGCCGGCCGTGGGAGTCATGAGCGTCGAGGCGGCATCGTGAAGGATCCGCTCTGCCCGTTCGGTGATCGATATGCGTTCCATGTGGAAACCCTGCCACGAACCTCCGACATCGGAATTCGACCACGTTCCGACGGTGAGAAACATTTCATCGTTCACCACGCGCGTCCACGCAGATCGATCGTGCCGACGGGCCATGCGGCCAGCTCGGAGGCGACCGGCAGCACCATGAGCGGATGCCCCGGCGCATCGCCGGCCGGCCGGCCGTCCCGCCCGATAGACCACTCGGCCGCGTAGACTCGACGCCACCCGCACGTTGTGTAGAACGGCACCACTTCTTCCCGGCATCCGAGGTAGCCGAAGTCGAAGCCCCCGGCATCCAGCATTGACTGCGCCGCGCTGGCCATGAGCCGATTCCCCAACCGCTGACCGCGCGCTCGCTCAGATACCAGCACTCCTCCGACGCCTGCGATGATGACCTCGACATCACCCACCCCGATGACGCGACGCGCCCAGCCTACGTGTCCGACGATATCATCACCGGATCGACAGATCACGTGGCGATCATGAGGAGCGTAGCCATACGGCTGATCCGAATCCCATGGTCCGAAATCATAGAAATACTCGTCGTTGAACAGCCGCGCCAGCTGGTCGAAGTCTCGCGCCCCCAACGCATTGTGCGCGGCTACCTCGATCGAGCGATCGGTCACGCGACCTTCAGCGGTGTGATCAATGCAACCTTGTCCCGCAGCGCCCGGCGCTCGCGACGCAGCTCGTAGTTGGACTGCAGGTTCATCCAGAACTCTTCCGATGTTCCGAAGTACCGCGCCAGGCGGATCGCCGTGTCGGCCGTGATGCCCCGCTTGCCGTGCACGATCTCATTGATCCGGCGCGGCGGCACCCCAATGCTGACCGCGAGCTTGTTCTGCGTGATCCCGAAACCGTCGATAAAGTCCTCCATCAGGATCTCTCCCGGATGGATCGGCTCGATCCGGTCGTTTTCAGTGGTAATCGACGAGTTCGACATTGTCCGCTCCTCCTTCTCTCCAGTTGAAGCAGATGCGCCACTGGGCGTTCACCCGAATGCTGTACTGACCACGACGGTCACCGACCAGCCGCTCCAAACGATTCCCCGGAGGGATCCGAAGATCCTCGACATCCGTGGCCGCATTAACCAACTCGAGTTTCCGCAGGGTCGCTCGCTGCACCGTGCGGTCGACACCCTTGACGTACTGCTCATGCCAGATCTTTCCAGTGTCCTTGCTACCGAACGACCTGATCACAAGATCAGTGTATAACGCAGCGCGTCAATAACGTTAGACGCTAAAGCGGAACTCCACCGGATTGCGTCACCAGGCAACGTGACGACAGAAATCGCTTACCAAGGCACAGCCACGGCCTCAGCGGCACGGTAGCCTCCAGCCACGGCCGGTGAAGCTGCGTCGATTTTGGGTCCACAGGGGGGCGGAACGAGAATGAGCGACATTACTCTGGCACGCGATTTGGTTCCGGATCGATGTACCGCTCTTCCTATGCTGCAATTGTCCCTCCCGCTCATCGAAACGAACGATCAGGCGCGGCGGTGGTCTCCTGTGACCTCACGATTCAACGACCGGCCCGGTGATTTTCGCCCGAGGCCGATCAGGCCTATTGGCAGCGTCCGAGCGGGACTACTGTTATCGCCATGATCAGTCGCATCGTCGCACGCACACTGTCCGCCGCCGCATTGGGTGCTCTCTTCCTTGTTTCAGGGCTACCCGCAGTCCACGCCGCACCGCAGTCACGGTCCGGTCATTTCGAGGATGTTATCGCGCTTCCCGACGGATTCCAGCCCGAGGGAATCGCGATCGGCCCGCGCGGCACTGCCTACGTCGGCTCACTCGCCGACGGCGACGTCTACGTCTTCGACGTGCGCACCGGCGAGGAGATCAGGACCCTCGAGGGCCCGGGCACTCCGTCGGTCGGTCTGAAGATCGACAACCGCGATCGGCTTTTCATCGCGGGCGGGCCCACCGGCGAGGCGCGGGTCGTGGATGCCGCCACGGGCGACCTCCTGCAGAGCTACGCCCTCACCGATGCGCCAACGTTCGTGAACGACGTCGTTATGACTCGCGACGCCGCATGGTTCACCGACAGCCAGCGAGCGCAGCTCTATAAGCTCCCCCTCGGACCGGGCGGCGCACTCCCCGGGGCGGATGCGATCGAAGTCGTCTCTCTGTCGGGCAGCTGGATGCAGCAGCCGGGCTTCAACGCGAACGGCATCGCGGAGACCCCCAACCATCAAGCGCTTCTGGTCATCCAGTCGTCCACGGGCATTCTGTTCCGCGTCGACCCTGAGACCGGCGTCGCCGCGGTCGTTGATCTGGGTGGGCTCCTGCTCCCCAACGGTGACGGGCTGCTCGTCGCCGGGCGCACCCTGTACGTCGTGCAGAATCAGTTGAACACCGTCGCCGTTATCCGCCTCAATGCAGCCGGGACCAGCGGCGAGCTCATCGACCGGTACACGGACCCCGACTTCCAAGTGCCCACGACGATCGCGAGGTTTGGCAACGGGCTCTACCTCCCGAACGCCCGCTTCGGCACGCCCCCGGCGCCCGACACTCCCTACTCGGTGGTGCGCATCGATCGGTGACCACCGCCTGCAGACGCACTTCCCCCGCGTTTAGGTCACGAACCCGGAGGTGGCAGTCCCGCCACCTTGGCGCGGTCCAGGCCGCGGCCGGTGAACGCCGCTACCTCGACGGGAACTCCGCTCTGCGTCAGAATCGACTCGATCCCGGCACGACCACGCGGGCCCGACTTCACCCTGACACGTACCACGTCGTTTGGAGGTGATGCGGCACCACAATCAGAATCGGTACCCCGACCGTATCTCTCTTGCCGCCAAAGGCATGCCCTCTACACGTTGAAGCGGAACTCCACCGCGTTCCGTCACAAAATAACCTCTGTGCGTGCGTCCAACGACAGTCCTTCAGACGACTAGCTTCCTGTTCGCTCCCCACGAAGTTCGTCGAACTTTGACCGGGCATCGGGTATGGCTTCAATCAGACTTGCTAGTACTTGACTCGACGTTTCCAGTACTTCATCCAGATTCGTGTCACGTCGATCTCGGTAGAGCTCCTGCCGCTTATTGCCTCCACTTGCCCACTCCTCCGTCGTAATGCACGAGTGCAGTCGCCCCGCACCGTTTGGCATGATCTGGAGAGCGATCGCCATGACACAAGTGAAGCTGTACTGGGGTTGGTGTTCAGCAACCACCATATGGCCGGCCTCGTAGGCGATAACCTCGCCCGGAACGCCCGCCCGATTGCGCCGGTCTTCCGGCGGGATCGCAGTTGCTTGGGGGTAAGAATTGAAGACAACGCCCGGCCAGGTCGCATACAGCTCAGGCTGGTCCGCGAGCCCTTCATGCCATATCCGGAGCAGGGGCGCCGCCGCCTGCATCGCCGCCTCACGGTCGATGTGCGCGATCCGTTCCGCCGCTTCGAGTGAGGCTAGCCGCTGGGTGAGATCGCCCGAGCGTCGCGGTGGGATCGTCGAGGCGGTCACCGACATGGGCCTGGGTGCGGACTCGGACTCTGCGTGCGTTTCCCTCCGGAACAGTTGAAGAGTGCGGTTGTGGAACGTCGCTCGGAGCACTTCCACGTCGTCGAAGCCTGCCAGCATTACGAGCAAGGCTGGGATCCGGTCATTCGGGAAAGTCTCTCCCAGTACCACGCCGGTGAGGGCCTCAGAGATGTCGAAGTAGTGAGGCTCGATGGAAAGGTCTGTTCGAACCAATCTGAACTCGGACTCACTGGCCCAATCCGCGTGTTTGCGGAAAAAGACTCGGTCGCGATGAACGTTTGCGTATTGAAGCGCGACCGCGTCGAGCCCGAATTCCGCGGCCTGCGCGAGGCTAATGCCATGCGGGCCGACGCCGAATTCCGCACCGCGATATCGGACCGGCCCATAGAACTGATGGACCGCGTTCCCCTGCGCAGCCTCAAAGGCGGCCACGAGCCGGTCACGGTCGAACCGAAGACACACACCCGCGTGGCTGGCCCCATAGTGCGCCCAGAGTGACAAGTGGGACCAACCGCGGAGCGCGTCCGGTTGCATTACTGAACCCGGCAATTCCCAGTCTTGGGTGAAGCATGCCACCTTCGAGTGCCCCCGAATGTAGCGATCGATGTCTTCCCAGATACTGAAGACATCCTGTTCAGACGATTCGCCGCGGGGAAGCTTGCCTTCAAGGTTCGGCCGCAGAGGCCGAGACTCCCAAAGGTCATTTGTCCCCGCGAAAGGCGACATCCGGATAGTGCGATTGGCAAGAATGCCCAGAATGGCGGCGTCCGACGAGGTGTAGTGATAGAGGTTAGGCGTCAACAACCTTGGGGCGGCGGCCAACTCTTGCTCGAGAAAGTCACCGACTTCATCACCGCTGATCACGTTATCCCAATCCAAAAGACCTGATGGAATGACCAGTAGACATTACCGGCACATCGGTAACGCTAGACGTTATCCCGGAACGCGCCTAAACGATGAATGTGGAATTCAACTACACATTAAAACGAAATTCCACCACGTCGCCGTCCTGCATGACGTACTCCTTGCCCTCGATGCGCGCTTTGCCTTTGGACCGAGCCTCAGCGATCGAACCGGCGGCCATGAGGTCCTCGAAGGAGAAGATCTCCGCCTTGATGAAGCCCTTCTGGAAGTCGGTGTGGATCACTCCGGCGGCCTGCGGCGCAGTCCAGCCCTTATGGATGGTCCAGGCGCGGCACTCTTTCGGACCGGCCGTGAGATAGGTCTGCAGGCCAAGGGTGTCGAAGCCGATGCGGGCAAGCTGGTCAAGACCGCTCTCGGCCTGACCGGTCGAGGCGAGCATCTCGGCGGCGTCCTCGGCATCGAGTTCGCTCAGTTCGCTCTCGAGCTTGGCATCGAGAAAGACGGCGTTCGCCGGAGCGACGAGCGCTGCAAGGGTGTCGAGGCTCGCCTGGTCCTGAAGAACGGCCTCATCGACGTTGAAGACATAGATGAAGGGCTTGGCGGTGAGCAGGCCAAGTTCGCGAATCGGCTCGATGTCGAGCGTGGCCGAGGACAGCGGCTGCCCGCCGTCGAGGATTGCCTGAGCCTTGAGCGCGGTCTCCAGGACGAGCGGCGCCATCTTGCGCCCCTTGACCTCCTTCTCGAAGCGCAACACGGCCTTCTCGAGCGTCTGCAGATCGGCGAGGATCAGCTCCGTGTTGATGGTTTCCATATCGCCGGCCGGGTTGACTTTGCCGTCGACATGCACCACGTCTGGGTCGGCGAATCCGCGGATGACCTGGGCGATGGCATCCGCTTCGCGAATGTTGGCAAGGAATTTGTTGCCGAGGCCCTCACCCTCGCTCGCGCCACGCACGATGCCGGCAATGTCGACGAATGACACCGGTGCCGGCAGCAGGGCTTTGCTGCCGTAAATGGTTGCCAGGTCAGCCAGGCGCGAATCGGGCAGGTTCACGATTCCCACATTGGGCTCGATGGTCGCGAACGGATAGTTCGCTGCGAGCACGTTGTTCTTGGTCAGGGCGTTGAAGAGGGTGGACTTACCCACATTGGGGAGTCCGACGATTGCAATAGTAAGAGCCACGAGAGATCATTCTACCGGCAGCGCGGGACGCGGGCTCTGTCGGTGGCCCGTGAGAGCATAAGGTGTGCTGAATTTTACCGCGATCGATTTCGAAACCGCCAACTCCTCTGGCGCCTCGGCGTGCTCCGTCGGAATGGTGAAAGTTCGTCACGGCGTCGTCGTCGATTCAGCCTATTGGCTCATTGCCCCGCCTCCCGGCCACGACGAATTCTCCGCGTGGAATACCCGTATCCACGGCATCACCGCAGCGGATGTCGTGGGTGCAGCCACCTGGGCCGAACAGCTTCCGCAGCTGGTCGCCTTCGTCGACGGCGACGATCTCGTGGCCCACAACGCTGGGTTCGACCTCGGCGTAATCAAGACGGCATCGCTCGTGACCGGCCAGCCGGTGCCCGACTTTCGCTATGTCTGCAGCCTGCAGGTGGCCCGCCGCACCTATCACCTGGAGTCGTATCGGCTGCCGGTGGCGGCCATGGCGGCCGGCTTTGAGGACTTCTCGCACCACAACGCGCTTGCCGATGCCGAGGCGTGCGCGGCCATCATGATTCACGCGGCTGCGCGCCACGAAGTTGACACACTTGAGCAGCTCGCCCACGTGACCCGGGTCAAGGTCGGCGTAATCGGGCCGGTAGCCACCCGGGAGCACGCGTCGACGCACGGTCCGATGGCCCTCAACTAGCCAGGGCCAGCCAGCAATTCGCCTGATCCGAGTGTCATTTCAGCGATGTCGGTGGACACTGGCAGACTTCATGCATGGATCCAATGCTGAGTTTGATTGTCGGTCTTGTCGTCGGTGCCGCGTTGGGCGCCCTGCTCGCGCTGGTGCTCCTACAGCGTCGCGGCGCGGGCGCTACCGGCCACGGCCCGCTCGTTGACGATCCCGCTGTGCTTGAGGCCCGCCATCAGGTCGCCCTCGCCGAGGCTCGGGCCAGTGAGGCCACCGTTCGCGGCGCACTGCAGAGTGAGCTCTCGGCCGCCCTCGCCACCGTCGACGGCCTCTCCGCGCAGATTGAGCACGACCGAGCCGCTGCACGGGAGACCGGCGAACGGCAGCGTTCTGACCGGCAGCTGCAGTTCGAGCGAGAGAAACGCGAACACCTCGTACTCGAAGCCCTCAGCCCGGTGCGTGAGACCCTGCGCACCATGCAGGAGAAAGTCACCGAGCTTGAAACCCAGCGCAGCGAACAGTACGGATCACTCTCAGAGCAACTCAAACAAGCCCAGATTTCTGACCATCAACTGCGGGTGACCACCGAATCCCTCGCGAGCGCGCTGCGTTCCAACAGCACCCGTGGTGTTTGGGGGGAGACCCAACTGCGGCGCGTGGTCGAAGCCGCCGGCCTGGCACAGTATGTGGATTTCAACACGCAGACCAACATCACCACCGATGCCGGGCTCGGCCGGCCCGACATGGTCGTGCGCCTGCCCGGAAACAAGTCGATTGCGATCGATGCCAAAGTTCCCCTCGAGCACTATATCGAGGCGAGCACCATTCCCTACACGGCCACCGGCGAGGAGGGCGCCCGCCGCAAATTACTGATCGACAAGCACGTGAAAGCCGTGCGCGCCCACATCGACGCGCTCGCCAAGAAGACCTACTGGGAAGGTTTCGATGCCAGCCCGGAGTTCGTGATCGCGTTCATACCGAGCGAGTCCCTGCTATCGGCGGCGCTCGAAGCCGACCCGTCAATTCTGGATTACTCGTTCAGTAAACGGGTGGCCCTGGCGTCACCGGTGAATCTGTGGGCGGTGCTGAAAACGGTGGCCTTCACCTGGCAGCAGCAGGCGGTGACCGATGAGGCGCAGAAACTTTTCGACCTCGGCAATGCCCTCTACCAACGGCTCGGTGCGCTATCGGGCCATGCCGAGTCGCTGCGCAAAGCGCTGGAGCGCACGGTGGACAGTTACAACAAGTTCGCCAACTCGCTCGAATCCCGAGTGCTCGTGACCGCCCGGCAATTTCCCGGGATCGACCAGACCAAGATCGGGCTGCTCACCGAACCCACCATCATCCACGATTCCCCGCGCAAACTGACCGCGCCCGAGTTGGAGGCGCCAGCATCCGACCGTGTCACGCTGGAGCATCCACTCGAAGTAGACGGCGCTGAATTGAACGAGGCGAAGCACAGTGTGATCAACCGACGTCTCGCTAGTTGCAACGAATCTGATTCCGAGATCCACGTGTGAGACGGCGCCCGCAGCGTCATACGCCGTACCGGTGACCAACGAAACTGCACGCCTCACTTCTGAGATCAGAGTCGAGGCGTGCAGTTTCGGTCACGTCTTAGCGGTCAGTCGCGTGCCTACAGCCACTTCTCGGCGAGGTGCTCCGCGATGACGCGACGTGCCGTGCCCGAACGCGAGCGCAGCACGATGCTTTCGGTGCGGATCATCGGGCCCTTTCGACGCACGCCGTCGACGAGTCCGCCGTCGGTCACACCGGTCGCCACGAAGAACGTATTGTCGCCACTGACCATGTCGTCGACCTCGAGCAGCTTATCGATGTCGAGCCCGGCTGCGACGCCACGAGCGCGCTCAGCGTCGTCTTTCGGGGCGAGACGTCCCTGCATGTAGCCGCCGAGTGCCTTGAGTGCGCAGGCCGTGGTGATGCCTTCCGGGCTTCCGCCAATACCGACACACATGTCGATGCGAGTCTCGTAGCGAGCGGCATTGATTCCGCCAGCGACGTCGCCGTCGAGCATGAGACGTGTGCCCGCACCGGCACTGCGAATGGCATCGATCAAGCCGGCGTGGCGCGGACGGTCGAGCACGGCGATCGTCATTTCACCGACAGGCTTCTTCATGGCCTGCGCCAGATCACGGATGTTGTCGGCGATCGACTGGTCGAGGCTGACGACGCCACGACCGGCCGCACTGGTGACGATTTTGTCCATGTAGAAGATCGACGAGGCGTCGAGCATGGTGCCACGGTCCGACACTGCGATGACGGAGACCGCGTTCTGACGGCCGGCGGCCGTAAGGCTCGTGCCGTCAATCGGGTCCACGGCGATATCGCAGGCAGGACCACGGCCGTTACCGACATGCTCCCCGTTGAAAAGCATGGGAGCTTCATCTTTTTCGCCCTCACCGATAACGATAAGGCCGTCGAAGTTGACGGTGCCCAGGAAGGCGCGCATGGCGTCGACGGCGGCCTTGTCAGCGGCGTTCTTATCGCCGCGGCCGATGAAGGGCACAGCACGGATAGCGGCGGCCTCGGTGGCGCGCACGAGCTCCATAGCGAGGTTACGGTCGGGGTGTTGAAACAGAGTGGCGGTCTCGGTGCTGTTCAAAAGGTCCTCCCGGACGTAAGTTCGACTTCGATTACGACGGATGCGCGGCGGGTCGCGCGAAGTGTCCGCCCGAGTCACCTTATCGCGAGGGACCACACCGAGGCGGGCGTCGCTAGACTCGGGTCACACCCCCGCACATTTTCGAGGAGAAGCAATGCCCATCGCAACCCCCGACCAGTACGCCGCAATGCTCGACACAGCGAAGACCGGCGGGTTCGCCTATCCGGCGTTCAACGTGTCGTCGTCGCAAAGCATCAACGCCGTTCTCCAGGGCCTGACCGAAGCAGGTTCCGACGGCATCATTCAGGTCACGACAGGCGGAGCTGACTACTTCGCCGGGCACACCGTGAAGAACCGGGCCTCTGGCGCCCTCGCCTTCGCCCGCTTTGCGCACTCGGTCGCGGACAACTACCCGATCACCGTCGCACTGCACACCGATCACTGCCCGGAGGGCGCACTCGGCGACTTCGTCATCCCGCTCATCGAAGCCTCGGAGTCTGCGGTCGCCGATGGCGGCCACCCCATCTTCCAGTCGCACATGTGGGACGGTTCAGCCATCGCCCTCGACAAGAACCTTGGCATCGCCACCGACATTCTGAAGCGCACCCGCGCGATCAACGCCATTCTCGAAGTTGAGATCGGCGCCGTCGGCGGCGAAGAAGACGGCGTCCAGGCCGACGTGAACGAGAACCTGTACACGACCCTCGACGATGCGATCAAAATGGTCGAGGCCCTCGGCCTCGGCGAGCAGGGCCGCTACATGGCAGCCCTCACCTTCGGCAACGTGCACGGCGTCTACCAGCTTGGCAACGTGAAGCTGCGCCCGGAACTGCTCAAGGAGATCCAGACCGGCCTCTCCACCAAGTTCGGACTCGCCGCGCTGCCCCTCGACCTGGTCTTCCACGGCGGCTCCGGCTCGACCGATGCCGAAATCGCCGAAGCCGTCGCCAACGGTGTCGTGAAGATGAACATCGACACCGACACCCAGTACGCTTTCACCCGCTCGATCGCCGATTACATGTTCAAGAACTACGACAGCGTGATCAAGGTCGACGGCGAAGTCGGCAACAAGAAAATTTACGACCCGCGCGCGTGGGGCAAGGTGGCCGAGTCGGCCATGGCCGCTCGCGTTGTCGATGCCACCCGCCAGCTCGGCTCAGCCGGGCACTCAAACAGTTAGAGCACGCAGTTAGAGCAATGTCAGAAAACCCGAACTCCGTTCCACCCCCCGCCAACGACCCACGCCCACGGCCCCAGTACGGCGAACTCGCCCCTGAGGGCTGGACCTGGCAACCTCCGGTGGAAAAAGACCGGGTAGATGCTGCTCCCGTCCCCGACCCCGCCTCTGGGGCGGGGACGGCACTGCCGCCGCAGGCGACCAACCCGCCTTTTCGGTCAGCATCCGCCCCACGCATCGTGCCCGGCTGGGACCGGCCGTGGACCGTGGGGCTGTTGGCTTTCGGGCTTCTCGCCACTGTCTACGGCGTGTTCTCGCTGGGCGGATTCCCGATCGCAATGCAGGCTTTTTACACCGACCAGGGCTTGGGTACCTACACTCCGGCGGCGTCCATCGGCGCAATCACGACGATCGGGGCTATCACGCTCGTGTTCGTCTGGCTGGCCGCGACCGCGGTATCCGTGCGACTGCTCGTTCGGCGTCGACGTGCGTTCCTTGTGCCCATCATCGGTGGTGCCGTATCGCTGGTGGTGTTGTTTGCTTTCACCATGGCTGCGTTGTTCATCGACCCGACCCTGATCGAGTTCCTCAGCCGCCAGTAGCTGAGGCGATCGAGCCGTCTACTCGGCCGGTGCGGCGCGCCCGCCGAAAGCGCGCACATCCGTTTCGCCAGAGAGGTCCTTGCGCAGTTCCTTGGGCAGCGAGAAGATGAGGTCTTCTTCGGCGGTCTTGACCTGCTCCACATCGCTGTAACCGGCGTCGGCGAGGGCCTCGAGCAGTTCGTCGACGAGTTCTTCGGGAACGGATGCCCCACTCGTCACCCCGACAGTCGCCGCGTTGTCGAGCCACTCCTGCTTGACCTCGCTCGCGAAGTCGACGCGGTATGCAGCCTTGGCGCCGTATTCCAGGGCCACCTCGACCAGGCGCACCGAGTTGGACGAATTGGCGGAACCGACCACGATCACCAGGTCGGAGTCGCGGGCGACCTTCTTGATGGCGACCTGACGGTTCTGGGTGGCGTAGCAAATGTCGTCGCTCGGCGGATCCTGCAGGTTGGGAAAGCGCGCCCGCAACCGGCGCACGGTCTCCATGGTTTCGTCGACGCTCAGCGTGGTCTGCGAGAGCCAGACCACGCGGTCGGGGTCGCGCACGACGACCGTGTCGGCTTCCTCCGGGCTGCCGACGAGGGTGGTGTGCTCGGGGGCCTCACCGGCGGTGCCCTCGACCTCTTCGTGGCCTTCGTGGCCGATCAGCAAAATCTGAAAGTCGTCGCGGGCGAAGCGCACGGCTTCGCGGTGCACTTTGGTCACGAGCGGGCAGGTGGCGTCGATGGCTTGCAGGCCGCGCTCGGCAGCGGCATTGACGACGGCCGGTGAAACGCCGTGAGCGCTGAATACGATGTGCGCGCCGTGCGGCACCTCGTCAACCTCGTCGACGAAGATGGCGCCCAAATTCTCAAGCTCGGAGACCACGTGAATGTTGTGCACGATCTGCTTGCGCACGTAAACCGGGGCGCCGTAGTGTTCGAGCGCTTTCTCGACCGCGATGACCGCACGGTCGACTCCGGCGCAGTAGCCGCGTGGGGCAGCGAGCAGCACGCGTTTCTGTCCGACCACCGGGGTATCCTTAAGCCTGTTGCGGGCGCTGGGAATGCGCGGCATGCCCAGGCCGATAGCGGTCGGCTTACTTGTAGTGTGCGCGCTGGTGTTCACCGCCTCAGTCTACGCACGCACGACCGAAGAACTCTGGGAGGACCCGACTGTGCCCACAGCCACCACAACACCCAGGACCGCCGAATGACGGATGCCCCCGCCACCGTCGAAGCACCGTGGCCGGTCGCCCTGCTCTCGGGCAAGATTCGCGGCTACATCGAACGTCTCGGCATGGTCTGGGTGGAAGGTGAGATCACCCAGTGGGGGGCCAGCGGCGGCAACGTCTACGGCAAGCTCAAGGACCTCTCCGAAGATGCCACGGTGAGTTTCACGATCTGGTCGTCGGTGCGCGCCAAACTCACCGCCGACTTCAAGGCGGGTGACCGCGTCGTCGCGCTGGTCAAGCCCAACTTCTGGGTCAAGGGCGGCACGCTCACCATGCAGGCCTTCGAAATGCGCCACGTTGGACTCGGCGACCTGCTCGAACGGCTTGAACGGCTGCGCAAGCAACTCGCGAGCGAGGGCCTGTTCGACGCCTCCCGCAAGAAGCGCCTGCCGTTTCTGCCGCACTGCATCGGCCTCGTCACCGGCAAAGATTCCGACGCCGAGAAAGACGTCATTCGCAACGCCCAGCTGCGCTGGCCGGCCGTCAACTTTCGGGTCGCTTACGCCGCCGTGCAGGGTGATCGTGCCGTCGGCGAGGTTACCAATGCCATCGCGCGTTTCGACGCTGATCCCGAGGTCGACGTGATCATCGTCGCCCGCGGCGGCGGCGACTTTCAGAACCTGCTCACCTTTAGCGATGAAAGCCTGGTGCGCGCCGCAGCCGCCTGTCTGACGCCGCTGGTCAGCGCGATCGGGCATGAAGCAGACCGTCCGCTGCTCGACGAGGTGGCTGACCTGCGCGCGTCCACCCCGACCGATGCCGCCAAGCGCGTCGTTCCCGACGTCAGCGACGAACTAAACCGGGTGCAGCAGGCTCGGGCGCGTCTCAGCAGTCGGCTCACCGGCATCCTCTCGTCGGAAATCGATCGTATTTCGCAGTTGCGCAGCCGACCCGTGCTCGTCGACCCGCAGTGGATCATCAATTCCCGCAGCGAAGACCTCACCCGCTACGTAGCGCGTGGCGCCGAACTGACCGGGCGCATTCTCGAACGCGCCGGGGCCACCGTGGTGGAACTGCGCTCCCAGCTGCGTGCCCTCTCGCCCCAGGGCACGCTCGACCGCGGTTACGCGATCGCCCAGCTGCCCGACGGCCGAGTGCTGCGCCGCGCCGATGATTCCCCGGTCGGTACCGAGCTGCGGCTCACCCTGGCCAGCGGAACCGTCGCCGCCATCACGGCCCCCGGCGCCGCGTCGAAATAATTAGAATGGATGCCATGACCTCGCCTGCCCCCGCCATCAGTGATCTCAGCTACGAACAGGCCCGCGACGAACTCATTCGCGTGGTGAACGACCTCGAGCAGGGCTCGAGCACCCTGGAGCAGTCCCTGGCGCTCTGGGAACGCGGCGAAGCCCTCGCCCGCCGCTGCGAAGAATGGCTGATCGGCGCCAAAGCCAGGCTCGACGCGGCCCGCATCGCTGCCACAGCGCCCACCACAGAAGACGCCGCGCCCACCAGATGAGCCGCGCTCCCAAACCGCCGCGCGTCGTCGCCGAGCTCGGTCGGCCGGAAACTCCGCAGGAGACCGCCGACCGGCTGGCCGAGAATTCGCGCAAGTACCGCTCGCACAAGACCGTGAACAATCTCGTGCTCTCGCTGCTCGTGACGGTGGGCGCCGTGCTTGTACTCGTGCTGCTGGTGCCGCGCAACGATAACCCGATCGCTCGCGACGTCGACTACGCAAGCATTGCCGCCCAGGTGCAGCCGGTCGTTGATCACCCCCTGGCCAGCCCCGACCTGCCGGACGGCTGGAACGCCAACGACGCTGAGTGGCAGGCCGGCACCAACGGTCAAGTCCCGTCCTGGTACATCGGATTGATCACACCCGACAACCAGTTCATCGGTTTCAACCAGGCCTTCGACGCGAACCCCACCTGGCTCGCCCAGAAGCTGCCCGACTCCCCCGTCGTCGACACCGCCAGCATCGCGGGCGTCACCTGGGACGTCTACCGCAACAGTGCCCCCGTCGCGGATCGGGGCAATTTCGAGTACGCGCTTGTGACCACCGCCGGCTCGAGCACCTATCTGCTGATCGGTACGGCGCCCACCGGCGACTTCGAAACGCTCGCCACCGCGTTGGCTGCCAATGTGGCAGAGAATAGAGCCCCATGAACCCCACACCGACTGCCACGCCGTCTCCGGCAGAAGCCTGGAACGAACTGCGCGAGGGCAACGTGCGCTTCGTCGCGGGCTCCCCGCGGCACCGCCAGGACGTCGACCGCCGGGCCGAACTGGTCGGCCAGCAAACCCCGCACGCCGCCCTGTTCGGCTGCAGCGACTCCCGACTCGCCGCAGAAATCATCTTCGACCAGGGCCTCGGCGACCTCTTCGTCGTGCGCAATGCCGGCCAGATTATCTCAGAGTCGGTACTCGGCTCCCTTGAATATGCCGTGGCCGTGCTGCACGTTCCGCTGATCCTCGTGCTCGGCCACGACGAGTGCGGTGCGGTGCGCGCCGCCATCGACTCTCAGGCAGCGGATGCCCCGGCCCTGCCGGCACACATCACGCACGTTATCGAAAAGATCGTTCCGGCGGTGCGTCGGGTGAGCGGGCAGCCGGCATCCGCTTTCGTCGACCCCACCCAGATCGATGCCGGCACCGTGGGCCGGGAACATCTCAAAGACACTGTCACCGAGCTGCTCGAGCAGTCCGAGGTGATCAGCGCGGCCATCGCAGAAGGTACATTGGCTATCGTCGGCGCGAACTACGTTCTTCGCGAGGGACACGCCGACCCCAACATCGTGGTGGGCGTCATTTAGACCAGACCATCCGCGCACCCGTTGCGCACAGCACGACTCTCATACAGCACCGAAAGGGAATGCACACAGTGGTGGACACCTCCGCACAAACCGGCTACCGGATCGAACACGACACGATGGGTGAGGTCCGTGTTCCAACGGATGCTCTCTACGGTGCCCAAACCCAGCGCGCCGTCGAGAACTTTCCAATCTCCGGCTCCACGCTCGAGTCGGCGCAGATCGCGGCTCTCGCCCGCATCAAGAAGTCGGCGGCTCTCGCCAACGCGCAGCTCGGCGTGCTCGATGCGGACATCGCCGACGCCATCGCCTCGGCCGCTGACGAAGTCATCACCGGGCAGTTCGACAGCGAGTTTCCGATCGATGTGTACCAGACCGGCAGCGGCACCTCTTCGAACATGAACATGAACGAGGTCCTGGCGACCCTCGCGACCCGCGCCCTCGGCCGCTCGGTGCACCCGAACGACCACGTCAACGCGAGCCAGTCCTCGAACGACGTGTTCCCGACTTCGGTGCACATCGCTGTCACCAGCGCCCTGATCGACGAGCTCATCCCCTCGCTCGACCACCTCGCCGTCTCGTTCGAGGCCAAGGCGGAACTCTGGAAAGAGGCCGTCAAGGCCGGCCGCACCCACCTGATGGATGCCACCCCCGTCACCCTCGGCCAGGAGTTCGGCGGCTACGCCCGCCAGATGCGCCTCGGCATCGAGCGCATCCGCACCGCCCTCCCCCGCGTTGCCGAAGTTCCCCTCGGTGGCACCGCGGTCGGCACCGGCATCAACACCCCCTACGGCTTTCCACAGCTCGTCATCGAATTGCTCGTGCAGGAAACCGAGCTGCCGATCACCGAAGCGCGCGACCACTTCGAAGCGCAGGCCAACCGCGACGGTCTGGTCGACGCTTCCGGGGCCCTGCGCACCATTGCCGTCTCGCTGACCAAGATCTGCAACGACCTGCGCTGGATGGGATCCGGCCCCAACACCGGGTTCGGCGAGATCAGCATCCCCGACCTGCAGCCCGGGTCGTCGATCATGCCCGGCAAGGTCAACCCGGTCATTCCGGAAGCCGTGCTCATGGTCTGCTCGCGCGTCATCGGCAACGATGCCACCATCGCCTGGTCGGGTGCCTCGGGCTCGTTCGAGCTCAACGTTGGTATCCCGGTCATGGGAACCGCCCTACTCGAGTCGATCCGGCTGCTGACCAACGCAACCCGCGTCCTCGCCGACAAGACCGTCGACGGTCTCGAAGCCAACCTCGAGCATGCTCGGGCCCTGGCCGAGAAGTCGCCGTCGATCGTCACCCCGCTCAACCGTGTCATCGGCTATGAAGCCGCTGCCAAGGTTGCCAAGAAGGCCGTCGCCGAGGGCCTCACCGTGCGTGAGTCCGTTATCGCCCTCGGCCACGTCGAACGTGGCGACCTCACGCTCGCCGAACTCGACACGGCCCTCGACGTGCTGAGTATGACGCGCCCCCCGCAGAAGAAGTAGCAGCTCCACCCACAGCGAGTGTTGCCGATGCGCCCGGGCGCTATCGGCAACACTCGCCGGCGTTAACCAGTCGACCTGAGTGCGGTGGCGGATTGCCTCGGCGGGGATTGCTTGGCACCGAGCCCGACGATGCCTGCGGATGTAGCTTCGGGCACGATCCAACACTCTGTGCCATTTGCCCAGTGCTCTCTCGACCGAGCTGGTCCCACGTGGCTACGACGGCACGGAAGGGTTGGCCGCGCACTCATCCAAGCGATGTTGTGCGATGCTCACTCAAAATGTATCCGTTCCGGTGTCCGCGGGGCTGCTCCACACCACCAGTGGATATTTTGAGTCCCTCAGCGCAAACCGCTTTCGGGGATATCGCGCGGTAATGTTTGGGAGGCTGCGATGGTGCCGAGGGAGTGAATCAGTGCGAGCGGTAATTTTGGGCGGAAGGGGAGCCATCGGAGGAGCGACGACGGATCCGCAGCGGGGACGGCACCCCTGGCTCTCGGCTCATCCCATCGTGCTCGACACAACTGCAGCTACTCAGCTGGGGTACGTGCCCGTGGCGACCGGAATCGACCTGCTCGCGGATGAAATCGACTGGGTGACCGCGCAGCACGTTGCCCCGTCGTCACGGGTTTTCTGACAAGTCCCCGCTGCGGCCCACTCCAGGCTCGCTTGGACCAAGGGGCCAGGCGAGCGGATGTCCTGTTGCCTCGAGGTCACCAGCGGCGACGACGCGACCACACGCATCCGCTCCCCTGCCGAGCTACATAACCTCGTTGCCTTCCAGCATCTCCGTCACCAGCGCCGCGATCGCGCTGCGCTCCGACCGGGTCAGGGTCATGTGTGCGAACAGCGGATGCCCCTTCAGCGTTTCGATCACGCTGGCCACGCCGTCGAAGCGGCCGACCCGCAGGTTGTCGCGCTGGGCGACGTCGTGGGTGAGCACCACGCGCGAGTTCTGACCGATGCGGCTCAGCACGGTCAGCAGCACGTTGCGCTCGAGCGACTGCGCCTCGTCGACGATCACGAAGGCGTCATGCAGGGACCGGCCGCGAATGTGAGTGAGCGGGAGAACCTCGAGGATGCCGCGCTCCATCACCTCTTCGACCACATTCTCCGAGACGATGGCGCCGAGGGTGTCGAAGACCGCCTGCGCCCACGGCCCCATTTTCTCGCCCTGGTCACCGGGCAGAAAACCGAGGTCCTGGCCGCCGACCGCATACAGGGGCCGGAAGACCATGATCTTGCGATACTGCTGGCGTTCCAGCACTGCCTCCAAACCCGCGCAGAGGGCAAGCGCCGACTTTCCGGTTCCGGCTCGACCGCCGAGCGACAGGATGCCGATTTCCGGGTCGAGCAGCAGGTCAATCGCCAGGCGTTGCTCGGCCGACCGACCGTGCAGGCCGAAGACGTCGCGGTCGCCACGCACGAGCTTGAGCGTTCCCCGGCTGGTCACCCGGCCAAGGGCCGACCCGCGGTCGGAGTGGATAACCAGGCCCGTGTTGATCGGCATGTCCTGCACCGTGCGGGAGTCGAGCATCTCCTTGTCGTAGAGCACGCTCATCTGCTCGGCGCTGAGGGTGATCTCGTCCAGCCCGGTCCAGCCGGAATCGACGGCGAGTTCGTGCCGGTATTCGTCGGCGGCGAGGCCGAGAGACGCGGCTTTCACCCGCAGCGGCAGGTCTTTCGAGACGACGGTCACGGTCATGCCATCGTTGGCCAGGTTCAGGGCCACAGCGAGAATGCGCGAATCATTGTCGCCCAATTGCAGGCCAGACGGCAGCACCGACATATTGGAGTGGTTCAGTTCTACGCGCAGGCTGCCGCCCTCGCCGACGGGAATCGGAAAGTCGAGGCGCTCGTGCTTGAGCCTCAACTCATCGAGGTTACGCAGCGCCTGCCGTGCAAAATACCCGATTTCCGGGTCGTTTCGTTTTGACTCCAGTTCGCTGATCACCACCACGGGCAACACGACGGCGTGCTCGGCAAAGCGGAAAATCGCTTTCGGATCTGACAGAAGCACCGAGGTGTCCAACACGTAGGTGCGCTCGGTTTGCGAAGCGGATGCTGCCACCCGGTCAGTCGCATTAACGTCGGTTCGATTAGCGGTCACAGCCACTCCCACCTGCGTCACACGGACGCGGATCACTTTGGCGAGCTGGCCATCAAGCAATTCTCGAGCCGTACTTATATGGCCGTCTCGATCAGGTGCCGTACCTGATGAAAGCGACGCTACGACTTACCGGGGCAAAAAGAAACCCGACACGCCCACGAAAACCTGTCGTTCACCTGTTATTGAGGCAAATGGGTCGGTCTGTACCGCAGGAATGCTAGTACGTGGCGGTGAGGGCGTAAGCGGTGAGGGCCCCCCTCAGCATGGTGACCGTGTCAGGGGCGAGGGCCGCGTGAACGCTCAGCCGCACGGTGGTGCCGCGCGTGGTAGCGGTAATGCCGTGGTTGTGCAGGCTCGCCACGAGTGTGGTGAGCAGTTCCGCCGGCGGTTCGAGTACGACGATGCCCGCGCGCTCCCGGACATCGCGGGGCGAGACGAGGTCGATGACGAATTCGTCGACGAGTTCGATTATTTGCGAGGCGTTGTCATTCATGGCTGCCTGGATGACGTCGACGCCGACATCAGCGACCTGTTCCAACGCCGCCGCAAACCGTGCCTGCGCGATGGCGTCACCGTTGGTGACCCGAAATGCCCTGGCGCTGTGGCTGGGCGGGGTGACCTCGTCCCACGGTTCGGCGGTGTCGGTTCCGACATAGCCGGAATAAACCGGCACGAGGCGGTCGAGGGCCCGCTCACTCAGGGCCAGAAAACCGGTGCCCCAACCGGCCCGCGTCCATTTCTGGCCACCGGAAGCGACGACATCCGCTGCCTCCAAGGCTGCGTCAACGACACCGAAGCCCTGGATCGCATCAACAATGAGCAGGCGATCGCCGATGACCTGGCGGATACCGTCAAGGTCAGCGCGATAGCCCGTGCGGGAATCGACGAGACACACCGCGACAGCCGCGACGGCCGGGGTGAGCTGGTCACGGATTTGGCCGGGTGTGACGCGACCTCGTTCGGTCTCCAACCACAGCGGGGTGACCACGTGCAGGGTTTCAGCAGCGCGCACCGCCGCAAACGGCACGCTGGGAAAGTCGCCAGCCGACAGCAGCACGGAACCGGTCAAACCGAACATGGCCTGCATCAGGCCCGAGCTGGTGTTGGGCTGAAGCACAATCTGGTCTGGGGTGAAACCGGTGAGAGCGGATACCGCGGTGCGGGCACGCAAATCCTGCTCAGCCAGGTGGTCGAGGCTGCCGAACCGGGCACGGGACAGGACCTCGTTCTGGCCGAGGGTCTCCGCCATGACGACCTCCGAGAGCGGGCCGACCCGACCGAAGTCGAGGTAACCGGGCTCGTTGCGAAAGCCATCGGTGAAGTTCTGGAGCGAAGTCATACGGGTCCAATCGGTTGTCAAACAAATATTCCCCCTACTGATCACACCCCATGACCTCGACTAGCCGCCGAACCGCCGCTGGCGTCGGGAAAAATCGCGGAGGGCGCGCAGAAAATCGATCTGACGCAGGTCGGGTCCGAGAGCTTCGACGAAGTAGAACTCACTGTGCGCGCTTTGCCACAGCATGAAGTCGCTTAGCCGCTGCTCGCCCGAGGTGCGGATAACGAGGTCGGGGTCGGGCTGACCACCGGTGTAGAGGTGCTGGCCGATCAGCTCGGGCGTGAGGGTCTCCGCGAGGTCCTCCAGCGTGCCGCCGTGCGCGTGGTGGGTGGCGACGATGCTGCGCATGGCGTCGGTGATCTCCGTGCGCCCGCCATAGCCGACCGCGAGATTCACGTGTAGCCCTTTGTAGTCGCTGGTGCGGGCATCCGCCGCATCGAGCGCTGCGACGAGCGGAAGAGGCAGGCCGGCCTTGGACCCCATTTGCTGCACCCGCCAATTGCGATAGTGCGAGAGCTCTTCGGCCAGGTCCGCGATGATCTCGATCAGATCGGCGAGTTCATCAGCGGGCCGCTGGGTGAGGTTGTCGGAGGAAAGCAGGTACAGGGTGACGACCGAAATTTTGAGGTCGTCGCACCATTCCAAAAATTCGCGCATCTTTGCGGCCCCGGCTCGGTGCCCGTGCGCAGCCGTCTGAAACCCCAGTTGCCTGGCCCAGCGCCTGTTACCGTCGATGATCATGGCGACGTGATGGGGCAGGTGCTCCGGCGTGAGTCCGCGCCTCAGTCGGCGCTGATACAGCCTGTAGAGGAGGCCGCGCGCTGAGGGGACTTGGGGTTTCTGCACACAGTTACGCTAGTCCACTCCGTCGAGCGTTCGCGGCACGCCGGCCGCGCCCTGTCGTATCCTTGCAGCATGGCCACCGAGCACGATATCCCCAATCTGCCACTGATCGAGGCGGCTGACGACCATCCGGAGGACGTCAAACCGACCTGGCGCGGCTGGATTCACGCCGGAACTTTTCCGGTGACAATCGTGGCCGGCATCGTGCTGCTCGTGCTCGCCGAGGGGTCAGCTGCCAAGATCAGCTCTGCGGTGTTCGTGCTCAGCTCGATGCTGCTGTTTGGCAATTCGGCGCTGTATCACCGCTTCAACTGGCAGCCGCGCACCCGCATCCTGCTCAAGCGCATCGATCACGCCAACATCTTCCTGCTGATCGCCGGGTCATACACGCCGATCACCGTGCTCGCGCTGCCGCCGGAAAAAGCGACGCTCCTGCTCTGGCTGGTCTGGGGCGGCGCCGGGCTTGGCATCATCTTTCGCGTGTTCTGGATCCACGCTCCGCGCTGGCTGTACGTACCGCTTTACCTGGTGCTCGGCTACGGCGCGCTGTTGTTCATCGTGGACTTCTTTCAGGCCAACGCCCCCATGATGACGCTCATTCTGATCGGCGGACTCTGCTACACGGTCGGCGCGGTCGTCTACGGGCTGAAGAAGCCCAACCCGGTGCCGGGCGTGTTCGGTTTCCACGAGATTTTCCACACCCTGACGGTCGTGGCGTTCCTGTGTCATTTTGCGGCGATACTGCTGATCGCCACGCATCCGCTCTACCCGTAGCGGGCGGCGCGCGACTACTCGCGCTTGTCGTCTTTCGGTGCGTCCGGGTCGGCGTCGCGCGCCGCCAGTTCGGCGTCGAGTCGTTCCTTGATCTCCGCACGGTAGGTGGTGCGACGGATGCGCCGAACCACGTCGAGGCACAGCAGCACGGTCGCCACCGCGACGAAGAAAATAGCCAAAAACCCGACGACACCCGGGGTGACCGTGTTCGGGTCGAAGTCGGGGTCCGGCGTCGGGGTGACGGCAAGCACGACGGAGATCAAGGAGGTCATCATGCATCCTCGATTCCGGCGAAGAGATCTGATTCGGGCATGGCGATGTCTACTTTCGATTCGACGAGTTGGAAGTCTTCGTATGGCCAGGCCTCGCGTACCAGATCATTGGGCCAGAAAAAGAAGCTGCTGTCTGGCGAGACCTGGCTTGCGTGCGAGCGCAGGGCTGCATCGCGTACGTCGAGAAAATCTCCGGCCGGAACGTGGGTGGTGGCGAGCTTGGGATAATTCTCCATGCGCTCCCGCGCCGCCTGGAGGGGTTCCAGAAGCGGAGAATCGGGCTCGGCCACGCTGAGTGCGAGGTACATCGCATCGATGCGCTCGAGGTTGAAGATGCGGTCGTAGTAGAGCTTGTCGATCTGCCAGGGCGCTCCCGAACTCGGGTACCGGTCGGGGTCGGCGGCCGCGCGAAATGCTTCGAGGGAGACTTCATGACAGCGGATGTGATCTGGGTGCGGGTAGCCGCCGTTTTCGTCATAGGTGATCAGCACCTGGGGGCGAAACTCACGCACGAGAGTGACGAGGGGTTCGGCCGAATACTCCAGTGGAATGTCGGCGAAGGAGTTCGGCGGCACAGACTCATCCTCGTTCATGCCGGAATCTTCGAAGCCAAGCCAGCGGTGCTGCACGCCGAGCGCCTGCTGGGCGCCCTGCATCTCCAGGCGACGCAGTCCGGATATGTCCCGTTCGGCCATCGCATGGCCGTCCATCGCGGGGTTCAGAATGCTGCCGCGTTCGCCACCGGTGCAACTCACAATGAGCACCTCAGCGCCGAGGCTGCGGTAGTAGGCGTACGTAGCCGCGCCCTTGCTCGACTCATCGTCGGGATGGGCATGCACAGCCATCAATCGCAGCGTCACCATACTCCTCAGGAATGCCAGATAACCTTAGGCCAGATAACCTAGAGACCAGCCTAATCGCTCCATGGAAAGTGTGAAATCACCAGTGCCCGTAAACAGCACGCCCACCGGAGTCCAGGCGAGCCGCGGGCCCGATCGTCTCGACGAATCGGAGGTCTCGGCGGCCCCAGCGCCGATCGAGAGCCCCGTGATCCAATCACGCTACGGTCGCACGCCCGCGCGCAAGCGACGGGACCGCCGAACCCTCTGGGGACTGGGCGGCATTTTTGTGCTGGTGCTGGGGGCGTGGGTGCTGTGGACCGGTCTGGACGGGGCATCCACTCAAATCGAAGCCCGCGATATCGGCCACACCATTATCGACGAGCACAGTGTCAGCGTGACTTTCGAGGTGGCACTGCCGGTGAATCGTACAGCGAGTTGCGCGGTGCAGGCGCTCAACGAAAGCTATTCCGTAGTCGGCTGGAAGATCATCGATCTGCCGCCATCGACGCTGTACAACCGGTCCTTCACCGAGGTTCTGCGCACCACCGACCTCAGTAACACGGGTTTGATTTACCAGTGCTGGCTGACCTAAACTGACGTATTCGCCTCGGCAATCGTCGGGGTTTCGGCTCTATTCGCGCAGCCTCACCGGCCTTTCTGCGCTCGAGCGTCAAAAAGGAGATCACTCGTGACTACAGACACAACGGTCACTTGGCTAACTCAGGAGGCCCACGACCGCCTCGCAGCGGAACTGGCGACACTGAGTAACTTCGGTCGGGGCGATATTGCGAAGAAGATCGAGTCCGCCCGGGAAGAAGGCGACCTCAAGGAGAACGCCGGCTATCACGCGGCGAAAGAAGAGCAGGGCAAGATGGAGGCGCGCATCCGCACTCTCACCGTGCTGCTGCGCACCGCCGAGGTCGGCCATGCTCCCGAGAGCAACGGCGTCGTCGTTCCCGGCACCGTTATCACCGCCATCATTGCTGGCGACGAGAGCCGTTTTCTAATCGGGAGCCGCGAGATCGGCGCCAACAGCGACCTCGATGTGTTCAGCGAGCAGAGCCCGCTCGGCGCAGCCATCATCGGACTCAAGGTTGGCGCGAAGACGAGCTACACAACACCGAACGGCAAGGAAATTTCCGTCCACATCTCCAACGTGGAAACCTTCACCGGAGCCTGACCCGTACCCGGTCGTCGACCTGCACCCGTACCCGGTTACAGGCCCCCGGACCGCAACTCCTGCAATCCGCAGCCGCGGCAGAAAAGTTCCCCGGAATTCCGGGCATCCGTTTGCGAACTATCTCGAATTGCAGGAGTTATGCGCCAACCGGTGGCGCGCGCCGGTACGTGGGCGGTTAGTCGATCTGCGGGTCGTAGCCGGCTGCCCGCAGGGTGTCGACGACGTGCTGGCGGTGCTCGGGCCCCCGGGTCTCGACACTGACATCGAGTTCGACCTCGCTGATCCGCAGTCCAGCCCCGTGCCGCGTGTGCAGCACCTCGATGACGTTAGCGGTGGCCTCGGCGAGCAATTCTGAGATGCGGGCCAGCTGGCCCGGGCGGTCCGGCAGCATGATGCGCAGCGTGAGGTAACGTCCCGACGCCGCGAGACCGTGGCTAATCACGCGCTGCATGAGCAGCGGGTCGATATTGCCCCCCGAGAGGATGGCTACTGTTGGCCCGGTCGGAGTGACCTTGCCGGCCAGGATGGCGGCGACCGCCACTGCTCCGGCGGGTTCAACGACGAGTTTGGCGCGTTCGAGCAGCACGAGCAGCGCCCGCGCGGTGTCGTCTTCGCTCACGGTGACGATCTCGTCGACGGCGTCGCGCACAATCTCGAAGTTGAGCAGTCCCGGCATGGCAACGGCGATACCGTCAGCGATGGTCGGCAGGATGCTGATCATCGTGGCCTCTCCGGCCTCGAGGGAGGGCGGGTAGGCGGCGGCGTTCTCCGCCTGTACTCCGATCACGCGGATGCGGCGCCCGTCCCGCGCAGCACGCTGTTTGAGCGCGCTGGCCACACCGGAGATCAGTCCGCCGCCCCCGATGGGAACGATGACCGTTTCAAGATCCGGAACCTGATCGAGGATTTCCAGGCCCAGCGTGCCCTGACCGGTGACGACATCCGCGTGATCGAACGGCGGAATGAGGATGGCGCCGGTTTCGCGGGCATATTCGGCCGCGGCGAGCAAAGGTTCGGTGACCGTTGTACCGCGCAGGATGACCTCGGCGCCGTAGTCGCGGGTGGCTGAGAGCTTGGGCAGTGCAACGCCGACCGGCATGAAGATGGTGGCCTTGATGCCCAACTCGCGGGCGGCGAAGGCCACTCCCTGGGCGTGATTGCCCGCCGAGGCCGCAACAACGCCGCGAGCCTTCTCCTCATCGGTCAGTTTTGAGAGTCGGTTGTAGGCGCCGCGAATTTTGTACGAACCGGTACGCTGCAGGTTCTCACACTTGAGGTAGACCGGCGCTCCCAACACGTCCGCGAGGTAGCGCGAGCTCTCCATGGGGGTCACATCGGCGACCCGGGCGACAACCGCGCGTGCGGCCTCGAATTCCGCGAGGGTGGGTGCGAGAAGGGTGGTCTCTGGCATGTCTTAGTTCTCCGAACTATCGTGCTGGGCGTCAGGCGCGCTGGACCCTGAGGGCGTGCTGCGGGCGGATCCGCCACGAGGGGTACGGATGCTGCGGGGACGCACCCGGGCCGTACGGGCTGGCGCAGGGCCGGAACGGTAGCCCGGTCGGCTTTGCGGTACGGTCTGCCACAGCACCGAACCCCTCGACGGCATCGTCGCCGGCGGACTCGAGCGCCAGCGGCCGCCAGCGATGTAGCTGGTCATCGCGTTCAACACGGCGGCAACGGGCACGGCGAACAGGGCTCCGGGAATTCCAGCGAGCAGGGCTCCAGCTGCGACCACCAGTACGACGGCCAGCGGATGCACTTTGACGGCTGTTCCCATGATCAGCGGCTGCAGAACGTGCCCTTCGACCTGCTGCACGAGCAGTACGACGCCGAGCATGGCGAGGGCGACGGCCCAGTTATTGAAGATCAGGGCGATAATAATGGCGACGGAACCGGTGGCGACGGCACCGACAATGGGAATGAACGAGCCAAGAAACACCAAAATGCCGATTGGTATGGCCATCGGCACCCCGAGCAGGGCGGCGCCGAGACCTATGCCGACCGCGTCGATGGAGGCGACCAGTATCTGTACTCGGGCGAAGTTGCCGAGCGTGGTCCAACCGGCGATGCCGGCGCCGTCGACAGCAGCGCGGGCGCGCAGGGGGAAGAATCGTACGATCCAGCCCCAGATCGCTTTGCCGTCGATGAGGATGAACAGCAAGCTGAACAACGCGAGCAACAGCCCGGTGAGCAGGTGCCCGAGGGTGGTTCCCACCGAGAGGGCACCACTGATGAACACGGCGCTGTCATTCTGGATCGCGGTCCAGGCCTGCTTCAGGTAGTCGGTGATCTCGGCATCCGACAATTGCAGGGGAGACGCAGCGAGCACCGATTTGAGACTGTCAAAACTCGCGGCGAGGCGATCGCTCAAACCGACAGTACCCTCGGCTATTTGAGTGGATGCCAGCGTGACAAGTCCGGCGACAAGCACCAGCGTACCCAGCATCGCGACGGCGACGGCGAGGCCCTTCGGCCAGCGGTGCCGTACCAGAAAGGCTACGAAGGGAATCAGCAGGGCCGACACGAGTACGGCAACGAGCAGGGGAATGACTATGAGGCGCAGCTGAATGATGAGAAAGATCAAAATGGCAATGGCCGCGGCGATCACAATCAGCCGCCACGACCAGGCTCCAGCCAAGCGGATGCCGGCCGGCAGGTTCTCATCGACGCCATTGAGGGCAGGCGTCGCGGCTACCAGCTCGACCGGCGCAGCGACAAGCTCGGATCCAGACTGATCAGAACGCTCCTGCGCGCCAACGGCTGAACGTCGGCGCCGCAGCCGCAGCTGGGCCCGCGTGCCTGGATTGCCCGTCGATTCGCTCACCCGCTCATTCTAGATCGGCCCGGCCAATCGCACAGGTTGCGGCGCAGGACGGGAAGCAGGAGAGAGAACCGGGTGTTTCACCGCGACCGCTAGAATCAAGGCAATGCCAGAGACCATCTCCCCTGCGTTGGCGCGCCGTATCGCATTGGCCGCGCAGGGGTTCGGTTCGCGCACCGATACGGCGGTCGGCATCCGTCAGCTCACCGGCCTCGTCAACCGGCTTGAGCTGTTGCAGATCGATTCGGTCAATGTCTTCGAACGCAGCCATTACATGCCGGCATTCAGTCGGCTCGGTGCCTACGACAAGGCTCAGCTCGACCGTTTGACCACCGGGCGCGAGGCTCGCTTCACAGAGTATTGGGCGCACGAGGCATCGTTTCTGCCGGTCGAGGTGTGGCCGCTGTTCCACTGGCGGATGCAGCATTTTCGTGACCGCTCGGCGCACAACACAGACGATTGGTCGCACGCCAACCGTCCGATGCTCGATTGGCTTTTGGCCGAGCTTGCCGCCAACGGGCCGTTGCCGGCGAGTGCGATCGAGCACGATGCCAATAGACGCAGTGGCCCGTGGTGGGGCTGGTCCGACGTGAAGACCGGACTGGAGACGTTGTTCCGCTGGGGCGACGTGGTCAGTGCCGGACGCATCCGCTTTGAGCGGGTCTACGCCCTGCCCGAGCAGGTCTTCTCCCCCGACCTGCTCGGCCGAAGCATTTCGAGAGCGGATGCCCACCGCGAGTTGGTCAGCCGATCGGCCCGCGCCCACGGCATCGGCACGATGAAAGACTTCGCCGATTACTTTCGGCTGAAGTCGGCGCCGACCCTGGTCGCGATCCGCGATCTCGAAGAGTCCGGCGAGTTAATCCCGGTCGAGGTGGCCGGCTGGGGACAGAGGGGCACTCCGGGGGCGGCCTGGATACACCAGGGCGCCCGCCTGCCGCGCAGCATGGACGCGCAGACGGTATTGTCACCGTTCGACCCGGTGGTCTGGGAACGGGCCCGTGCCCTGCGCCTGTTCAATTTTCACTATCGCATCGAGATTTACACGCCGGAGCCCAAGCGCGTGTTCGGCTACTACTCACTGCCGGTTCTGCTCGGCGATACGGTGGTCGGCCGGGTAGACCTCAAGAACGACCGGCAGGCTGGCGTGCTGCGGGTGCAATCAGCCTGGGCCGAACCCGCGTCACCAGCGGATGCCGCCGCTCGGCTCGCACTCGTACTGCGGGAGGCCGCCGCCTGGCAGGGGCTCGACGAGATCGTCGTGGTGCCGCGCGGCAACCTCGCGGCGGGGCTCGCCGCGGAGCTGGACTAGGCACCTTTTCGTTTCCGCCGAAGGCCAGTGCAGGTCGATGGCCAGCGTCAATCGGTGCAGTTGGCGACGGCTCGCGGAACACGATTTCGGGCGCATTCTGCTATTCTCGACAGGAACCGAAGGAGCATCCCGTGGCAGTCATTTCTCGTGGCTTCGTCGGTCGCGGTGGCGAAGTAAACCCCGATCTTCCGGCCGGTCAGTACCTGACCGCCGACTTCCCGGTGCTGTCCTCCGGGCCTACTCCCCACATCGACACCGTCGACTGGCAGTTCAGCATCCGCACGGACTCGGACACCCTGCACACCTGGAACTGGGAGGAGTTGCACGCGCTGCCGGTTGAGGATATCAACACCGACATCCATTGCGTGACTCGCTGGTCCAAGCTCGGCACGAGCTGGCGGGGCGTCTCTCTCGACACCCTGTTCGCGACCGTGAAAACGACCGATGAATACGTGATGGCACGTTCCTACGGTGGCTACACAACCAATGTTCCGCTGGCCGATCTGCTGGGTGGTCAGGCCTGGATTGCCCTTGAGTTCGACGGTGCCAAGCTCGATCCGGAGCACGGTGGTCCGGCGAGACTGCTCATCCCCCACCTGTATTTCTGGAAGAGTGCCAAATGGATTCACGGCCTCGAGATGCAGAGCCAGGATGAACCCGGGTTCTGGGAGCAGAACGGCTATAACATGTATGGCGATCCCTGGCTCGAACAGCGCTATTGGTGACGGGCACGAGTGAGGCCAGGGACGGCCGCATCGGTAACTGGAAGGTGGGCGTCGTGACCTCGATCCGGCGAGAGAGCGCGTCCGGCCGCAGCATCACCATCGACGTTCCGGGGTGGGGTGACAACATCGCGGGTCAGCACACCGACGTGCGGCTGACGGCCGCGAATGGCTACACCGCGGTTCGATCGTATTCGGTCGCTTCGGCCGGTGCCGGTGACCGCATCGAGCTCGCGGTCGATCGCCTGCCCACCGGTGAGGTGTCGCCCTACCTGGTCGACACGCTCCGCGAGGGCGACGAACTCGAGCTGCGCGGCCCCCTGGGTGGCTGGTTTGTTTGGACGCCGCAACAGACCGAGAGCGTGCAGCTCATCGGCGGCGGCTCGGGGATCGTTCCCCTGATGGCGATGATCCGCTCGCACGAGGCATCCGGCAGTACGGCCCCGTTCCGACTGCTCTACTCGGTGCGCACGCCGCTAGATGCATTCTTCCGCGCTGAACTCGAGTCCCCCTCTGCCAACCTCGAGGTGACCTGGATCTTCACTCGCGGTGCGCCGAGCGGATGGTCCCGGCCGGCTGGACGCATCACTGCCGCAGACCTGGAGGCTCATGGCTTTCCGGCCGCTCTATCACCGACGGTGTTCGTGTGCGGGCCGACCGGATTCGTCGAGACCGTCGCGAGCGCCCTCGTCGCCCTCGGGCATGAACCGAACCGCGTCAAGACCGAACGGTTCGGAGGCGCGTAGTGACCGAGCACGTCGACGGGAACGCCCTCGCGGGCCCGCTGTCTGACCTGTTCACGTTCGACCCGACCACGGCATCTGCTCGCTGTGCCGGATGCGGTGACGTCTCGGTTCTCGCGCGTGCGATGGTCTACGGCGAACCCGACACTTTCGTCGTTCGCTGCGCCCACTGCGACGACGTGCTCATGACCATCGTGCAGACACGCGATCGGTTCTGCATCGAGCTGCGTGGCATGACCTGGCTGAAAATCCCGCGCTAGCGTTTTGGGCTACGCCGCACGTGGTCACGCTGCGTTACGGGCAGCGGCAGCGGGCTCAGAACTTGCGGCCCATGGCCGTGAGGCGCTCGATGCGCTCTTCGATCGGCGGGTGCGTCGCGAACAGTTTGCCCATGGCGCCCTTCTTCAGCGGGTCGGAGATCCAGAGGTGCGCCATCGAGCTGTTCTGCTTCTGCATCGGGCGACCGTACTGGCCGAGTTTAGCCAGAGCCGAGGCGAGGGCGTCCGGGTGCCGCGTCGTCAACGCGCTCGTGGCATCCGCCAGGTATTCGCGCTGGCGGGAGATGGCGAGCTGCACCACGGTCGCGATGAGTGGAGCCACGATCATGGCGACGAGGCCGAACACCATGACGACGGGGTTGCCATTGCTGTTGTTGCTGCGGCCGAAAAACGCCATGCGCAGGAACATATCGGAGATGAACCCAATCGCCACAACGAGGCCGAACACGACCATTGACACTCGAATGTCGTAGTTGCGCACGTGGCCGATCTCGTGGGCCATGACGCCCTCGAGTTCGGAATCGTCCATGATGTCGAGCAGTCCGGTGGTCGCGGCGACGATCGCGTGTTTCGGGTCGCGGCCAGTGGCGAACGCGTTCGGTGCCGGGTCGTTGATGATGTAAACCTCGGGCATCGGGGTGCCGGTCGTGATCGACAGGTTCTCGACGATGCGCCACAGCCTGGGGTGATCGGACTGGCTGTTGACCCTGATGCCGCCACTCATGGAGATGGCCTGGCGACCCGCTGCGTAGTACTGGATGATGACGTACAGGGCGGTGATGACGACAGTGGCAATGAGAATGCCGTACCCGCCACTGCCGTAGACAGCGTTGGCCAGCCAGCCGAGCCCGGCGATGATCACGAAGAAGAGGATCATGATAAAAACAGTGTTGCGTTTGTTTTTCGCTATCGCGCTGTACATCGAAGCGCTCCCTTAGAACTGCACGCGAGGCGGCTCCGCAATCGCTGCGGAATCGGCCACCTCGAAGAATTCGCGTTCGGTGAAGCCGAGGTTGACGGCGAACAGGTGGTTCGGGAACACCTTGATCTTGGTGTTCATCTCACGCACGCCACCGTTGTAGAACCGGCGAGCGGCCTGGATCTTGTCCTCGGTGTCGACGATCGCGCCCTGCAGTTGCAGGTAGTTCTGGCTGGCCTGCAGTTGCGGGTATGCCTCGGCGACAGCGAAGATACTCTTCAGCGCGGTCTGCATGTGGTTCTCAGCAGCGGATGCGTCGGCCGGGCCCTGGGCAGACAGCGTCTCGGCACGGGCCTTGGTCACGTTCTCAAACACGCTCTTCTCGTGCGCCGCGTAGCCCTTGACTGTTTCGATCAGGTTGGGCAGCAGGTCGGCACGACGCTTGAGCATCACCGTGATGTCGCTCCAAGCTTCGTCAACGCGCACGTTGAGCGTTACGAGGGAGTTGTAGGTCGACCAGAGGTAGATACCCACGATGGCAACGAGTGCGACAACGATCAAAACCGGGATGAGCCATTCCATGGCAGCGTCTCCTTGCAAATTGGCACGATGTGTACGTTGGCACGGAGACATGAACTGGCCAAACGACCCCCCGTGCGTACTTCCTCATACTATCCGCGACCCCGGAGGCTCCCACCCGCTTCCCATGACACTCCAAGCAAGCTCAGGGCGCGCAGGGATCCTGCGACAGCGGGTCGAGCGCTGGTCAGCCGGGCTCTTCGACGTCGAGCAGTACCTCGTTGCGGCGCAGAAACCACGGCTTGAACGGCGGGTCGAATCGTGCGAGTCTCGGTGACCCCAAGACGCTGAACCCGGCAACGGCGAGCGCCCCACGCAACTGGTCAAGATGTTGTTCATATCGAGTCTGACTCCAGCGTCCGCTGAAGCGAAGGGCACCGGCCAGGCTTGCGGGTACCGTGCGCAGGTGCACGGTGGGGTCCGTGGGCTGCGGGGCTGTTTCGATCGTCAGGTCTTTGGGGAGCACGAAAGCAACCCGGAATTGTTCACCGGCTGCGGCATCCTTCACGCCCTCCTGCAGCACTGGCGCGGTCATCGGGATCTTTTCTGCGGCATCCGTTTGCACCACCGGCGCCGTCATGGTGACTTTCTGCAGGGAGCGGTTGGCCCCGGAGATGTACGCGAACAGGTAGCGGAAGGCCCGATTACCAGCGTCCTTGAATGGGCCATCGATGGTGACCTCGGCCACGAGATGCGCTGGGTATCGGCGCAATTCGAAATTGTCGTAGCTTTTGACGACTTGGTAGGGCTGCTGCTCGGTCATGCACCGAAGCTAGTGCAGGTGGCTGGGTTCTCGCTCCCAGCTGTGGCCTCACCGCTCGACGCGCTACCGGGATGACGTGCGTCGGCCTACCGAGGCCTGGAAACGGATCAGGTATCCATCCGGGTCCTGTACGAGAAATTGAGCGACACCAGACTCGGCATCGCCCGTTCGGTACCATGTCGTCTCTGGCTCCATGACGAGCGGCCAGCTGGCCCCACGAAAGGCACTCACCAGCGGATCAATCGATGCCACAGAGATCTGCAAGTTGATTCCACGGCGGAAGGGACGCTCCAGCGCCCCCGGAAGCTAGTTTCGGCCCACTGCCCGCTGCTCGATCATGACATGGGCCGCGCCTCGCGCGATGTAGGCAAACCCCTCGTCGGGGCGGTCGTACTGCACCTCGAAACCGCTGAGGCCGCACCAGAAATCCAAACTCTTCACCAGCGATGTGACCAGAAGCTCCGGCACAAGGGCAGGTTCCGGTGCGCTGTGCACGTTGGTCATAAATTCAACACAACTCTTTGCGGAACCAGTGATTCGCGTACGGGTCGGTGTTGTGCGCTTCACCCTCGATGAAACCGAGGGAGGCATAGAGGCTGCGCGCCTCGACGAGGTCGGTACGCGTGTCTAACCGCAGAGCCGTCAGTCCCAACGCGCGGGATTCACTTTCCAGATTCTGCATGAGGAGCCGACCTACGCCCTGGCCTCGGGCAGCTGGTTCGACAAAGACTCTGGTCACCTCGCCGATATCGCCCAGGCGAATCCGCATTCCGGCACAGCCGAGCACGGCGCTCCCCTGGCGGGCCAGCAACAGAATTCCAGCAGGCGGGACGAGGTCGTCGCTTGGATACCCGGCCTGGGCGGCGATAATTTCCTGTTGGATCGCAGCGCGTCCGTGGTAACGACTCACGATGTCGTCGTAGTACCGAAGTGACACCTTCTCTGCTTCAGCGGATGCCGGCGCCGCGGCAGACACGAGGATCGGCAGCGCTGGCATCATGCGACCCACACTACTGGTCGCCCAGCGAGGCGACCGGTGCACGGGCCAGGGATCGCGGCGCCCTCACCGCGAGTCTGCGGTACCGAATCCGGCCCGCTGGGTACGTTCCGGTACGCTCTCAAGCTCTTGGAACACCGTTATCTGCAAACCAGCCGGCGCGTCGAGCCGCGAGTTGAGGGACTTCCACGGCGTCTCGCGCGGCTCGCCTATGATGGACGCCCCTGCTGCTTCCAATCGGGTCGTGACCCCACGCGCGTCAGATACCTCGAATGCGAGGCGAATGCCGGGGCCCTGTCGCTCGCCGGTTTCGACCTCGTCGATCATGCGCTTCTGCGCCGGATTTGAAATCTCCAGGGTCGCTCGACCGGCGTCCAGAATCGAAACACGGGCATTACCGTCTCCCTCGAACGCGGCCTGTTCGGGCAGCCCGAGGGCGTCACGGTAAAACGCAACGGCCGCATCAAAGTCATCGGCTTCAACGATGACGCGGAGCTGCAGTACCGCAGCTGGATCGTTCGTATGTGTGTTCATGATCGCTACAGTAAGGCCTGACATCAATGTGAGGGGCAAGCTTTCGATGCGAATTGGCGAACTCGCTGCACTGACCGGAGCAAGCGCGAGCTCTCTTCGTCAGACCTCCACGGCATAGTTCAACAGCAGTTCATCGGCGGGCACTCCGAGAATTCCCCAGTTCGCACGAGGCGTCTCGGTAATCGTGATTTCCAGATCGTTCGGCGTGACGCCGATATTCGCGACATTACTGATGAGTTGCCGGATGAAGTCCTTCTTAGTAGCCGCCGAGCGGCCCTCGAAGATGCTGACCGCGACGATGGTGTAATCAATCGACCGATCGGAGGGCGTGATGAATTGCTCCGGATCCAGGGTGCTGAACCGGTGAAATCGCTTCTCCGCTGGCAGGGGACGCCTCCTACGTCGGCGGGGAGTTGCTGATCATCGGCGCCTGGATCGTGGGGGCCGTGGTGCTCGGCTCGGTGACGCTGCAGCGGCACACGCCCTAGCTGCGTGCCTGTACGTAAAACCGGTAAATTTGCGACACGCCGAGCTCTTCGACCCCGGTGCGCGGCATGTCGTGAAATTTACCGGCATTAGGTACCGCCAGCTCGAGCTACCGATTGGCCAGGGCATGCTGGAGCCAGCGGTAGCTCAGCTTGGGGGTGCGGGTGCGGCGGTCGTTAGCGAAGTCAACGTGCACGAGGCCGGTGGGTTGGGTGTAGCCGGAGTCCCACTCGAACGCGTCGAGCAAGGACCAGAAGGCGATGCCGGCGAGGTCGATGGGCGCGGCGGCGTCGAGAGCGGCGAGGAGGTGCTCGGCCAGGTAGTCGACGCGGGCCGTGTCGTTCACGTTGTGACGGGCATCCGCTTGGTCGGCGAAGGCGCCGCCGGCCAGCGAGAGGTAGACCGGCGGGAGGTCGGGGTAACGCTCGGCCAGTTCGGCGAGCAACACGGCCACGTACTCGGGGGCGTTGACGGCGCCGGCTGAGGTGGTGGGGTGTTCTCGAAACGGCTCGAGGTGGAACGGCCACGACGTGGTAGGGATCGGCTGGCCGTCGCGAGCTTTCAGCACCGTCGGGCCGGCGGCGACGCGGGCGGGTTCGGTGTAGCTGACCCCGTAGAAGTCCAGCGGCTGATGGATCGTGCGCAGGTCGTCGGGGTCGGCCTCGAGCAGGGTTCGTAGTTCGACCGCGAACGGTTCCAGCGGGTCGGGGTAGTGGCCGAGCAGCACGGGGTCGGCGAACAGGCGGTTCGTCAGCAAGTCGTAGAGCGCGGCGTAAGAGCGGTCCTGGTCTCGGTCTGTTGCAGACTGCACCGGCGTGTGGGAGTTGACCAGGCCGATGCGCCCGCGCACGTCGGCGGCGCGCAGGGCCTGCACGGCGAGTCCATGCCCGAGCAGCTGGTGGTGCGCGGTCGGCAACGCGTCGAAGAGCAGGGCGCGGCCGGGCGCGTGGGTACCCAGCGCGTAGCCCTTCATGGTGAGCGTGGCCGGCTCGGCGAGGGTGACCCAGGCGTCGATGCGGTCGCCGAACGCCACCGCCACCGCGTGGGCATAGTCGGCAAACCGACCAGCGGTGTCGCGGTTCAGCCAGCCGCCGCGCAGGGCTGCTGGCAGGTCAAAGTGCGAGAGCGTGGCGGTCGAACGGATGCCGTCGGCCAGCAACGCGTCGAGCAAACGGTCGTAGAACGCGAGTCCGTTCCGGTTGAGGGCGCCACGGCCGTCCGGCTGCAGCCGGGTCCAGGCGAAGGAGAACGCGTAGCTATCGACGCCGAGGTCGCGCAACAGGTCGGTGTCAGCGGCGTAGTTCTTCACGTGGTCGGCCGAGACGGAGGCATTCGAACCGTCGCGGATGCGCCCAGAAACCTGGCTGAAGGCGTCCCAGGCACTGTCACCGCGACCACCATCACGGGCGGCACCCTCGATCTGAAAGGCTGAGGTCGCCACGGCGACCTCGAACCCGGTCGGTAGGCGATCGCCGAGCTCGCCGGCACGGTGTTCCCAGTCGCGGGCGGCGACAGCGCGATTTGATGAGGCGGCCGGGGTACTGGGCGTGGGATTCATGGGCGAAGACTCTTTTCGGCGGGTGATGCGGGGCATCCGCTTCGTATTAAAGGGTGTCACGTTTGGGGCCGGGTGAAGACGCCTCGAAGAATTCCTCTGGTTTGTTACCGTATTCGGGGCGCGGAAGGTTGACTTTCCCCCGGTCTGCCCCTCAAATTGGGTCAGGGGGTGAGTTGTGTTCCAATCGGCTCGTAGCGCAGTCCGGAGCACTTCCGCGCCCCGGCGACACTCCCGCAGCGTCGAGACTCTCGCCGCCCTCGTTCTCGGGTGCGCCCTGGTTCTGACGACACCCGTACTCGCAACGGCGCAGGCCGACGAGACCGCTACGCCGGCCACGGTGCAGCAGGCGACGCCCGACGTGACCCCCTCGACGACCGAGCAACCGAACCCGAACGCGACGACCGACTCCGCGCAGAGCCCTCGGATCGAGAGCCCGGGCAACGGGCAATTCATCAGCAGCAACCGCACCACTGTTTCAGGGTCGAAAGCCGCCGACCAGGAGATTCAGTTGTTGTCGCCACGCGGCGGAGACCCGCTCTGCATCGTCGACGACTTATCGACCTCCTGGAGCTGCCGCAACGTCTACCTGCAGAACGGCCCTAACATCATCCTGCGCGTAGTGGTAACCGGTTTTCCCAGTCTGAGTGACGACATTGCCGTCGCCGTGCTCGGTGCCCCGACGGTGCTCGGCGGCCTGACCGGTGCGGATTCCAACGGCTGGGTGCGCGGAACCGGACACCCTCAGGCCACGGTGACGGCATCCCTGCCAAACGGAGACACCTGCAACAGCACCGCAGATGGTTCCGGCGCTTGGGCCTGCCTGTTCTCCGGCCTCGGCAATGGCAGCCAGGACGTCACGGCGAGCCAGAGTTCGACGTTCAGCAGCCCGTCATCGTCGAACGCGAGCGCGCCGAAGAAAATCTTGTTCGATGTCACCGCGCCGGACGCCCCGGTCGTCACGGCTCCCAGCGCCGGCACGCAGGTTCCGGTCGCCGGTACCCAGTACACCGGAACCGGGGAAACCGGCGCCACCGTCACGGTGTTCGCCGGCGCGTACTCGGTCTGTTCGACCCCAGTGACCGGCGGAACGTGGACCTGCTCGGCCGGAGGCGTGGCCGCCGGGTCGTACTCGGTCAGCGCCGTGCAGAAAGATGACGCTGGCAACGTCGGTCCGGGTAGCGCTCCCCTGTCGGTCAGCTACGTCGCCGAGACAACAGCGTCCCCGACGCCGTCTGAGTCCGCCTCGGCAACGCCACCGGTCACGCCAACCCCGAGCCCGGTGGCCTCGCCGCCAGCGGACGGTTCGGTTGCCGTGCCCGGCGTTCCTCCGGAGCCTTCGCAGCCGTCGCCCAGCCCGGCACCGGATACCAACGCGCCCGGCCCAGAAGCTGCCGAGCCGGAACACCAGGGGGAAGCGGCATCTGCTTTCCCCGGCCGCTGGAATGACCCGACCCGGTTCGCCGCGGCCATCGGTCCCACCGGCAGTGACTCTCCGTTTTCCTGGTTGCAGGCCGGACTGCTAGCCCTCGGCGCGCTGCTTTTGATCGCGGTGCCCCTACGCTTGCTCGCGGGCGCCATCTCCCGCTCCCGCGGCGGTCGGGCGCTGCCGTCACTAGCGGGACGCAACCGAGTGCGTGAAGAATTCGAGGTCGCCCCGACGATAAACCTCAACCGATGGCTGCGCGGCGGTGCCGCTCTGCTGGCCGCCGCGACCTTTGTCATGCTGTCCGGTCCCGTCGTCGACCAGCCCGCCTACCTGCGTCTGCTCGTCGCCGTGATCATCGGGCTGGTTCTGGTCAATGCTGTGGCCATCCTGGTTCCGCTGTGGTGGAGTTCGCGAGTTATGCGCCAGCACGGAACAGTCACTTTTTTGCCGCGTTATCTACTGATCATCGCGGCCGCCGCGATCGCCTCCCGGGTGTTCGACGTGCATCCCGCCCTGCTGTTCGGACTCCTCGGCGGCATCACCCTCTCGGCCACAACGGATGCTTCGGGCCAGGCCGGCGCTCAGCCCACGGGCCCGCAGCGTGGCCAACTCGCCGCGGTACGGGTGGGTGCGCTCGCAGCCTTCGCCGTTCTCGCCTGGTTTTTCGGGTCGTTGCTACCCGGCGCCAGTGATTTCGTCACGTCGCTCACTGCGGAGACCATCAACACGATCGTGCTCGCTGCCATCGGCTCTGCAGTGCTGATTCTGGTGCCCATCGGCCACACGAGCGGTCGCCGTATCCTGGCCTGGTCGCCTCCGCTGTGGACGGGTCTGACCGTTGTCACCTACGGCTTACTGTTCGCGGCGCTCGCCCCCGTGTTTGAACAGCTGGAGAACGACGGCACCGGAACGGCACTCTGGATTGCTGCCTCCACCTTCGCGGCGCTGTGCGTGAGCGCGTGGGCCTGGCAGCGCTTCGTCGCCCCGACACAACGCTAGCTCGCGGCAAGCGGTATCGTACACATGTGCGCCTTGGAGTTCTCGATGTCGGTTCAAATACCGTCCACCTGTTAGTTGTCGACGCGCACGCAGGTGCCCCGCCCGTGCCGATGGCCGCCGACAAGAGCGTCCTGCGTCTCATGCGCTACATCACCCCCGAGGGCGCCATCAACGATGAGGGTGTGGCAGCGGTTCTGAAATCCGTGCAGCACGCAGCGGATGTTGCCCAACAACACAACATCGACGAACTGTTGCCGTTCGCCACCTCGGCCCTGCGTGAGGCGACCAACGGTCCAGAGCTGCTCGACCGGGTAGAACGAGAAACCGGTGTGTCCCTCCAGGTATTGTCGGGCGAGGACGAGGCCCGGCTAACCTTTCTCGCTGTGCGACGCTGGTACGGCTGGTCGGCCGGCAATATTCTTCTCTTCGACATTGGCGGCGGGTCGCTGGAGATCGCCGCCGGCGGCGATGAGTTTCCCGAGGTCGCACTGTCTCTTCCACTCGGCGCCGGGCGCAGCACCGTCGGATTTCTGCACCACGATCCCCCGCTCCCGGAAGAGGTGTCTGCGTTGCGCAAGCACGCGGCATCCGTTTTGCACGATGCCGTCGGAGCGTTCGCACAGCTGCCAGCACCGCACCACATTGTCGGGTCGTCAAAAGCGATTCGTTCGCTGGCCCGCTTGGCCGGCACGACCTCGGACGGCGTCGGAGCCGCCGATCGGCTGCGCCTCGGCCGTACCGAACTCGATGACTGGGTGCCGCGGCTGGCCCGGATCCCAGCCGAAGCCCGCCCGGCGCTGCCCGGCATCACCGCCGATCGCACGTTTCAGATCGTGGCCGGCGGCATTGTGCTCGGCGCGGCGATGGCTGCGTTCGGGGCCGCGGAACTCGAGGTGTCGCCGTGGGCACTGCGCGAGGGAGTTATTCTGCGCTACCTTGACCGTCTGCGCTGATCCGTACTAGCATTCCACCGATCCTGGGAGAACTCTGATGCGAAAACTAACCGCCGGCCTGTTCATGTCTCTCGATGGCGTGGTCGAGTCGCCAAACCTCTGGCAGTTCGACAGCTTTGACGAGGAGCTGGGTGGTGAAATGACCGCCATGATGAGCCGCGTCGACACGGTTCTGCTTGGGCGAGTCGGCTATGAGCAGTGGGCCAGCTACTGGCCCAGCCCCGAGAACGACGACCCGTTCGGAGCATTCATCAATCCGGTGCAGAAATTCGTCGCCTCGCGCACGTTGACTGGTGACCTGGCCTGGCAGAATTCAACGCTCATCACCGGCGACCTCAACGAATTCGTGACGGACCTGAAGAACACAGAGGGCGGCGAGATTTCCCTGGTCGGCGGCATCTCGCTGGTGCGGCAGCTTTTGTTCGCCGGGCTGCTCGACTCGCTCCTCCTCATGACACACCCCGTAGTCGCGGGCGAGGGACGTCATTTGTTCGAGCCGACCGACCCGGTGACTCGGCTAACGCTGCAGTCATCGTCAACGACGAGCAAGGGCAACGCGCTGCTCACCTACGGCCTCCGCACGCACTGATAAGGCGCGTTCCAGCGGTGACAGAAGGGCCGGCGCCCTGACCGACTATCCCACGCCAATAATCGACCGCTGCTTGCTCTTGTAGCCGCAGGGCTACTTCAGCGGATCGTTTCCCCAGTTCATTAACGAGTATCGCCATCGTGAGTGCTCGACATCGGATTCTGGTCCCTGGGCACCATGCCGCTTCACGTAGCCGACCACCTTATGCATGTGTTCGATATCGGACGCGGTCAGATCGGCTTTCTTGGTTCCAAGAATCGTCACGATCCTGCGGCCGGACCGATGCCCGATGGATTCTCCGCTGCCATCATCTTTCTGCCCGACCTCCCGAGATTCGTCGGTGTCGAGCCACGACGTGATCTCACTGGCGGTCATCGTGACCGCCTTTTTCCAGTCATCCCAGACCGCATCGACATCGTTCGCTTTATCTGCCATGAGTCAATCATCGCGGTGATGGTGCACGGCAACAAGGGGCCGTTCAGGCTTAACACTGCACCGTAAACTCACCCCCTACCGCCTGCACGATGGAAACCTGCTCAGCCTCGAATTCGCAACCCAACACGAACGGGTGGGTTGCGGACTCCGCGATCGAACCGTGGTTCATGCGCGGCACCAATAAGCGCCCGGACAACGCGCAAAGAGGCGGCATCATTAGACGGTCAAGAGCGACCTGATCTGCACCGTTGTTCCGATCGAATGTATGCCGCTGGGTACATCGACCGACCGCTGGCCTGATCGGCCCACGGTACTACTCACCTGGGTTCGACTCCTCAGGATCCTTCTCACGACCCTGCCGCTAATCACCTTCAGCGGTGCCGCCCTTATCCAGGGTCGTGTCAATGAGCTTGTCGTGCTTAAAATGCACGTTGCGGCTCATAACATCGTCGATCTCCGGGACCCGGCCCCGAACCGATTCGGGCAAGGCACCTCAAAAGGTTGAATCAAGACACCCCGTGTCATAAGCCGAACCCTCTACGGGAACGGGGCGACGCTTGGGTACGTGCCTACACCGGGATGGAGTTCTCAGGTTGGACGTAAAAAATTTGATAGCTTCGGCTGCGACACGTGGTCGTCCTACGTCGTATCAGCCAGGGACTCGACCGGAGCGCTGGTGGGCCTGGCCCGCGCAATCTCCGATGACGTCACCATCTGTTACCTCCAGGACATCCTCGTCAACCCCCGTCATCAGCGAAACGGCCTCGGCAAAGCTTTGGTCGACAACGTCATCGAGCGCTACGTTCACGTTCGACAAAAGGTACTGCTGACCGATGACGAACCCGGCCAACGAGCATTCTACGAATCCATGGGTTTCGTCGAAGGGCACGACTTCAGCCCAACGCCCTTGCGTGCGTTCGTCCAAATCGGGAGCTAAGAGCAGAAAAGTGAGTCACCATCCAGGAACCTTCTCTACGCCCGTGCCACTGGACCAGCCGACGATGCAGTCGTGGCCAGAAGTCCCGAATAGGAACGGAGGAGGGAGCGGAACGCGCGCAGATACTCTGGGGCGATGATTACAAGCGATTCGGTCTCTATCCGCACGGTCCAAACCTCAGACTCGTCCCAGTGGGCTGAGCTCTATCGGGGCTATCGAGACTTGCCATAGCTGTCCACCTGCACTCTGCAGAACGCATGATCTGGTACGAACGTAGATTTCTAGATTGCGGTGCGACCTGAGCGCACGACATCAATGTGCGTACTATGTGGGCAAACGCGGCGCAGACACCTGTTACGAAGTCAAATGCGCGAGCAGCGTCGACATATGCGTGGTGCCCCCACTGGGACTTGAACCCAGACTGTGACGATTTTAAGTCGTCTGCCTCTGCCAATTGGGCTATGGGGGCATGCCCGAAGACGGGCGGTTACAGCCTAGGTGCTGCCGGGCGATGATCGCGCCCGGCAGCACCTAGCGAGAAACTTACTTCGAAGCGGATGCCTTAGCGGCAGCCTTCTGCGCGACGGGTGCTTGCTTTGCGGGCGCGGCATCCGCTGCAGCAGCCTTAACCGTGGGCTTGCGCGGCGCACGGGGCGCGCGCGGAGCCGTCGGCGCCTTGGCGGCGGGTGCTTCGACCGGTGCCGGCGGCTTGGGACGTGAAGCGAACTCTTCGAACACCGCACGCGGGTTCTCGGTGGCGCTCAACGAGACGATATCGCGACCGAGGACCACGTTGTTGGCCCAGCCCCAGACGACGCGCAGCTTGCGCTCCCAGCTCGGCATGGCCAGTCCGTGGTAGCCGCGGTGGGCGAACCACGCCGGCATGCCGGTGATGGCAAGGTTGCCGCTCTGGAACACGCCGACACCGACGCCGAGACCGGCGACGGCCCCCAGGTTCTTGTGCAGATACTGCACGGGCTTTTCGCCGCGCAGCACTGCAACCAGGTTCTTAGCGAGCAGCTTGCCCTGGCGCACAGCATGCTGGGCGTTGGGTACGCAGTTACCGCCCACACCGCCCCCACTCAGGTCAGGAACGCAGCTCACGTCACCGGCGCCCCAGGCGTCAGCGATGATGTCATCTTCGGTTCCGACCCGCAGGTCAGCGCGAACCCGCAGGCGACCGCGCTCCTCGATGGGCAGGTCGGTGTGACGCACGATTGTGGGGTTGGCCATGACGCCGGCGGTCCAGACAATGAGGTCAGTCTCGAAAGTCTCTCCGGTGGAGAGTTCAATCTTGCCGTCGACCGCGCTGGTCAGCTGGGTGTCGAGGTGAATCTGGGCACCGCGGCTGGCCAGATTGTCGATAACCCACAGGCTCGTCTTCAGCGAAACTTCGGGCATGATGCGGCCCATGGCTTCGATGAGGTGAAAGTTGGTCTCTTCGAAGCTGATCTCCGGGTAGAGCGTGAGCAACGAGGTGGCGAAGGAACGCAGCTCGGCAAATACCTCGATGCCGGCGAAACCGCCACCGACCACGATGAAAGTCAAAAGGCGTTCGCGCTCGGGTCCGGCCGGCAGCGCGGCAGCGAGGTCGAAGTTGGTCAGCACACGGTCGCGAATGGCGACGGCCTCTTCGATGGTCTTGAGGCCGATGGCCTGGTCGGCGACGCCCGGAATGGGGAAGGTACGCGACACCGCACCGGCGGTAACCACGATGATGTCGTACGCGAACTCGTACGGCTCGCCGATCGGCGGCGTGATCGTGGCGGTTTTCTCCGCGTGATTGATATACGAGACCTTGGCGGAGACGACGTTGGTTTTCTTGAGGTGACGACGGTGCGACACGACCGCGTGACGGGGCTCGATGGAGCCGGCAGCGACCTCCGGAAGGAAGGGCTGATACGTCATGTACGGCAGCGGGTCAACAATGGTGACCTCGGCTTCGCCGGATCGCAGCCACTTCTCGAGCTTCCACGCCGTGTAAAAACCGGCGTATCCGCCACCAACAATGAGAATTTTGGGCACGATGAGAAGGCCTCCTACAGGATTATTATTGTGCGAAATCTTTGGGTTTGCGCCGAATTCGCTTGATATGCCGAGTGGCCCCAATGCCTAACAGCGTTACTAGGATACCAAACACCACGAGTACAGCGAGCGGCAGACTGATATAGGTCAATGTCAGTTGGTTCGGCAACCAAGCCGTGAGCACATTTTGAGCGGGTAGAGCGGGGTCCTTGTCCGCGGCTGCCGGAGCCTCAACGACCGGAACTTCGGTGGGAACCACCTCGATCTCGGCACGACGGTGCAATGTGATCCACTCGGTCAGGAGCGCGCTCGGGGTGGGCCCGGTCGCCGGAGCGACATAGCGGGTCACCGCAGCGGCGGCATCGATCAGGCCATTGCCGTAGATCGGACTCGGCACAGACTGCCCGTTGGCGTTCGCGGTCGCGATGACCCGGTTCATGACGCCCGCCGCATCGAGATCTGGATAGGCTGCTCGCACGAGGGCGACCAGCCCGGACACGATCGGCGCAGCCGCACTGGTTCCGTCCCACTGAACGTAGCTGGAATCGGGCATGACGCCGACCAGCTTCTCGCTCGGTGCGGCGATGGCGATGGTGATGCCCTGCGAGGACGCATCGAAGCTCGCCGTCTTGTTGCGGTCGACACCCGCCACCGTCAGCACGCCGGGGATCGTCGCGGGAGCACCGACCTCGGTGGTGCCACTCCCCCGGTTTCCGGCCGCAGCCACCACGACAACATCATTGTCAAAGGCGTAAAGAAAGGCCTCATCCCAGCTCTCCGGCCAATACAGCGTGTTCCGGGTGAGCGACATGTTGATGACGTCGGCGCCGTTGTCAACAGCCCAGCGGATGCCCTGCGCGATCTGGTCATCGTTGCTGACTGCGGAACGGGTGCTGCCGAACCCCACCGACACCGCCAGAATGGATGCTTCCGGCGCGACTCCGATAAGGCCCGTGCCGTCACCGGTGCCGCGACCGGCCAGCAGCGAAGCCACCAGTGTGCCGTGCTCGCCGTCATCGTCGTCACCGGCGACCGGAGTCTGGCCGTTTGGGGAGCCGAGGCCGGAGACATCCGTTCCCCCGGTCACAACGCCGTTCAGCTCGGGGACGCTGCCGTTGACCCCGGAGTCGATAACGGCGACGGTGACGCCCGCGCCGCGCGTGGTATTCCAGGCTTCGGTAAACCCGTAGTCGTTGAGCCAGTACTGCAGGTCACGAATCTGGTCAGCATGGGCGGCGGATGCGTCGAGCACGACGGAACCCGCGACGGTGCCTCCGAAGAGCGCTGCGGTGAGGGCGACCGCGAGGCCCGCGCTGACCCGACGCCGAGTAACCCGTTGCGGAGTCGGAGTCACTCCGGAACCGTCCCGGCGGTGGCGGCCGTGGCCGAGTAGTCCAGGCAGACACAGATCGTTGGCGACCAGTCCGCACGCGCCAGCGCGAGGTCACCGATCGGATTAACGCCGGGCCCGGCGGCCAGGGAGTGCGCGGCGAGGGCATGCAGGCATTTGACTCGACTCGGCATGCCGCCTGAGGAGATCCCGGCGATCTCCGGCACGGTTCCGAGCTGCTCGCGGTCGAACAGAAAACTCTCGTGAGCGGCTTGATAGGCGGCGCGCACCTCGTCATCGTCGGCGAGCAGGTCGTTGTATTCGTTCATTACCTGGGTAGCTTCGAGCGACGAGATCGCGGCCGTCGCGGCCGGGTGGCAGAGGTAGTACAGGGTGGGGAACGGCGTACCGTCGGCCAGCCGGGGAGCGGTAGCGACCACGGTCGGCGCGCCACAGACACAGCGAGCGGCGATGCCGACGACGTTGCGGGCCGGGCGGCCGAGCTGGGCCGAAACGAGGTCGATGTCGGCCGGAGTGAACGGATCGAACGGCGGCCGGGTCACGGAGCCACCGGTGCGGGGGCATCCGTGGCTGGTGCTGCTGCTTGCGGAGCGAGGCCGGCAGTCATGGTGGAGGCGAACAAGGAACCAAGCCAATCAATTGTGGTGCTTTGAATATCGGTACTGACCGGACTCGCCTCCGCTTCGCGCGGAGCGACGACCGGCAGGTCGTTGATGACGAGAAAACTGATGTCACCCGGCAACACGTACGACAACCGCTCGCGTGCCTGCGTCGTGACGTAGGTGCGGTCGTTCCAGCGTTCCCGTTGGCTGGTGAGCTGGTCGACCTCGGCCTTCTGGTCGGCGACAGCGGCACTGAGCTGGCTGATCTGCTGCCGCTGCTCGGCGTAGGTGCGCAGGCTCGGCGCGAGGACCACGACGGCGAGGATCAGCACGACCATCATCACGAGCGAGAATCCGGAGAAGCGGATGCTGCGCAGCCACCCGCCCGCGGGCGTTTCGGTCTCTGAGACGACGGGTTGCCGTGGGGCCGGTCGTTTCTGATCCATGGCAACTCCTTTCGCTGGCGCTGAACCTGCTGGTGAAAATGGTACCAAGCGAAAGCTGTGGGCCCCCGACCAGCCAAAAAACGGTGGTCGGGAGCCCGTGGCTGCTGTCGGGCCTTGCTACGCGGTGAAGCGGGGGAACGCGGAGCGGCCTGCGTACACAGCGGCCTCGCCGAGTTCTTCCTCAATGCGCAGCAGCTGGTTGTACTTGGCGACGCGCTCGCTGCGTGCGGGGGCGCCGGTCTTGATCTGGCCCGCATCCGTTGCGACGGCGAGATCGGCGATGAAGGTGTCCTCGGTCTCGCCTGAGCGGTGCGAGATGATCGCGGTGTAGCCGGCGCGCTGGGCGAGCGAGACGGCATCCATTGTCTCGGTCAGGGTACCGATCTGATTGACCTTGACCAGGATGGAGTTCGCGGCCTTGAGCGCAAGGCCCTTGGCCAGGCGCACGGGGTTGGTCACGAACAGGTCGTCTCCAACGATCTGTACCTTGTCGCCGAGTGACGCGGTGAGGTGAACGTAGCCGTCCCAGTCGTCTTCCTCGAGCGGGTCTTCGAGGGAGACGAGCGGGTAGTCGGTGACGAGCTCGGCGTAGTAGGCGCTCATTTCTTCGGCCGAGAACTTCTTGCCCTCGAAGTTGTAGCTGCCGTCCTTGAAGAATTCGCTTGCGGCGACGTCGAGGGCGAGGGCGATGTCCTTGCCGGGAACGTAACCGGCGATCTTGATGGCTTCGACGATGAGGTCGAGCGCGGCCCGGTTGCTTGGCAGGTTGGGGGCGAAGCCGCCCTCGTCGCCGAGGCCGGTGGACAGGCCTTTGGACTGCAGCAGCGCCTTGAGCGAGTGGTAGATTTCAACGCCCCAGCGCAGCGCCTCGCTGAACGACTCAGCACCGAGCGGAACGATCATGAATTCCTGGATGTCGACATCGTTGTCAGCGTGCGAGCCGCCGTTGATGATGTTCATCAGGGGCACCGGCAGGGTGTGGGCATTCGGGCCGCCAAGGTAGCGAAACAACGGCAGGCCGGCTGAGCTGGCTGCAGCCTTGGCCACGGCCAGGCTGACGCCGAGGATGGCGTTGGCGCCGAGGCGCTCCTTGTTATCGGTGCCGTCGGCTTCGATGAGTACGAGGTCGACGATGCGCTGGTCGGTCGCGTCGATGTCTTCGACCGCGGGGCCGAGGTCGTCGATCACTGCTTCGACAGCCTTGAGCACGCCCTTGCCCTGGTAGCGGGCTTTATCGCCGTCGCGCAGCTCATAGGCCTCGAACACCCCGGTGGACGCGCCGGACGGCACTGCGGCGCGGCTGACGGTTCCGTCGCCGAGCAAAACTTCGACCTCGATAGTCGGGTTGCCGCGGGAATCGAGAATTTCGCGTGCGTCTACTGCCTCAATTAGGGCCACAACTGTCTCCTGATTTGTCGGGGGTGAACGTCTGGCTAGACGCCGGGGTACTGGTCGGAATGAAAGTAGGGTGTGCCGGGGGACCGGGCGATTTCAGTCTAACCAAACCTGTCGGCCGATCCGCCGAAGCGGCGTCAGGCGCCGAGCGGTTTAAAGTCGAGGTCGACCGCCGCCTGCGTGTCAACGGTCACGAACGCGAAGCGTCCGTAACCGGCCTCTCCAGCCCGGTCGAGCAGGGCCTTGAGGTTCTTGATGCGGCGTTCCAGGCGCACCCGCAGTCCCCCGGCGACGAGGTCGCGCTTGAGGGCAATGAGAAGAGCCGGATCGGCGTCTTTCTCGTATATGAGTACGACGGCGTGCTGGGCGGATGCGGCATCCGCTTGCAGCAGGTCGACGATGCGTTCAAAGCCGATCGAAAATCCGCAGGCGGGTACGTCGGTGCCGAGGAACCGGCCGATCATTCCGTCGTAACGACCGCCGCCGCCGAGGGAATAAGCCAGGTCAGGATGGGAAATCTCGAAGATGGTTCCCGTGTAGTAGCCCATGCCGCGCACCAGGGTGGGGTCAAACGCGAGGTCGACGCCGGGCAGGGCGACGCGCAGGGCAGTCAGGTCGGCGAACGCCGCCGCGTTGAGCCACTCCGGCGCGCTGTCGCCGAGGGACCAGCCGCCGGTGCCGAGCTCGGTGAGCAGGGCGGCCAGGTCGGGGGCGTCGATGCCGAGGGCGCCGAGCTCGGTGGCAACACCGTCAACACCGATCTTGTCGAGCTTGTCGATTACGATCAATGCCCGCTCGGTCAGGTCTGACGCGACGCCCCAGTGGGCGAGCAGGGCGGAAAGGATTCGGCGGTCGTTGATGCGAATGGAGCAGCCCGTGAGGCCGAGCTGGTCGAGGGTCGAGGCCGTTGCGGTGATCAGTTCGATCTCGGCGAGCGGGCCGGCCTCACCGATGATGTCGATGTCGCACTGCATGAACTGGCGGTAGCGGCCTTTCTGCGGGCGTTCGGCCCGCCAGACCGGAGCAATTTGAATCGAACGGAACACGGCGGGCAACGCGGCCCGGTGGGTGGCGTAGAACCGGGCGAGCGGAACCGTCAGGTCAAAGCGCAGCCCGAGATCGGCCAGGGACAGCAGGTCGTCCTGCTCGGCCGCGGCCGCGACGTCGGCTGCGCTGAGGCCGCGCTTGAGCACCGCGAAGGCGAGCTTCTCATTGTCGCCGCCGAGACCGGAGTGCAGGCGGGCTGAGTCTTCCATGACCGGGGTTTCGATCTCGTCGAAGCCGTGCGCCCGAAAACTCTCGCGGATGATGCCGAGGGAGCGTTCGCGTACGGCCTTGTCGGCGGGGAGGAAATCGCGCATGCCGCGCGGCGGGGTCACTGCAATAGCCATGAGGTAATTCTCTCAGTTGCCGTGGGTGCGATTCACCGCCCGCCCCCGAACGGGAGTGCGCCCTAGACTCGGGGGAAACAAGTGGGGGTGTGTCGATGTCGGCGACGACAGTTTTCGGATCTGGCGGGATCGTACCTAGCGGGATCGCGGTGACCGGGGTCAGCCGATCCTTCGGAAGTGTGCTCGCGCTGCGGGGCGCGACGCTGACCGTTCCGGCCGGGTCGGTCACGGCCCTGATCGGGCCGAACGGCTCGGGCAAGACCACGCTGCTACTCATGCTCGCAACGTTGCTCACCCCCGATACCGGCACCATTCGCATTAACGGTCACGACCCGGTTATCGAGCCGGAACGGGTGCGCGCCGTCATGGGCTGGATGCCGGACACACTCGGTTCCTGGCCGAGCCTGAGCGCCCGAGCAGCCCTGCAGACCACCGGCCGGATGTACCGCATGACCGGCGAGCAGGCCGCCGTGCGCGCCGACGAACTGATCGCGCTGACCGACCTCGGTGACTTCGCCGACCGGCCATCGCGGGTGCTGTCGCGCGGCCAGAAACAACGCCTGAGCCTGGCCAGGGCGCTCGTGCACTCCCCCGGAGTGCTGCTGCTCGACGAGCCGGCCTCCGGCCTCGACCCCGCGGCCCGTGCTTCGCTGCGCCAGCTGCTGCGCCGTCTGGCCGGCGAGGGCGCCGCGATTCTCGTTTCCAGTCACGTTCTCGCCGAACTCGACGAAATGGCCGATGCCGCGGTGTACCTCGCCGACGGGCGCACGGCGAGCCCGGAACAGGTGGCCGCGGCGGGCGCGAGTGCCAGATCCTGGCGCATCCGCTCCCTCGATGAGTCAGCACTGGAACGTGCGCTGGCTACGCCCGGCGTGGTCGGCGCGCTCGTGCAGGTTCTCGGCGTGGACCAGCTCGGCACCCTCGTACAGGTTGAAAATGAAGCCTCCGCCGCCGCTCTACTGCACAACCTGGTCCTGAGCGGAGTGCCGGTGTGCGATTTCGGGCCGGCCGTCGGCAACCTTGAGCACACTTTTCTCGACCTCACGCGGGAGCGACCGGCGCGACATAGTTCTGTCGTCGTCAACCCGGAGGTAGCGCCATGAACGACCATAACCGCCTGTTCCTGACCGGACTCTGGTTGATCGTCACGCTGGAACTGCGCCAGCGGGTGCGCGGCGTCTCCTGGTACGTGCTGCTCGGTGTCTTCATGCTGCTCGTGGGCATCGTCACGTTTCTGCTCTGGCTGGCCACCTCGGCGTGGCTATCCGGCGGCGGCGGGGTGTTCTCGACGATCATTTTCTTTGTGCTGCTGCTGGGAACACTGGTGTCACCGGCGCTGTCGGGCAACGCCATCAACGGCGATCGGGATGCCGGAACCCTCGCCACGACGCAGGTCACGCTCATCAGCACCGGGCAGCTCGTGCTCGGCAAGTTTCTCGCCGCCTGGATCACCGCGCTCGCCTTTCTGGCGGCGGCGCTGCCGTTTCTCATCTTCGCCGTCGTTCTCGGCGAAGTTTCGCTCGGCACGATCAGCGTGTCGGTACTGGTGCTCGCGGCCGAACTGGGCGTGATCGCTGCGGTCGGAGTGGGGTTGTCGGGCATCCTGACCCGGCCGCTGTTTTCGATCGTGCTGACCTATCTGGTCGTTGCGGCGCTGAGCCTCGGCACGCTCATCGCGTTCGCCCTGCTCGGCACCGCCACGCAGCAGCAAGCGACAAGCGTGAACTACCAGGTCGTGGAGTCGACCTACGACGAGCAGACCGGCAAGCAGTCGGATATCGTATGCTCCACCGCGCAGACCTCGACCTACCCCGTGCCGCGCTTCGACTACTTCTGGTGGATTCTTAGCGCGAACCCGTACGTGGTGGTGGCGGATGCCGCGCCCGGCAGCTTCGACGCGGGCGGCCACCCCACCGACCTGTTCGGTCAGATCGCCGTCGGCGTGCGGAGCGCGCAGGCCGCGCCAGAGCTGTATACCGAGTACAACGGCTGCGACGAGGCCGCCAATGGGTACGCTGACCCGCAATCCGGAATCGGTCCAACACAGCAGGAGATCTACGACGGCGCGGTGCCCAGCTGGTTCATCGGCCTGTTCATCCATCTACTGCTGGGCGCCAGCGCCCTCACCTGGGCGTGGCGTCGCACCCGCACCCCCGCGACCCACCTCCCGGCCGGCAGTCGCATCGCCTAGTCCAGCGGGAGGTTAGGACGGCAGGGCGATGATACCGGCGTCGAAGGCATCGTCGGCGGGGCGCTCGGCGCCGCGAATCTCAGACTGCAGATCGCGCACGGCGGTTCGCAGCGCTCGTTCGGCGTCGAGGCCCTGCGCCCGGGCGGATGCCACGATGGCCAGTAACAAGGGTCCGAGATCAGCCTCGGACTCGATCGGAAGCGGGAAACCGGCATCCGCTTCGAGCAGGCCGATCTTCTCGGCCCGGCCCAGCACCTTATCGGCCAGGGCGAGTGCCGGCATGCCTGCCGGAATGCCGTCGAGCACGCTCGTGCGGCCCGGCTTCTCCTCGGCTTTGAAACCGTCCCAGGCGGCAGCGACCTCCTCGGCAGTGTGCAGGGTGACATCGCCGAAGACGTGCGGGTGGCGCCCGATCATTTTCTCGGTCAGGCGAGCTGCAACATCTTGAATATCGAAGTCCTCATCCGGGGTATGGGCAGCCAGGTCGGCGTGAAAGAGCACCTGGTAGAGCACGTCACCCAGCTCTTCGAGCAGGTCGTCCCGGCTGCCGTCTTCGATCGCCTCGATCAGTTCGTGGGTCTCCTCGACCAGGTGGCGCACGAGTGAGGTGTGGGTCTGGTCGGCGTCCCATGGGCATCCGCCCGGCGCGCGCAGCCGCGCGACGGTGGCGATGAGGGTGTCGAGGGGTGTTGCAGACTGCGGTGCTGCGGCCGGCCAAACAGCGGATTCCGGATCCGCGACGTCTGCCGCCCGCGGCGCTGGCGGTGCCGAGTTCGTTTCCGGCAGCGAGGCTGCGGCACGGGCTGATGAAAACAACGGATCTGTCATGGTTGTACGCTCCTCGATCGGTTCCATCGTAAACGGCCTCCTTGGGGCGGTCAGCTGCCTCGTGTATTCTGGACGTAGGTGAGTCGGGAAGTCTGGTCGGCACATCATGAGCGCGCCGGAAAAACCAGAGGATTTATTATGACCGAACCATTCCGCCAGCCCACGCCCAAATCGGCCCCGTCCACCGCCACCATTCTGCGCCGCGGCAGTCATAGCGAAGTCGTGCGCATCTCCAGTATTTTGCGCAAAGAAACCGTCGGCGGTGCCATTTTGCTGGCTGCGACCGTGGCCGCCCTGATCATGGCCAACTCTGGCTTCGCGGACGCGTACTACTCATTGCGCGACTACAGAATCGGTTACGAGCCGTGGCATCTGGAACTGAGCCTCGGCGCGTGGGCGGCCGACGGCCTGCTGGCGATCTTCTTCTTTCTCGCTGGCCTCGAACTGAAGCGTGAATTCGTCGCGGGCGATCTGCGCAGCGTGAGCCGTGCCATCGTTCCCGTAGCCGCCGCGGTCGGTGGCGTGATCGTCCCGGCCCTTATCTATGTGCTGATCAACCTTGACTCGGGCGCCGAAACACTGCGCGGCTGGGCAATTCCCACCGCGACCGACATTGCGTTTGCCGTTGCCGTTCTCGCCGTTATTGGGTCGAAGCTTCCGCCGGCGCTGCGCATCTTTCTGCTGACTCTCGCCGTGGTCGACGATTTGCTTGCCATCACGATCATCGCCTTCTTTTACACGGACGACATCTCCGTTCTGCCGCTCGTGCTGGCCCTGGTCCTGATCGCGCTGTTCTGGCTGTTGACCCACAAATTCTCCTACTTCTTCGGCACCAGAGCGTGGTCGGCGTGGCTGATATTGCTGCCTCTCGGCTTCATTGTCTGGGCGCTCGTGCACGGTTCTGGCGTGCACGCGACCGTAGCTGGCGTACTTCTCGGCTTTGCCGTGCCGGTGCTGCGCAGCAAGCGCGGCGGCGGGCCCGATGCAGGGCCCGGTCTGGCCGAAACGCTGGAACATCGCGTCCGTCCGCTGTCCAGCGGACTCGCGATACCGGTGTTCGCCTTCTTCTCCGCCGGCGTCACCATCGGCGGCGCCGACGGCCTGTATCGGGCGCTCACCGATCCGGTCGCGGTCGGTATCGTTGTCGCTCTCGTCGTTGGCAAGCCGATCGGTGTGTTGCTCGCGACCTTCATTGTGACCAAGACCACGAAGGCGGCGCTCGACCCCGATCTGTCGTGGATCGACGTCACCGGCGTCGCCGTGCTGGCCGGTGTCGGTTTCACCGTGTCGCTGCTGATCAGCGAGCTTGCTTTCGGCCAGGGCAGCCCGCACGACGACCACGCCAAGGTAGCCATTTTGGTCGGTTCGCTCCTCGCCGCACTCCTGGCCACGGTGATCCTGCGTTTACGCAATCGCCACTATGGGCGCATCGCCGAGAAGGAGGCCATCGACAGCGACGACGACGGCATTCCGGATGTCTACCAGCCGGAACAGGAGTCGAAAGCCTAAGCAGAGCACCACCTGCACTGCGCGGGATCTGCGCCATTACGCGGGAATTCCTGTCTGGCCAGAACTCCCGCGCCACGCGACGCGCTAGACCTGCGCCAGTACGCGGGAGTTCGGCCTCCCGCGTACTGGCGCAACACCCGCGCACCGCGAAGAGGGCTCTGCGGTTAGGCCGGCCCGGCAACTGCCGGAATGGCCGGCGGGAAAATGGCGGCCAGCAGCGTCTTGGTCCACTCGATCAGGGCGTTGTCATCGAGCGGTTCACCGTTCGGGCGCGGCATCGGCACACTGAGTGCGCCGGTGGCGGACACGTACCGCGAGCCGGGGTACATCCGCTGCAGGCGCACCTGAATCGAATCGGCCAGGTCGGCCGGCGCGACGCGCAGGTTCGAGCCCATGGCCACGACCTCGCTGAGCTTCGCCTGCTGGGCCTGCCAGCGCAGCCGCGATACGGCCACGAGGTTCTGCACCGGAACGGGCGGTTCGCCGTAGCGGTCGGTGAGCTCGTCGAGCACGAGGTCGATCTGATCATCGGTCGCCGTGGGCGCACTCGCGCTGGAGAGCTTCTGGTAGGCCTCGAGGCGCAACCGTTCACTGTCGACGAAGTCGTGCGGAATGTGCGCGTCGACGGGCAACTCCAGCCGCAGCTCGGTCTGCCCCTCAGCGACATCGCCGCGGAAGGTGCTCACGGCCTCACCGATCATGCGCAGGTACAGGTCGAAGCCCACACCGGCGATATGGCCGGCCTGCTCGCCGCCGAGCAGGTTGCCGGCGCCGCGAATCTCGAGGTCCTTGAGGGCCACCTGCATGCCGGCGCCGAGTTCGTTGTTGGCGGCGATGGTGGCGAGCCGGTCGTGGGCGGTCTCCGACAGCGGCTTGTTCTCGTCGTACAGAAAGTAGGCGTAGGCCCGTTCGCGGCCGCGCCCGACCCGGCCGCGCAGCTGGTGCAGCTGGCTCAGGCCGAACTTGTCGGCCCGGTCGATGATGATGGTGTTGGCGTTGTTGATGTCGAGGCCGGTCTCGATGATCGTGGTGCAGACCAGAATGTCGAACTTGCGCTCCCAGAAATCACCGACGACCTGCTCCAGCTGCGCCTCCGGCAACTGCCCGTGTGCGATCGCGATGCGCGCCTCCGGCACCAGTTCGGCGAGCTGCGTGGCGATGCGGTTGATGGTCGTGACCCGGTTGTGCACGAAAAAGATCTGGCCCTCGCGCAGCAACTCCCGGCGGATGGCGGCGGCCACCTGCCGCTGCGAATACGGACCCACAAAGGTCAGGATGGGGTGCCGGTCTTCGGGCGGGGTGGCCAGGGTCGACATTTCACGGATGCCGGTGACCGCCATCTCGAGCGACCGTGGGATGGGCGTCGCGCTCATCGCGAGAATATCGACGTTGGTCTTGAGCTTCTTCAGCGCGTCTTTGTGCTCGACGCCGAAGCGCTGCTCCTCGTCGATGATGACCAGGCCGAGGTCTTTGAAGATGATCGACGGTGACAGCAAGCGGTGCGTGCCGATGACGACGTCGACGGTGCCGTCGAGCATGCCGGCGATGGTTTCGCGCGCTTCCTTGTCGGTTTGGAATCGTGACAGGGCGCGCAGGTGAATCGGGAATCCGGCGAAGCGTTCCTTGAAGGTCTCCATGTGCTGGCTGACCAGCAGGGTGGTCGGCACGAGCATGGCGACCTGCTTGCCGTCTTGCACGGCCTTGAACGCAGCGCGAATGGCCACCTCGGTCTTGCCGAAGCCGACGTCGCCGCTGAGCAGCCGGTCCATTGGAATAGGCCGTTCCATGTCGGCCTTGACCTCGTCGATAGTGGTGAGTTGGTCGGGGGTCTCCACGAAGGGAAATGCCTCTTCAAGCTCACGCTGCCAGGGGGTATCCGGCCCGAAGGCGTGCCCCTTACTGGCCATGCGGGCCGAATACAGTTTGACGAGCTCGACGGCAATATCGCGGACCGCCCTGCGCGCCTTGGTCTTGGCGCTCGACCAGTCGCTGCCGCCCATCTTGCTCAGGGCCGGGGCCTCGCCGCCGACATAGCGGGTGACGAGGTCGAGTTGGTCGGTCGGCACGTACAGCCGGTCGCCGGCGTGCCCACGCTTCGACGGAGCGTACTCCAGCACGAGGTATTCTCGGGTGGTCTTGACCGGGTTGCGGCCGCCGCTTGACACCTCACGCTGCGTCAGTTCGAGAAAACGACCGATGCCGTGCGTCTGGTGCACCACGTGGTCGCCGGCCACGAGCTGCAGCGGGTCAACGACATTCTTGCGGCGGCTGGCGAGCTTCTTGATCTGCCGCTCGGAGTACCCGACGGTGCGCCCATAGAACTCGCTCTCGCTGATCAGCGCGAGCTTGCTCTGCGGCAGCTCAAAACCGTGGTCGACGGATGCCTTCAGCAGGTAGGCGATACCCGGTTCCGGTTCCAGCGGCCATACTTCTACCACCCGCGCCGGCAGCTCGCGCTCGGCGAGCACCTGGGCGGCCCGTTCGACCAGGCCGGCGCCCTGGGCCACTATGCCGACGACCCAGCCGTCATGCAGCCGGGAGGCGACGTGACCCACGGCTCCGTCGACGCTGCCGGCGAAGGTGGGAACGGCATCCGCTTCGATGCGAATGGTGAGCAGTTCGTCCATCTCAAGGTGTTCGGGCAAAACCGGCGCATCGGTCGGTGCGGCCTGGAACGTGCTCAGAGTCCACCAGTTGTGACCGGAGGCCGGCGCGCCAGGGGCCGAGTACTTCACGCTGTCGCGCAGGCGCCCCAGGGTGAGAAAGTCGCCGGATTCTAAGTCGATCGGGGCGTCAGCACCGGCCGTCGCCGCGCTCCAGGCGGCGCCGAGAAACTCACGATTGGTCTCGGCGAGGCTGATCGCCCGGCTCGCGACCCGTTCCGGCGAGATGACGGCGACGGCGGCATTGGTCGGCAGGTAGTGGGTGACGGGCACCAGCCGGTCGACCAGGGCCGGCGCGAGGCTTTCCATGCCCTCGACCGGGATTCCCTCGGCGACCTTCGCGAGCAGACCGGCCAGGCTCGGAAATTCGTGTTGCATTTCGCGGGCGCGTTGCCGCACGGCTGGGCTGAGCAACAGTTCCCGGCTGGGCGGCAGGCTGACGGATTCGACCGGTTCGGGCAGCGACCGCTGGTCGGCCACGCTGAACAGGCGGATCTGCTCGACCTCATCACCGAAGAACTCGACCCGGTAGGGGTGCGAAGCGACCGGCGGAAACACGTCGAGAATTCCACCGCGTACGGCGAACTCGCCGCGCCGGGTGACCATGTCGACACGGGCGTAAGCGAGGTTGACCAACTGCAGCACGATCGCCGCAAGATCGTGGCCGCGGGCGCCGACGGTGAGCTCGATCGGTTCGTAGTCGGTGAGGTTGTCGGCAACGGGTTGCAGGGCCGCCCGTACCGAGGCGACGACGATGAGCGGACGCCGCTTTCCTGGGTCTTGCTCCTGCCATTCGCGCATGCGGCGCAGGGCATGCAGGCGCTTGCCGACGATCTCGGCGCTCGGGCTCAGGCGTTCGTGCGGCAGGGTCTCCCAGGCCGGAAAGTCGATGATTTCGGCGCTCGTGGCGAAGCAGCCAAGGTTTTCACGGATTGCCTCCGACTCGCGGCCGGTCGCGGTGATGACGAACAGGGCCTGCGCATCATCGCGGCGCAGGTTCAGCAGCGCTGCGAGCAGGGCTGCTCGCAGGCCCTCGGTCAGCGAGAAATCCGCGTCCCGGCTCGCGTAGGCGAGGGCGTTGTCGAACGTGGAGGCGCGCGCGAGCGCTGCGATTAAGCCCTGAAGGATCACTGAATGAGTCTACGCACTGGCACCGACAGTGCCGAACTCAAGACGGCGAGTGGAACTTCTGCTGGGCCGCCACGACGCCGTCGGTGGCAATGAGTTCGATCGCGTCGGAGGCATCCGCTATCAGGTTAGGCAGAATGCTGCGCTCGGCGGCAGCGAAATCGTGCAGTACGAAGTCGGCCGGATTCTGGCGGCCGGGCGGGCGCCCAATGCCCATGCGCAGGCGAATGAACTCGTTGCTGCCGGTGGCGGCGATGATGTCGCGCAGGCCGTTGTGGCCGCCGTGACCGCCGCCAACCTTGATCTTGAGCGTGTCAAAGGGCAGGTCGAGATCATCGTGCACGACGATGAGCCGGTTGATGGGCAGCGAGTAGAAGCGCAGCAATGCGGCGACCGGGCTACCGGAGACGTTCATGAACGTAGTGGGCTTGGCCAGCACCAGTTTGGGTCCGGCGGGCGCGAGGCGTCCTTCAACCACGAGGGCGGCCGTTTTGTGACGTTTAAAGTTTGACGCGAGACGGTCGGCGAGCTGTGCGGCCACCATCTGTCCGACGTTGTGCCGGTTGCCGGCGTAGTCGGGCCCGGGGTTGCCAAGCCCGACTACGAGCCACAGGTTCGTGTCCAGGGGATTCCTCCGTGTGCGAGGGCGAAAGCCCAGACGGAACCAGTTGAAAATTACAGCTACGCGGCGGGCGTAGCGGCCGGGGTTCCGGCCGTGATGACCTCGGTCTCGGCCTCTTCTTCATCTTCACCGCGCGGGGTGTGGATGTAGACGACGAGGGCGTCTTCATCAGAGATCAGCGTGGCGCCGGAGGGCAGCGGAACGTCCTTGGCGTGAATCTGGGCGCCGTCTTCGAGGCCTTCGATCGACACGGTGACGTTCTCGGGGATGTCGGTCGCTTCGACCTCGAGCAGCAGGGTCTTGGTATCGAAGTCGGCGATCGTGCCGGGGAAGGACTCGCCCGACATGTGCACCTGAACTTCCACCTGCACCTTTTCGCCCTTGCGCACGACGACGAGGTCGATGTGCTCGATGATGGCCTTCACCGGGTCCTTCTGCACGTCCTTGACCAGCACGAGCTGCTTGGCGCCGGCGATGTCGAGCTCGAGGAGCATGTTGGCGCGACGCAGCAACAGGGCGATGCGGTGGGCGGGCAGCGACACGTGCACCGGCTCGGTGCCGTGGCCGTAAATGACGGCAGGAATCTTGCCGAGCACGCGCAGCTTGCGGGCCGCGCCCTTGCCAAAGCTTTCGCGCAGTTCAGCGGCGACGGCGGTAACTTCTCTAGCCATGGTATTTTCTCCTTGCCGGGCACGATGCCCGAGTTCTGGTACGGACCGAAGCCCGAAAAGTGGGTACTGATTCAACTCGAACGCATGTCAGCGTGAGGAAAAGCCCAAGGCCTCGTCCGCCGCGTCGATAACGGATGCTGCCGGTCCAAGTCTGGCCCGGCAGGATCCCTCGCCGAAGTTCGCTCTCAAGCTTACACAGTTCGGGACGGTACTGCAGCCCGGGCGTGTCGTTCGCTGCGGCTGCGCCTCGCCAGACGTTAGGGTCGGATCATGTCATCGAGCCTGCACAACCGCGTGGTCGACGCGGTGGGCACCCTCATCGTCGACGGCCGCACGCCGACCGGAACGGTCATGCTCTCAGAGCAGATCGAGCGCGCCCAGGGGGTCAGTCGATCGGTCGTGCGCGAGGCGGTGCGCGTGCTCGCGGCGATGGGCCTGGTCGAGTCGGTCAAGCGAGTCGGAATTCGGGTGCGTCCGCAGTCGGGGTGGAATGCGTTCGACCCGGTCCTCATCCGCTGGCGTTTGGCCGGGGCGGGGCGGGGCGCGCAGCTGCGCTCGCTCACCGAGCTGCGGGCATCCGTTGAGCCGATGGCTGCCGAGTTGGCCGCCCAGCACTGCCCGCAGGCGATGTCGGGCGAGCTCATGACCGTGGCGGCGCAGATGCGCACGGTGGGACGTTCCGGAGACCTCGACCGCTTTCTGGCTCTGGACATCCATTTTCACCGCCTTGTGCTGCACGGATCGGGCAATGAAATGTTCGCCAAGCTCGACGAAGTGATCGCCGCCGTACTCTCGGGGCGCACCGGCCTCGGCCTCATGCCTGCCCACCCGCACGAAACCGCGCTGCAGTGGCACGTCGACGTGGCGGACGCCATTCAGGGCGGGCACCCCGTGCGGGCGCGCGAGTCGATGGAACTGATCATGCGGCGCACCATCGCCGAAGTCGAAGAGTCCTGGGCCGACACTGCCCGCATTTTCTTCTAGAGCGCGGGCGGGCGCCGCGCCAACAGATCAGATCAGATCAGAACAGGCTGGCCACGAGGTAAATGGCCGCGGCAATCGTGAAGCCCACGATTCCGACGAGGGCCTGACCGACCGTCCAGGTCTTGAGCGTGGTTTTGGTGTCCATACCGAAGAAGCGGCTGACCAGCCAGAAGCCGGAATCGTTGACGTGCCCAGCGAAGACCGACCCGGCGGCGAGGGCCAGCACGATGGCAGCGAGCTCGATCGGGTTAAACATGGTGTTGCCCATCACAACCGGTTGCAGCAGCGCCGCTGTCGTGGTGAGGGCAACTGTTGCCGACCCCTGAGCGATGCGCACGAGGGCGGCGATCACAAACCCAGCCACGATGACAGGCAGCCCGATTGCGTCAAGCGATTCGGCCAAGGCATTGCCGATGCCGCTGGCACGGAGCACGCCGCCGAACATTCCGCCGGCGCCGGTGATGAGGATGACAGCCGAGACCGGGCCGAGCGCGCTGTCCACAACGGATTCCACGAGAGTGGCCGACTTGCGCTTTTTCCAGCCCAGCAGGGCCATGGCAAGAACCACGGTGATAAGCAGTGCGACCGGAGTCTCGCCGATGGCGCGGAGCACCTGCACCCAGGCGTCGTCGAGGGAGACGAGCCCGGCGGTTGCGGCCATGTTCAGGCCGGTGTTGAGAAAGATCAGTCCGATCGGCAGCAGGAGCAGCGTCATGATGATGCCGACGCGGGGCGCGGAAGCGAACTCGGTGAAGTCACCGGTACTGCCGCGCAGGATGGCGGGCACGGGAATGTCGTACTTGCGACCGACATACCCACCGAACAGGTGGCCGACGACATACCAGGTGGGAAGGGCGACCAAAAGACCGAAGATCAGAACGAGTCCCACATCGGCACCAAGCAGGCCGGTTGCCGCGACGGGCCCCGGGTGCGGCGGCACGAAAATGTGCATGACCGAGAAAGCCACGGCCGACGGAAACGCATACCCGAGGAACGATCCGCCGAGGCGACGGGCTACGGCGAAGATGATCGGCAGCATGACGACGAGGCCGGCGTCGAAAAAGATCGGGAAACCGAGCATGAGCGACGCAACGGCGAGGGCGATCGGCGCGCGCCGTTCTCCAAACCTGGCAATCAGGGCATCCGTCAGTACCTGCGCTCCACCGCTGGTTTCCAGCATCCTGCCAAGCATGGCGCCCAAGCCGACGAGCAGGGCGACCCCGGCCAGGGTGCCGCCGAAGCCTTCAAGCAGGGTGGGCATGAGACGGGCGGTCGGAATGCCGGTGGCGACCGCGGTGAGCAGGCTCACGATGATCAGCGACAGGAACGCGTGCACCTTGAACTTCATGATGAGCACGAGGAGCACCGCGATCGCGCCAGCGGCAACGCCGAGCAGAGCGGGGGTGCCGAGCACCCAGTTCATTTCAAGATCGGTCATCAGTGAGCTAGCCCTTTGTGGATCAAGTCGACGAGTTCGTCGGGAGTATGGATAAGGTCGAAGCGGAGTCCCGCTTCGTCGGCCGCGAGAGGTTCGAGCGCCGCGAATTGCGAGTCGAGCAGTGTGGGTGGCATGTACTCGTGGTTGCGGTGGGTGAGACGCTCCGCGATGAGTTCTTGACTGCCGTAAAGCTCGGCAAAGACCAGGGTCGGCACGAAGGCGCGCAGAAGATCGCGATAGCTGCGCTTGAGCGCGGAGCAGGCGACGACTAGGGGGTCACCGAGTAGAGCGGCGTCCGCTATCGTCTCGGCGATGCGGGTGAGCCAGGGCAGTCGATCCTCATCGGTGAGCGGATGCCCGGACGCCATCTTGGTGCGTGCGGCCACGCTGTGCAGGTCGTCACCGTCGAGAAACCGCAGGCCGCGGGCCTGTGCCAGGGCGAGGCCGACAGTGGATTTACCACACCCTTGAACCCCCATCACGATGATGGGCGTGTAGAAGTGATCAATCATGGTGCTCCTTGGACGGCCGCTGCTTCATTACCTCGGATCACGACGCGACGAGCACGTAATAAATCTGATTACAAGTTGCACGCTAACATTTATATCTGTTTTTATGAAATCGCGTGTGTCCCCCGCTTGTGGGACTAATCAGGCCCGTGCGCTAAACTCGCGGGTGGTCTGTTCAACACAGCCCCGAAGGAGAAAACGTGTCAGAGTCAGGGCAATCACAGGCAAATATCGGTGTCGTCGGTCTGGCGGTGATGGGTTCCAACCTGGCCCGCAACCTCGCTGGCCGCGAAGGAAACACTGTCGCGGTCTACAACCGCTCCCCCGAACGCACCCGTCTGCTCACGACCGAGCACCCGGAGGCGAATTTCGTCGCCTCCGAGAACATCGCCGATTTCGTGGCCACGCTGACCCGCCCGCGCACCGCGATCATCATGGTGCAGGCCGGACGCGGCACCGACGCCGTCATCTCGCAGCTCTCTGAGCTGTTTGAACCCGGCGACATCATCGTCGACGGCGGCAATGCCGACTTCACCGACACCATCCGTCGCGAAAAGGAGCAAAGCGCCAAGGGCATCAACTTCGTCGGCGCCGGCATCTCCGGTGGCGAAGAGGGCGCCCTCAACGGCCCCAGCATCATGCCCGGCGGTTCCGTGGAGGCCTACAAGACCCTCGGCCCCATTCTTGAATCCATCGCTGCCGTCGTCGACGGCGTGCCGTGCGTCACGCACATCGGTACCGACGGCGCCGGCCACTTCGTCAAGATGGTCCACAACGGCATCGAATACGCCGACATGCAGCTCATCGCCGAGGCCTACGATCTGCTCCGCAAGGTCGGCGGACACTCCCCCGAGGCCATCGCCGACGTCTTCACCGACTGGAACGGCGGGGAGCTCAACAGCTACCTGATCGAAATCACCGCGGAGATTCTGCGCCAGGTCGACGCGAAGACCGGCAAGCCGTTCATCGACGTCGTGCTCGACGAGGCCGGGTCCAAGGGAACCGGCGTCTGGACGGTGCAGAATGCCCTCGACCTCGGCGTTCCCGTTGGCGGCATCGCCGAAGCCGTCTTCGCCCGCGCCGTTTCCAGCCACCCGGAGCAGCGTGGACCGGTGCGTGCCAGCATCACCGCCCGACCCGAGCTCGCCGTCGTCGGCCACACCTTTCAGGAAGACGTGCGCCAGGCGCTCTACGCCTCGAAGATCGTCGCGTACGCACAGGGATTCGACGCCATCATCGCCGGTGCGATCAAGTACAACTGGAACATTGACAAGGGCGCCATCGCGACCATCTGGCGCGGCGGCTGCATCATTCGCGCGCAGTTCCTCAACCGCATCGTGGACGCTTACGCCAACGACCCGTCGATCCCGAGCCTGCTCGTCGACCCGTACTTCGCCGAGGCTGTCGCCGCCGGCGAGGCAGCGTGGCGCCGCGTAGTCTCGACCGCGGCGCTCTCTGGCATCCCGGTTCCCGGCTTCGGAGCCAGCCTGAGCTACTTCGACTCGCTGGCAAGTGCACGGCTTCCGGCCGCCCTGGTGCAAGGCCAGCGCGACTTCTTCGGCGCCCACACGTACCACCGCGTCGACATGCCCGGTACCTTCCACACCCTGTGGTCCGGCGACCGCACCGAGATCGTCACTGAGGCGTCTACGCACTGACCATCCGCGCTGCCGGCTGGCAGCATCCGCTCCTACCCTCGGGTGTGAGCGGATGCTGTCGGCCAGTTTTTTCATAGGCCGCTTCACACCAAGCTCTGAAAGACTGGGGGTCCCCATGACTGACAATCACCCCGAGCTTTCCGGCTACGAGCCGAATGAGAATTACCGCCCGCTGCGCGGCAAGCATTTCGCAACCATCTTGCGGGTCGTCGTCGTGCTCGGGTTGATAGCCCTGGTGGTGCCGGGTGTGCTCACGACCATGCGGGTCGCCTCCGACACCGCCGCCAACGCCTGTGCGACCGCAGTGGCCCAGTACTATCCGTTCGCCGTCGACTTCGACGCTCGCTTCGACCTTGCCGGACCCGGCGGGTTCGGCTGGCAGTGCTACGCCATCGACCAGAACGAGCGCGACACCTTCGTGACGTCGCTCGGAATCATTCCCTCGGCGCCGCGCCAGATCACCCCGAGCACCCCCAGCTAGCAAACCCTTGCGCGCTAAGTGGGCGTCCTCGCGCGCTGGGTCGCCGAGCCGTGAGTTTCACTGAGTCCACACCGTCGAGCCGTGAGTCTTGACCCCAAAATGGCGTCAAATCGCTCCCTACTCACGGCTCGGGCATCAAAACTCACCGCTCGGCGAGCGGAACCCTGCGAGGTGCCATTTTCGGCCCCACGCACAGTCCAACGCATAGAAGTGAGGCCGCGCGATCGCGCGCATGTCAGCAAACGGGCGAGAATCGTCCATTCTTGGCGCAGTTGGAGAAGGGCGCAGTTAACGATCGGGAGGCGGCGGCCGCAGCCGACGCCTCCCGAATTCCGCCACTTTTACGACTTAGGGCGCTACGCGGCACCGTCGAACATCGAGGTGACCGAACCCTCGTCAAAGACCTCATGGATGGCGCGGGCCAGCAACGGGGCGATCGGCAGCACCGTGAGAGTCGGAAAGCGCTTCTCCGGCGGGATCGGCAGCGTGTCGGTGACGACCACGGAACTGATGGCCGGGTTCTGCAACATGTCAACGGCCGGGTCGCTGAACACGGCGTGGGTGGCGGCGACGACGACTCCGATGGCGCCGGCCTCGCGGAGGGCCTCTGCGGCCAAGGCGATCGTGCGTCCGGTGTCGATCATGTCGTCGACCAGCAGGCAGACGCGGCCCTCGACCTGGCCGACGATCTCGTGCACAGAGACCCGGTTGGGCACGAGGGGGTCGCGGCGCTTATGGATGATGGCCAGCGGCACTCCGAGGCGGTCGCTCCAGATGTCGGCGACGCGCACGCGGCCCATGTCCGGCGAGACGATGGTGAGGGTGGCCGGGTCGAGCTTCTCGCGAAAGTGCTCGAGCAGCACCGGCATCGCGAACAGGTGGTCAACGGGTCCGTCGAAGAAGCCCTGGATCTGGGCGGCATGCAGGTCGATCGACATGATCCGATCGGCGCCGGCTACCTTGAACAGGTCGGCGACGAGACGGGCCGAGATCGGCTCGCGGCCACGACCCTTCTTGTCCTGCCGGGCGTACGGGTAGAAAGGCGCGACGACGGTAATTCGCTTCGCGGAAGCCCGCTTGAGTGCGTCAACCATGATGAGCTGTTCCATCAGCCATTCATTGATCGGCGCGGTGTGCGACTGGATGACGAAAGCGTCAGAGCCGCGCACGCTCTCGTCGAACCGGGCATACAGTTCGCCGTTGGCGAAAGTGCGTGCATCGGTGTGGAGTAGCTCTGAACCAAGCTCCGTGGCGATGTCGAGAGCGAGCTGCGGGTGCGCTCGCCCCGAAACCAGTACTAATCGTTTCTCGCCGCTGGTCTTGATTTCCGACACCTATTCTCCAGTCTTTTCGCTGCTTGTGAGGCGCAGGCTTGCTGCCGCCGCTGTATCGGCGGCTGTGCCCGGACGGTTGAGGTGAACCCAACCGTCCATGTTGCGTTGCGGGGCCACGTTGATGGCGAGTGCACCGGCCGGAACGCTCTTGCGAACGACTGTGCCAGCCCCTGTATACGCCCCGTCCCCAATTGTAATCGGCGCGACGAACACGTTGTGCGACCCGGTGCGCACGTGCGACCCGATCGCGGAGTGATGTTTGGCCACGCCGTCGTAGTTGGCGAAGATTGTGCCAGCACCGATATTCGACCCCACGCCGACCGTGGCATCGCCAACGTAGCTCAGGTGGGGCACCTTGCTGCCGGCGCCGATCTGCGCGTTCTTAGTCTCGACGAAGGCCCCGATTTTACCGTCAGCGCCGAGCATGGTATTCGGGCGCAGGTACGAAAACGGCCCGACAGACGCGCGCGCCTCGATCACAGCCAATGTTGCGTCCGTGCGATTCACCCGGGCTCCTTCGCCGATCTCGCAGTCGCGCAGGGTGGTGTCGGGTCCGATGATGGCGCCAGTGGCCACCACGGTGGCCCCGACGATCTGGGTACCAGGCAGCAGGGTCACGTCGGGCGCGAGCACAGCCTTCAGATCGATCCAGGTGGTGGCCGGGTCCTGCACGGTCACACCGGCGAGCTGCCAGCCACGCACGATCAGGGCGTTGAGCTTTTGCGCGGTGTCCCCCAGCTGGGCGCGGTCGTTGATGCCGGCCACGATCCAGGCGTCAGCGACGGGAACGGCGCTCACCTCGGAGCCAGCCCGACGCAAAAGTTCGATCACATCGGTGAGGTATTTCTCGCCCTGCGCGTTCGCGGTGGTCAGCTGTGCCAGCTGCTCGCGCAGCGCGGCCAGACCAAACAGGTAGACACCCGCGTTGATCTCGGTGACGGCCAGTTCGGCATCTGTCGCATCTTTTTGCTCAACAATGCGGTCGAACACACCCTCGACCGAGCGGATGATGCGCCCATAGCCGGTCGCATCGTCCGGGTAGGCGGACAGCACGGTTCCCGCCGCTGCGCCCTTGCGGTGGGAGGCGATGAACGAGGCGAGGGTTGCGGCGTTCAACAGCGGCACGTCGCCGTTGATGACGAGCACGTCACCGTCGAAATCGGCGGGGAGGGCGGCGACGGCCTGTTCGACGGCGCGGCCGGTGCCGGGAATCTCATCCTGGTCAACGATGGTGCTTTCGGGCAGGTCTTCGGCCACGACAGCGGCGAGCAGGTCACGCTCGTGCCGCACAACGGTTAGGACATGCGCGGCCTCGAGCGCGCGCGCGGTGGCCAGTACGTGGCTGACGATGGGCACTCCGGCGAGCGGATGCAGCAGCTTCGGCAGGCTGGACTTCATGCGCGTACCCTGGCCGGCGGCCAACACAATGATGGCGAGGCGGGCGTCTGTCACAGGATTCCTAACGCGTAGAGAAAGTGAGGGCTCCGCCACCAGGATTCGAACCTGGACCGAACAACTCCAAAGGTTGCCGTGCTGCCGTTACACTATGGCGGACCATGCTGGCCGGGGCCAGCAACCAGTCAAGTCTGTCAGATTCTGGCGGCCCGCGACGCCGCTGGCACCCTCTCAGACCTTCTGCGCGAAGAAACCCCCGGATAAGCGGGATAATGGAGCAATGCCTGGCCATGATGAAGTCGACCGAATCGTCGATTCGTGGCTGCGTGAACGGCCCGATCTTGATTTTGCACCGCTGCAGGTACTCAGCCGAGTCGCTCGGCTGTCGAAGCACCTCGACCGGGCACGTCGCACGGCCTTCTCCCGCTCAGAGCTCGCATCGTGGGAATTCGATGTGCTCTCGGCCCTGCGCCGGGCGGGCACCCCCTACGAGCTCAGCCCGAAAGCCCTGCTGCAGCAGACCCTCGTTTCCAGCGGCACCATGACGAACCGCATCGACCGTCTCGTCGACCGCGATCTCGTCAAGCGCCGCTCCGCACCCAACGACGGCCGCGGCATCCTTGTGGGTATGACGCCGGCCGGTCTTAGCCGAGTGGATGCCGCCATCACCCGGCTGGTCGACGCCGAAGCCGAGCTGCTTCACACCCTCTCGGTGACCGATCAGGAGCGGCTGGCCGGCCTGCTGCGAAAGCTCAGCCTCGACTTCGACTGACCGCGTTAGCGCCGAAGGGCCTTACGAGCAAGATAGTTACCGAGGAACTGCACGAACTGCACCAGCACGATGATCAGCAGCACGGCCGCCCAGGTCACGATGGGATTGAACTGACGGTAGCCATAGAGCAGCGCAAAATTACCCAGGCCCCCGCCACCGACGTAACCGGCAACGGCCGACATGTCCACGAGCGCGACGAAGATGAACGTGTAGCCGAGAATCAGCGGCCCGAGCGCCTCGGGCAGCAAAACCGTGAAGATGATGCGAATCGGCCCGGCACCGACACTGCGAGCGGCGTCGATCACGCCGGGCGTCACGGTCAGCAGGTTCTGCTCCACGATGCGAGCCATGGCGAAGGAGGCGGCGAGAGCGATCGTGAAGATGATCGCGTTGTTGCCGATGCCGCTGCCGGTGACGGCCCGGGCCAACGGTTGCGCCGCCGCGAGAAAGATGATGAACGGAATCGGGCGGATGAAGTTGACCAGCAGGTTGAGCACGAAGAACAACGGCTTGTTCTCGAGGATGCTGCCAGCCCGGGTCGTGTAGAGCCCGAGACCGACCAGCAGGCCGCCCAGGCCACCGAAGAAGAGGGTCATCGCGACGATGTACAGGGTCTCGTAGGTGGCCGTCCACAGTTCGGGCAGCAGGTCGATGAGTGCATCCATGTCAGCGCACCTCCGTGACGGTCGTGAGCGTTCGAATGTGGGCGAGCACCTGGTCAATGACCGGGTCTGCGCCAGTGAGCGCGAGGGTGAGGTGCCCGAACGGGCGCCCCTGAATCTCGTTGATGCCGCCATAGACGACCTCGAAGGCCACCCCGGCGCTCGACAACTCGCCGAAGACGGCCTTCTGGTCGACCGCGCTGTCGCGAAAGGCCAGCGTCACGATGCGGCCCGTGTGCCGCTCACGCAGCACGGCGAGTTCGGCGGGCGACGGAATCCCCTTGACCACGGTCGAGACGAAACGAGCGGATGCCGCGGCTTGCGGGTTCGAGAACACGTCGAAGACGGGGCCACGTTCGATGACTCGCCCCTGATCCATCACGGCGACCTTGGTCGCGATCGTCTGGATGACATCCATTTCGTGGGTGATCACGATGATGGTGATCCCGAATTCGGCATTCACACGCTTGAGCAGAGCGAGCACCTCGTGCGTGGTTTCCGGGTCGAGCGCGCTCGTGGCTTCGTCAGCGAGCAGGATGCTCGGCTGGGTGGCGAGGGCGCGGGCGATGCCGACCCGCTGCTTCTGCCCGCCGGAGAGTTGGTCGGGAAAAGACCCGGCCTTGTCGGCGAGGCCGACGAAGTCGAGCAATTCGGCCACGCGGGCGGCGCGCTCATGTTTGGGGCGCCCGGCCACTTCGAGCGGGTAGGCAACGTTCCGGGCCACCGTGCGGGAGCCGAGCAGGTTGAACTGTTGAAAGATCATGCCAATTCCGAGGCGCACCTTGCGCAGTTCGCGCTCCGGCAACACGGCGATATCCTGCCCATCGACGATGATCTCGCCGCTCGTTGAATGTTCCAGAGCATTCACGAGTCGCACGAGAGTGCTCTTGCCGGCACCGGAGTATCCGATGATTCCATAGATGTCCCCGGCCTCCACGTCGAGACTGACCGAGTCGATCGCCGTAACGCTCGGTGCGCCCTTGCTCGCGGGCGGGTACACCTTGCTGACATTTCTCAGGCTTACAAGAGCCATCCGTTGTTCCTCAAAAACCTTCTTGTTGCTGATGTATCGTGATGTCGCGCCGGGGGATGCGAACGAGCAGTCTCGGCTGTCGGGTCGGTGTACGCCTCAAACAGAACCGAGACTACTCACGCGGTGACGCTGATGCTTACTTCCGAGCGGTCGTGTCTGCCTCGACCGAGGCGCGCGACGCTTCCAGCTCGGACACGGGCGTCGTCAACAGCACGGCCGTGTCGCCGGAAGCTTCACGAACGCCATCTTGAACGGCCTTCGTGGTCTGGTAGATCTCGACAAGCTTCTGGTATGTCGCGTTGTCTTTGTCCTCCGCGCGCGCTGCAAAAACGTTTGCATAGGGCACGGACTTGGCGTCGGCCGGATCGTCCTGGGCGATGGCGTCCGAGAAACTGAGCCCGGCCTTTCCAACAAACTCGTTGTTGACGATCGCGGCGGCGACGTCGGGCAGCGACGTCGTAGTGAGCGACGCGTCGAGAGCCGTAACATTCACCCGTGACGCAGCGGTGTCGATGTCGTCGAGTGACGACGAAATCGTGCCGCCGTCGGTGAGCTCGATCAGACCAACTGACTGCAGTACGACGAGGGCGCGGGCCATGTTGCTCTGGTCATTGGGCACGGCCACCGTGTCGCCCTTCTGAATCTCGTCGACGCTGGTGTACTGCGTGGAATAGAGACCCAGGGGGTAGATTGCGGTGGCGCCGATTGCCGAGAGGTCCTGGCTGCTCGCTACGTTGTAGTTGGCCAGGAAGACGACAGTCTGAAATTGATTGAGGTCGATTTCGCCGGCGGTCAGGGCTGGGTTCGGCTGCTCGTAGGTGGCGAAGTTGACCAGGTCGACCGTGATTCCCGCGTCGGCTGCGGCTTGGGTGAAGGCGTCCCAGTACGGTTCGCTCTCGTCGACGACGCCGATCTTCACGACGTCGTCACTGCCAGCAGCGCCTGCGCACCCGGCCAGTAGCGCAGCAAGCGGCAGGATCGCGAATGCGGCCAGTACGGACTTCTTGAGGGAACGGGGCTTTTTCATGGAGGGTCTCTTTCGCTGTGTGGATTCCCCGAGAGCGCCGATGGCGATTATGGGCACAGCGATTATTTGGGCACAGAGCAACCCTGGGTGTTGGGGGTGGGGGTCTGTGCCGCAGCTCTGCGAGGCACTCATTAACGATACGTGCCGAAGCTGCGACCCGTGGCCCGCGCCGACACACTGCGTCACAGCTTCTGCGACGGGAACCCTCGCTCAGCCCGGTAAGTTCGACCCAGCGGCTTTCGAGCGTGGCGATGGTCTCTTCGAGCTGACTCGAGCCATCCGTTTTGCCTCGCTCACTTCGTCTATTGCCGCTGAACACAACAGCGCAGTCCACGGCTGGCGCTCCCCGCAGCTGCGCTGTTCGTGAATCGGATGCTTACTGGGCGGCCTTGATCTCGGCCTGAATGCCGGCCAAGGACTCTTCAAGATCGGCCACCGGGGTGGTCAGCATCACAGCGGTGTCGCCGGACACCGCGAACACGCCGTCTTGCACATCCTGGCTGTTCTGGAAGATCTCTACGAGCTTCTGGAACGTCTCGTTGTTCTTGTCTTCGTCGCGGGAGACGAAGATGTTCGCGTAAGGCAGGGCTTTCGGGTCGGTCGCGTCGTCGGTGGCGATGGCGTCCTCGAACTTGAGCCCGCCCTTCTCGGCGAAGTCATTGTTGATGACTGCGGCAGCAACGTCGGGCAGCGAGGCCAACGTGAGCGACGCCTCGAGGGCCGTGACCTTGACCTTTGAGGCCTCCTCGTCGATGTCATCGAGGCCGGAGTAGATCGTGCCGCCGTCAGTCAGCTCGATGAGTCCGTTGGACTGCAGTAGCACGAGGGCGCGGGCCTGGTTGCTGTCGTCGTCGGGCACGGCGACGGTGTCGCCCGTGACGATGTCGTCGACGTTGCTGTACTCGGAGGAGTACAGGGCGATCGGGTAGATGGCTGTGGCGCCGATCGGGGCCAGGTTTTCACTGCTCGCCTCGTTGTACTCGGCGAGGTAGGCGATGTGCTGGAACTGGTTGAGGTCGACCTCACCGGCGGCGAGGGCCGGGTTCCCCTGTGGGTACTGTGCGAAGTTGACGATCTCGATCTCAATACCCTCGGCCGCGGCGGCCTCGGTGTAAACCGCCCAGTACGGGTCGCTGGCACCGACGACGCCGATCTTGATCGCGTCACCGTCGGTACCCGTTGCGGGCCCGTCGGATGTTCCGGCACAGCCGGCCAGCAGCGCGACGAGCGGGATAACGGCGAGCGCGGCGAGCAGGCTTTTCTTATTCACGGGTTTTTTCACGATGATTCCTTCGGACGATCTGGGTTTCGTATGACTCGGGTACTCTCCAAGCGGATGCCCCAGCCGACGAATCAACGAACGCGTCGGCTGATACCGGGCAGGCAGACACCACCGGTGAAACGAGAGGGGGTGTGCCTACACGGGAGCGGAGTGCCGCGACTGCGTAGGCACCCCTTAACGATACGTGCCGAAGCTGCGACGCGTGGCCCGCACCGACACACTGCGTCACAGCTTCTGCGCCGTCAGCCTTCGATCAGCTCGGTAAGTTCGACCCAGCGGGTTTCGAGAGCGGCGACGGTCTCTTCAAGTTCGCTCAACTTCACGCCGAGCGCGCCGAGACCGGCAAAGTCGGACTGGTCATGCGCGGCGAGCTTCTCGTGCTTGAGAGCGATACGCTCCTGCAGTTTAACCACCTTGCGGTCGATCGAACCGAGCTCCTTCTGGGCATTGCGCAGTTCCGCACCGCCAAGAGTAGGGATCTTTTTGGTCGCGCCGCCGGCATCCGCGGGCGTTCCGGAAGCCGGGCCGGCGACAGCCTTGCGACGCACCTCGAGATACTGGTCTACCCCGCCGGGCAGGTGACGAAAGCCGCCATCCATGACCGCGTACTGGTTGTCGGTGACGCGCTCGATCAGGTATCGGTCGTGCGAGACAACGAGAAGGGTGCCGGGGAAGGAGTCGAGCAGGTCTTCCATGGCGGCGAGCATGTCGGTGTCGAGGTCGTTGGTGGGCTCATCGAGGATGAGAACGTTGGGCTCGTCGAGCACGATCAACAGCAGCTGCAGGCGACGCTTCTGACCACCGGAGAGGTCCTTGACCTGGGTGGTGAGCTGGGCGCTGAGAAAGCCCATGCGTTCGAGCATCTGGCCCGGCGTGATCTCCTTGCCGCCGGCCATGTAGCTGGTCTTCTGCCGGCCGATGACGTCGCTGACGCGGTCATTGCGAATCTCGTCGAGTTCGAACAGCTGCTGGGTGAGCACGGCGACCTTGATGGTCTTGCCGCGCTTCACGTGGCCGGTCGTAGGCTGCAGGGTACCGGCGACCAGGTTGAGCAGCGTGGACTTGCCGGCACCGTTGACGCCCATGATGCCGGTGCGCTCCCCCGGCGCGATGCGCCAGGTGATGTCGTTTAGCACAGTCTTGTCACCGAACTTCACGCCAATGTCGATGAGGTCGACGACGTCCTTGCCGAGGCGCTGCATGGCCATGGACTGCATCGAGACGGTGTCGCGGGGCGGCGGCTCATTCTCGATCAGCACGTTCGCCGCATCGATGCGGAATTTGGGCTTCGCCGTACGCGCCGGGGCGCCGCGGCGCAGCCAGGCCAGTTCCTTCTTCATGAGGTTCTGGCGCTTGGATTCGACCACGGAACTCATGCGGTCGCGCTCCACCCGCTGCAGGATGTAGGCGGCGTAGCCCCCCTCGAAGGGTTCGATCAGGCGGTCGTGCACCTCCCAGGTGATGTTGCAGACCTCGTCGAGGAACCACCGGTCGTGGGTGACGACCACCAGTCCGCCGCTCTGGGCGGCCCAGCGGGTCTTGAGGTGACCGGCGAGCCAGGAGATGCCCTCCACGTCGAGGTGGTTGGTGGGCTCGTCAAGAAAGATGACGTCGTAGTCGCCGATGAGTACGGCAGCGAGGGCCACCCGGCGACGTTGGCCACCGGAGAGGTCGTCAACGAGGGCGTCCCACGGAATGTCACGCACCAGGCCGCCGATGACGTCGCGTACCTTGGCGTCGCCCGCCCAAACGTGTTCTTCGATGCCGCCGACGATGGTGTGGCCGACGGTCTGGCCAGAGGCGAGGTCATCGGACTGGTCAAGCATGCCGATGGTGACACCGCGACGCCGGGTGACCCGGCCCTCGTCGGGTTCCATCCGGCCGGCCAAGAGGCGCATGAGAGTGGACTTGCCGTCGCCGTTCTTGCCGACGACGCCGATGCGGTCGCCTTCGTTCAGGCCGGCGGTGACGCTGTCAAAGATGACGCGGGTAGGAAATTCGAGGTGCAGGGACTCAGCCCCGAGAAGATGTGCCATAGCCTCCAAGTTTACGGTACGGTCGCAGCCCCCGGATCAGCGAGCATAACTCCTGCAATTCGCCCACGTGCTGCGTGGCTTCCCCGGAACGACGCGGGCATTTCGCAGCCGTCCGGCAGATTGCAGGAGTTATGCCGGGAGGGGACTAGTCGCTGATGAGGCGGGCACCGTGCACGGGGCCGGTGGCCCGTACTACGCGCAGGCGCGAGGCGGAGAGCGCGACCTGCAATTCGAGAGCGCTGTCGGCATCCGTTACCAAAAAAGCCACGGTCGGGCCAGAACCAGAGAGGATGCCGGCGAGGGCGCCGTTTTCTTCACCGAGCTGAAGCACCTTGCCGAGGCCCGGGGCGAGGTGCAGCGCTGGAGCCTGAAGGTCGTTGTGCAGCACGTCGGCGAGCATGTGCGGGTCACCGGCGCGCAGGGCCTGCAGCACGCTCGTGTCGACACTGGGTTGATGCTGGGCCGGAAAGATGTCCTGGGCGTGGCGGTCGCGGTGCCGGTCGAGCTCCTGGTAGACCCCGGGCGTCGACATTCCGAAGTCGGCGAGGGCAAGTACCCATTGAAATTTGCCCTTGGCCAGAGCCGGGCTGAGCTGGTCGCCGCGGCCGGTACCGATGGCGGTGCCGCCGGTGAACGAGAACGGTACGTCGGCCCCGAGAGTGGCGGCAATGGCGAGAAGTTCGTCTTTGGTGGCGCTGGTGCCCCAGAGGGCGTCGCAGGCGAGCAGGGTAGCTGCGGCGTCGGCCGAACCACCGCCCATACCGCCGGCGATCGGAACGTTCTTTTCGACGTCGAGATGCACGCCTCCGCGGTAGCCGGCCTTGCGGGCGAGGGCCCGAGCTGCCTTGATGGCCAGGTTGGTGCCGTCGATGGCGAGACCGGAGGTATCGATGCTGCCGCTGAACTGTACGGAGAAGTCGGTGGCCGGGCTGGCCCTAACCTCTTCGAACAGCGAAACGGCCTGGTAGGCGGTCGCGAGGTCATGGTAACCGTCTTCCATTACGGCGCCGACCTTGAGGAAAACGTTGACTTTGCCGGGGGCCCGTGCATGCACAACGGAGGTGCCGGCGGTCGTCATCATGCTTTTAACTTAGCCCAGCCGCTTCGCTGCTATCGACGCGGCGAGTACCAGCCACTCCTGCAGTGCTGCCTGCGCCGGCGCAATGTCGTTGGCCTAAGCCGGACTTTGGCGCGCCGGCGAGACGGATGTCCGCTGCCTCTTGGAAAACACTGCACCAGAAAAATAGAAGTGATTTCTAGTTCTCGGGCCAGACCCGGGCGATGGCGAGAAAGTCATGAACGGTGAGCTGCTCCCCCCGCGTCGTCGGGTCGATACCCGCCGCGCTCATCACAGCGGATGCCGCCGCCGAGTCCCCGAGAATGACCGACAAGGATTGCCGCAGCATCTTGCGGCGCTGCTGAAAAGCCGCGTCGACGAGCGCGAAGGTCTTGAGGCGCAGTTCTTCGGATTCCAGCGGTTTTGTGCGACGTTCGAAGGCGATCAGGATCGAATCAACGTTGGGAACCGGCCAGAATACCTGCCGGCTTACCTTGCCGGCGGTGCGGAAGGAGCCATACCAGGCGGCTTTGACGCTCGGGCTTCCATAGATCTTGTTGCCGGGCGGGGCGGCGAGACGTTCGCCGACCTCGGCCTGCACCATGACGACACCGGCGCGGATCGACGCGAAGTGTTCGAGCAGATAGAGCAGCACCGGTACCGAGACGTTGTACGGCAGGTTGGCCACGAGCCGGGTGGGGTCGCCGGGCAGCTCGGTGATCTTCAGGGCGTCGGCGCGAATGACAGTGAGCTCCGCCCCCGGCTGCATGAGTTCGACAGTCAATGGCAACTGCTCGGCCAGACGGTCGTCGATTTCGACGGCGACGACGCTCGCGCCGACCTCGAGCATGCCGAGCGTGAGCGAACCGAGTCCGGGGCCGACCTCGACGACGGTATCACCGGGTGCCACGGCGGCGACCTTCACGATGCGCCGCACGGTATTGCCGTCGATAACGAAGTTCTGGCCGAGCTTCTTGGTCGGATTGACGCCGAGCATCTCGGCGAGGTCGCGAATCTCGGCCGGGCCGAGAAGGGTTTTGACGGGTTTCGCCGCGTCAGCGGTTGCGTCGGTCATGCAAGACCTCCGCGCGGGGCTTGGTCGGGGCGCTGAACATCGTGGGCCGCGGTGACGGGCTCCGCGTCCCAGCGACCGTAGACCAGCTGGGTATTGGCGGTGATTTGAGCAGAGAGCAGGGAGACATCCGTTTCGAGATGAGCGGCCATGCCGCGCAGCGTGTTGGGCAGCAGGTACGGCGCGTTGGGGCGGCCGCGGTAGGGCAGCGGGGTGAGGAACGGGGCATCCGTTTCGACCAGCAGCAGGTTGCGCGGGGCGGCCGACAGGGCGGCCCGCAGGTTGTCGGCGTTTTTAAACGTGACGTTACCGGCAAAGGACATGTACCAGCCCTGCGCGGCACAGATTCGGGCCATGTCCGCGTCGCCAGAGAAGCAGTGAAAGACGGTTCGTTCGGGGGCGCCGACCTTGAGCAGCGTTTCAATCACGGCCTCGTGGGCATCACGGTCGTGAATCTGCAGCGCGAGGTTGTGCTCCTTGGCGATGCGAATATGAGCTTCAAAGGAGCGAAACTGGGCGGCACGGCCCGCTTCGGGAGTACGAAAGAAGTCGAGTCCGGTCTCGCCGACGGCGACCACGCGCGGCTGCCCGGCGAGTGCGTCGATCGCGGCGATAGCGTCATCGAGGGTGCCGGCTTCGTCAAGAGCAGGCGCCTCGTTGGGATGGATCGCAACGGCGGCGAGCATGCGCGGCTCGATCAGGGCGGCCGCGGCCGACCAGCGTGAGGTTTCGACGTCGCCGCCGACCTGGATCACGCCGCGCACGCCAACGCTCGAAGCCCGGTCGAGCTGTTCCCGATAGTCAAGCGGATGCTCGCCGTCGGCGATCTCGAGATGAGTGTGGTTGTCGTAGACGGGTACCGTGAGCGGCTCCGGCAGGGGTGGGTAGCTCAGGTCGCGGCGCGCGGTGTTCTCGCGGCGGCGAATGGCGCTGCCGTAGCCGTCGACGCCTCCGTCCAGCCCGGCAAGAGAGTCGCTAGCCATCGGTCGGCTCCACGATCGATTCGATGCGCGGGAACAGCGGTTCGAGCGGGCTCACCTGAGCTCCGCCTGCCCAGTCCCAGGCCCGGTCGACGCGCTGGTCGGCGAGGGCACCGTCGCCGCCGAGAGCGGTCCACAGTTTGGCGGTGGCGATGGGAATAACCGGCGAAAGCAGCACGGCGAGGGTACCGAGACCGCGCACGGCGGTGTGCAGCACTGTTTCCAGCCGCGCCCGCGTTTCAGGGTTCTTGGCAAGCGCCCACGGCTCCTGCAGGGTGATGTAGCCGTTGAGCTCGTCGACGAGTTCCCACACGCTGGCCAGGGCGTCGTGGATGGCGAGGGTCTCGATGAAGGCTCCAGCGGCATCCGTCACCCGCTTTTCGGTGGCCTGGATCGCGAGGTCGGCGGCCGAAAGCTCGCCAGCGGCGGGCACGACGCCGTCACAGTAGCGCACGACCATGGCGATCACGCGGGAGGCGAGGTTGCCGAAGCCGTTGGCCAGCTCGGACTGGTACCGGGCCGAGAGATCCTCCCAGCTGAACGAACCGTCCTGGCCGAAGCTGATCGCGCGCATGAAGTAGTAGCGAAACGCGTCGGACCCGAACGTGTCGGTGATCTGGCTCGGGGCGATGCCGGTCAGCTTGGACTTGCTCATCTTCTCGCCGCCGACCAGCAGCCAGCCGTGCCCGAAGACCTGTTTAGGCACCTCGATGCCGGCGGCCATGAGCATGGCCGGCCAGATTACGGCGTGAAAGCGCAGAATGTCTTTGCCGACGATGTGGGTGGCGGGCCACCGGCTGGCGAACTCCTCATCGTTCTGGCCGTAGCCGGCTGCGGTGATGTAGTTTAGCAACGCGTCGAACCAGACATAGACGACGTGCGACTCGTCCCACGGCACCTTGATGCCCCAGTCAAAGCTCGACCGGGAGATCGACAGGTCGGAGAGCCCGCGCTTGACGAACGCTAGAACCTCATTGCGGGCCGCTTCCGGTTGCACAAAGTTGGGATTCTCTTCGTAGAGTGCAAGCAGCCGGTCGGCAAAAGCACTCATCTTGAAGAAGTAGTTCTTCTCATGCAGCAGTTCGACCGGTTTGGAGTGGATCGCGCAGACGAGCTGTCCGGTGTACTCGCCGGTACCATCGACCAGGTCACTGGTCTGCTTGTATTCCTCGCAGCCGACGCAGTAGTAGCCCTCGTACTCGCCGGTGTAGATATGGCCCTCGTCGTGCAGGTGCTGCAGAAACTTCTGCGCGTTCACCTCATGGCGTTCATCGGTCGTGCGAATGAAGTCGTCGTTCGCAATGTTGACGGTCTGAAGCAGCGGCTTCCACGCGGTCTCCACCAAACGGTCGGCCCATTCCTTCGGCGTGACGCCGTTGGCGGTGGCGGTGCGCAGAATCTTCTGGCCGTGCTCGTCGGTTCCGGTGAGGAGCCAGGCGTCTCGACCCGACTGCCGGTGCCAGCGCGCGAGCACGTCGGCGGCGACTTCGGTGTAGGCGTGCCCGATGTGCGGCACATCATTCACGTAGAAAATGGGCGTGGTGATGTAAAAAGAGCCTGCGGACATGCGTTCATCTTATGCGGCGAGTGCTTGCGGGTCTGGCCCGGTTACGCCCGGAGTTGTCGGATCAGCCCAGAGGAAAGGCCGAACGGTCGGGTTTCGGCAGCGGCGCGCCAGTCTTGGCCTGCAGGGCGTGCTCGTAAAGTTCTCGCTTGCCGAGCCCGCTGGCGGCCGACACGTCGGCTGCAGCGTCTTTCAAACGGATGCCGCCGGCCACCAGGTCGAGAACCTCGGCAACACCCATGGCCAGGTCCAGTACCCGCACTTCGGCGCCCGCGACGACGATGCAGATTTCGCCGCGCACGCCCGCAGCCGCCCACTCGGCCAGTTCACTCGCCGTGCCACGCTTGACCTCTTCGAAGAACTTGGTCAATTCCCGGCAGACCACGACCCGGCGGTCGGGGCCGAGGGTTGCGGCCAGATCGGTCAGGGAGTCGGCAAGACGGTTGGGCGATTCAAAGAACACCATGGTGCGACGCTCGGCAGCGAGGTCACGCAGCAGTTTGACCCGCTCGCCGTGCTTCCGCGGCAAAAACCCCTCAAAGGTGAATCGGTCCGTCGGAAGCCCCGAGACGGCCAAGGCGGTCAGTACAGCAGAGGGTCCAGGCAGGGCCGTGACCAAAACGCCAGCCGCGACCGCGGCATCCACTAAGTGAAAGCCAGGATCGGAAACGGTGGGCATACCGGCGTCGCTGAGCACCAAAATGTCGACATCGCGCGCCAGTTCGACGAGTTCGGCTGCCTTGCCGCGTTCGTTGTGGTCGTGCAGGGCGATGAGCTTGGGCCTGTTCTCAATTCCGAGGGCTTTCAGCAGATGGACGGTGACGCGGGTGTCTTCGGCCGCCACGATGGTGATGGTACTCAGGGTTTCGATAAGGCGCCGGGAAGCGTCGCCGAGATTTCCGATCGGGGTGGCGGCAAGGATGATCATGCTGCAATTCTCGCAGCAACAGCCGAACATTCGTTCTTCGCTCGCTCTGTACGATGGTGACGTGCTCGCTACTAGTCGATGGGTTCGCTGGGGCAGCTACCTCGCTGTAGTACTGCTGGCCGCCGCGTTGCGTTTGTGGAACCTCGGCCGTCCTCAGGCGCTCGTGTTCGACGAGACCTTCTATGTGAAGGACGCCTGGAGCCTGTTCAACAACGGCTACGAATCCACGTGGCCGACCGACGCCAACCCGCTGTTTGAAGCCGGGCAGACCGACATCTACACGTCGGAGCCGTCCTTCGTGGTGCATCCGCCGCTCGGCAAGTGGCTGATCGCACTCGGCATGAATTTACTTGGCCCTGGCAACCCCTGGGGCTGGCGACTGTCGACTGTCCTGGTGGGGGTACTCGCTGTCGTGCTCATCATGCTCGTGGCGCAAAAACTGTTTCAGTCACGACTGCTCGCCCTGATCGCCGGTTTTCTGCTCGCCATCGATGGGCATGCCATCGTCATGAGCCGCGTGGCGTTACTCGATAATTTCGTGATGTTCTTCGCCCTGCTGGGTTTTGGCGCCGTGTTGATGGACCGTCAGTGGCATGCGACGCATCTCGCGACCCGGCTCGCGGGTCAAACCGACCCCGGCTGGGGTCCGGCGCTGTGGTGGCGACCGTGGTTGCTCGCCGCTGGCCTCGCCTTTGGACTGACCAGTTCGGTGAAGTGGTCCGGCCTGTATTTTCTTGCCGCGTTCGGCATCTACCTCGTCGTCGTCGATGCCCTGGCCCGGCGTCGAAACGGCGTCTCATTCTGGCTCAGTGCTGCCATCCTCAAACAGGCCCCCGCCACCTTTCTCCTGCTCGTTCCCATCGCCGGCGCCACGTTTCTCTTGTCCTGGACCGGCTGGTTTGTCACACGTGGCGGCTACTATCGCGACTGGGCGGACGGGGTGGGGGCTGCCTGGACCGGACCATTGGCGTGGGTGCCGCACACGCTCCAAAGCTTTTGGCACTATCAGGCTGCTGCCTATACCTACCATGTGGGGCTGGCCACACCGCATCCGTACCAGGCGAACCCATTGACCTGGCTTTTCATGATTCGACCGACCAGCATGTACTACCGCGGCTCCGACGCGGCCGAATTCGGCTGCCAGTTTCAGAGCTGCTCTGAGGCCATCACCTCTGTGGGCAACCCGCTGATCTGGTGGGCCGCCACGGCGGCCCTGTTCTATCTCGTCTACCGACTCGCCCGATATCGCGAATGGCGGGTCGGCTACATTCTGATGGGCGTGGTGGCCGGCTATCTGCCGTGGCTCATGTATCTGAACCGCACGGTCTTTCAGTTCTACACGATCACCTTCGAGCCATACCTACTGCTCGGTCTTACCTTTGTCATCGGGTTACTCCTCCAGCGAATACCCGACCAGGCCCGACCACGACGCAGGCACTCAGCACATTCGCAGGTTCCGGAATATGACCCCCAACCGCGGGCCGGCACCGTTACCGCGGTGGCCGTCGGTCTTGGAGTCACGCTGCTGGTCACGGCTTTCTTCTTCCCGGTATGGACCGGAATGCAGACTTCGTTCGCGTTTTGGCAACTCCACATTTGGATGCCAAGTTGGCGATAGATCGGTCAAATACATTCCATTTTCGGCATATAATGACTGAGAAAAACGTGTGAATTGCGAGCGAACGGGGAGTTCGCGAACGTAGACTGACGGCTATCTGCTCCACGAGTAACCGCTCACTTTTCGGCTGAGAAGTCCCGAACGCTGAGAATCTTAGACTCAGGAAGGCCTTATGTCGGAAGCACTAGCCGCACCCTCGGTCCGCATCATCAGGACCCGGCCGGGTGGAGATACGAAAAATCCCACAACAGAATACTCGGCCCTTCTGCACACCGTGCGCAATCTCGGTCTTCTTGGCCGACGCACCGGCTTCTACTGGCTGGTCTTCTCCACTCTCGTTGCTGCCACCCTCGGCGCTGCCGTTGGTTTCGTGTTGCTTGGCGACACCTGGTACCAATTGATCATTGCCGCGGCGCTGGGCCTCATCTTTACCCAATTCGCCTTCCTGGCCCATGAAGCCTCACACCGTGCCGTGTTTACCTCCGGCAAAGCCAACGATCGAGCCGGCCGGGTTCTCGCCAACCTGTTCGTCGGTATCAGCTACGCCTGGTGGATGACAAAGCACAGTCGTCACCACGCCCAGCCGAACGTCGTCGGCAAGGACCCTGACATCGAACCAGACTTCATCGTTTTTCGTGAGGAAGACGCCAAAAAAGTCAGCCGACTCGGTGCCATCATCACCCGTAAGCAGGGCTACTTCTTCTTCCCACTGCTGATGTTTGAAGGCATCAACCTGCATGTCCAGGGCTTCAAGACCGTCTTCGGTAAGAACAAGGTCAACGAGCGCTGGGTCGAGATCACGATGCTCGTCACGCGCCTCGCTCTGTACCTTGCCGTGATCTTTTATTTCCTGCCGCTCGGTATGGCCTTCGCATTTGTGGGCGTGCAAATGGCGGTCTTCGGGGTCTACATGGGCGCAACCTTCGCGCCTAATCACAAGGGCATGCCGCAGCTTCCGGCTGAAAGCCGGGTGGATTTTCTTCGTCGTCAGGTGCTCACCAGCCGCAACATTCGCGGCGGCACCTTCATTGACCACTACATGGGCGGTCTCAACTACCAGATCGAGCACCACCTGTTTCCGAACATGGCCCGCCCGCACCTGCGTAAGGCTCAGGAGATCGCCAAAGAATACTGTCTCTCCCACGACGTGAAATACACCGAAACCGGAGTGTTTGAGAGCTATGGCATCGTCATCGCCTACCTCAACAAGGTCGGTCTGGCGGCGAGAGACCCCTTCGACTGCCCGATAGTGCAGCGCTTCCGCACGCACTAGGCGCACGCAGTAGTCAACAGGCCGTCTCCCCCCGGGGAGACGGCCTGTTTTTTGTTTTGTGGGTATTCGCCCGCACCCTGCCGGCCTCCAACCTCGTGATCACGCCGGGCACCATCACCGCCGGCACCGGATCCGACGCGGCACCGACTGTCGGGGCCGTCACCATCAGCAATGTCGCCCAGTCGCTGGTCTACACCACGACTCTCGGCAAGGGCACCTTCACCCTCGCCCCGACCTTCGACCTGAACGTCCCGGCCGACACCTACCGCTCCAACTACTCGGCCGCGATCGGTTCCACCGCCGTCAACCCCTACGTGTCGACCATCACGTTCACAATCGCCTCGCTCCCGTTCTCGCCGGGCCGGCGTCTCAATGAGTTGGGGCGCATCAGCTGCGCACTTGTGAGGTCTGGGGTCGACCGGTCTCGGCCACGAAACGCCCGGTGCCGTACTCGCCGGGCTGACCGGTCTCTGCGCGGAAACCTGCGAAGGCGGCTCGCGGGCAATGTCAGCGCAGCTGAGCGCACCACCCCGAACGGGGGTAGTCGACGCAGTGGTGCTGCCACTCGTGCACCCTAAGCTGGCTGAATGCGTGCATAGACAAGGTCACAGCGCGTCTCATCAGGAAGGGTTGAACCATTCGCAGCTCACTCGTACGTCGCCCGTGGGGCATCATCGTTGCCGCTGTCCTGCTCGTGGTGGTTTCTGGCTGTGCCGGCGAACCTGCTCCGGCCGTCACCGTCACGATCAGGCCGAGCGTGACCCCGACGCCCACCCCGAGTCCCACGCCGACACCGACGCCGGTTCCCACCGAGGAGCCGGCGCTCATTCCCAACCCCACGGTGCCCGACCTCGTTCCCAACGCGGAGCCCGTGCCCCTGCCGCAGGGACCCGCCGCTGACCAGGGCAGCACACCGGGCGCCCGCGGCACAACAACTGCTGACGGTGCGGGAGCCCTGCTCACCTACACGGTCGTCGAGGGCGACGCTTTCTTTGACATCGCCCAACGATTCAATATCCCGGTACAGCTGATGCTGACCATGAACCCCTCGGTGCCCGGGCTCGGCGAGAACATTTACATCAAGCAGATCATCAACCTGGACTGGACCACGACCCGGTAGCCGTATGTCGCCGGATGACTCGCCCCGGCCACGATTCCGCCCCGTGTCGGCGGCCCCCGCTAGCCTTGGTCCATGAGTTCTCCCGTTCCCTCGTCTCCCATCGTCTCCACGCAGTGGCTGGCCGACCACCTCGGCTCTGACCACCTCGTCATTCTCGACGCCACAGTGCTCGCGCTCGCACCTTCAGATTCCGGGCCGCGCTACCTCAGTGGGCGGGACGACTATCTCACCAAGGGGCACATTCCCGGAGCCGTGTTCGCGGACCTCTTCGATGTCTTTTCCGACCCGGCGGGTGCATTCGATTTCTCCCGGCCGAGCGCCGATCTGTTTGAGGTGGCGGCGGCATCCGTCGGCATCGACAACAGTACGACGGTCGTCGTCTACGACGCCGTGGTGGGACAGTGGGCTGCCCGCATCTGGTGGCTGTTCCGCGCCTTCGGCTACGACGATGTCGCCGTGCTCGATGGCGGTCTCACCAAGTGGCACGCCGAGACCCGCCCGTTCGCCACCGGCGGCACGCGACCGCGGGTCGTCGATGGCTTCACGGCAACGCCGCGTCCCGAGCTGTGGGTCGACAAGAGCTTCGTCGAGTCGATCGTCGCCGGCACAATGGATGCCGCACTCGTCTGCTCCGCGCCGCCGGCGGAATTCGCCGGCACGGCCGGGTCACGCCCGCGGGTCGGACACATCCCGGGCAGTATCAGCCTGCCGGCCGGCACACTCGTCGACCCCACCACGAATGTGTTCCTCCGCGGCGACCGGCTCAAGGCAACGCTCGCCCCAGCCGTGGCGGCGTCCGCAAATGGAGCATCGGGCCACCTGGTGACCTACTGCGGTGGCGGCATCGCTGCAGCGGCCAGCGCCCTCGCTCTTATCCGCGCCGGCAACGAGCACGTCTCCATCTACGACGGCTCCCTCAATGAGTGGGCCGCCGACGCCTCTGCCCCGCTCCACGCACCCGGCGTGTAGCGCCGCGATCTCGACGGGCGCTCAGCGCTACAACCGATTGACACCGGTCACGCGCACGACCGCCGCGCCGAGGTCATCGGAGTCGGCGAGGTTCACGCTCGCGCTGATCCCCCAGTCGTGGTCACCGGCCGGGTCGTCGATAATCTGGCGCACGGTCCACTCCTTTGCGCCCTCCTCGATAATGAGCAGCTCAGAACTGCGCGCGTTACCGCCGGTGAGTACCTCATCGTGCTCGGCGAAGTAGCCGTCCATCGCCTCGGCCCAGACATCGGTGGAGTAGCCGTGCTCCCGGTCGAGTTCACCCAGCTCGTCGTAGTGCTCCAGCGCAGCGAGCTGCACCCGGCGGAACAGCTCGTTGCGCACCAGGATACGAAAAGCTCGTACGTTGGTACTGAGTCGACGCGGTGGCGGGGGCAGAATCGTGTGGGCTTCCGCTTCGTGCGCGGCGAGATCGGGGTGCAGCAATTCTTCCCACTCGTCGAGCAGGCTCGAGTCCACCTGGCGGACGAGCTCCCCGAGCCATTCGATCAGGTCGAGCAGGTCTTCGTTCTTCGCCTCGTCGGGAATGGTCTGCCGGGCAGCCCGATACGCGTCCGACAGGTAGCGCAGCACGACGCCCTCGCTGCGGGCGAGCTTGTAGAACGCGATGAACTCGCCAAACGACATGGCCCGCTCGTACATATCGCGCACGACGGATTTGGGCTTCAGTTCGAAGTCGGCGATCCACGGTTGGGAAGCCTTATAGGTGTCGAAGGTGTAGTTCAGCAATTCTTCGAGTGGCTTGGGGTGCGTGATCTCCTCGAGCAGCGCCATCCGCTCGTCGTATTCGATGCCCTCACGCTTCATCGCATTCACGGCCTCACCGCGGGCGGCAAATTGCTGCCCCATAAGCACCGGCCGCGGGTCATCGAGGGTCGACTCCAGAATCGAAATCATGTCGAGCGAGTAGGTGGGCGCTTCGGGGTCGAGCAGCTCGAAGGCGGCCAGCGCAAACGGCGACAGCGGCTGGTTCAGCGCAAAGTTCGCCTGCAGGTCGACGGTCAAACGGATGCTGCCGCTCGCGCTCTGCTCTACGATTCCGGCTTCGCGCAGGGTCTTGTAAATGCCGAGAGCCCGCCTGGCCAACACCAACTGGCGCTTCCACGGCTCGTGGTTGTCGAAGACGAGGGAGTGCACGTGGGCGAAGGCATCGCCGCCGCGTCCGATCACGTTGATGAGCATCGCCGCGGTCATCTGCATGCTCGACGAGAGGGTTTCGGGTTCGGCGTCGACGAGTCGGCGAAAGCTGGGTTCACCCCAAGACACGAAGCCGTCCGGCGCCTTCTTGCGCACGATTTTGCGCTTCTTTTTCGGGTCATCACCGGCCTTCTCGATGGCCTTGAGATTGTCACTCTCGTGCTCGGGCGCCTGAATCACCACGGTGCCGGCAGTGTCGTAGCCGGCCCGCCCGGCCCGGCCCGCAATCTGGTGGAACTCGCGCACGTTCACCTGACGCATTTTCACGCCGTCGTACTTGGTGAGGGCCGTGAACAGCACGGTGCGAATGGGAACGTTGATGCCGACGCCGAGGGTGTCAGTGCCGCAGATTACCCGCAGGTAGCCGCGCTGGGCGAGCTGCTCCACCAGGCGGCGGTATTTCGGCAGCATGCCGGCATGGTGCACGCCGATTCCCATGCGGATGAGCCGGGACAGGGTTTTGCCGAAACTGGTGGTGAACCGAAACTCGCCGATCAACTCGGCAATAACGTCACGCTGCTCCCGGGAGGCCACCTTCGCGCTCGCGAGGGCCTGAGCGCGTTCGAGGGCGGCCGCCTGGGAGAAGTGCACGATATAGACCGGCGCTTTATCGGTGTGCAGCAGTTCTTCGACCGTTTCGTGTACCGGGGTCTGCTCGTAGTAATAGCTGAGCGGAACCGGGCGCTCGACCCCGGTGACAACTGCGGTGGCCCGACCGGTACGCCGGGTCAGGTCATCGCTGATGAATTTCACGTCGCCGAGTGTGGCTGACATGAGAATGAACTGCACCCGCGGCAACAGCAGCAGGGGAACCTGCCAGGCCCAGCCGCGCTCCGGGTCGCCGTAGAAATGGAATTCATCCATCACGACGAGGTCGACCTCGGTGTCTTCGCCGTTTCGCAGCGCGAGGTTGGCGAGAATCTCGGCAGTGCAGCAGATGATCGGGGCATCGGCGTTGACGCTCGAGTCGCCGGTCATCATGCCGACGTTCTCAGCCCCGAAGGTCTCGACCAGCGAGAAGAACTTCTCACTCACGAGGGCCTTGATGGGCGCTGTATAGAAGCTGCGTTTACCGGCCGAGAGCGCCGCGAAATGGGCTCCGACGGCCACGAGCGATTTGCCGGTTCCGGTTGGTGTGCTCAGGATGAGGTTCGCCCCCGAGACAATCTCGATGACCGCTTCCTCCTGCGCCGGGTACAAGGAAAGCCCCTGTTCGGTCGCCCAGGCTTCGAACGCCTCGAAGAGAACGTCGGGGTCGGTTTCATTTTCGAGGCGCGCAAGCAAAGACATAGTCCCTCAAGACTGCACTACTTCGCACCTTGCCCTCGACTTTTTGGCTACCGATCTCGTCATCTGTCCCATTTCGTCGACCACCGGCCCGGCCTGGCGCATAACTCCTGCAATTTACCGGCCGCCTGAAGTCTTGACGCGAAAAGTCGAGGCGGGGCGGGGCATCGCCTGCAAATTGCAGGAGTTATGCACTCTCGATGGCCAGTTTGGTGACCGTTTCGATGGCCGGGGCAATTTGCCGGATCAGCCACCGCGCCGAGCCGCAAGATGTGACGGATGTCTGACGAAACCCGCCGGGGCCGCCGACCGGCGGGTAATCACAGCCGCCCGTTCTAATCTGGCAACATGGTCTACGTCTCTCCTGACACCGCTGCGATTGCTACGCCACACCCTGCGCAGGCACTCTGGCGCCCGGCAGCCGCCGGTGTAGCCGCAGCCCTGGCCGGCCTCGGCGTGGCCGAGCTGACCGCGGCCTGGATCGCCCCGGGCGCGAGCCCGGTACTGACGGTCGGCGCCCTCGTCATCGACATCGTTCCGGCCGCCGTCAAAGACCTCGTTATCGGCCTGTTCGGCACAGCCGACAAGATCGTGCTGATCGTGACCATCGTGTTCGTGCTGCTCCTGGCCGCCGGCCTCGCTGGCATTGTCGAAAGTCGGCGCCCACCATTCGGCCGCCTGCTGGTGGTCGTCATCGGCGCAATCGCCCTGTTCGCGGCGCTGTCCCGTTCGAGCGCCTCGACCCTCGACGCAGTCCCAGCCGTCGTTGCCATGGGTGTCGCGGCGATCGCGCTGACCGTTCTCACGACCAGGCTGCCGGTCGATCGCCGCACCGGGCACGCCGCGACGGCATCGCCACCGGACCAGGTACCGGCACGCCCCGGAGGGAGTGGCCCCGACCGTCGCCGCTTCCTCGTCTATACCGGAATCACCGCGGGCATCGGCGTGCTCGCCTTGGCCGGCGGACAGTTCAGTGCCGCGGCCACCCGGGCAGCGGATGCCGCGCGCGCGCTGTTCACGCTGCCTCGGCCATCCGTTCGCGCCGCCGCCATTCCGGCCGGGGCGAGCCTCGACGTGGCCGGAATCACCCCGCTGATCACTCCGAACGCCGACTTTTACCGCATCGATACCGCCCTGAGCGTGCCGCGCATCGACCCGACCACCTGGCGACTGAAGATCACCGGCATGGTCGAGAATGAGGTCGAGATCGACTTCGCCGAGCTGCTCGCCCTGCCGCTTGAAGAAAGCACGACCACCCTGGCCTGCGTGTCGAACTACGTCGGCGGCGACCTGATCGGCAACGCCACCTGGCTGGGCTACCCGATCCGCAAGCTGCTCGCAAGGGCGAAACCCACGCGCGATGCCGATATGGTGCTCTCGACCAGCCAGGACGGCTTCACCGCCGGCACGCCGATCGAGGCGCTCACCGACGGCCGCAACGCCATCCTCGCCGTCGGTATGAACGGCGAACCGCTCCCCCTCGAACACGGCTATCCGGTGCGCATGGTCGTGCCCGGCCTGTACGGCTACGTCTCGGCGACGAAATGGGTCGTCGAACTCAAACTCACCCGGTTTGACCAGGAGCAGGGCTACTGGACTCCGCGCGGTTGGTCAGCCCAAGGACCGGTCAAGCTCTCCTCCCGCATCGATGTGCCCCACCAGGGAACCTCGGTATCCGCCGAGTCGATCGTCATTGCCGGTGTGGCCTGGTCGCAGCAGGTGGGGATCAGCGCGGTCGCCGTGCAGATCGATGACGGCCCGTGGCAGGACGCCACTCTCGCCGACGCGATCTCGGTCGACACCTGGCGACAGTGGGCCTACACCTGGGACAACGCGAGCGCCGGCGACCACACCGTCTCGGTACGGGCAACGGATGCCGCCGGACTCGTGCAAACCTCGGCCACGGCCGATGTCGCCCCCAACGGTGCCACCGGACTGCACGAAATTTCGGTGTCTGTCTCGGGGTGACCCGCTGGGCAAAGGCTGAAACATGCGCTCCGCCACCAATCCGGCGCCCACCCCGTATATTCGGGGGCAGGCACCACACCGGGCTCAGGTGCTGCCACGCAGGAGAGCCGGGCAGAAGAGCCGGGCAGGACCTCCATACGCGGGGGTTACGCCGCGGCGGGGAAGTTCGGGTGTGACCCGCACTCCCCCGCCCGGCGGAGTGCGGGAGCTGCGCCTCCGCGCGGGAGGTACAACTCCCGCGCAGCGACGTTACTCCCGCGCCAGGTGACGCCGGTGTTCCCTAGCCGTTGGCGCCACTGGTGTTGATGACACCGTTCACACCGGCCGGGAAGAACCCGCCCGACTTCACCGGCGCCGCATTGAGGTAGGCGATGTTGAGCACCTGGGCGGCACTGCGGCTGTAGACCAGGCCGTTGGCGTCAGTCGGAACCAGGTTCGCCTTCGACGCGTTGCCAATGCCCTGATCAAGATCCGTCGGGCCATCGACAGCGTCGCGCAAATCGGAGATCGCCTGCGCGGTCGTGTACACCGAGGGAAGTGCGATGCCGAGCGCGTACAGCGTGCTGCGGATGACACCGGCGTGATACGCCTCGACCGCGAGAATCCCGGCGGCCGCTTCGAGGAATGTCTTGTTCGTGATCAGCGGCGCGGCGCCCTTATACGCGGTGACTCCGACATCCTCGAAGATGAACGCCCCAAAGAGGAAGTTCGCCTCGTTGGCGTACACGTCGAATTTCTGGCCCGGCTTGACCAAGCCGGCCGCCAGGGCAGCAGCCGTGAAGCTCGCGTCGAGGTTGATCTTCGGGCGAGACACCTTCGCGCTGCCCAGGGCGGAACGCAGGAAAGCCACGTGGGCCTTCTCGTCGGCGGCGATTTCATCAGCGTACTTCTTGATTATTGCGGTCTTGAAGTGCACCATACGGCCGCCGGTCACACCGCCGCGCGTGCCCGCTCCCGTCGTCATGCTGTCGGGCAGCCCGCGGCCGGTCGTTGCCCGCAGGTAGAACTCGGCCTCGAGGTATTCGAGGTTGAGGGCAAAATTCAAAATGGCCGCGTCGCTCGGTGCCTCTGCCGGGCCGCCGGAGTCGACAGCCATTGCCGGGCCACCGGTAGCGAGCACCGCTGCTCCGACACCGAAGCCAGCCACGCCCGCCGCACGAAGGAAGTTTCGGCGATCCGAAGAATTCTCCGCGCTGCGATTGATGGCATTGGTAATAAATCCCTGATCAAACATCCTGGTTCTCCTGACGGTAAGTGAACGTGCCGGGTGTGCCTCAGTAACATCGGTAACGTACCCTCGCAAATCAATTTCGTGTGAGGGTGGACAAAAACTGTAATCAAACGATAAGAAAAATCCTCACTTTTGTGCATGGGCCCGTGCCGAATTTGTTTTGAGCGCGCCGAACCCGGGTGCAGTTTCGGTGGCATCACCGAGTCGGACCGAGTGCCGGTTAGAGCAGCAAGCCGTCCGCGCCGACTCGCGGCACCCGGCGGGCGACCCGGCGGTCGTGCAGCACTGCAATTCCGTACGCGGCGAAATAGAGCACCACCATCGGCACGGCGAGCAGGAACATGGACACGACGTCGGCCGCCGGCGTCGCAATGGCCGTGAATAAAACGATCACCAGGATGGCCAGACGCCAGGATTTGATAATAGAGCTGGCACTGACCACCCCGGCAAAGTTCAACAACACAATAAATACCGGCAGTACAAACGCGATCCCGATGGCGATCATCAGTTTGAGCACGAAGTCGAAGTAGTTTCCCGCGTTAATCAGCGCGGCATCCTGCTGGGGCGCAAAACTCGTCATGAGTTCAACCACGTGCGGCAGCACATACCAGCCGGACGCGCACCCGATCAGAAACAGCGGTACGGCCGAAAAAAAGAACCCGAAGGTGTACTGCTTCTCTTTGCGTGTCAGGCCGGGCATCAGAAAAGCAAAGATCTGATAGAGCCACATCGGGCTCGAGACGATCAGTCCAACGTAGAAGGAGATGCGTAGTTTAAGGTCAAAGGCGCTCGTGATATCTGGGTAATTGATCTGGGCGTTGCGGTTTTGAGCACGCACGATCGCGTAGATCGGCTCGCGCAGACCATCCCAGACGAAGCCGGAAAGCAGCCAGCCGGCAATGGCACCGACGAGGATGCCCGCAGCGGCGAGAAAGAGTCGCTTGCGCAGTTCAAGCAGGTGCTGCCCAAGCGACATCTTTTTCTTGGCGGGCGCGGTACGCACGCCCTCCACCACCACGATTGCCTAGGCTTTCGGGTTCGGCGTGCCGCTCGGATCGGCGCGAGGACTGTCAGCGCGAGCACTGTCGACGCGAGCGCTGTCGGCCGAACTAACCGGTGTGCCGTCGTCGGTGCGTTCCGGGGTGATCTCGCTCTTGAAAATCTTCATGGACTGACCGAGGCTGCGGGCGAGCCCCGGCAGTTTCGGTGCGCCGAACAAGAGCAGGATCACGACGAGAATAATTAGGAAATGCCATCCGGTCAGGTTGCTCAGCATGCGAATTCTCCCTCTAGTGAGTCGGTCGTGCAGCAGTGTAACGGTCTCACCGGAGATAAAACCGGGTAAATCTCATCATTTTCTTCGCCTGTAAGATCTTCCCTCTGCAAGGTGACAGAATTCACGCTGTCAGGGCGTCGACCCGACGGTTGCGAGGCGTTCGAGAACCTCGCCGATGCGCATTTTGCACCCGCCGCATCCGGTGCCAGCTCGGGTGGCCGCACCGATAGAGGCGACACTCGTGTCGCCGGCTTCGACCGCATCGGCAATGGCACCCCCAGTGACGCCGTTGCACCAGCACACGGTTGCGCCCGGGTCGAAGGCGCCGTCAACCGAAGGCTCATAGTCCGGCCCGTCGTAGCGCAGCAGCACCGACCGGTCCGCCGGTAATTCGCTGCCGCGCTCGAACAGTAGCGTCAGCTCGGCGGCGGTGCGCGGCATACCGACACAGACGAAGCCCGTAAGAAACCCCTCGCGGGTGACCATTTTCACATAGCGGCCGTGTTCGGGGTCAGCCCACTGCGACACGTACAACGGAGCTGCGTTACACGCGGCGGCATGACCGTCGGCCCCAAGATCCCACGGGTCGGCTGCGGTGTTACCGACCGACACAACGTCGATGTCCTCGGCTTTCAGCATCACCACGGCCGACGCCGCACCGACCAAGGCCTGGACCTCCCCCGTGCCCAGCACCTCGTTGCTGAACCGCTCAGCGAGCCAGTCGGCCTGACGCCAGCCGGGCCCGATCAGACCGCTCGGGCCGCCGGTTGGCAGCGTCGTCGACTCGCCGGCCTGGCGGGCGGATGCCACGTGGGCGCAGTCGCCGATCGCGTAGACACGCGGATCGCCCCAGCTCTGCAAGTTCGAATCAACCAGGATTCCGGTCGAAACCGGCAGCCCGGCCAGCTGTGCCAGCTCGGTTCGAGCCCCGACTCCGCAGGAGAGCAGCAACAGGTCTCCGTGAATTTGCTTGCCGTCGGCGCAGATCACGGCGTCGAACCGGTCTACGCCGTCGTCATCCTGATGAAAGAGCAGGCTCTCGGCGCGGGAATGGTTGACCATGGTTACGCCCGCCCGTCGGGCGCTCTGGGCCAGTACGCTGCCGCCGCCGCGGTCGAGGTTGCGGGCCATTGGAATTTCCCCGTGGTAAACGACGCGGGTCTGCGCCCCGGCCGTAGCCGCGGCGAGCGCGATCTCCATACCGAGCACGCCGGCGCCGAGCACGACGATGCGCTTGCCTGCGGTCACGGCCGCGAGTACCCGCTGGGCGTCATCGAGGTCACGGAGCACGGTGACCCCGCGTGGAAGTGCGGCGCCGCTGGTATCGAGAGCAGCGGCATCCGTTGCCGGTTTCTGCCGGTCACGACGCACCCGGACGATGCCGTCGAGCGTGGGAATGTTGGCGCGGGCGCCGGTGGCGAGCACGAGCCGGTCGTAGGACAGCAGGGTGCCGTCGCTGAGCGCTACAGCAGAGCGGCTGCGCAAAATCGCCGTGACGCTCACCCCGAGGTGCAGGAGAACTCCGGCCTCGCGGGCGGCTGGCGTGTCGGTGATCTCGAGGCTGTCACGGTCGATATGGCCGACAGCGTGCTCGGCGATCAGCACGCGGTTGTAGGCATCGGTGTTTTCGGCCCCGATCACGGTCAACGTGGCTGCGCCCCGGCGCACAAGGGGCAGGAGTTCTTCGACGAAGCGGGCCCCGACCGGGCCGTAGCCGACGAGCACGATGCGCTCGGGAGGTTTAGACATGGGTGCCATCTTTCACGAGTGCACGCACTCGAACGGTCGTCTTCTTGAATTCGGGCATGCCGCTCACTGGATCTGTCTCATCGTCGGTCAGCAGATTGGCACTCTGGTCACCAGCAAAGTGGAACGGCAGAAAGATCGTGTCCAAGCGGATATCGGTGCTCACCTTGGCCCGGCAGCGCACCGTGCCGCGGTAGTTGCTGACCTCTATCCAGCTCTCGTCGCTGATTCCGAGTTGCTCGGCTGTGGCCGGGTGGAGCTGCAGTCGGGCCTCCGGTTGGGCGTCGGATAGCTCCCGCACCCGCCGGGTCTGGGTGCCACTCTGGTAATGCTCGAGCAGGCGGCCGGTGATGAGGGTCAAGGTGCCACCGAGCTGGGCCGGTGCGCCGAGCCGTCGTGCCTCGACGACTACGAGGCGAGCCAGGCCGTCGGGGTGGGCAAAGCGGTCAAGAAACAGTCGCGGCGTTCCGGTCGACCCGATTGGGTAGGGCCAAAACGCCGGTTCCTCGGTATCCAGCAGGGCATAGCTGAGGCCGGAGTAGTCGGCGAGCCCGCCCTTCGACGCCCGGCAGAGTTCGTCGAACACCTCGCTCGCCTCGGCGCTGAAGCTTCCCGCCGAGTCGAGGCGCCGGGCGAGCTCCTGCCAGATCCACAATTCGCTGCGCACACCCTCCGGCGCCTCCACGGCCAGCCGACGACGGATGACGCGCCCCTCGAGCGAAGTCATCGTGCCTTCCTCCTCGGCCCACTGCGTCACCGGCAGCACGACATCGGCGAGCACCGCCGTTTCGGAGAAGAAAAAATCAGCCACTACCAGAAAATCGAGGGTTTTCAAGGAAGCTCGCACTCGGTCGGCGTTCGGCGCGGAGACGACCACGTTGGAGCCGTGCACGAGGAGGCAGCGAATGCCGCCCGGCTCGCCGAGCGCGCGGAGGAGCTCGACCGCGGGCAGGCCGACGCTCGGAAGGCTGTCGGGGTCGACGCCCCAGACCCCGGCGACGTGGGCGCGGGCGGCGGGATCGGTGATCTTGCGGTAGCCGGGCAGCTGGTCGCATTTCTGGCCGTGTTCACGACCGCCCTGCCCGTTGCCCTGGCCGGTCAGGGTGCCGTAGCCGGAGTGCGTGGTGCCGACGAGGCCGAGCACGAGGCTGAGATTGATGGCGGCGCTAGCCGTATCGGTGCCGTCGGCGTGCTGCTCGACGCCGCGCCCGGTGAGAATGTAGGTGCCGCTGCCGGTCGCTGCTCCCCGTGCGGCGGCAGCGGCGAGACGTCGGGCCAGTTCCCGCAGCTGCCAAACCGGAACGCCGGTCTGTTCCTGTACCCGGGTGGGCCACCACTGGCTCACGCTGCGGCGCAGGGCGTCGAATCCGGTGGTGCGATTGGCGACGTAGTCGAGATCGGCGAGTTTCTCGGCGATGACGATGTGGGTCAGGCCGAGTAGCAACACGAGGTCACTGCCCGGGGTCGGCTGCACGTGCATGCCAGCACCGTCGTCGGTGAGCCGGGCGGTCGCGGTGCGGCGGGGGTCGACGACCACGAGGCCGCCGGCGGCGCGGGCGCCCTCGAGGTGGCTGATAAACGGCGGCATGGTCTGCGCCACGTTGGAGCCAAGAATGAGGATGGTATCGGCCGCGTCGAGCTCGTCAACCTGAAACGGCAGTCCCCGGTCGAGGCCGAAAGCCCGATTGCCGGCGGCGGCGGCGCTCGACATGCAGAACCGGCCGTTGTAGTCGATCCGGCTGGAACCAAGCGCCACCCGGGTGAACTTGCCGAGCTGGTAGGCCTTCTCGTTGGTCAGGCCGCCGCCGCCGAACACGCCGACCGCGTCAGCCCCGTGCTCAGCCCGGGTCTCGCGCAGTTTCGCGGCGACGAGGTCGAGCGCGTCGCTCCAGGATACCGGCTCGAAGGTGCCGTCGGCCTGCCGTAACAGGGGTTTCAGAATGCGATCCGGCGACACGAGCAGTTCGGCGGAGGTCCAACCCTTCTTGCACAAGCCCCCACGGTTGGTCGGGAACGCCCGGCCTGCAACTGTCAGTGAGGCGGCCGGCGAGGCCGATGCGGCGGCATCCGCTTCAAACGACGTCGTTTCAACGGGACTGAGGTCCATGGCGCACTGCAGGGCGCAGTACGGGCAGTGCGTGGCGGTGGCAGTCAACGGGCGCCTAGATCTTCTGGCCGGCCACGGACGAACCACGGCGCAGGTAGACGAAGGCGGTGACGCACATCATGACGACGTAAGCGATGGCGAAGGCGTAGATCGCGCTCGAGTAGTCGCCGGTGGTGGTCTTGGAGAAGCCGAGCACCTGCGGGATGATGAATCCGCCGTAGGCTCCGACGGCCGAGATGAGTCCGAGGGCAGCGGCAGTTTTGCGCTGCGTGCCCACGTCGCCCGAGTTCTGGTGGGCGTCTTTCACGCCGCTCCGCGCCGAGAATACGCTGGGAATCATGCGGTACGTCGAGCCGTTGCCGATTCCAGTGGCGACGAAGATCAGCAGGAAGCTGCCGAGAAATGCCCAGAAGTTGCCAAGTGGAAGCACCGCGACGACCGCGAGGGCTCCGACCGCCATGACGCCGAAGGCGGCGACGGTGACGGATGCCCCGCCAAAGCGGTCGGCTAGGCGTCCGCCGGCCGGGCGGGTCAGCGACCCGACGAGCGCGCCGATGAAGGCGAGGGAGAGCGAGGCCGACGCCACCTGGAAAGTGGAGTACACCGGGAACTGGTCGGCGATGAGCTTCGGGAACACGCTCGCGAAGCCGATGAAAGAGCCGAAGGTACCGATGTAGAGCACGGCGAGAATCCAGAAGTGCGGTTCTTTCACCGCGGCGATCGATCCTGCGAAGTCGGCCTTGGTGTTGGTGAGGTTGTCCACGTACATCCAGGCACCCCACATGGCAACCAGGATGAAAGGGATCCAGAACCAACCGGCGAAGCTAATGTTCAAGGTTCCCACGGCGCCGAGGGTGATCACGATCGGTACGATGAGCTGGGCTATGGAGGCGCCGAGGTTGCCGCCGGCAGCGTTGAGGCCGAGCGCGTAGCCCATCTGGCTCTGTGGGTAGAAGAAAGTGATGTTCGACATGGAGCTGGCGAAGTTACCGCCGCCGAAGCCGGCGAGGGCGGCGACGAACAGCATGACGCCGAACGGGGTGTCGGGGTTGCCGACGCAGAAGCCGAGTGCGATCGACGGGATCAGCAACAGTCCGGCCGAGATGATGGTCCAGTTGCGGCCACCGAATTTGGGCACCATGAAGGTGTAGGGAAAACGCAGGGTGGCGCCGACGAGGCTCGGCATGGAAATGAGCCAGAACACCTCGGTGGTGGAGAAGGAGAAGCCTGCCGCCGGCAGCGACACGACAACGATGCTCCACAGCTGCCAGATGACGAAGCCGAGGAACTCGGCGAAGATCGACCATTTCAGGTTGCGGGAGGCGATGACTTTGCCGCCCTGCTCCCACTGTTTCTTATTCTCGGGGTTCCAATTGTCGATCCATCGACCCGGACGATGCACCAACACCGCCGCACCGGTACTGGGTGCGGTGGTGCCTGATGCTGATTCAACGGTGCTGGATGTCATCGAAATCTCCCTCGGAAAATGGAAGTGAAGCGGCGGTGAAAGGGTGTTCGGGCAGCCCAGGCGGCTTCCCTGTTTCGAAGCTAGTCAGCGCATGTTTCCGGCAGCCGTGACACCCGTTACCTTCCGATCACCAGATGATCACACCGAGTTTTGGGGTTGTTGGGGCGCTGTTACCTGACGGACACATTCCGCGCTGGGACCCGGTGATACGGGCAGCGGATGCCGAGGGTGGCAGACTTAGACAACCTGCGCCCGCGCATCCGCTGTTTGAAAGGCCCGCACATGACGATCATCGCCGCCGCCGACGGTTCTGCCCTTGGAAACCCCGGACCAGCCGGCTGGGCGTGGTACGTCGACGACTCCTGCTGGGCGGCCGGCGGCTGGAAGCACGCGACGAACAATCAGGGCGAGCTGAAAGCCGTGCTCGAGCTTTTTCGCGCGACCGCGCACATCGATGACGACCTGCTGGTGCTGTGCGACAGCCAGTACGTGATCAACTCGGTGACCAAGTGGATGAAGGGCTGGAAGGCCAAGGGCTGGCGCAAGGGTGACGGCAAACCGGTTATGAACCTTGACCTGCTGAAAGAGATCGACGAGGCCATCATTGGGCGCCGATACAAGTTCGAGTGGGTCAAGGGGCACGTCGGGCATCCACTCAACGAAGCCGCCGATGAGCGTGCGCGCGGCGCGGCCGAGGCCTTCCAGCGTGGCCGGCTGGCACCGGCCGGGCCGGGTTTTCGCGGGGCTGCTTCGGTAGCCGAACCAACGGTGCGGGCGCGAGTTGCGGCATCCGTCGGGCAGAGCACCTCTGGCTCGCCCACGCTTCCCGCGGACCGAATCACCGAGCGGGCCGCCGCCTACCCACACGACGAGCTTTTCTCGTTCGACGACCTCGGTGACGCTTTCGGCGAGGACCGTCGCGAGCTCACCGCCCCGCACGGCCCCGACGCCGCGCGCAGCACGAGCGAGCTGCACCGGGTGACGCTCTCGCTCAGCGCCGAGGAACACCGGCGCCTGGTGCAGCGCGCTGTAGCCCGCGGAGTGACGATCGAGGACTACCTGCGCGGCCAGATCTGAGCCGTGGAAACATGGAACAGGACCGTTTCTCCCTTTGACCCCGCACAACTGCACGCCTTCGAGATTGCTCTCGCTGAACGCCGCCGCGAACTGACCGTCCAGTGCCAGCGCCTCGCCGACACCAACGCCCGCGTGCAAAGTTCCCGGAGCGACGGCTCGGCCTCTTTGACGAGTTCTATCCCCAGAGTGTCGGCCAGCTGTGCGGTTACCGGTGTTGTTCAACCCTCGCCGGCGCGTGAATGACAACTGACGGCCGACCATCGCCGGAGATTGTCCGGGTTCCGAAATAGGCGGTCAGAATCAGGATCAGTGCTGTTCCAGAAAAGATCCCATCGAGAATTCCTGCTGGAAGAAGAAAAATCATCAGCGCCATCGTGACGACGCAGTTGATGACCGACAGGGCCACGCCCCACAGGCGATCGCGGAGAATTCCGATCGCCCCGATCAGTCGCAGGGCACCGAACACTCCGCTCATCACCATCATGAGATAGAGGTTCTCCTGCAAGTACGGCACGATGAACGAAAAATGCTCCGAGATGATGCCCTGTTCTACCCCGAGCAGGAGCAGGGGAATGACTCCGATGAAGACGCCGAATTCCATCAGTCCGCCCTGCACGATCAGCAGAATCGCGGCCGCCTTGTAGCTCTTCTTCATTCAGTTGCCCCCGTGGCCAAACGAGCCGTCGAGTTCGACGCCTGTCTGGTGGAGTCAGTTTAGCGGCCGGCCGCGGCACAGGCATCCGTTCGCGAGAGGGCAGCCTGGTCATCGCCCCGCCGCCTGATGGTTCGGCCACGTCGAAGAGAAATCGTCGGCCGGCGAGGGCTCACACCACAAATAGACGCGGTCAGCGTACTCCGATGAGAGAGCGCAGGCCGAATTCGGACACGATCGGAATGCCGTAGTCGCGGGCCTTACCGGTTTTGCCGGTGACCGAAGCGGGGTCGGCGGCGACGAGCAGGCGAGTACGCAGGGTGACCGCCGTGCCCAGAGCCAGCCCCCGAGCGACCAGCTCCCGCCCCCAGTCGGAGCGGGCCCTGGCCATGTCACCGGTCAGCACAACTATGTCGCCCTGCTCCAGCAGCACGGTATCGATCGAAATGATCGGCAGCTGTACCACCGAGGCCGGTGCCGCCAGTGCTGCAGCAACGATCTCCGGAGCGATATCGAGCATGCGGGCGACCGCGATCAGATCGGCGGAATCCGCGATGCTGAGAGCCCCGTTCGACCAGGCAACCTGCACGAGGTCTTCAAAGTACCGGCGATGCAGCGCCGTACAGTCCGTACCGCTGATGCCGCAAAATTCGGCCAAGACTCGAAGTTCACGTGTTTTCTGAGCCGAGAGAACATGATCGAGCAGGCACAAATCAAGCAGGGCGAGGTAGTCGAGGTGCTCTTCGGGGCCGGTGTAGTCGGGGAGTTTCACGGCCGCCCTGGCCAGGAAACTCGGCGTCGCCGCAGTGTTGTCGGGCATTGACGGGTCGCGCTGCACCCACTCTGCGTCGGTGGCAGCGGTGATTCTCGGCCAGGTGGATCGCTCGGCGCGGTCGAGGGCGCTGACCCACGGTGCGACGCTGGGCGAACCGTGCACGTAGGCGGCGAGAAGGCTCGCGCAGGCCACGGCCTCCATCAGGGCGCCCGGTCCGCGCTCGATTTCGATGTCGTAGGCGGCACAACAATCGACCAGCAGCCGACCAGCCCCGGGCAGATAGGTGCGGGCGAGGTGCATCGTGCAGACGGCCTCGAGTCCACGGCCGGGAGCATAACCAATCAGTTCGAACTCGCGCATGAGGAATCCGGTGACGAACTGGGCGTTGTGCGTCACCAATACCCGGCCACGCAACAGGTCGACCAGGCGCGGCGCAATCTGTTCGAAGGTCGGCGCGCGCAGGAGTTCGGCCGTGCTGACGCCGTGGTTCGCCACGTCCCCGGCGTTGCTCCCCGGGTTCACAACGGTTTGCCAGCTCGCAGCAATGCGACCACCCTCGTCGAGGTGCACCACAGCGACCTCGACGACCCGATCCCGCTGATACGGGAACAGTCCGGTAGTTTTCAAACTTATAACGGCGTATCCACGTTCGGGCATGGTCACACTCCACAATCTTGTCTTGTGAAGTTATCCACAAACCGCTCGCATCGCGACAGCCCGTTCGGGGGCTTGTCGGTATCGCTGCGCACTGTTTAGATGTGAGTGCTTAAATGCCTAGCTGGCGGATGCGGCCTTCCGCGCCGAGTTCTTCGGGGGTAGCAGGGTGTCTGCTTCTTCCAGCGACATCCCGTTGGTTTCGGGCACCTTGCGCAGCACGAACCAGAAGGATAGTCCGGCGAACAGGGCGTACAGGGCGTAGGTGATGGGCAGGGAAGCATCCGCCATCGGCGGAAAGCTGACCGTGATCAGGAAGTTTGCGATCCATTGGGCGGCCGCGGCCAGCCCGAGGGCCTTGGCGCGAATCGAGTTGGGGAACATCTCCCCGAGAAGCACCCACACCACCGGTCCCCAGGACGCGCCGAAGGAGATCACGAACAGGTTTGCCGCAACGAGCGCAATCGGGGCCCAGGCACCCGGCAGGCTGAGCGCGCCGTCGACCGTTACCGACTGGCTGAACGCCGCCGCCATCGTTGCCAGCGACACCGTCATGCCGATGGAGCCGGCCAACAGGATCGGTCGCCGGCCGATCCGGTCGACCAGGGCGATCGCGACCAGGGTGACCAGAATGTTGGTCACCGAGGTGATCACCGAGATGGTCAGCGAGTTCGATTCCTCGAAACCCACCGCGCTCCACAGGGTGGTCGAGTAGTAGAAGATCACGTTGATACCGACGAACTGCTGGAACACCGACAAAATGATGCCGACCCAGACAATGGGTTTGAGACCAAAGGTACTGCCGCGCAGAGACCCCGACCTCTGCGACCGCGCATCGACCTCGATCGAACGACGCATGTCGCGAATCTCCCGGTCGACATCCCCGCTCGGCCAGAGGCGGGTGAACACGGCGCGGGCATCCGCTTCTTTGTCTTTCAGAATAAGGAAACGCGGTGATTCCGGCAGGATGAACGCGATCCCGCCATAGACGACGGCCGGCACGGCACCGACGAGGAACATCCAGCGCCAGGCCTCCAACCCGAACCAGAACTCACCAGCGGCTCCGCCCGCACTCTCGGCGAACACGGCGTCGGAGAGCAGCGCGGAGAAGATACCGAGCGTGATGGCAAGCTGTTGGAGGGAGCCGAGTCGTCCGCGCATGTGCCGGGGTGAAATTTCTGCGATATAAGCCGGTGCAACGACAGACGCGAGACCGATACCGAGCCCGCCGATGATGCGCCAGATGATGAGGTCGATGACGCCAAACGCGAATCCTGAGCCGATCGAGCTGACCAGGAACACCACGCCGCCGAGCACCATCATGGGGATGCGTCCATAGCGGTCGGCGAAGCGGCCCCCGAAGAACGCACCGGCCGCCGCGCCAAGCAGCGCGCAAGCCACGGCGAACCCGGTGAGGGTGGCGTTCAGCCCGAATTCCTCCTGCACCGCGTTGACGGCCCCGTTGATGACTGAGGAGTCGAACCCGAACAGAAAACCACCCAGGGCCCCGGCGACGGCCAGAGCGATAACTTTCCTGTTCGAGCCGGGTGCAAGGTCAGTCGCCTTCGTGGACGCGTTCATCGTGCTGGGTATCGATTGCTCACCTGACTAGCCTACGTCGCGTGTCAGCGCGTGCCGCGCCGAGCAAGCAAATAAACGCGGGGGCGTCAGTGCGAACCGGCGTACAGCACCTGCCTTTCGTGTCGCAGAAAGCGATGTGATCATCCTTTCAACCGTTGCGAACGGCGCGCCCCCAAGACCTAATCAGCTGACGCCTCCGCTCGTCGTGCGCGACAATGACCCGCGAGCCTGGCAGCCGCATACGGCGGGCGTCCAGCGAGGCGGGGCTACGATCCGAAGATGGGCAGATTCACGGACAGCTGGCGCTCACACCTTTTGGTGACCCTCTCGGGCACCAGCGACGGGCGGCCGAAATGGGTCGACCAGATCGCCACGGGAGACAACCCCGGATTCTTCGGCCCGGGGAGCGCGGCCTGGACCGTGCACGGCGGCATGGCGACCATGGTCGCCGGCATTCGCGCTCTGCTCATGCAGACCCTGCATCCGGGCGCCATGGCCGGCGTGCACGACTGGTCGCGGTATCACGAAGACCCGCTCGGCCGCCTCTCCGGCACGATCCAGTGGCTCATCACGGTGACCTTCGCCGACACCGTCGTCGCCGAGCGGGAATCGGGACGGGTCGCGCACTTTCACGACCGTGTGATCGGCACCTATCTTGATGCGCGGGGCGAGGAACGGCCCTATGCCGCTGATGACCCCGAGCTTCTGTCGTGGGTGCACGTTGTCTTCACCGATGCTTTTCTACAATCCCACCTTCTCTGGGGCGGGGCTATTCCCGGCGGTGCCGACCGCTACGTCGACGAATGGGCGATCGCCGGCGAACTCGTCGGCGTGCGGGATGCGCCACACTCAGCGGCCGAACTGGCCGCGCAGCTGGAGGCTTTTCGCAGCGCCGGAACGCTCAAGAGCGACGCCCGCGTGGCCGAAGCGGTGCGCTTCATCCGCTACCCGCCGCTCAGCCGCGGAATGCTGCCGTTCTACCGGATCATGTTTGCCGGTGCCGTGGCGTCGATCCCCCGCGAGTATCGCGACATGCTCGGCCTGAAACGATCCCTGTTGCCAACGATTTGGAGTACCCGACTGGTCCTCGGTGTCGTACGCTCACTGCTGGGCCCGTCGTCGACCTCAGAGGATGCCGCCCGGGCGCGGCTCGCGCGCATCGCTGCAACCGGTGAACGCGGCTAACCTGCCGTACAGTGACCGTTTCTTTCGCGTCGACGTACCAGCCCAGCGTGCGAGTCGGCGGCCGCGACGGATCCGGCCGATCAGCCCGGCCTGGTGTTACTACTCTTCGGGTGTGAAGAAGGCGGCGGTCGCCGCGGCGAGCGCTTGCGGATCGTTGACGTGGCACAGCTCCCGGGCCGAGTGCATCGACAATAGCGGCACACCGACGTCGACCACGCGAATGCCCAGTCGGGTCGCGGTCAACGGCCCGATGGTCGAACCGCAAGGAACCGTGTTGTTGGAGACGAATTCCTGATAGTCGACGCTGGCCTGGGCGCAGGTGCGGGCCCAGAGGGCGGCACCGTGGGCATCCGTCGCGTAGCGCTGGTTGGCGTTGATCTTGAGCAGGGGGCCGCCGCCGAGAATGGGCTGGTTGGCCGGATCGTGGCGCTCGGGATAGTTCGGGTGCACTGCATGGCCGGCATCAGCGGAGAGGCACCACGACTTGGCATAGGCCTGCAACTGATCCGACCCGGTCGCGCCGAGGCCGTGACCGATGCGGCTGAGAATGTCGTCGAGCAGCGGACCGCTCGCGCCGGAGCGGGACTGCGAACCGAGCTCTTCGTGGTCGAAGGCCGCGAGCACGCTGATCGAACCCCCCGTTGCCAGGTGGCTGGTCGCGATGAGTGCGTGCAGGCCGGCATAGACCGACGAGAGATTGTCGAGGCGGCCGGCGGCGAACAGTTTGTCGCCGAGACCGAAGGTGGTCGGCGGGTTGGTATCGGCGGTGAGAATGTCGTAGCCGGCGACATCCGCTGCCCGAAGGCCGGCCAGGCCGGCCAGGCCGGCGACCAGGTCAGCTTCGGATGCCTCGCCGACGCCGAAGACGGGCGTGAGGTGGCGCTGACGGTCGAGCGTCAGGCCGTTGTTCACCTCGCGGTCGAGGTGCACCGCGAGCTGCGGAATGCGCAGGAACGGCCCGGTGCGCACGAGGCGTTCGGTGCCGTCACGTGTGACCAGCCGGCCGGCGAGTTCGAGTTCGCGGTCCAGCCAGGAGTTTTGTAGCGGCCCGCCGTAGACCTCGACTCCGGCCTGCAGCCAGCCGTGGGATCCGATCGTGGGTTTGGGCTTGAGCTTGAAGCCCGGGGAGTCGGTGTGGGCGCCGAGAATGCGAAACGGTGTCGTCGGCCCGGCACCGACCGGCTCTGACCAGGCGATGACGGCGCCATCGCGCACGACGTAGTAGCCAGCGGCGTCGTCGATCGTCCAGTTCTTCGACTCATCCCGGCGGGTGAAGCCGGCCGCATCCAGCCGCCGGGCCACTTCTCCAGCGGCGTGGTATGACGAGGGTGACGCTTGCAGAAAGGCGGAAAAATCGGCGATGTAGTCGAGTGTTGCGTCCATCCACCCATCCAACCACCCGGGCGGGGCCAGCGGATGCCGCGGGGCGTGCTGCTACTCGGCGGGTGCGTCGGCCTGCAGGGCAGCGCGCGCGAAGGCGGCACCGCCGACGGTGACCGTGCCGCGGTCGCCGTGCCAGGCCTCGGTCTGTTCGAACACGCCGAGCCGGTCGAGCAGGTGCCACTTCGTGTCGACGAGGTGCCAGACCGACTGCGTCGTGGGTTCCTGGCCGTCGGACTGCACCCAGCCGAGCGAACCGAGCGCGCGCGCCAGGGTCGTGAGGTAGTCTTCGCGGCGGGCCAGGCTGCGGGTCGCGACAAACAACAGCAGCAGACGGGTGGCGTCACTCACGGCCGGTGTGCGGCTGTGGTGGATGGTGCGGGCGAGGTGCCACCAGAGCTCGCGGGGAGATCGTGCGAGGGCGCGGCCCTTGACGGTGAGTACGAGCATCCCCCTGCTGACCCGCAGCAGCCCAACGTCGCGCAGGTGGCCGCGCAGTTCCTGCAACGGACGCAGGTGCGCCTCGCGGTTCACGCTCATCGGCCAGCCCCAGTCGAGCTCGGCCGATGCTTCAAGGACGACCGCCGGCGGCAGGTGCCCTGCCTTGGTCAAACGGATGCCGTCGGCCCCGACCCGGGTCAGAATCCACTGCGCCGGGGCCACCATGCGGGCCATGGCCCGCTCCTGCAGCAGGATCGAATCTTTCACCCGTGCCTGCCCGATGAGTCGGCGAAAACCGACAACGGCCTGTTCCGGCAGCCGCGTTTCGATCTCCTGAATCACGTTCACCCACCGAGCCTAGTGAGCGATCCCGCTCGAAGGCGACGAATGCCCCGCGACACGCACTGTCAGCCCAGCCCGCGCCGGTATGCGCCCAGGAAGTACCAAGTACACGACCAGTGTCACTGGTCTATGAAACAGGGATGTCGGTGGCATCTGGCACCCTTGAAGGATGACCGACACCCGTGCATCCGCTCTGGCCATTCTGCGCACCCTCGTGGGGCGAGCCGACGCCTCCTGGCATGACGGACAGTTCGAGGCCATCGAAACCCTGGTCGACCACCGTCGCCGCGCGCTCGTGGTGCAGCGCACCGGGTGGGGCAAATCGGCCGTGTACTTTGTGGCGACCCTGCTGCTGCGACGCCAGGGCGCGGGCCCGACCATCCTGGTCTCTCCGCTGCTCGCCCTGATGCGTGACCAGGTCGCCGCTGCGGCCCGCGCCGGGGTGCGGGCGGTGTCGATCAATTCCTCGAACGCGCACGAGTGGAGCGACGTGCTTCAGAAGCTCGACGCCGACGAGGTCGATGTTTTGCTGGTGTCGCCCGAACGACTGAACAATCCGTCTTTTCGCGATGAGCAGCTGCCCGCCCTGATCGCTCGGGTCGGTCTGCTCGTGGTCGATGAGGCGCACTGCATCTCCGACTGGGGTCACGATTTTCGCCCGGACTACCGCCGCCTGCGCGACCTGATCGCCCAAATGCCGACCGGCGTGCCCGTGCTCGCCACCACGGCCACCGCCAATAGCCGCGTCGTGCAGGACGTTGCGGAGCAGGTTGGCATGGTCGCCACCGGCTTTCATGGCGCCACCGCCGGAACCGCTGAAGTCGTCACCATTCGCGGCCCGCTCGCCCGCTCATCGCTGCGGCTGGGTGTGCTGCGCCTGCCCGATTCGCGCGCCCGGCTGGCCTGGCTGCTCAGCCACCTCGCCGAACTGCCGGGCAGCGGCATCATCTACACCCTTACCGTGGCGGCCGCCGAAGACACCGCCAGGCTGCTGCGCGAGGCGGGTCACGCGGTGCGCGCCTACACCGGCCAGACCGACACGGCCGAACGCGAACAATCCGAGGAGTTACTCAAGAGCAACCAGGTCAAAGCGCTTATCGCCACGAGCGCTTTGGGAATGGGATTCGACAAACCAGACCTCGGCTTCGTGTTGCATCTGGGCGCGCCGTCCTCCCCCGTTGCCTACTACCAACAGGTCGGTCGCGCCGGCCGTGCCACCGCTTCGGCCGACGTATTGCTGCTGCCCGGCGTCGAAGATGAGGCCATCTGGCACTATTTCGCCACCGCCTCGATGCCCAATCAGGCCAAGGCCCTCGCCGTGGTCGGCGCACTCGAAGCCGCCGGTGCTCCCCTGTCCACACCGGCGCTCGAAGCCAGGGTCGACCTGAAGCGCACTCCGCTTGAGCTGCTGCTCAAGGTGCTCGACGTCGACGGCGCGGTGCACCGGGTCAAGGGCGGCTGGCAGTCGACCGGGCAGCCCTGGGTCTACGACGGGGAGCGCTACGAACGCATAGCGGCCGCCCGGCTCGGTGAGCAGCAGGCCATGCTCGAATTCGAAGGCACCACCGGCTGCCGCATGGAATTTCTGCAGCGCGCCCTCGACGATGAGACTGCGGTGGCCTGCGGGCGTTGTGATAATTGCCGGGGCGCCTGGTATTCGAGTGCTGTGGCCGAGGGTGCCGTGGCGACGGCCACGCAATCGCTCGATCGCGTCGGCGTCGCCATCGATGTGCGTGCGCAGTGGCCGACCGGCATGAGCAGCCTCGGCGTCGCGGCCACCGGCAAGATTGCGCTCGGCGAACGGTCCGAGCCCGGCCGCGCGCTGGCCCGCCTGACCGACCTCGGCTGGGGTGGTCCGCTGCGTGACCTGTTCGACCCCCGGGCAGCGGATGCCCCCGCCCCACCGGCCATTCTGGCCGCCTGCGTGCGCGTGCTCGCCGAGTGGGGGTGGGCCGAGCGACCGGCAGCCATCGTCTCGATGCCGTCGCGGCGGCATCCACTTCTCATTGATTCGGTGGCACGGTCATTGGCCGACGTCGGTCGGTTGCCGCTGCTCGGCGCCCTGGACTGGGCGAACGGAGGCCCCACCGGGGAGCCGGGCGGCAACAGCGCTTATCGGCTATCCAGCGTGTGGGACCGCTTCACTGTTGGCGCCGAGCTGAGTGAGGCGCTCGCTGCGTTCACCGGCCGGCCCATTCTGCTGATCGACGACCTCGCCGACAGCCGGTGGACCCTGACCGTGGCTGCGCGCGTGCTGCGACAGCACGGCGTCTTGGCGGTACTGCCATTCGCCCTGGCCCTGCGCTCGTAGGTCATTATCAAGCTAAACCGGAATAATTGGAGCTTGCGGCTCCTTGTTAGGCTAGGTGCGCCGCTACCCGCGGCCTCCGCACCATTCGGGGGCGACACGACCTCCACCTAGTTTGTTAGGCGATTTTTCCATGAATTTCAGACTCATTCCGGCTGCCCTGCTCAGTGTCGTTGCCCTCACCCTCACCGGCTGCTCCGCCTCGAACGGCGATAACACTTCTGCCACCGACGACTCGCTGAGCAGCGTGCTCGACTCTGGCACCCTCACGATCGGCACCGAGGGCACCTACCGGCCGTTCTCATTCCACGAAGACGGCTCCGGCGAACTCACCGGCTACGACGTTGAGGTGGCCCGCGCCGTTGCCGCCGAGCTCGGCGTTGACGCCGTGTTTGAAGAAACCCAGTGGGACGGCATTTTTGCGGGCCTCACCGCCGGTCGCTGGGACACCATCGCCAACCAGGTGTCGATGACCCCGGAGCGCCTGGAGGCTTACGCGTTCTCGACGCCGTATACCTACTCCCCCGGTGTCATCGTGGTTCTCGCCGACAATACGTCGATCACGTCGTTCGCGAGCCTCGACGGCCTGACCACGGCGCAGTCGCGGTCCAGCAACTGGGACACCCTAGCCACCGAGAGCGGCGCGAACGTGCAGCACATCGAGGGCTGGGCCCAGTCGGTCGCCCTGGTCGAACAGGGCCGAGTGGATGCCACGGTCAACGACAAGCTGACCTTTCTGGACTACCAGAAGACCAACGACGCTGACAACCTGAAGATCGCGGCCGAGACCGAGGAGCGCTCCGAGAGTGCGTTCGCTTTCGCAAAAGACGGCACCGCGCTGGCCGACGCCGTGAGCGAAGCTCTGGCAACCCTCAGCAACGATGGAACGCTCGCCGAGCTCTCCGATGAGTACTTCGGCGCCGACGTCAGCCAGTAACCCGACGATTCGATGATCCAGCCTGATTGGGAGTTGTTCTTCGGCTCGTTCTGGCCAATGGTGGACGGCGCGGTGCGGGGCACGATTCCCCTTGCCCTGACGTCGTTCGCGATCGGCCTCGTGCTCGCACTCGTTCTCGCGCTCATGCGCTTATCGCCGAAGCGCTGGTTGTCGGCCATCGCTCGCGGCTACATCTCGATTGTGCGCGGCACCCCCTTGCTCGTGCAGCTGTTCGTGATCTTCTACGGACTGCCATCGATCGGCGTGCTCATCGACCCGTGGCCGAGCGCTATCGTGGCGTTCTCGATCAACGTCGGCGGATACGCCGCCGAGGTCATCCGGGCCGCGATTCTCTCGGTGCCGAAAGGCCAGTGGGAGGCCGCCTATATGATCGGCATGTCGCACAATCGGGCTCTTACCCGAATCATCCTGCCGCAGGCGGCTCGGGTCTCGGTGCCTCCGCTGTCAAACACGTTCATCAGCCTGGTCAAAGACAGCTCCCTCGCCTCGCTGATTCTGGTCACCGACCTGTTCCGTGAGGCGCAGCAGATTGCATCCTTCAGTAACGAGTTCATGCTGATCTACCTCGAAGCTGCCCTCATCTACTGGGTTATCTGCTTGGTGCTATCCACCGGGCAGGGTTTTCTTGAGAAGCGATTGGACCGATATGTCGCCCGCTGATCCCCTCGTTACAAACGGCCAAACGGATGCTGCCCCCCTACTTCGCGTGCGGGGCCTGCAGAAGAGTTTCGGCAGCAACAGTGTGCTGGAGTCCGTGGACCTTACCGTGGGCCGCGGCCGGGTGCTGGCCCTGATCGGGCCGTCCGGCTCCGGTAAGACCACCATTCTGCGTTGCCTGAACGGGCTGGAGTTGCCCGACGGGGGCACCATCGAGGTCGCCGCTTCAGTGATTGCTGACCGGGTTGGTAGCGGCTCCGCTACCGGCCGGGGCGCTGGATCATCCGCGTCGGTGGCCATTGACTTCGCCGCGAAGACCTCGCCGAAACAGCTCGGCGCCCTGCGCGACCGGTCGGCTATGGTTTTTCAGCACTACAACCTGTTTCCGCATAAGACCGTGCTGCAGAACGTGATTGAAGGACCGGTCATCGTGCAACGCCGCCCGCTCGCTGAGGTCACGGCCGAGGCGCTGGTCCTGCTGGCGCGGGTCGGCCTGACAGACAAACAGGGCAGCTTTCCGTTCGAACTCTCCGGCGGCCAGCAGCAGCGCGTCGGCATTGTGCGAGCCCTCGCGCTGCGCCCTCAGCTGCTCTTATTCGACGAGCCGACCTCGGCCCTCGACCCGGAGCTCGTCGGCGATATACTGCGCCTGATCAAGGAGCTGGCCGACGAAGGCTGGAGCATGGTCATCGTCACACATGAACTCGAGTTCGCCCGCGAGGTCGCGCACGAGATCGCCTTCGTGGACGGTGGCATCATCGTCGAGCATGGCGAGCCGAAACAGTTGTTGCAGCGCCCACAGCAGGAACGTACCCGCCAGTTTCTGCACCGGCTGCTGCACCCCTTCTAGGGCCAGCAGCCGGCACGGGAAGAACTAGGGGTGCGGCGTGATGATCACCACGGTGATGCGGTCAAGGCCGGGGCCGTAGTGCCAGTAGATGCGACCGGCTGTCGGCGTTCGATGCTCGATGTAGGAGTCCCAGACGGCCTCACCTTTCTTACCGGCCAGCGACACGTACTTGTGCGAGCGCAGCGCTGGGTCCTCGGGGTTCAACTGCAGGCGACCCAGAGCGGTACGCACTCGTTTGAGTCGTCCGACCAGCTGTGGCTTCGTTTCCAGGAGAGACAGTCCCGAAGCCGCTTCCCGCGTCAGGAGGAGCGTAAAACTCATGACTTGGGCTCGACGGGAGCGGCCGACTCATCGACCGCGTGCTCCTCATCCGCGAATCGGGTGAAGTCGCCACCCTCGGTGGTCTCGTCCTTACTGCTGTGCTCAAGGCCGCGCACCAGGGCGGCACGGATGCCTTCGTCGTCCCAGACCAGAAGTTCACGGCGCGGGATAGACACCAGCGGAGTCAGCAGAATCTCACCCTCGGCGTTGACTGCTACGGCGTAGCGGTCATCGCGATGCACACCCGCTTTTCCGAAAGCCATTCTCGAGCGCTCATCGGCACTCACCTCGCCCATCGGAATGAAATCCGACTTGAGTTCCGTCATCTTCTTCAGTTCCACCATCGTCTTCACCCGATCACTTGGTGGCCCGCACCGGTCCGGGTAAAACACCGAGACCGATCCATGCCTATCTGAAAGTGAGATTACCCCAGATTTACATGTGGGTAAACCCCTAGCCAAGAGATCACGACTCAGTATTATGCGCCGAGACGTGATTGCCGGTCGGGACCGACAGAGGCAGACAAGAAAAGACCAGTCCGTTCGGCAGGGCAATCGGACTGGTCTAAGCGACTCTTAGAATACAACGCTGCGCGCGCACACTCAAGGACCAAGTCCACCTTTTCCGATACGGGATTTGCACACGCGGGTTGTGATCGGTCATGCGGCTGGAGAATAGCGGAACAGTCGCGGCTATCGAGAAAAGGCGGCCCCGCCCTGTAACGCCGGTCGCTTTCCGGTCCGGCGCGGCGCAGCCGCGTACGGCGAGTTGTCGGCGCGCTCAAGCAGGTAGCGCGTCACCGTGTTCCAGTCGGGAAACAGTGGGGTCAGAAACTTGATCAGTTCGCCCTCAAACCCGTCAGCACCGACGGCTGATCCGTCGTCGACGAGGAAGTCGCCGCGATTGAGATGTTTGTGGTGCGACAGAATGAGACGCTTGTAGGCCGGTCCGCCGGCATCCGCCCCGAGGTGCTCCTGCACCCACTCGAGCTTGTGCTGCCAGGCACTCGCGTTGCCCCACGGGGCCATCGAGAGAATATACGTGTCGAACGATCGGGCGAGAGTGTGGAAGGCGTCGATGGCGCCGCTGATAGGTTCCATGCGGGCGAAAATTCCGGGCACTTCGTCGAGTCTTTTCTCGTAGCGAGAATACTCGGCGTTGGTGAGTCGATCGATTCCCGATTGCACGTTGACGAGGGTGTTGTCGAGGTCGATATAAAGAATCTTTTTCATTCGGTCTCCCTGGCGCGGCTCGCTTCATTGCGGCACCACTCCGATCGTGACAGGCTCGCCGCGGATCGGCAAGAGCTGAAGCCAACCTCATGGGGTCAGCGCGGCGGCTCCGCGCGGCGCTTTGGTGGGCGAGAGACCCCGGCCAGTCATTCGATGGGCAGGTCAGCCTCAATTCGGCTGTATCCCTGATCGGTGACCGAGATGCGCAGCGTCGCCGGAATCTGCTCTTTCATTGAGTCGACGTGGCTGATCAGTCCGATCGTGCGTCCGCCGGCGCGAAGGGTGTCAAGGGTGCTCATGGCAGTTTCGAGGGTCTCGCTGTCGAGCGAGCCGAAGCCCTCGTCGACAAACAGGGTATCGAGGGTGATACCACCCGCTTGCCCGGTCACCACCTCGGCTAGTCCGAGCGCGAGTGCAAGGGAAGCCAGGAATGTCTCGCCACCGGACAGAGAATGCGTTGGCCGGGCGCGACCAGTGAACTCATCACGGATCGCCAACCCCAGACCAGACCGCGCGCCACCCTTCACGCGCGAGTCATCGTGTTCGAGGCTGTAGCGTCCGCTTGTCATCGTGCGCAGCCTCAGGTTCGCTGCCCCCACGATTTCTTCCAGCTGGGCGGCCAGGACATAGGTCTCCAGCCGCATCCGTTTCGTGTTCGGTTCGTCGCCCTGCATAACGTCAGCCAGCTGACGCACCTGAGAATGCTCATCTATCAGGCTAGCGGATGCCGCAAATCGCGTCGTAACTTCCCGCACGATCGCTTGCAGCTGGCCGGCACGTTCAGCGAGTGAGCTGTGCGAGCTCACAGCGTCATCGCGCGCGGCGCTCGCGGCATCGAAGGCTCGCAGGGACGGCTCGAGATCGATCGGAGCTGACGGAAGATCGACCAGCTCAGGATCGGCCACAGCCGCCAGGGCCGCCGCACGTTGGTCGTCATAGGACCGCACGACGTTGGCCAGTTGGATGACCTGGCCCTCGTCAAGCCTCGCCCCGACAGCCGTTCCCTCATCGTCGAAGGCTTCCTCCGCCAGCCGGTTCGCGAGGTCGAGAGTGGCCGCATCGCGGGCGTCGGCGCGTTGCTGGCTGACTACGAGGGCGTCGTCGAGTGTGCGCGCACAGTCCAGCTCCTGCTGCAGTGCGCGTACCTGATCGGTCACGGTACCGCTTCCACCACGCTGCGCGCCCACGCGAGCCAGGAGCAGGTCGCGCTGCCCAGACCGCTCACTGTGGATGTCGGCCGCCGTATCGCGTGCCGCGCGGAGGCCTGACAGTGCGGTCTGGGCAGTGGTCTGGGACTCCCGAAGGTCGGCCTGTTCCTGCCGAAGCCCGCCGATCAGGCGGGAGGCCGTCTGCGCAGTAGCCAACCGGGCACGGGCGGCACAGCACTCGGCTTGCAGCTCACCGACGCTTCGCTGCCCGGCCAGCGCCTGCGCCTGACCGAGACGATTCGTCAGCGAGGTCGCGGTCTCCTGGGCATCGGCCAGTTCCTGCTGGCTGCCCTGCATGTGCTCGCGGGCCGCGCTGAGGTCGGCTGCAGTGACTAGCTCGCCCTCCGGCGCTGCCGGAGCAGGGTGTTCGATAGCCCCGCACACCGCGCACGGAGCACCTTCGACGAGACGGCTGGCTAGTTCAGACGCCTGCCCAGCGAACCGGCGGGTCACGAGCGCCTCGTAGTCCACGGCGGCCGCCGCGTTGTCACGACTTCGATCCAGTAGTTGCGTGCCAGCCCCCGCCAACTCCCTCAACAACGCCACCACGTCTTCGGCGGCCGCGAAGCCGATTTCGGCCCGGCGTACAGCCTCGGCAGCGTCTGACTCCCCGGCTGCGGCGAGCGTCGTCGCCGCGAGTTGCTCGCCGATGAAATCTATCTGCTGGGGCAGCTCATCGATTCGCTGCTGGGCACGCGCCAGGCCATCGGCGTGACCGACCAGCGCGTCGAACAAGGCCGTGATCTCTCGGTTCAGGGCGGGAAGCTGTTTTTCTTCCGCAAGCACCTCCGCGAGCGCTCCAAGCCGCCCCACGAGGGCATCCATGATTGAACGAAGCGCCCGCTGCGAAGGGCCAGCGCTGTCACTGGCGGCGCCTTCACTGGTACCGCTGTCACTGGTGCCGCTGTCACTGGTGCCGCTGTCGCCGAAGGGTAACCAAGCGGTCCTGGCCATGCCTACATCGGCCAGGGCTGTCTGCCATTCAGCAGTCGCGGTCCGGCTGCTCCGAATCTGCGGCCAGACCCGTGCCGCACGGGCCGCGCGCAGCAGCGTGCCGCGTTGTGCCTCGACCCCGAAGTGGCAGCCGTCGAGGGCGGCGAGAGCGGTGTCAGCCAGAACGCGGCGAGCCTGACGTCGCTGGGTCTCCGTTGCCGCGCTATGTTTCTCGGTTGCAGTAGACAGCCGAGCGGCCGCACCGGTCGCCTCCGCCGAGGCGATGCCAACGGCACTATTCAGGCCAGCCAGAGCGTCGCTAAACCAGCCGAGGTCCGGCGCGACTGGTGCTTCCAAAAGCCGAAGCTGGTGCATGGCAGCGGTGGTCTGTTGTGCGACATCACGCTGCACGTCGGCGAGCCGATCGTCGAGTGATTTGCGGCGCAGCACGAGCGCGGCTTCCAGTTGTTCGAACCGGGTGGTCCCGAACAGGCTGCGCAGCACAGCGCGCCGTTCATCGGTTTTGGCCAGCAGAAAGTATTGGAACCGGTTTTGGGCGAGCAGGATCACCTGAAGAAATTGGTCAGCCTTCAAGGGCAGGATCGCGCTCAGTTCAAGGCCGACGGCTTGTACCTTGGCCGCAGTTGCCCGCCATTCGGTGCCGTGCAAAATATAAAGCACAGCAGTGGCTGCTGCGGTGGTGGTTCCGGTGCCCTTCTTCTTAGCTCGCTCGTACTCCGGGCTGCGCACCAGACGGTAATCACGTCCGCGCAGGCTGAAGTCGAGTTCGACAAAGGTGGGATCATCGGGCTCGCAGTAGTCGCTGCGCAACGGCTGCTTTCCGTCGGGAAACCGCGGCACCTTGTCATACAGAGCGAAACAGATGGCGTCGAGGATACTGGATTTACCGGCGCCGGTTTTGCCGGTTATGAGAAAAATTCCGTCGGCATCAAAGCGTTCAAAATCGACAACCTGTTCGTTCTTGAACGGTCCGAACCCGGCCAGACGCAATCGTTTGATCTTCATGCGTTGACCTCCGTGGCATTCTGCTCAGCAAGCAGTTCTGCAACCAGCGCTCGTTCAAATTCGCTGGGCCCGACCCCGTTTCGCACGAACGACAGAAAACCCGCCACGATCTCGGGGTCGCCGGTGGCCGCGCGAATGCGCTCGGCGTAGGTCGAGCCATCCGCTTCGACCGTGATCGCGGGCTGGTGTTCGAGCGCAACCGCGTGCGCAAATCGGGAGTGAAGTGCGCGCATGGCGTCGAGCGGCCGCACCTGGTCGGTGATGATGGCTTTCACCCAGTCGCCCTCGTTGTCGGCGTATGCCTCGTCAGCGAGCAGATCAGCGAGTTCACCGGTGAGAACCGCGAGCCGGCGCGGAACGGGCAGGTCGACCCACTCGATCGGGCCGAGGCCATCGGCTACGAGTTCGACCAGCCAGGCGCCGCGCGGCTTGCTGGCCTCGGCGAAGGAGTAGTGCAGCGGCGCGCCGGAGTAGCGCACCCGTGGGGTGAGGGTAGCCCGCCCGTGAATGTGGCCGAGGGCGACGTAGTCGCAACCGTCGAAAACCCGAAGCGGTACGACGTCGAGTCCGCCGGCGGTGATGTCGCGCTCCACATCGCTCGACTCGGAGGCCGAGGCGACGCCGGCTGCAAAGCAGTGCGAGAGTACGACGCTGCGGCCGCCGCACTCAGTGCGGCGGCGCAGCGCCAGGTCGTTGCGAATACGGGTCATGGCGAAATTGAGAACCTGTTCGTGCGTTTTCATGACCACATCAGGATGCCGGTGGCGAATGAGTGCGGGCTCCAGATACGGGATGCCGTAAAAATGCACCGGGCCATGCTCGTCGGTGATGGTGACGGGCGAGGTGTATTGCTCGGGCCGGGTTATCACGTGGATGCCGGCCAGTGCCGCCCACTCGGACTGAAAGCCGAGCCGAGTAGCCGAGTCATGATTTCCGCTCGTCATGACAACGGACGCCCCGGACTCCTTCAACCGCCGCAATGTGTCGGTCAGTAGCGCATAGCTCTCTTTTGAGGGCATCGCGGAATCGAACACATCCCCCGCCACCACCACCACGTCGACAGCGCGTTCCGCCACCACCGCCACGAGAGCATCCAGCGCGAGTCCCAGGTGCTCGAGCGTGGAATGGGTGTGGAAGGTGCGCCCGATGTGCCAGTCCGAGGTATGCAGAATCTTCATGCTGTTTACGCTAGCGGGGCCCACCGACAGCGCCGACCGACAGCGTTGGTTCTTCGTTTGTCTTCTTTTTTTTGACAAACAAAAACAAACACAGCTAAAGTCGATGAAACCAACTTCGTGACTCACCTCACTCACCGCCCCGGAGGCATCGTGTTCGCCGAAGAACGTCAACTCGTGATCGCCGCGCTCGTGGCAAGCGAGGGTCGAGTCACCGTGACCGACCTTGCCGCGCGTTTCGCCATCACTGCCGAGACCGTGCGCCGCGACCTCGACACCCTCGAGGCCGCCCGCCACCTGCGTCGCGTGCACGGCGGTGCCGTCGCCATCGACCGCCTGAGCCTGTCTGAGCCCAGCCTCGATGAACGGCAAACGCAGCGCCTCGACGAGAAGTCGCGCATTGCCGACGCCGCGATGCGCATGATCCCCACCAGCCGCACCGGTTCGATCGTGCTCGACGCCGGCAGCACCACGGAGCGTCTGGCTGACCGTCTGAGCGGCTTCACGCCCGCGGTTGCCGGAGATCAGTTGCTCGTGATCACGAATGCGGTGCCGATCGCCGCCAAGCTCTCCCGCAACGAGGCCATCCAACTGGACATTCTCGGCGGGCGTGTACGCGGCCTGACCAGCGCCATCGTCGGCGCCGGCGCCGTCGCCCAGCTCGGGGCGCTCCGCCCCGACATCGCCTTCATCGGCGCCAACGGCATCAGCGCCACCTTCGGCCTCAGCACCCCTGACTCGGTCGAAGCGGCTGTCAAATCGGCCATCGTGCGGTCAGCCCGCCGCGTCGTCGTGCTCGCCGACTCCAGCAAGCTCGATCAGGAGACGCTGGTCTGCTTTGCCGCGCTCGCAGCGATCGACACCCTCGTGACGGATGCTGCGCCATCCGTCGATCTCGCCGCCGCCCTTGCCGCGGCCGACGTTGACGTGGTGATCGCATGATCGTCACCCTGACCCCCAACCCCAGCTTCGATCGCACCATCGAGCTGGCCGGCCCGCTGGCGCGCGGCGAGGTGCAGCGAGCCCTCGCCGCCCACGGCGAGCCCGGCGGCAAAGGGGTCAACATCTGCCGGGCCCTCGAAGCCAGTGGCATCGCAAGCCTGGCCATTCTGCCGGGTGATCCCGACGACCCGGTGCTCCTGGCCCTCGCCAACCACGGGGTACCGCACGTCGGCCTGCCGATCGACGCACCGCTTCGCAGCAACGTCGCGATCACCGAACCCGACGGCACGACGACCAAGGTCAATGAACCCGGCCCAGCCCTGAGCCTTCAACAACAGCGTGCCCTCATCGACCTCGTACTGGAGCAGTCGGTCGGTGCCAGCTGGCTCGTCCTGGCCGGTTCGGTGCCGCCCGGCGTGCCCGACGATTTCTATGCCCAGATCATTCGTGAGGTACGCGCCCGACTCGGTAGCCGCGCGCCGAAGGTCGCCGTGGACTCCTCGGGCGGACCACTCGCCGCCGCCGCATTGGCCCACCCCGATCTGCTCAAGCCCAACGGCGAAGAACTCGCCGAGCTGAGCGGACTGTTCGACGGTGACACGCTCGAGGCGAACACCGACCTCGTCGTCGACGCAGCGCGCATTCTCATCGCCGGGGGTGTCGGCGCCGTGCTGGCCACTCTCGGAGCCAGGGGCGCCGTTCTGGTCACCGCAAACGGAAGCTGGCTTGCCACGACTCCCCCGATGCGTGCCGTGAGTACCGTCGGCGCCGGCGACTCGGCCCTGGCCGGCTACCTGCTGCAAAGCAACCTCGGTGCGAGTGCTGTCGATTGCCTGCGCCAGGCCGCTGCCCACGGTGCTGCGGCAGCTTCCCTACCTGGTTCCACTGTTCCTGCCCTGCACCAAACCAACCCCAGAGCCGTCACCGTGACGGACCTTGCCCCAGAATCGGTCCCTCGGCCGGTCCTGGCCACACATCCAAAGGAGGATGACCAGTGAGTGCACTGATTACCCCGGAGCTTGTTGCTCTGAATACCCATCTCGGTACCGAGCCGAAGGACGTCATTCGACAGCTGGCCAAGCTCGTCGTCGCCTCGGGTCGCGCCACCGAAATCGAGGCCCTCTATGCGGATGCCCTCGCCCGCGAAACGAAAACAGCCACCGGCATCCCTGGTGGGCTCGCCATCCCGCACTGCCGCTCCTCGGCCGTGCTGGAGCCCACGCTCGCGCTGGCCCGCCTGTCGTCCCCGGTTGATTTCGGCTCCAAGGACGGCCCGGCCGACCTGGTCTTTCTCATCGCGGCGCCGGAGGGTGCCGACCAGGAACACCTGAAGATTTTGGCCAAACTGGCCCGCTCGCTCATGAAGAAGGACTTCACTGCCGCCCTGCGGGACGCGTCGACCGCGGAGCAGATCGTCGACCTCGTCAACAACGTGGTCGCCCCGGTACCGGTAGCCGCTGGTGCCCAGACCGGTGACAACGCCAATGCCGGTACCGGTGCAGCGGCGAGCGGCATGAAGCGTATCGTCGCCGTCACGGCTTGCCCCACCGGCATCGCGCACACCTACATGGCCGCCGACTCCCTGGTGGCCGCTGCGAAGGCCGCTGGTGTCGATCTGCAGGTGGAAACCCAGGGTTCGGCCGGCCTCACCCCGCTCGATCCCGCCGTCATTGCTAGGGCCGAAGCCGTCATCTTCGCCGTCGACGTCGACGTGCGCGGCCGGGAACGTTTCGCTGGTCTGCCCGTCATCAACTCCCCGGTCAAGCGCGGAATCGACGAGCCCGGCCGTTTGATCGAGGAGGCCCTTGCGGCTGCACTCAACCCGAATGCCCGTCGCGTCAACGGAACCGTCGACATTGGCGGAGCATCCGAAGAAAAGAGCGAGCACTTCGGGCAGAAGCTCAAGCGTGCGCTGCTTACCGGTGTCAGCTACATGATTCCATTCGTCGCCGGCGGAGGTCTGCTCATGGCCCTGGGCTTCCTGCTCGGGGGGTATCAGATCACCGATGTGGCCGATAAGGCCGTTCTGGAGAATAGCCTGTTCAACCTGCCCGACGGCGGCATGCTTACCTACCTTGGTGCGGTCTTCTTCAAGATCGGCAACTTGTCGATGAACTTCCTTGTTCCGGTACTCGCCGGCTACATCGCCTTCGCGATCGCTGACCGCCCCGGTATCGCTCCCGGTTTCGTCGCCGGAGCGGTCGCTTTGTTCATGGACGCCGGTTTCCTCGGCGGCATCGTCGGCGGCCTGCTCGCTGGCGTCGTGGCCGCGAGTATCGGCAAGCTGCGCGTTCCGCGCTGGCTGCGTAGTCTGATGCCCGTCGTGATCATTCCCCTTGTCGCGTCGATCGTCGCCTCCGGTTTGATGTTCATCGTTCTCGGCGGGCCCATCGCGCTGCTCACGTCCAGCCTGAGTGACTTCCTCAACGGACTCTCCGGCGGTGCGGCAATTCTGCTCGGTGCCATCCTCGGCCTCATGATGGCCTTCGACCTCGGCGGTCCGGTCAACAAGGTCGCTTACGCTTTCGCCGTCGCCGGCCTTGGCACTGCAACCCTTGCCGACCCGGCGCCGTGGCAGATCATGGCCGCGGTCATGGCCGCCGGCATGGTGCCGCCGCTCGCGATGGCCCTCGCCACCGTGCTCGACAGGAATCTGTTCAGCGTGACTGAGCGCGAGAACGGCAAGGCGGCGTGGCTGCTCGGTGCCTCGTTCATCTCCGAGGGTGCCATTCCGTTCGCCGCCGCCGACGTGTTCCGGGTGATCCCTGCGGCCATGCTCGGCGCCGCCGTGACCGGTGGCCTGTCAATGGCCTGGAACATCACGAGCAAGGCGCCGCACGGCGGAATGTTCGTGTTCTTCGCCATCGACAACTTTCTTTTGTTCGTGCTCGCCATTGTGATCGGTACTGTTATATCGGCGTTCGCAGTTGTTGGGCTCAAGCGTTATGCCGTGCGGAAGCGCCCGGTTGAGGCCGCTCCAGCCGCCCTGGTCAACGCCTGATCTGACCAGCAACACCTGCCCGAACTACCCGACCATAGCGACACGCGGTACCGCAGTACAGCGACACCAGCGAAATGCTGGGGATGAAGAAATCGAGGACGATCGTGCAGACGCTTTCCAACAGTGCCGATGCGAGTCGGGCACCTGCAGGCGAGACCGGAAGCGGCCGCTCCTTCGTCGGAGTCGGAGTCAGTCCCGGCCGCATCATAGGCCCTGTTCTCCTGATGCCGACAGCCGTGCGTGAACCCGCCGTGGGCGAGCAGCTAGCCGAAGGAACGTCGTCGGAGGAGGCATCCGCTGCCCTGCGCACCGCAGCGAAAGCCGTGCAGACCGACCTCACGGCACGCTCGGCCAGTGCCTCGGGTACCGGCCGGGAGGTGCTGGAGGCGACAGCTCTGATGGCGAACGACCCGATGCTGGTCAAGGGCGCCGTCAAGCTCATCAATAACGGCGCCTCGCCGGAGCGGGCCATTTGGGACGCAGCGGCGTCGGTGGCCGAGATGCTGCACAACCTCGGGGGCTACATGGCCGAGCGAGCAACTGATGTACTCGACGTGCGCGGGCGCATCGTCGCCGAGCTGCGCGGCGTCCCGGCCCCCGGCATTCCTTATTCTGATTCCCCGTTTATTCTGGTTGCCGAGGACCTCGCACCGGCCGACACCGCCACCCTCGATCCGGCGAAGGTGATCGCGCTGGTCACCTCGAGCGGCGGGCCACAGTCCCACACCGCTATCATCGCCCGTGCTCTCGGGCTGCCCGCCGTGGTCGCTGCCGTGGGGGTGGATGCCCTCACAGATGGCACCCGCATCTTCGTCGACGGGGCCGCCGGCACCATTCTGGTCAACCCCGGCGCCGCGGAGGTCGCGCTCGCCAAGGCTTGGGAGACCAGCACCGCCGCTCGAGCGGTGTTCGACGGCACCGGGCGGCTCCAGGACGGCCACCTGGTTCCGCTGCTCTCCAATGTCGGCGGCGCAAAGGATGCGGTCAAGGCCGCGGCTGCCGGCGCTGAGGGCGTTGGCCTGCTGCGCACGGAGTTTTGTTTTCTGGAACGCGACACCGAGCCGTCCATCACTGAACAGGTGGAGGCTTACCGCGGGGTGTTCGATGCTTTTCCCGGCAAGAAGGTCGTCGTGCGCACCCTCGATGCCGGCGCCGACAAGCCGCTGCCGTTTCTGACGGATGCCTCCGAGCCGAACCCGGCCCTCGGCGTGCGCGGCTACCGCACCGATTTCACCTCGCCGGGCGTGCTCGAGCGTCAGCTTTCCGCTATCGCGCAGGCCGCAGAGGGTAGCGAAGCAAACGTATGGGTGATGGCCCCCATGATCTCCACGGCAGAGGAGGCCGAACACTTCGCTTCACTCTGCAGTGCCGCCGGCCTCGCGACCCCCGGCGTCATGGTCGAAGTGCCCTCGGCCGCGCTGACCGCTGCGAGCATTCTCGAGCACGTCGACTTCGTGAGCCTCGGCACCAACGACCTCACCCAGTACGCCATGGCCGCCGACCGCCAGCTCGGCCCGCTCTCCGCCCTCAACACGCCGTGGCAGCCGGCCGTTCTGCAGTTGATTCGTCTAACCGTGAACGGGTCGCACGACGAGGGGCACAACAAACCGGTCGGTGTTTGCGGCGAGGCCGCAGCCGATCCCGCCCTGGCGGTCGTTCTCGTCGGACTCGGCGTGGCGACACTGTCTATGACGGCGCGGGCGCTCTCGGCCGTCGCCGCGGTACTGGCGAGCGTGACGCTCGCGGAGGCGCAGCAGCTCGCCAAACTAGCCTTGACGGCGCACTCGGCAACGGATGCCCGTCGTTTGGTTCGCGAGAAACTACCCATACTTGATGCGCTGGGTCTCTAACCCGGCGCACCCCGTTTCATCGCACCGACTTTTCACACACTTATCCAGGAGGATCCCATGTCTGAACGAACCGCCGTCATCGCCAGTCGCGTCGGCCTGCACGCTCGCCCGGCCGGTATTTTCGTCGCCGCCGTAGGCGAGTTACCCATTGAGGTCACCATCGCCATGGCCGGCGAACCGGCCGACGATGCCATGGACGCCTCGAGCATTCTCTCGATCATGAGCCTGGGTGCCTCCAACGGCGACACAGTGGTGCTGCGCGCCGAAGGCAACGGCGCCGACGAGGCCCTCGCCTCCCTCGTCAAGATTCTCGAGACCGACCTCGACGCCGAATAATACCGGTGCCCCGTTTGCGTGGAATCCTTTACGTCGCACAACTAGGTATCTAAGCTAGGAAAATCTCGAGGTTCATCCTCGGGACCGGTGCAGCTACCGGAACCGGCAACATTCTTTCTGCGAGCGAAAAGGAACCTACCGTGACCGAACGACAGACGTACCTGGGTAATGTCGAAAGCTCCGCTGACAACGCGGAGCACACCATCAAAGACTGGACCGACCTCGGCCAGGAAATGTGGTCTTACCTTACGGGCAAGGGCGCCGCTATCAACTACAGCTTCGTTGATATGGTCGTTGAGGTTCCTCGTGACATCGGCCCCGACGCCCCGCGAGCAGTATGGAAATTCAACGGCACCCTGCGGGTCACGACCAGCGACGAGAAGTCAGCCGGCGCCGACCCTTTCCGGAAGTAGTGTGAACGCCTCAGCGGGCTCTGCGAATCGGGACTCGAAAGTACCGATCGTCACACCAGCACCGTCCCGCGTCAAACTGAACATCGATCTCAACTTCTCCCTGGTCGAGCCCACCGGCGCAGTCGGCGCCTCGAAGGCTGACCCTGATACGGAGTCGACCGGTTCAGCATTCGGTGACTCCTTCGGGGCAGAGGATGCCATGCACGGCACGGTGACTGCCAATGGCACGGAAATCACCGTCTTCACGAGCAACCCCGAAATGTTCGTACAGGGCCGAGCCCTCAATCTGGAACCGTTGCGCGCGCTCGCCTCCGAGTTGGCCGGTCGCGGTCTGACCGTCTCCATCACCGGGCCGGTGGGCCTGATCGCCCGGCTGGGCGACGTGCAGGCATCCGTCACGCAACGTCTCGTGACACGGTCGCCGCACATCGTACTCGGGTCTCGATCCGCTCTGGGCCCGCTGGTGCAGGCGCGGATGCGGGGCCAGTCACGGATGCCCGTGGCGATTCCGCTTCCACCGTCGACCGTCTTCCCGCTCGCTCCGACCTTCGACCGGCGCAGTCGCCGCCGAGTCACGACGACCCACTACACGCCCGGAAGCGGGCGTCCTCGCCTCATATTCGTCGTCGGGTCCAAGAACTGGAACGGGCAAATGCCCCGGGAATTCGATCTGCTGCCGGGCACCACAACGATCGGGTCCTCGGCCGAGGCGGACCTGCAATTGCCGGGACTGAAACCGTTACACGCCGAGATTCGCCACGACGACAACGACGAGTACCGTCTGTTTGCCTCGGGTGACGTCGCGGGCAGTTCTCGACCGTCCGAAGACGGTCTCAGCGTCGGCAACGGGCAGATTCTGCGCACCGGTTCACGACTTGAAATGGGCCCGTGGCGAATGGGCTACTTTCGTGAGGAGTTCGCCGACCACGGCCGTCCGTTCGGCGGACGAGTGGGCGGCGAACTGTCCGTGCAGAAGCCTCAGCCACCCAGGCGTCAGGCCTGACCAGAAGGCGAGATCGGGGTGCCGCATTTCCGTGCGGCACCCCCTATGAGGTGAAAAGGCCGGTCCAGACCGCCCGTGATCCCGATTCTCCAATGAGCGCCACGGTGACCACCGATCCGATTGCGCTCGCCAAAACCACGAGGTCGAGAATGACGGTGGCAATCAGGCGCCCGGTACGACTCCGCGAAACGGCGGCGAAACGGGCACCGTCGCCGGCGATGTAGCGATACCAGCCCCATTGCAGCACAGCCACGAGAAACAGAGCGATCACCCACGGCAGCAGGGTGCGACCAAGAGATGTGTGCGCACCGAGCAGCGGTGTGATGTTAACGAGGCGTGACTGCAGCCATTCGCCCGCCTGCACAGCGAGGGGAACCAACACGAGCGCGGCGAGGGCGATGAGCGGCGTCACGATGCCCAGTCGCCGCCGAACGGCCGGCCAGAACGCAGTGAGCACCGCGCACAGCGCGGCCAAGGGCACGACGATCACGACCGCGTGCACGATGAGCACGTGCAACGGCAATCCATTGAATTCCCAGTCAAAGTTCATGGTGCAACTTTCTCGTCTCGGGTTGCGCAGCTGTCGGGCATCCATCCTGGACACGGCCTGCGACGACAGATCCGCATGCTCACGGCCTGATCATGGCATGAATCGAGCGGATTCGAGGCAAATAATGCGAAGTATCCGGCCGTCGGCATCTTCTCGTCAGCGCCCAGCGCAGCACTCGTGCAAGGGTAGGGGAGTGACCTATACCGCACCGAACGTCTTCACCACCCGGCCGACTCTGCAGGGAACCTTCGGAATGACCGCCTCCACGCACTGGCTCGCGACGGCGTGCGCCCAGGCCGTGCTCGAACGGGGCGGCAACGCCTTCGACGCGGCCGTGGCCGGCGCCTTCGTTCTGCACATCGTGGAACCGCACCTGAACGGACCCGGCGGCGATATGACCGGCGTCTTCGTGACCGCGAGTGAACCGGATGCCCCGCGCGTACTGATGGGGCAGGGCCCGGCCCCACAGGCAGCCACCATCGACCACTACCGCTCAGAGGGCCTCGACCTCGTTCCCGGATCGGGCGCGCTCGCAGCGGCCGTTCCCGGCGCAGTCGACGCCTGGCTCGTGCTCCTGCGCGACTTCGGCACCTGGGAGCTGCCAGAGGTGCTCGCGTTCGCCCTCGGCTACGCCCGCGACGGGCATCCCGTTCTGGGCCGCGTCGTCGCCACGATCAGCTCGGTCGCAGCCCTGTTCGCCGAGCACTGGCCTACTTCGACAGCACAGTGGATGCCGAACGGCCACCTGCCCGCAGCCGGTGACCTCGTGACCAATGAAGCCTGGGCGAGCAGTCTCGACCGCCTGCTCGCGGCCAGCGCCGCCGCGGCCGTCGCGACCAGGGAGGCACGCATCGACGCGGCCCGGCGCGAGTGGCGGGCCGGGTTCGTGGCCCGTGCCATCGTCGACTTCGGGCAGGCTGCGCACCGGCACTCTTCCGGAACCGACCATGCCGGCGTCATGACCCTGGCCGACCTGGCCGGTTTCGAAGCGAGCATCGAGGAAGCCACAACGGTCGTTTTTCGCGGTCACACGATCGCTAAAACCGGCGCCTGGGGGCAAGGACCAGCGTTGCTGCAGACCCTGACAATTCTCGAGGGGTTCAGCGACGCCGAGCTGGACCCCTCGACCGCGCTCGGCGTGCACACCATCCTGGAGGCCCAGAAGTTGGCGATCGCCGACCGGGAGGCCTACTACGGCGACGCCGAGGTACCGCTGGATTACCTCCTGTCGGCCGACTACGCGGCCACCCGTCGAGCGCTCATTACGGGCGCTGCCTCGCACGAGTTTCGCCCCGGCCTCGTACCCGGCTACACCCCGTATTACCCGGTGCTGCGCACCGAGTACACGACCGAGGCGCTCACGCAGCAGGGTGCGGAGGCATCCGCTGCCGTCGGCGAACCCACGGTCGCCGCACCGGCCCGCGCCGAAGCTGAGCCAGAAACCCTCTCGACCGGTGAAATGCGCGGCGACACCTGCCACATCGACGTCGTCGATCGCTGGGGCAACATGGTCTCAGCGACACCGTCTGGCGGCTGGCTGCAGTCCTCGCCGACCATTCCCGAGTTGGGGTTCTGCCTCGGTTCACGCCTGCAGATGACCTGGCTCGAGCCCGGCGCACCGTCGGCACTGACCGGCGGTAAGCGCCCGCGCACGACGCTCACCCCGACCCTCGTGCTCAAGGACGGGCACGCTATCGCGGCGCTCGGCTCCCCCGGCGGCGACCAGCAGGACCAGTGGCAGTTGCTCTACCTGCTGCGCACGATCGTCGGCGGGTACACGCCGCAGCAGGCGATCGATGCGCCCGCTTTTCACAGCACCTCGTTTCCGGGCTCATTCTGGCCGCGTACCTGGGAACCCGGCGGCGCAGTAGTCGAGGATCGTCTCGGCGAGACAGTCATCGCCGAACTGGAAGGGCGCGGCCACCGGATCACCCGGGCCGGCGACTGGGCGCTCGGTCGCATTTCAGCGGTCACCCGGGACCCGCAGAGCGGGCTGCTGCAGGCGGCGGCGAACGCCCGCGGTGCCCAGGGATACGCGGCCGGTCGCTGACCCTGCAGCAAAATACCACCGTTTCGGGTATTTTTCTGTCCCCACCTATGGGGAGGACATTGACCTGTCTATCCCCACTAGATTGAAGCTATCGAACCGATTACCTGAGTCGGCGATGGGACGGACAATCGTGAAAATGTTGCAGACAGAGTGCCCAGAATGCCAGCAAATGGTGTGGATCACGTCGGATACCCGGTTTGCGACCTATCACTCGCTGGCCAACTCGACCACGGATTGCCCCGGCTCCCGAATGAACGTCCCCGTACCCCCCAAACAGACGGCCGCGAGCCGTCGTCGCGCGCAGGCAGATCTGCTCGCCTGGGCGCACTCTACGACCGAGGTTGGCGCCGACAAACACCAGGCCGCCTGAGCCGACCTTTTGATCCCTCGATCGATGCCATCGATCATCTCGAGTATTTGACGCCATCGGTCACCAGACGAGACGGCTCCCCCGAAGCGTCGGGCGGGCACCGCCTCATCTGGTTTGACGCTGCCCGCCCAGCGACGTGCGGACCGAGCACGATGCCTCGTTCGAACCATGGTTACAACGGATGCATAACAAACCGAACGACCGGGAGTTGCCGATCGCACGGCCGGGGTAGACTGTACGTTCCATTTTTATCAGCCTCTTCTCAGGCCATCCCACGTACGGTTACACACGGAGTTCCCCCACTCCAACGATTGGCCCCGGCATAGTTCTCACCTCCCCCCAGGCGAGAAGTGCCGGGGCTTTTTCGTAGTCGGCACCGGCCCGCGGTCACCCCCTGACGCGTAACGTTCAATGGCGGATGCTGCGGCGGGTCTAGCGTGGAGGAATGACCTCTCGCACCGAACCGACCCCCGCCTCGAACCCGGCACCACGGCCGAACAAGCACGATCCGGCCACGCTGGGCTTTCAGACCCAGTCGGTGCACGCGGGCAACGCGATCGATGTCGGATCAGGGGCGCTCCGCACACCGATCGTGATGGCCAACTCCTACGCTCTGCCCGACGACCCGTCCACGATGAGCTGGTCGGGCGCGACACCCGGTCTCTACACCCGCAACACCGGTATAAATCAGCAGGGCCTGCAGCACAAGCTCGCCGTGCTCGAGCGCGCCGAAGACGCCGTCGTCTTGGCCAGCGGTGTCGCCGCCCTGCACGCCGTGTTCTTCACGCTGCTCAAGACCGGCGACCACGTCGTCGTCGCCAACGTCACGTACGAGGCCTCCTATCGGCTCTTCACCGAGCTTTTGCCGAACAAATACGGAATCGAGGCCACCTTTGTGGACGCGACGGATCTGGCTGCGGTGCGGGCCGCCATCCGCTCTACGACCCGTCTGATTCACATTGAGACGGTCGGCAACCCCACGACCGCGGTGACGGATGTCGCGGGCGTCGCGAGGATCGCGCACGATGCCGGCGCGCTGTTGTCTATCGACAACACGTTCACGCCGCCGCCGCTGTTTCGTCCCCTGGAGCATGGAGCCGACCTCGTCGTGCACTCGTTGACGAAGTACATCAACGGTCACGGTGACGCGATGGGTGGCGCCGTCATCGGCAGCGCGGCGCTGATTCGCCGAATCAAGCTTGACGCGATGGTCGACGTGGGCGGTGTGATCAGCCCGTTCAACGCCTGGCTGATCATGCGCGGCTCGGTTACGCTCCCGTTGCGCATCCGACAGCACTGCGAGTCCGCGCTCGCCATAGCCCGCTTCCTCGAGGCCGACCCGCGGGTCGCGTACGTCGCCTACCCGGGGTTGGCCTCGCATCCGCAGCACGCCGTGGCCCTGCGGCAGCTGCCGAACGGTTTCGGTGGGGTGCTCGCCTTCGCCGTCACTGGCGACAAGGCCACGCAAAACCGGTTTGTCGCGAACCTACGCGTGATCACCTCGGCCGTGTCGCTCGGGCACGATGAGTCGCTCATTGTGCACGTCGACAACTCCGGGCCGCGCGTCGCGGCCTACCCGGCACCGTTCCGCGAATTCGGGCACCTGCGCTTCTCGGTGGGCCTCGAAGACACCGCCGATCTGGTGGCAGATCTCGCGGCGGCCCTCGATGCCACCTGTGACGCCGCCGTTCTCTAGCCGGTCTAGGCGGCGAGCGCGCTCGTGATTGGGGCCTCGACCCGCACCCGGGCGTCGTGCTGAGCCGTTAGACCGGCCAGGAGCAGGGAGAGCTGGTCGACCGGGGAATCGGGCGCTTCGGGGTGCCACTGCACCCCAACGATCGGCGCGCTCTCGTGCTCGAGGGCTTCGATCAGGCCGTCGGGGGCGTGGGCAGCGGCCAGAAGTCCAGCGCCCAAGCGGTCGACGATCTGGTGGTGGGCGCTCTGCACCGAGATGTCGACCCGGCCAAGGCTCCACGCGAGGGTGCTGCCGGCGGCCAGTGTGACGTCGTGGGTGGAGAGGATCTGGTCGATCGGCACGTCGGTGTTCTTGTGGATGCCGTCGTCGATGTGCTGCACAAGAGTGCCGCCGAGGGCGACGTTGATGATCTGCAGGCCGCGGCAAATGCCCAAAAGCGGCGTACCGAGCGCGAGCGCACGCTGCACGAGGGAGATCTGACCCTCATCGGCCGTGGCAAAATGTGCCGTCTCGCCCTCGTATCCGGTTGTGCCGCCGTAATAGCTGGGGGTGATATCTTCGCCGCCGACGATCACGAGGGCGTCGGCATCCGCTGTCAGGCGCGACAGATCGGCGGGCGTGACGTCGGCGGCTGCGACGCGGGTGACAGACCAGCCGGCTGCCTTGGCCTCAGCAACGACGCGTGAATTGAGCACCTGCACCTTGGCGTGGTACGCGGGCCGGTCAGGACGCGCGGTCGTGACCTCGACGACGACGAGCATGCGGTTCGTGAGTTCTTCATTCATGCGGGGCTCCCGTCGGTGTCGATTGCGCTGCGCTGTACCAGGGCCGCGTTCGTTCCATTTTGGGCGGCACGCGCGTGGTATGCGAGCGGTCCTGTAACACGGGGCAACATCGCGCTCCGGGCACATTTTTGAAGGTTCCCAGACTCGCGTCTGCCGGTCACCCTAAACTTTGCAACAGACACGCACTTTCCTGGCGGAATCCGTCGGCCAGGGTCACTCTTTGTGAAAGGACCTCCGAATGACTAAGCACTCCATCTTCGGCCGTATCTCCCAGCTCGCGAAGGCGAACATCAACGCCATCCTGGACTCGGCGGAAGACCCGGCCAAAATGCTCGACCAGATGGTGCGCGACTTCTCGAGCAGCATCTCCGATGCCGAGAGCGCGATCGCTGAGACCATCGGCAACCTGCGTCTGCTCGAAGACGACCACCGCGAAGACCAGGAAGCCGCCGTGGAGTGGGGCGACAAGGCCCTCGCTGCGAGCCGCAAGGCCGACGAGCTGCGGATGGTTGGCAATGCTGCCGACGCCGACAAGTTCGACAACCTCGCCAAGGTCGCGCTGGGTCGGCAGCTCACCTCTGAAAAAGAAGCGAAGACCGCCGAGCCGCAGATTCAGGCTCAGACCGCCGTCGTCAACCAGCTCAAGACCGGCCTGAACGCCATGAAAGACAAGCTGGTGCAGCTCACCAACAAGCGCGCTGAACTGATCGCGCGCTCCAAGACCGCCAAGGCGCAGGCGCAGGTGATGGACGCCGTCAAGAGCATCGACATGATGGACCCGACCAGCGAGGTCAACCGCTTTGAAGACAAGATTCGCCGCGAGGAAGCCCGCGTGCGCGGTGCCCAGGAACTCGCCGCCTCCAGCCTCGATGCCCAGTTCGAAAGCCTCGACGACCTCGGCGAACTCACCGAAGTGGATGCCCGCCTCGCCGCTCTGAAAGCCGGCAACACCGCCGCCATCGAGAGCTAGACGGGCACTGGGCCGTCGCGGACCGAGCCCGGCTGTCCCAACGGTTTACCGCGTCGGCCAGTCTGAGTGTCCGCTTCGCTAAATCGCTGCAAGAAATTCGCTGCTGGAAATTCGCTGCTGGAAATTCGCTGCTGGCGAAGCGGATGCTGACCTGCCCGGTCACTGGGCCATACTGAGGTATGGCTCCCACCTTCGTTGTAGTGCCGCAATGGCAGGGTTCAATTTCTCCGCGCGCAATGCGTTTGGTCGACGGGGCGGCGGCCATCCAGGGCGACCTTCCTTTCTCAGCCACGCGCCTGGTCGACGTGCCGGTCGAAGCCGGAGATGCGCTCGATACCGGGGTGCACCGGTTCTCAGCGATTCAAGTGGTGCGCGAGCGCCACACCAGGGTCTTAGAGGACACCACCGACTGGGCACTCTCGATCGGTGGTGACTGCGGCATCGCGCTGGCCGCGGTGGAACACGCGGCGCGCACGCATCCGGGCGATCTGGCCGTCGTGTGGTTTGACGCCCACCCCGACCTGCACACGCCGGAATCCTCGCCGTCTGGCGGATTTTGCGGCATGGTCCTGCGCGCGATCAGCGGCGAGGGACCGGCCGAACTTGATCTGGCCGTCGCGAGCAGCGTGCAGCTGCAGAACGTCGTTCTCGCCGGCATTCGTGACGTCGACGATGCCGAGGACGAGCTGCTGAACCAGCGCGGCCTGGTCAGTGTGTCGTGTTCCGAGCTGGCCGACCCGGCCGCGCTCATCGCTGCGGTTGCTGCAATCGGCGCCACCCACGTTTTCGTGCACATCGACCTGGACGTGCTCGATCCGTCGGCGCTCGATGGACTGAGCGATCTCATTCCGTTCGGGCTGAGCGTGACCGACCTCGGCGGCGCGATCACCGCCCTGCGCGCCAACTTCACCCTCGCCGGCGCGACCATCACCGGGTTCGCTCCCGCCTCCCCCGCGGCGGCGACCGACGACCTGCCGAGCATTCTGCGCATCATCGGCGCGCTGACCCGCTGAGACGGCGTGGGCTAGCCGGGTGACCGGACTGAGTCAGCGGGAAACGCCATAGATGCCTCATAACTCCTGCAAATTCTGGCCGGTCAGCAACACACCCGCGTCGTTCCGGGCAACTCCCGGTGACTCCCACGCGAATTGCAGGAGTTATGCGCGTGCGCGGGACCACACGGACACCTAGTCAGACCAAATGCACGAATTCACCCCAGCCAATGGAGGCCCCCATGACCGACCAGCCCCGCATTCTCACCGAGCGTCGCGGCCATATTCTGCTGATCGGGTTTAACCGGCCTGAGAAACGCAATGCCGCCGATTTCTCGCTGCTGCAGCAACTCGCACTCGCCTACGGTGAGCTTGACCGCGACCCCGAACTGCGCGTCGGACTGGTCTACGCGGTCGGGGAGCATTTTACAGCCGGACTCGACCTCGCCGATATCGGCCCACGGCTCGGCCCGAACGGGCTCGAAATGGTGCCTGAGGGCGGTATCAACCCGTGGCAAGTGGATGGCCAATCCCTGAGCAAACCGGTCGTCATCGCTGTGCAGGGAACCTGCCTGACCCTCGGCATCGAGCTGATGCTCGCGAGCGACATCGTGGTCGCCGCCGAATCGACCCGGTTCGGTCAGATCGAGGTCGCCAGGGGTATTCTGCCGTTCGGGGGCGCGACGATTCGATTTCCGCGCGCGGCCGGCTGGGGCAACGCCATGCGCTGGCTACTCACCGGCGACCTGTTCGATGCCGCCGAAGCGCGTCGCTTGGGCCTCGTGCAGGAAATCGTGCCCGACGGCGCCCAGTTCGACCGGGCGCTCGAGCTCGCCGGGAAGATCGCCGCCCAGGCCCCGCTCGCCATCCAAGCCACCCTGGCCAATGCGCGACTGGCCCAGCGGAGCGGTCCGGCATCCGCTGAAGCAGGACTACAGCCAGCTCTCGCCCGCCTGGTGGCGACCGAGGACTCCCGGATCGGAATGCAGTCGTTCCTAACCCGAACTCCCGCTGTGTTCCTCGGCCGCTAGCGCCCCGCCCGACAGGTCTGCAGGGGGCCCGGGCCCCGAACGCGGGCCCAGTTTACAAACCGGGCCCGCGTTCACGGTGGGCCCGGGGACACCGAGAACGGTGAGTACTGAACGCCGAATTCGTATCCGCCAATTCGTATCCGACGGGTCTTCGGGGCCAGTCGCGAGGATGCCGGAGTCGTCATGCGGTCGGTGGAATCTTGATGGTCAGGCCGGCCGGCAGCACCTGAACGTCGAACCCCATCGCTTCCCCAAAACCGTCGCCGTCGAGTTCGATCTGTTCTGCTCGTTCGAGTCGAACGCTGAGTCCTTCGGCCCGCACATAACGCAGCGCGCTGACTTCCTTGGTCATGAGAGCCCGACCGGCCTTCATGCGTCGGAGGACTCCGTTTTCCCAAATGACTTTAACGAAAATTTGCACCCAGCCCACGAATCCCTCCGGTCGAAGCAGCGCGACGTCGAACTGCCCGTCATCGACGGCAGCGTCGGGCAGCAGCACGATGTTCGAGGGGAGGGATCCGCAATTGGCGATAATAATGGTGTGCGCCCGGGTGGCACGAAAAGGGCCACGATTGAGCGAGTACCGAAACCTCAACTCATTTTTGTCGCGCAGAGTCCTGGCGAGACCCGTGACGTAGGCGAGCCAACCGGCCTTCTTCTTCAGGTCGTCATCGGTGTTCGCCAACATTTTCGCGTCCAGCCCCAGCCCGGCCATGACGAGGAATACGTGACTTGTCTTGGCGCCGTCTGCACGCGTGATCTCGATCAGGCCCAGGTCGATCTTGCGGTCGACACCCGTGAAGGCGGTGTGTACGGAGAGCTCAAGGTCATCCAAATTCAGGTCAAGATTTCGCGCCAGAAGGTTTCCGGTTCCAGACGGAATCAGCGCCATGGCAATGGAGCCATCCTTGAGCCCCTCGGCGACGGCGCGAACCGTGCCATCGCCGCCGGCAACGATGACCACCGCAGCGCCCGACTCGAGCGCTTCCGCCGCGCGACCCTGCCCTGGATCATCCTCGCTCGTTGACAGCCAGATGGTCTGATCCCAGTCGTTTTCTGCTTCCACCTGCGCGACGATAGCTTTCAATGCATCCAAATCGACCTTAATGGGGTTGTACACGACAACAGCGCGCTGGCGTTGCGCATCGGGAGATATCGGTTGGGCTGGCATGCCGACACATTAGCTGGCTTTGAATCGCATTTGAAGAGTTTGCGGCAGGCGTCAGCGCGCCAAACAAACTCCCCCACTGAGTGAGAACGTCAGGGTAGGCTGCTCAGATCCAAGCTCTCCGAGTCCCGGCCCAGCGACCACCAGCCCGAGCAGCCGTGACCAGTTCTTCGTCGCCAGGCCGGTATGCCCCGAATCAAGGAGAATCAATGTCGAATCAGATCTACGATGTCATCGTGATCGGCGGCGGCGCCGTCGGGGAGAACGTTGCCGACCGCACCGCCCAGGGCGGACTACGCACGGTCGTCGTCGAGAGCGATCTGGTGGGCGGCGAGTGTTCGTACTGGGCCTGCATGCCGTCGAAAGCGCTGCTGCGCAGCGGCGCCGCCCTCGCCGCGGCCCGCCGGGTTCCGGGCGCCGCCGAGGCCGTCACCGGCAGCATCGACGTGCGCGCCGCCCTCCAGCAGCGCGACTCCATTGCCAGCAACTGGAAGGACGACGGCCAGGCAAAATGGTTGGAGTCGGCCGGCATCGGCCTCGTGCGCGGCCATGCCCGCCTCACAGGCGCTAAAGAGGTCACCGTGACCGCTGCGGATGGCGCGGTGACCGTTCTGACCGCCACCCATGCGGTCGTCGTCAGCACCGGGTCGGCGGCGTTGCTGCCCGACATTGACGGTCTGAAAGAGATCGAGCCCTGGACCAGCCGCGATGCGACGAGCGCCCAGCAAATTCCCGAGCGTCTCGCCGTGATCGGCGGCGGCGTCGTCGCAGCCGAGATGGCCGCTGCCTACGCCTCGCTCGGCTCGACGGTGACCGTGATCGCCCGCAGCCCACTGCTCGGCGGTCAGGAACCCTTTGCCGGCGAACTCATCACCGCCGCGCTCGAGGAGAATGGGGTGACCGTGCTCGTCGGTCCGTCCACCACGAAAGCGCACCGCGATGAAAACGGTACAGTCACGCTCACTCTCGATGACGGCACCTCCGTCGCGGCCGACAAGGTTCTCGTGGCCATCGGGCGCACCGCGCGCACCCACGACCTCGGCCTCGACACGGTCGGCCTCGACGCGGGTGACTGGCTCGTCGTAGACGACACATTGCTCGTGCAGGGCGACTCCCCCGCGCTGGGCGGCGACTGGCTCTACGCCACCGGCGACGTCAACCACCGAGCACTCCTCACGCACCAGGGCAAATACCAGGCCCGCGCGGCCGGCGACGCGATCGTGACCCGCGCGGCCGGCAGCCCCGTCGATGATGCGCCGTGGGGGGCGCACGTGGCGACGGCCGACCACGCCGCCGTTCCGCAGGTGACCTTTACCGACCCGGAGGTTGCCTCGGTGGGGTTGACCGCCGCGTCCGCCGTGAAGGCGGGGTATCGCATCCGCATCCTGGATTACGACCTCGCCAACCTGGGCGGTGCCTCGGTCCTCGCGGTCGGCTACGTCGGCAAGGCCCGGGCGATCGTCGACCTCGACCGGGAGATTCTCCTCGGCGTCACCTTCGTTGGGCAAGACGTCGCCGAATTGCTGCACTCGGCCACGGTCGCGATTGTCGGCGAAGTTCCCATCAACCGCTTGTGGCACGCCGTGCCGAGCTTCCCGACGCTGAGCGAGGTGTGGCTGCGTCTGCTCGAGGCCTACGGACGTCCGGGCTTCACCGACGAGGCTGCACGGTAAGGCATGCGTCGCATCCTCTTTGATTCGCCGGTCAGTCAGGCCGGATACCTCTACGCCACCGCAGTCGGGCTGGTCTGGGGGTCGATCTGGAGCACTGGGCGGGTCGAGAAGAGGGCAGGCCTGTACGTGTTTCGCGGAATGCCACCGTGGACCTTCGGTCGCGGCGGTTCCTGCGTTGGCGGCTGTTACCTTACCAACCAGAACGTCACCGCCGCTGTCCTCGAACACGAAGCCGTGCACAAACGCCAGTGGCAACGGTTCGGAATGGTCTTTCCGCTGCTGTACGCGGTCGCCGGGCGCAATCCGCTGAAGAATCGTTTTGAGATCGAGGCCGGGCTGAAAAAGGGTGGCTACCTGCGCTAGGGCAGCGGCTGAACGCACCGCCGCGGCCATGTCTCCGAACCGGGCGTGAGAGGAGGCCGAACGACCTCCCTACCCCGCCAACGGTCGATTGCGACCCTCGCGAGCCGAAAGAGCACGCAAACCGCCCGGCCTGCAAACGGGCCGGGCGGTTTCTGTTCGTGCGGGTGCTACTACTCGCCGGCGACGTACGCGGCGTCGACCGCTGCAGCCTCGGCGAAGACGGCGAGGTTCGCGCGCAGCTTGGCACCGAGGTCGGCGTCAACGCTGGTCCAGTACCAAATGGCCCGCTCGGTGACTTCGGGGCGAGTTACGCCGCTGATGGCACCGGTGATGGTGTCGAGAAGACGCGCCTTGGCGCCATCGTCGTAGACCTCGCGGTAGAGCGTTCCGGCCTGGCCGAAGTCGCTGTCCTCGCTGCGCAGGGTCGCGGCGGCACGCAACAGGGTCCCGTCGCCCTCCCACGCGCCCTCGCCGGCAGCCGCCGGGTCGGCGACGGGGCCGCCGAGGGAGTTCGGCGCGTAGTTCGGTTCAGTCGGTGCGTTGAAGTGGTGGCGCTGCGCGCCATCCTGCGAGTAGTTGTTGACCGGGCTCTTGGGAGCATTGATCGGCAGCTGCGCGTAGTTGGTACCCACGCGGTAGCGCTGAGCGTCTGGGTAGGAGAAGATACGCGCCATGAGCATCTTGTCGGGGCTCGCCGCGATTCCGGGAACGAAGTTGGCCGGCGAGAACGCCGCCTGCTCGATCTCGGCGAAGAAGTTCTCCGGGTTGCGGTTCAGGGTGTGCGTACCGACGGGGATCAGCGGGAAGTCGGCGTGCGGCCAGACCTTGGTCACGTCGAACGGGTTGAACCGGTAGGTGTTGCCCTGTTCGTACGGCATGACCTGCACAGACACGTTCCAGGACGGAAAGTTGCCGGCGGCGATGGCGTCGGATAGGTCGCGACGGTAGTAGTCGGCATCCGCTCCGGCGAGGAGTTCGGCCTCTGACCCGTCCATCTCGACGTTGCCCTGATTGGATTCGAAGTGGTACTTCACCCAGAAACGCTCGCCCGCGGCGTTGATCCACTGGTAGGTGTGCGAACCGAAGCCGGGCATCTCACGCCACGAGCGCGGCAGCCCGCGGTCACCCATGAGGTAGGTGACCTGGTGGGCTGACTCCGGAGACAACGTCCAGAAGTCCCACTGCATGGTCGCGTCGCGCAGGCCGGTGCCCGGCAGGCGCTTCTGCGAGTGGATGAAGTCGGGAAACTTGATGCCGTCGCGGACGAAGAATACCGGGGTGTTATTGCCGACGATGTCGTAGTTGCCCTCGGTCGTGTAGAACTTGACCGAGAAACCGCGCACGTCGCGCCAGGTGTCCGGACTGCCCTGCTCGCCGGCCACACTCGAGAAACGCTGCAGGGTCGGCGTCACTGTGCCCGGCTGAAAAACGGCCGCGCGCGTGTACTTTGAAACGTCGCCGGTGACGACGAACTCGCCGTGCGCTCCGCCGCCCTTGGCGTGCACGATGCGCTCCGGAATGCGCTCGCGGTTGAACTGGGCGAGCTTCTCGACCAGGTAGCGGTCGTGCAGCGCGATGACGCCGTCGGCGCCAGCGGTGAGGGAGTGCGCGTCGCTCGCGACGGGCGTTCCCGTCTGGTCAGTGGTGGGCTTGATAGTCATAGTGCTCCTTGAGTGTGGATCAGCAACGCGACGTTGACGGAGGAAGTTAGGGGAGAGCGGTCTCGGTTTGGCACTGTGCGCAGAGGCCCCAGTAGATGACCTCGGCGGCGCGCACGTCGAAGCCGAGGGCATCCGCTGGGGTGAGGCAGGGCGCGTGACCGACGGCGCAGTCCACGTCGTGCACTACGCCACAGCCGGTACAGACGATGTGGTGATGGTTGTCACCAACCCGCCGTTCGAACAGCGCGGGCGAACCGGCGGGTTCGATCTTGCGTACGAGCCCGGCGGTGGTGAAAGAGGCCAGCACGCCATAGACCGCTTGGAGTGATGTGCCCGGCAGGTCGGCGCGCACCGCGCCGAACAGGGCATCGGCGGTCGCGTGCGGCCTGTCGGCGAGGGCCCGCAGCACGGCCAGACGCGGCGCGGTCACCTTGAGACCAGCCGAGCGGATGCCGTCCCCAAGCAACCCGGTGTCCGCTGCCTTCGCGTGCGGGCCCGCGCCGTTGCTCTGCTCGGGTGTTGTCATGTTTCCACCGTAGCATTTGTTTTGATCAACTCAAAACAAATGCCGCGATGCTTTAGCTAACTAGGATAGCAATCAGTGACATTCTGGGAGGAACAGTGCTCGCGATCACCCGCTTCATCTCCGGCAAACGCACCGCCTGGGCGGTATTGCTCGGCACAATCGTGGCCGTCGGACTGCTGTTCACAATGCTTCCGGCCAATGACTCCGCGGATTTTCCAGCCGCAGGCTTGCCGGAAAGCAGCCAGGCCGCCCGGGTCACCGAGCTGCTGACCACGTTTCCTTCCGCTGACCAGACCGCCGCGATCGTGGTCTGGTCCAGGGACGGCGCCGACCTGAACACGGCCGACAAGATGGCTATCACCGCCGCGGCTGCGAATCTCGGTGCTACATCGATCGCCCCGCGCGCAGCAACGCCGCAGTTCAGCGACGACGGTCAGGCAGCGCTGAGCGTGATACCTCTGGAGGCCCTCGGGACGACGGCCGATATTGAGAAGGCGGCCACCGATATCCGCGCTACGGCGTCGACGGCGCTACCGGGCGGACTGACCGCCTACGTCACCGGGCCGGTGGGTTTTCAGGCCGACATCACCAACGCCTTCGCCGGGGCCGACTTTCGCCTACTGCTGGTGACCGTGATCGTCGTCGCGGTGCTGCTCATCGTGACCTATCGCAGCCCGGTGCTGTGGATCGTGCCGCTCGTCGTGGTCGGCCTCGCTGACGGCCTGGCTGGCAAGGTGGCCGGCGCACTGGCCGAACCGCTCGGTTTCGCCCTCGATGCCTCGATCTCGGGAATTCTCTCCGTGCTCGTGTTCGGCGCCGGCACCAACTACGCCCTGCTGCTCGTTGCGCGTTACCGCGAAGAACTGCTGCACACCGAAAATCGCAACGTCGCGATGCGCACCGCAGTGACGAGCGCCGGCCCGGCAATCGCGGCCAGCGGCGGCACGGTAGCGCTGAGCCTCCTCACGCTGATGTTCGCGGAACTCGCCGGCAACCGGGCCCTCGGTATTGCGTGCGCCATCGGCGTGATCATCGCCATCCTGTTCGCCCTGCTCGTTCTGCCAGCGGCCCTCGTGGTGTGCGGGCGCGGCCTGTTCTGGCCGTTCATTCCGCGCGTGCAGGCTCAGGCCTCGTCGGCGCGCACCGGATTCTGGACACACCTCGGCCGGGGCGTGTCCAAACACCCGGTGATCATCACGGTTGTCTCCGTTCTGGCGATCAGCTCTCTCGCATTCGGGCTGAACGGCGCCGCGGTCGGGCTGTCCCAGGCCGACCAGCTGCTCGGCAACCCGGAGTCGGTCGTTGCGCAGCGCATCGTGGACGCGTCGTTTTCGGCGGGACTGACCAGCCAGACCGTCGTGTTGACGCCGGAGGCGGCATCCGCTGACACGGTGGCGGTTGCTCTGGCAACCCCCGGAGTTTCTGCGGCGGTGGCCGGTGAGAACGCCGGCGGCCTGACCCGCATCGACGTCACTCTCGATAGTGAACCGGGCAGCGACGCAACGTTTGCGACCATCGCCGCACTGCGCACCGATTTAGCGGATGCCCCCGGCGCCATTGCGCAATCGCTGGTCGGTGGCAGCGATGCCACGGCCCTCGACACGAAGACCAGCGCCGAGCGCGATCAGCGCCTGATACTGCCGCTGATCCTCGGCATCGTCTTTCTGATCCTGGCGCTGTTGCTGCGCTCGCTCGTGGCACCGGTTCTGCTCATCGCCACGGTGCTCGCCACCTTCTTCGCCAGCCTGGGCGCCTCCAACCTGATCTTTCAGAACCTGCTCGGATTTGCCGCATTCGACACCAACGTCGTTTTGTTTGCGTTCCTGTTCCTGGTGGCGCTCGGAGTCGATTACAACATTTTCCTGACGACGCGCGCCCGCGAAGAGGCGCGGCGCTACGGCACCCGCGAGGGCATGGTGCGGGCGCTCTCCTCGACCGGTGCCGTGATCACGAGCGCCGGCATTCTGATCGCTGCCGTGTTCGCGGTGCTCGGGGTACTGCCCGTCGTTGCCCTCACCCAGATCGGCGTGATCGTCTGCATCGGTGTGTTGCTTGACACCCTGGTCGTGCGCACCGTGCTCGTTCCGGCGCTGGTCTTTCTGGTCGATGACCGGTTCTGGTGGCCGTCCAACCCGGTGGCGACGCGCCAGTAGCCGGCCCTGCCAGACGCTCTACGCCGACTCTGGCGGCACCCGATCCTGCCAGCGGATGCGCCGCTCCAGCTGCGCGCCGAGTGCGAGCAGCGTGGCCTCGCCGCCAGGTCGGCCGATGAGCTGCACCCCCATCGGCAGGCCGTTCTCGGTCTGGTGCACCGGGAGCACGATCGCCGGCAGTCCGCTCACGTTGATCATCGAGGTGAACGGCGTGTACTGCACCTGCTGGGCGAAGTTCGCCTCGGCGTCGTGCGCGTCGTACCATCCGACCGGCCGCGGGGTCATGGCCATGGCCGGGGTCAACACGGCATCGAATTTCGACAGTTGCTGGATGAAGGAACGCTCAAACGCGGTCAGCGCGGCGAGCGCTTCAGCGAGGTCTCGGGCACCGAGGTTTCGGCCCCGGGTCAGCAGCCACTGGGTCAACGGTTCGAGCAGGGCGATCTCGGCCTCGGTCTCGGCCGGGATGCTCGCCGCGCCTGCCTGCCAGATGGTGCGAAACGCCGGCCCGTAGCTCGGGTCGGGCACAAGCGCCGTCTCTTCGAGGCCGTGGTGCAGCGCGGCGAACCCGGCGACGGCCAGGTCGAGTGCCTCCTGCGCTTCGGGGGCGATTTCGATGGAATAGTCGTTGTCCCAGGCCGAGGTCGTCATGACACCGAGCTGAAATCGGCCCTCGCCGCGCACGGCGGCTGCCAGCAGCGGCGTCTCATCGCCGGGGGCCCGCAGTGCGTAGTAATGATCGGGGTGACCGTCTCGGGGCGCGATCATGGCGTCGAGCAGGAGGGCGGCATCCGCTACGGTGCGGGCGAGCGGGCCGCCAACGGGGAGGCCGCCGAGCTTGTCAATGCCGGAGGCGGCGGGCACCCGACCGCGGCTGGGCTTGAGGCCCACGAGGCCGCAGGCGGCCGCCGGAATGCGGATGGACCCGCCTCCGTCGGAGCCGGGCGCGAACGGCAGCAGCCGAGCGGCGACCGCGACGGCGGCGCCGCCGCTGGATCCGCCGGCACCGAGGGCGAGGTTCCACGGGGTACGGGCTGGCGGCGAGGCGAGGCTTTCGGTGTAGGAGGTGAGCCCGAATTCGGGCGTGTTGGTTTTACCGAGGCTGACTCCCCCGGCATCATCGAGCGCCTGCACCAGGTCGTCGGACCGATCGGGCAGATAGTCGGCGAACAGGCGCGACCCGAACCCGGTGTGCACCCCGGCACGCAGGTGCAGGTCTTTGTCGGCGAACGGGAGGCCCCAGAGCGGTGCGGTGCTGGGCACCCGCTCTTCGACAAAGCGAGCCCGGGCGCGAGCAGCATCCGCGGTCACGGTGACGAAGGCACCGAGCGCTGGATTGAATTTCTCGATGCGGGACAGGTAGTGCTCGGTCAGCTCGCTCGGGCTGATCTCGCGTCGCTGCAGGGCCTGCCATTGTTCCAGGGCGGTTAATTCGTGTGGATCAGCCATGATCCGAGCCTAGTTCGACCGGGCCCGGCGACGAGCCACCGCTGGTCATGCACGATCAGGGAGGCTAGCCTCTTGTCATGGCCCGCGCTTTGTACAATCCCATCGGCACCACCGCACTCATCACCGGAGCGTCGAGCGGACTCGGCGTCGGGTACGCGCACGAGCTTGCCCAGCGCGGCGCGGATCTCGTGCTGGTCGCCCGTCGGCAGGCCCGGCTGGAGGCGCTCGCGGTCGACCTGGCCGAGAAATACGGCACCGTCTCCACCGTGATTCCACTTGATCTCAGCAGAGCGGATGCCGTCCCCGAGCTGGTCTCCGACCTGCGCGAGCGGGCGATCACCCTGGGCACTCTCGTCAACAACGCCGGCTTCGGTACCTTCGGCACCGTACTCGACTCCGACCAGGACCGGGAAACGGAGCAGGTCGCCCTCAACGTGCACGCGCTGACCGCGCTGACCCATGCATTCCTGCCCGATCTGGTCGAGACGGCCTCGCTGCATCCGCACACCGCGGCGCTCGTAAATCTGGCGAGCACGGCAGCGTTCCAGCCGGTGCCGCGGATGGCGGTCTACGGGGCGACGAAGGCCTACGTGCTCAGCTACACCGAGGCGGTCAGCTACGAAACCCGGGCGAGCGGCCTCAAGGTGACCGCGATCTGCCCGGGCCCCGCCGATACCGAGTTCTTCGAGGTCGCAAAGACCAGCAGTCGTAAGCTGGGCTCACCGTTGACCGTCGACGAGGTCATGCGTGCCTCCTTCGCCGCCCTCGACCGGTCGGTGACGCCGTCGGTCGTGCTGGTCGGTGCCCGCAATGCGCTGCTCGCCCGCGTGGCCGGCATCTACCCGAGGCGTGCCGTGCTGAACGCCGTCGGGCGGATGAACACGCCACGCGTCACCCGGTAGCGATACCGACGATCGCTCCCTGCGACCCGGGCGGTTCTTCTGCTGTACGGGGCACCGCGCGGATGCGCGAGACTGGATGCATGCCCGATCTCACTTTGCACGGCGGCGTCGGCAGCCGTGTTGACGCTGAGATCGAAGTGAAGCGATCGCGATTTCTGTGCCGCCTGGTCAGAACCGAGACCGAGGATGCCGCGCGCGCTGCCGTCGATGACGCACGAAAGGCGCACTGGGGTGCTCGCCACCACTGCTCGGCATTCGTACTCGGCTCCTCCGGAGCTCCCGATCAGGTGCGTCGTTCCAATGACGACGGCGAACCGTCGGGCACTGCGGGGCGGCCCATGCTCGAAGCCCTGTCCGGGCGAGGTTTCGTCGACTGCGTCGCCGTTGTCACCCGCTACTTCGGTGGCACCCTTCTCGGTGCTGGCGGCCTGGTGCGCGCGTACTCGGAGGCCGTTCTCACGGCGATCGACGCGGCCCAGTCTTTAGGGCTGGTGGTGGAGCGCGAGCGCCGGGAACTGTTCACGCTCGCCCTGCCCCACGCGGATGCCGGTCGCATCGAGGCCGAGTTGCGCCAGCGCGGAGTGCTCATCCTGGGCACGGATTATGGGCTCGACGCGGTGCTGAAGATTGCCGATGACGACGCAGCGCGGCTCGCCGCGATCGTCGCCCGGGTGACGGCCGGAACCGCGCAGCTGGAACCCCTCGGCCACGAATGGGTCGACGTCGAACGGTAGTCAACGTCAGGAGGTCCTGGAGTGCCCGGGCATTCGTCGGCAGTGGCGGCATAGCTCGCTGGGCACGCACGCACCCGCGACCGGTCTACTTCAGGCTTTTTTGCAGCAGGATCGTGCCGAGCCAGCGCTCAAACTTAAACCCGACCTTGCCCATGCGGCCAATCTCGTCGAAGCCGAAATCGCGGTGCAGCTTGATCGAGGCATCCGCTCCCTGGTCGGCGATGACGGCGATGATCTCCTTCAGGCCGGCAGCTTTAGACCGTGTGATCAGCTCGCCAAGCAGCTCGCGGCCGAGACCCTTACCCGTCGACGCCGCGCCGAGGTAGATCGAGTTCTCTACCGTGAACCGGTAGGCCTTCTTCTGTTTCCATGGGCTGACCAGGGCATAACCGAGAATCTGACCGGCCGGAGAGACGGCAACGATGAACGGCATGCCCTGTTTGTTCAGATAGTAGAACTTGTCGCGCCACTCGGCGAGCGTCATGGCATCTTCGTCGAAGGTCACGGTGCTGTTGGCGACGTAGTAGTTGTAAATCTCGCGTATGTGCGGCAGATCCGCTGCTCGAACCTCGCGCATCGTGTATTCAAATGGCGTCTCGGGAGCCACGTCCGGCCGCAGGTGGCGGGGCAGCCGACGACGAGGCTCGTATTCTTCCTCAAGCACCCGGCACTCCCCTTTCTGATTGGTTCCAGATTACCGGAAGAGCCCACTGCACCGGTGCCGCTCCCTGCACGGTGAGCAGCCGGTTGGCGCCACTGAATGGGCGGGAACCGACAAAGCCGCGGCGGGCTGAAAGGGGGCTGGGGTGCGCCGATTCAATGACGGGAGTGTCGCCGAGCAGGGGCCGAAGCGCGCCGGCATCCTTGCCCCACAAGATCGCCACGAGCGGATGCTGCCGCTCGACGAGCGCACGGATCGCCTGGTCGGTCACGCTTTCCCAGCCGCGGCGGCGATGCGATCCGGCCACCCCGGCCCGCACGCTGAGCACCCGATTGAGCAGCAGTACCCCCTGATCGGACCACGCCGAGAGGTCGCCATGCTCCGGGCGCTGCAAGCCCAAATCGGCCTCAAGCTCGGTGTAGATGTTGCCAAGGCTCCGCGGCACCGGCCGCACGTCGGAGTTGACGGCGAAGGCCAAACCGATCGGATGCCCCGGCGTGGGGTACGGATCCTGGCCGACGATGAGCACCCGCACGGCATCGAACGGTTGCCGAAACGCGCGCAGCAGGTGCTCGGGCGCGGGTAACACCGTGTGGCCGGCCGCCCGTTCGCTCGTGAGGAAATCACCCACCCGGGCCAGGTCGTCGGCCACGGGAGCGAGCGCTCTTGCCCAGCCGGGGTCGATCTGCCCGGTCGCCGCGAGCGCATCGAGGTTCACGAGCCGGTCAGGCGCCGATGGTGCTCACGAGCACGCCACCGTCGGCCTGGCTGACATTCCAGACGCTGCCAGCTCCGAGCACGCGGAGGGCGCCCTCACCGACCACGAGCACCGTGTTCTCGTCAATGGCGAGGCCTCCGTCGATCAGGCCAGCCTCCGTCGCCGCAATCAGCCGGGACAGGCTGCCGGACTGGGCAGCATGCACATCGACCGTGACATCGAGCAGGCCGATCCCCTGGGCCAGGGTGATTTCATCGAGGCCCTCCGAGACGTGTTCGGGCGTAACCTCGACACTGCCGATGCGCCAGCCACCGATCAGGGCGCGTTCGGAGGCGATCATCGCGCCGGCCGAAAAACCGAGGTAGGGCACGCCGCTGGACACCTGGCGGCGAATCTCGCCGGCAATCGGCAGCACGGCCGCGAGGTAGTCGGGCGTCACCCCGCCGCCGATGATGATGCCATCGACGGCGGAAATCGCCGTGAGGGCTGCGGTATCACCCGGAGCGAGCGTGCTCCGGCGCGTCTGTACGGTGTCGCCGAGCGACTCGGCCAGTTCCTCGGCATGCGCGCTGCCAGGACCCACGGTGACGATCGCGACAATCGGTTCGTCGCGGCTGGCCAGGGAGGCCTGCGCCGTGACCTCGGAGATAAACGTTCTGAAGATTTCGGCGTCGTGCGCGGGGTCTCCCCCTCCGCCGACCAGATGCACGCTCACGCGGCGACCTCGGCCGTCGCCGCGGCGAGCGCTTCCGGCGCGATGCTTGCGGGGGCGCTCGCAACCGGCGGCAGCGCCGACCAGGGGAACACGATCCACTTATCGGTCTCGCGCCAGGTGAAATCAGGCACATGAACCGTGCGCGGCTTGGTATAGAGGGTCGCGGTGCGCACCTCCATAGCCGTCTCCCCGAGCAGGCGCAGCACGAGGGCGAGGGTGTGTCCGGAGTCGGAGACGTCGTCGACGAGCAAAACCCGCTTACCGGCGAGGGCCGGAGCGTCGAGCATCGGGGCCGACAAGACGGGTTCTGGCAGTCGTTCGTCGATGCCGGTGTAGAACTCCACGTTGATGCTGCCGCAGTTCTTCGTGCCAAGCGCATACGACACGGCGCCGGCCAGCAGCAGTCCGCCGCGGGCGATGGCAATCACGACATCCGGGTGAAAACCGCTCGCCCGCACGCGGGTCGCCAACTCGCGCGACGCTGCAGCGAAGTCAGTCCACTGCAGAATTTCACGGTCGATCACGGGCGGCGTTGGGGCATCCTGGGCATCAAGTGTCATCCGTCAATGCTAGCGACGATCCAGGCTGCACAGAGCGGATGCAGCGCGCACAGCCGGCCGCGCAGCATCCGCTTACGAAAGAACCGCTACGGCACCTGCCGCTGATCGACCCCGTTATAGGCCGACAGCGGTCGAATGAGCGCGTTACTCTTCTTCTGCTCCAGGATGTGAGCCGTCCACCCGGTGATTCGCGCCGCGACGAAAATCGGCGTGAAGGTGAGGGTGTCAAATCCCATCAGGTGGTACGCCGGACCCGAGGGGTAGTCGAGGTTGGGCAGGATGGCCTTGCGCGTGGTCATCGCCGTCTCGAGGGCTTCGTAGAGTTCGAGCAGTTCCGGCTTCTGGTAATGGTCCACCAGGGTGACGAGCGAGGTCCGCATGGTCGGCACGCGCGAGTCGCCGCTCTTGTAGACGCGGTGTCCGAAGCCCATGATCTTGCGCTTGGCGGCCAGCGCCTGCTCGAGCCACGGTTCTGCCCGCGCGGCTGAGCCGGCTTCGAGGCCGATCTCGGCGAAGGTATGCATGACGGCTTCGTTGGCGCCGCCGTGCAGGGCTCCCTTGAGTGCTCCGACCGCACCGGTCACGGCCGAGTACAAATCGGACAGGGTCGAGGTGATGACCCGCGCGGTGAACGTGGATGCGTTGAACGAGTGCTCAGCGTAGAGAATCATCGACACGTCGAAGGCGTTGACGACGACGAGTTCCGGCACCTCGCCGAAGGTCATGTGCAGAAAGTTCGCCGAGTAGCCGAGATCGTCGCGGGGTTCGACCAGATCGAGGCCGTGGCGGCGACGCTGGTCGTAGGAGACGATCGCGGGCAGCTGGGCGAACAGGCGAATCGACTTGGCGAGGTCGGAATCCGCCGAAGGGTCCTCGGCGTCCGGATCGCTCGCGCCGATGACGCTCACCGCGGTGCGCACGACATCCATCGGGTGCGCGGTGAGCGGCAGCTCGTCGATGATGCGCTTGACAACCGGGTTGAGGTGGCGCAGCGAGCGCTCGAGGGCCTCGAAGTCGGCGAGCTGCCGGTCATCAGGAAGCTCCCCGTGCCAGAGCAGGTAGGCGACCTCTTCGAAGCTCTTTTTGGCCGCGAGCTCTTGCACCGGGTAGCCCCGGTACAGCAGCGAGTTGGTCTCCGGGTTGACTTTGGAGACCGCGGTGGTGTCGACGACGACGCCGGTGAGACCCTTATAGACGTGTGGTGCCGGTGTTTCGGGGTCAGACATTGTGCTCCTTTAGACCGTGCGCCGAACTGCTGGGCGTCTGGATGTGTGGGTTCAGGGTGAAATCGAAAATACCCGAATCGAACTGACTGTACGACGCATAGTCAAGCAATTCGTACAGGTGGGCACGGTGCTGCATCTCGGGCAACATCGTGGTGAGGGAGCCGTGCTGCTCGATCGCGTCGAGTCCGCGCGCTGCGGACCCCATCGCGAGGCGCAGCAGCGACACCGGAAAGATCACCAGGTTCATGCCGACGTCTTCGAGCTGCTGCACGGTGTACAGCTCGCCCTTGCCGAATTCGGTCATGTTCGCCAGGATCGGCACCGACACGGCGGCCCGAATGGTTTCGAACTCGGCCAGGCTGCCCATCGCCTCCGGGAAGATCGCATCGGCCCCGGCATCCTGCAGCTGCTTGGCCCTGGTGACGGCGGCATCCAAGCCGTCAACGGCACGCATGTCCGTGCGCGCCATCACGAGAAAGTTCGCGTCTCGCCGCGCATCGACCGCGGCGCGGATGCGCTTGATCGCGGTGTCGGCGTCCACGACCTGCTTGCCATCGAGATGGCCGCAGCGTTTCGGGTTAATCTGGTCCTCGATGTGCATGCCGGCAAGTCCCGCGTCTTCGAGGGTTTGGATGGTGCGTGCCACGTTCATCGGCTCGCCAAATCCGGTATCGGCGTCGACGATCGCCGGCAGGTCGGTCATGCGGGCGATCTGCTGCGACCGGCCAGCCACCTCGGTGAGGGTGGTCAGGCCGATATCGGGCAGGCCCAGGTCGGCCGAAAGCACGGCACCCGAGATGTAGACGCCCTCGAAACCCTTCTGCTGGATCAGCTTGGCCGAGAGCGGGTTGAACGCGCCGGGGTAACGCAAAATCTTTCCGCTCGCCAGACCCCCACGCAAGGCAATGCGCTTGTCAGCGGCGGTCGTGCCGGCGTACAGCATTAGAAGATTCCCTTCGGGGTGGCGAGGGAGGACAGCAGTCCAGGCTTGGCCACGATAGTCAGGCCGCCGAGGTCGGCAGCCCCAAGCTCCGGTAGGCGCTGCGCCAGGGCGAGGAAGCGTTCGATCTCGAATTCCTCCATCACCGGTGCGGCCAGCGTGCGGAACTTGTTGATGTACTCCGCGCGAGCGAAGGGACGAGCCCCGAGCGGATGCGCGTCGGCGACGGCGATCTCGTCAACCAGGCGGGTTCCATTGGTGAGTTCGATTTCGACGCGACCGCCGAATGCCTTTTCGGCCGGATCGAGGGAGTGGTAACGACGCGTCCACTCCTGGTCTTCGGTCGTTGTGACGGTATTCCACAGCGCGATGGTGTCGGGGCGGCCGGCACGCTCGGGGCTGTAGGAGTCCACGTGGTTCCAGGTTCCGTCCTGCAGGGCCACCGTGAAGATATACGGAATGGAGTGGTCGAGGGTTTCGCGGCTTGCGGTCGGGTCGTACTTCTGCGGGTCGTTGGCGCCAGAACCGATTACGTAGTGCGTGTGATGGCTGGTGTGGATGACGATGTTCTTGATCGCGCCGGCCACGAGCAGTTCGGGGTGCTCGTTGTGCAGCCTGCGGGCGAGGTCGATCCATGCCTGCGCCTGGTACTCGGCCGAGTGCTCCTTGGTGTAACTGTCGAGAATGGCGCGCTTGATGCTGCCGGCGGCCGGCAGCGAGACGTCATAGGAGCCGTCTGGTCCGTCGAGCAGCCAGGCGATGACGCCGTCCTCGCCCTCGTAGATCGGGGTCGGGCTGGTCTCACCGCGGAGTGCCCGGTCGACGGCTTCGACGGCCATCTTGCCGGCGAATGCCGGGGCGTGGGCCTTCCAGGAGGAGATTTCGCCCTTCCGCGACTGGCGAGTGGCGGTCGTGGTGTGCAGTGCCTGGCCGACGGCCTGAAAGATGATCTCCTTGTCGAGGCCGAGCAGGGTTCCGATACCGGCAGCGACCGACGGGCCGAGGTGGGCAACGTGGTCAATCTTGTGCGCGTGCAGGCTGATCGATTTCACCAGGTCGATCTGGATCTCATAGCCGGTGGCGATACCGCGAATCAGGTCGCCGCCGGTCAGGCCGCGCGACGCTGCGAGGTGCTGGGCAACGGCCGTGATCGGTGGGATATTGTCGCCCGGGTGCGAGTACTCTGCGGCCAGAAACGTGTCGTGGTAGTCGAGTTCGCGAACGGCGACGCCGTTGGCCCAGGCGGCCCACTCCGGGGAAACCCGGCGTGCCGGTGCGAGCCCGAACACGCTCGCGCCATCGCCACCGTTGGAACGCGGGTGTGCGAGTGCCTGCGAGCGAGCAGCGATCACCGGGCGACGGGTCAGGCTGGCCGCGGCAACGGAGGCGTTGTCGATCACGCGGTTGATGACCATCTCGGTCACTTCCTCGGAGACTGCAGCGGGGTCAGCTGCGACCTCGGCGATCTTCCAGGCCAGCTGGTCCTCGCGGGCCAGATTCTCGTCGCTCTTGTGAACTCGAACGTGGTGAAGCTGCACTGTGGATCCCTTCGTTAGTCGGCCGCAGTCGTTGATCGACTACTGGCCGAGTCCTCATCGATCGCCGCGAGGACGCTCAAGAGGCTTTGGTGAAGATGAATATGGGTGGCATGGGCTGCCAGCGACGGGTCGCCGGCAATAATGGCGTCGATAATCAGCAGGTGCTCGGCGGCTGCGGCACGAAGCCGCAGCGGGTTTCTGCGGGCCAGCCGACGGATGCGTGCCAGATGGGTGCGAACGGCGCGCAGGGCGCCGACAAGAAAGGGATTTTCGACGGCCGCATCGAGGGCGTCTTCGAGTTCGTCGATGAGCACGTAGTAGCGGCGCACACCGACATCGCCCTGGTCCAGAAGCTCAGGTGCAGTCACAAAGGCATCGCGGAGTGCCAGAAACGGTGCCGGATCGCGGCGAGTGGCAGCCAGACGTATGGCCTGCACCTCAAGGGCCTGGCGCAGTTCGTACAGTTCGGAGATACTGTCAACGGAAATGTCGGTCACCTCGAAGCCACGACCGCGGCGTCCTACGACCAAACCGTCGGCGATCAATCGAGCTACCGCTTCGCGCAGCGGAGTGCGGGATACGCCAATGCGCTCTGCCTGTTCGACTTCGAGCAGGGCCGTTCCGGGGGCGAGGAGGCCACTGACAATCTCTCCGCGCAGCTGACGGTACGCCCGCTCGCTGGCTCGCAGCGGTGCGTCTAACCCCAACATTGCGGTTTCTGTATACACAAGAGTGATCCTATTCCACATTGCCGGGTTATATGCAATACTTCAACCACTCTTTGTATACAGAGAAACTTCGATGAAGAAGGTTTAGATGATCGGCGAATCAGGTGGGGGCTACCGGGAGGCTTGGCGACGCAGCATTTCGTCACCCGAAGACTTCTGGCTGGAGGCTGCCGCCGGCATCGATTGGATCACGCAGCCGACGAGCGCCCTTGCCCTTGATGGCCCGGCAACCGGAAGTTGGTTTCCCGGGGGGACACTCAACACGAGCTACAACGCTCTCGACCGGCACGTTCTGGCCGGTCGCGGCGCCCACACAGCATTGATCTACGACTCCGCGATGACCGGCACCCGCGTGCAGCTCAGCTACCTCGACCTGCTCGGTCGGGTCGCTAAATTCGCCGGCGCCCTTCGCGCCAATGGCGTCGGCACCGGCGACCGGGTCATCATTTACCTGCCGATGATCCCCGAAGCCATCGTCGCCATGCTCGCCTGCGCTCGCATCGGAGCGGTGCACTCCGTGGTCTTCGGCGGTTTCGCCGCGACGGAACTCGCCGTGCGCATTGATGACGCCCGTCCCAGGGTCATCGTCACGGCATCCGGTGGCCTTGAGCCCGGCCGCATCATTGAGTACCTGCCGCTCGTGGAGAAGGCCATCGCCCTGAGCCAGGGCTCGGTGCACACGGTCATCGTGCGGGACCGAGAGAGCATTCCTGGCTCAGCCAAGGAGTACAACGACGGTTCCACGGATACCGTGTGGCTGGACTGGGCCGACGAGGAGGCCAAGGCCGCGCCGGCCGACCCGGTCGCCCTGCGATCCGAAGATCCGCTGTACATTCTCTACACCTCAGGCACGACCGGGAAGCCCAAGGGCATCATTCGCGACAACGGCGGCCACGCTGTCGCCCTGAACTGGTCGATGCGCAATGTCTACGACGTGGGATATGGCGACGTGTATTGGGCCGCTTCCGATGTCGGCTGGGTGGTCGGGCACTCTTACATCGTCTATGCGCCACTCCTGGCCGGCGCTACCACGGTGATTTACGAGGGCAAACCCATCGGGACCCCCGACGCCGGGGCTTTCTGGCGTGTCGTCGACGACTACAAAGTGAAGGTGCTGTTCACGGCGCCCACCGCCATTCGAGCCATCCGTCGCGTGGACCCCGACCTGCTGGAGCTGAAGAACCACGACGTGTCCAGCCTGACCAGCCTGTTTCTGGCGGGGGAACGCCTCGACCCCGAAACTTTTCACTGGGCCAACGACGGGTTGCACTGCCCGGTCGTCGACCACTGGTGGCAGACCGAGACCGGGTGGGCGATCTGCGCCAATCTGCTTGGTATCGAAGAGTTGCCGACGAAGCCGGGCTCTGCCACTGTTCCGGTGCCCGGGTACGACATCGCCATCCTCGATTCCAAGGGCCGGCCGATCGAGAAGATCGGTAAGGACGGCAACATCGCCATCCGGCTTCCGCTGCCACCAGGCACACTTCTCGGGGTCTGGGGCAGCGAGGAACGCTTCAACAGTTCCTACCTGTCCGCTTTCCCCGGCTACTACGCCACGGGTGACTCCGGCCATTTCGACACCGATGGCTACCTGTTCGTTATGGGTCGCACCGACGACGTCATCAACGTTGCCGGGCACCGGCTCTCCACCGGTTCCCTCGAAGAGGTCCTCACACTGCACCCGGCTGTCGCCGAGTGCGCAGTACTCGGCGTGCACGACCCGCTCAAAGGCCAGCGTGCCGCTGGTTTCGTCACCCTCAAAGCGGGCAGTACTATCGATCACGACGTACTCGCCGCAGAACTTGTCGCCCTCGTTCGGGAGCACGTCGGGCCGGTCGCAGCCTTTCGCGACGTCACCATACTCGACCGGCTGCCCAAAACGCGGTCGGGCAAGATTCTTCGCAAGACCATTCGGCAAATCGTCGATGGAGAGGAGTATTCCGTCCCGCCCACCATCGAAGACCCCACCGTCCTCGACGATCTGAAACGGGCGCTGTCAGCATCCGTTTCCTAACCCGGTCACGAACATTCCTCTCCCCCGCGCACCACGTTTGTTCCCAGACCCGCATTTTCCGTCCCTGAGGCAAGGAAGCCCCATGAGTGAAGCAGTGAAAGACGCCCCACCGAAGTCCACCATCGATTACGAGGCGTACGAGAAGACGCCACAGTTCCTGCACATGAAGAAGACCCGCAATCGCTTCGTCGTGCCGCTCTCGATCTTCTTCCTGGTCTGGTACATCGCCTACGTTCTCGCCGCAGCGTATCTGCGCGACTTCATGGCGACGCCGGTGTTTGGCAGCATCAACATCGGTCTGCTCCTCGGCCTCGGGCAGTTCGTCACCACCTTCGTCATCACGATGAGCTATGTGACCTTCGCCAACCGCAAGATCGATCCCCTGACCGAAGAGCTGCGCGGCGAACTTGAGCGGATGGAACAGCGATGAACGCTTTGCAGATTCTGGCCGAAACGGTCAAGCCGGTCGAGAACAACCCGGTACTGAACATCTCGATCTTCCTCGCCTTCGTGGCGGTGACGCTGATCATCGTGATCCGTTCGGGACGCAACAACAAGACCGCCGCAGACTACTACGCGGGCGGCCGCTCCTTCACCGGACCGCAGAACGGCTTCGCCATTGCCGGCGACTACCTCTCGGCGGCATCGTTCCTCGGCATCGTCGGCGCGATCGCCGTCACCGGCTACGACGGTTTCATGTACTCCATCGGATTCCTCGTTGCGTGGCTCGTCGCCCTGCTGCTGGTGGCCGAGCTGATGCGCAATACGGCCAAGTTCACCATGGCCGACGTACTCTCCTTCCGGCTGAAGCAGGGCCCCGTTCGCATGGCAGCAGCCACGACCACCCTGGCCGTCTGCTTCTTCTACCTGCTCGCCCAGATGGCTGGTGCCGGCGGACTCGTCTCACTGCTCCTCGGTATCAACGACAAGCTCGGCCAGTCCATCGTGGTCACCGTCGTCGGAGGCCTGATGATCGTCTACGTACTCGTGGGAGGCATGAAGGGCACCACCTGGGTGCAGATCGTCAAGGCATTCCTGCTCATCATCGGTGCGTTCGCCATGACTGTCTGGGTACTCGCGATCAACGGCTTCAGCCTGTCGAGCCTGCTCGACAGCGCGGTCGCGGTCTCCGCTGCCGGCGCCGACATCCTGGCGCCGGGCCTGAAGTACGGCGCCAACCCGCTCGACTTCATCTCGCTCGCCCTCGCCCTGGTTCTTGGAACCGCCGGCCTGCCGCACGTGCTCATGCGCTTCTACACGGTTCCGACCGCGAAGGAAGCTCGACGCTCGGTGGTCTGGGCCATCTGGCTCATCGGCGCGTTCTACATCTTCACCCTGGTGCTCGGCTTCGGTGCCGCGTCGCTCGTCGGTGCGGAAACCATCGAGGCCGCACCCGGCGGAGTGAATTCGGCAGCCCCCCTGCTCGCGCTTGCGCTCGGCGGACCGCTGCTGCTCGGCTTCATCTCGGCCATTGCCTTCGCGACGATCCTGGCCGTCGTGGCCGGCATCACGATCACGGCGGCCACGAGCTTCGCGCACGATATCTATGGCTCCGTCATCAAGAAGGGCAAGGGCAACCCCGACGACGAGGTCAAGGTCGCCCGTCGCACCGTTGTCGTCATCGGAATCCTGGCCATCGCCGGTGGTATCGGCGTGCAGGGGCAGAACATCGCCTTCCTGGTAGCCCTGGCCTTTGCGGTCGCGGCGAGCGCCAACCTGCCGACCATTCTCTACTCCCTGTTCTGGCGTCGTTTCACGACCCGGGGCGCGGTCTGGAGCATGTACGGCGGACTGTCCTCGGCCGTTCTCCTGATCATCTTCTCGCCGGTGTTCTCGGGCACACCCACCTCGATGTTCGGCGAGGCCGTGGACTTCGCGATCTTCCCGCTCAGCAACCCCGGCATCGTCTCGATCCCGCTTGGATTCTTCCTGGGCTGGCTCGGATCGGTCACCAGCACGGTGAAGGAGAACCCGAAGCTCGCCGCCGAGATGGCAGTGCGCTCGCTCACCGGTCACGGCGCCGAAAAAGCCGTCGAGCACTAGCCCGCTACAACGAACGGGCCGGCCAGGATCTTCATCCTGTCCGGCCCGTTTTGTGTGCGCGTCTTCCCGCGCGCTGCCACTTCGGGGTGCGCGGGAGTTGCGCCGCTGCGCGGGAGGCGGAACTCCCGCGCACTGGCGCAGCTCCAGCGCGGCGAGATACGCGGGAGTTCTGGCCAGGCCACAGCTCCCGCGCAGTGGCGCAAAACCCGCGCAGCGAGCCCGGCCAGCACCAACCCCGTAGACGAACTCCCGCGCAGCGGCGCAGCTCCCGCGCGAGCAAGTGCCCGAAGCGTGGACAACGAGACGGCCACCGCCTGGACGAAGTGGCGGCGACGGGTTTTCCGCGGGGTTGCGAGTTTTGAGGGTCTGCGGGGGCCGCCGCACGCTTTTCGCGGTGGTCCCCGCAAACCCTCAATGTTTGAGCGAGGAGCGGATGACCCGCCGACGCCGCGGGCCGCGCCGAGAAGCCGCGGTCGCGCCGAGAAGACCGAAGGCCGAAGCCCTACTCCGCGCGCACCTTCAGCTCACCACGGGCGATGCGGGTCGGAGCAGCTTGGGCGACCGGCTTGATCACGATCAGGTCGAGATTCACGTGCGCCGGCCGCTCAACGCTCGCGACGATGGTCTCGGCGATATCCTCGGCCGAGAGCGGATCTGGCACGTTGTCGTAGGCGGCGAAGGCCTTGTCGGCGTCACCATCGAAGCGAACCAGGCCGAATTCATCCGTTTTGACCATGCCCGGCGCGATCTCAATCACCCGAATCGGCTCGCCGGAGAGTTCAAGGCGCAGCACTTCGGTCATGGCGTGCGCGGCGAACTTGGCCGCGTTGTAGCCGCCACCGCCGAGGTAGGCCACGTGTCCAGCAATCGAGGTCACGGTCACGATATCGGCCGATCCGGCCCCGGAGTCGATGCCGGCGCGCAGCAGTGGCAGGATGGCCGTGGTCACCCGCTTGACGGCGAGCACGTTGATCTCAAACATCCAGGCCCAGTCTTCGATGCTGCCGGTCTCGACCGAGTCAAGACCCTTGGCGCCGCCGGCATTGTTGACCAGGGCGTGCACCGGGCCGCTGGCGGCGAGGTAGTTGCGCAAGGCGTCGACATCCGCCTGTACCGTGAGGTCGGCGGTGAAGACATCCGCTCCCGTTTCGGCTTGCAGGGTTTTGAGGCGGTCGGCACGCCGCGCGACCCCCACCACGTTCCAACCATGCTCCCGGAACAGGCGCGCCGTCGCCGCTCCGATTCCTGAACTTGCTCCGGTCACAACCACGCGTCGAGTACTCATTTCTCCATTGTGGCGGGAGAATGGTACCAATGAGCGTATTGGACTCCACTCCACCACCACAGAAGCGTCGCGTACCCCTCTGGGACAACGCACGCTGGGTGGCCGTCACCCTCGTGCTGATCGGCCACGCGATTCTCAAACTCATCGGCGAGGCGGATGTCGCCTATGCGCTTTATCTGTTCATCTACGCCTTCCACGTGCCGGTTTTCGTGGCTGTGAGCGGCTACTTCGCCAAATCGGGACCGCCGGATGCTCGGCAGATGCACCGGCTGCTCACCGACATCGTCTTTCCGTACCTCATCTTCGAAACGATTTGGACGGTGGTGCGCTGGATCCTCGGCGGCAAGTTCGTGCTGGACTATTCCACAGCGAGTTGGACGCTGTGGTTTCTGCTCGCTTTATTGATGTGGCGAATTGCCCTCCCGTACCTCGTTTTCCTGCGCTATCCCCTTATCATCAGCATTCTTATCTCGATAGGGGCCGGTTACCTGCCCAATATCGACGGCACGTTCACCCTGTCCCGCACCCTCGGGCTGCTGCCGTTCTTCGTTTTCGGCTGGAAAATGCGCCAGTGGTTCCTGACCGAGACCTGGCTCGAGCTCCGCGCCGGCCTGGTCTGGCGCTGGCGTGCCGGGGCGATCGGATTGTTCGCCCTGTTGTATCTGTTGATCGCGCTGAACATCGAAACCCTCCGCACCCTGCAGGTGCGCCGATTCCTGCTCTATGACGAGGCGTATACGACGTTTGACTATTCCGCGTGGTGGGCCGGCAGCCTCCGTTTGGCCGTCATGCTGCTCGCATTTGCGCTCATCGTGGCGTTCCTTATGCTGATTCCGCGGCGCACGACCTGGTTCACCGAGCTTGGCGCGGCGACCATGTACATCTACCTGCTGCACACCTTTGTGCTGTATCCGCTCCGCGAGACTGGTGTGCTGGACGGACCACAGCCCGCGTGGGTGTTGCCGGGCATGATCGTGCTGAGCGTGGTCACCTCAATCGTGCTGTCGCTGCCCGTCGTTCGACGGCTGGTTCAGCCCCTGGTCCAGCCAAAAGCACGGTGGCTGTTCCGGGCAACAGCGACGACGCCGACCGGCACAATCGTGTTGCCGCATCGCGATCGCAAGTAGGCGCTCACGCAACATGACGTTCTGTTTCGCCCGCCCTTGCACGGCCATTCGAGCCTCTTTAGGCTCAGGCCAAAGCGCTGGAGAGTCCGCGCTAAATGACGCGGAGGCTATCGTGACCGACAATTCTTCATCGTGGAAGTTTGAGACCAAACAGGTTCACACCGGAGCGCACCCGGACCCGACCACCAACGCGCGGGCCACCCCGATCTACCAGACCACGTCCTACGTGTTCAACAGCGCCGAGCACGCTCAGAATCTGTTTGCGCTGGCCGAGTTCGGTAACATCTACACCCGCATCCAGAACCCCACGCAGGCCGTCGTTGAAGAGCGCGTCGCCGCGCTCGAGGGCGGAACCGCGGCGCTGCTGCTGTCCAGCGGCCAGTCGGCATCCACTTTTGCGGTGTTGAATATTGCGCAGGCCGGCGACCACATCGTGTCGTCGAGCTCGATCTACGGCGGCACGTACAACTTGTTTAAGTACACCCTGGCCAAACTCGGCATTGAAACCACTTTTGTCGAAGACCAGGATGACGCGGCCGAGTGGAAGCGCGCGGTGCGCCCGAACACCAAGCTGTTTTTCGCCGAGACCATCGGCAACCCACGCATCAACGTGCTCGACATCACTCTGGTAGCGGATATCGCCCACGCCGCTGGCATTCCGCTGATCGTCGACAACACCATCGCCACCCCGTACCTGATTCGTCCGTTTGAGCACGGCGCCGACATTATCGTGCACTCGGCCACGAAGTTTCTTGGCGGCCACGGCACCATCATCGGCGGAGTACTCGTCGACGGCGGCACGTTCGAGTGGTCGAAGAACGTGGAGAAGTTCCCCGGCCTGACCGAACCGGACCCCTCGTATCACGGGGCCAGCTACACCACAGCGGTCGGCGACGGCATCGCCTACATCATCAAGGCCCGGGTGCAGCTGCTCCGCGACCTCGGAAGCGCCATCGCCCCGGCGAGCGCCTGGCAGCTCATCCAGGGCATCGAGACGCTCAGTCTGCGCATCGAGCGGCACGTGCAGAATGCCCAGGACATCGCCGAGTGGCTCGACAACCACGACGACATTGCCTCGGTGAACTATGCCGGGCTTCCGTCGAGCCCCTGGTATTCCAACGCCAACAAGTACGCCCCGCTCGGCGTCGGAGCAGTGCTCTCGTTCGAACTCAAAGGCGGTGTCGCGGCCGGCCGCGCTCTCGTCGACAACCTGAGCCTGTTCAGCCATCTCGCCAACATCGGGGATGTGCGTTCCCTGGTCATTCACCCGGCCTCCACCACGCACTCCCAGCTGACCCCTGAGCAGCAGCTGACGGCCGGAGTCACGCCCGGCCTGGTGCGTCTGTCCGTCGGCATCGAGAACGTCGTCGACCTCAAGGCTGACCTTGAGTCCGGCCTCGAGGCAGCGCGCGCCATCGTCAAGCACCACCGCGCCGACGCCTGACGGGCTCTCTTCGCCCGGGCGTACGACGTAACATACGCCCGGGCTGTTCATTCGACCGACAGAATGGACGAGTATGGAATGGCAATCGTCAGCAGACACGGTCCCGTCGAGCTTCATCACCGAAGCCCAGGCGCGCTCGGTGCTTGGCAAGCCTCCGGCTACCGGTGCCTGGCGTGACGGTGACCCGGTCGGCCACCGCCAATTCCTAAACCTCGGCCCCCTCAGCTTCGAGGCCGGGGGCAGCCTGCCAGCGGTCCGCCTCGCCTATGAAACCTGGGGCACGTTGAGCCAGACCGGCGACAACGCTGTGCTCGTGCTGCACGCCCTCACCGGCGACAGCCACCTGGCCGGCACCCCCGGTCCAGGCCAGGAAACGGGTGGCTGGTGGGATGGCATCGTCGGACCTGGCCTGGCCATCGACACCGATCGATGGTTCGTGGTGGCGCCGAATATGCTCGGCGGCTGCCAGGGCAGCACCGGCCCGGCCTCGCTTGCACCCGACGGGCTGGAGTGGGGCATCCGCTTTCCCTATCTGACTATTCGCGACCAGGTGCGCGCGCAGCGAGTGTTCAGCGACCGGATCGGTATCGATCGCTGGGCGGCCGTCATCGGCGGTTCGATGGGCGGCATGCACGCGCTCGAATGGGCGATCGAGACCCCCGACCGGGTTGAACGTCTCATCATTTTGGCCGCGCCCCCAATAACGACCGCAGACCAGATCGCGCTCAATTCGGTGCAGATCGAGGCTATTCGCACCGACCCGGCGTTTCGTGCCGGCGACTATTACGACGAAGCTGATGGCGATGGCCCGACGCGCGGGCTGGCCCTCGCCCGCAGAATGGCCCTGCTCAACTACCGAAGCCCGGCCGAGCTGAACGCTCGTTTCGCGCGGGGCTGGCAGAGCGGCATCAGTCCGCTCGGCGCCAACGGCCGCTTCGCCGTGGAGTCGTACCTCGACTTTCACGGCAATAAATTCACTCGGCGTTTTGACGCCAACAGCTACATCGTGTTGGTCGAAGCCATGAACTCCCACGATGTCGGACGCGGACGCGGCGGCGTCGCGGCCGCCCTCGGCCGGGTCAGCGCCCGCTCGGTCGTTGTCGGAATCGACAGCGACCGCCTTTTTCCGGTCGATGGCCAGCGCACGATCGCTGCGCACCTGACCAACAATATCGATGGACCCACCGCGGTGGTTCTAAAATCCGGCTACGGTCACGATGGCTTTCTCATTGAGAATGAGGCAATTGGAGCCCAGATTCAGCGGGTGTTGCACTAAGTCGAAACCACGCGTGCGTCGCCCGGTATGGTGCTGATAGAACACGTTCATCTCCAACCGGACAGGCACCCATGCAACGCATCGTCAAGGAGCGCGACCGTCTCCTGCGCAGAGCGGTGCAGGCAGGCGGGCTCGTTGGTTCGGCAACAACGCTGGCGTGCGTGCTGGTCCCTGGCGGCCTGGAGGCCGACGCACGCCTCGGATGTATCGTGCTCGTGCTGCTGATGGCCGCTGGCCAATACCTGCTCGGAAGCACCGGGGCGCTGCGCTGGGCTGTTCTGACCGTGCTCAGCGGGGAAGCGATCATTCTCATTGTGGGTTTCACGAGCCATCCCGGCATTCCGCCGAATTTGATCGAGGAAAGCGTCATCGGCATGGTCTCCACCGCGCCGATGTGCGCTGTCGCTTCGGTGCTGCTCACCAGCCCGCGCCGGTTGTTGTTGCTCGTGGCATGTTTCGTGCTGACCGTCACCAGCGTGGCCGCGGTGACGGTCGATGCGCCCGACCGCACGGTGCTTCTGGCGCTGACGGTGAGCATGTGGCTGGCGTTCACCCTCGCCTCCTGGTGGATCGCACAGAGCGTGCCCCGGGTTATGCATCGCATCGCCGCGATCGGCCGCGCCCACCGGGCCGAGCGGCATGCGAGCGAGCTGGAGGCCCAGCGCCGCCAGGATGCCCGCCTGTTGCACGACACGGTGCTCGCCACGCTGACCCTGCTCGCCCACTCCGGTGTCGGGGTGAGCCCGATTGCACTGCAAAAACAGGCAGGAGATGACGCGCGGCTGCTGCGCCAGCTACGCCTCGGCGGGCTGCCGACGCCGCGTCGTTCCGGGGTCTATAGCCTGGAATCGGCGTCGGTGCTTACTCTCGGCGATACCCTGGACGCGGTGCGCCAACGCTTTGAGCGCCTGGGGCTCACCGTCAACTGGCACGGCAGCGGCCAGGTGCAGCTGCACAGTACTGTTCTGGATTCCTTTCTCCTGGCCCTCTCGGAATGCCTCGAAAACGTGCGCCGTCACTCCGGTGTCGACCACGCAGACGTGACGATAACGGATGACGACAGCACCGTTCGCGCGATGGTCACCGATACCGGGGTCGGCTTCGACCTCGGCCAGGTGGGTTCTGAGCGGCTCGGCGTTGCTGAATCGGTCATTGCCCGGCTTCGGGATATCGGAGGCAATGCTCGCCTGTTCTCGTCGCCAGGGGCCGGAACGACTGTGGTGCTGGAGGTTCCAAAGTGAGCCAGTTCAACGACACCGCGCCCATTGCAACCCATCCGCGGGCACGCGGTGTCGGTTTGCGTTTGCTCGGCGGGTCCTCCGAACGCAGCTGGCCACCGGCATCCGCTGACCGGCGCACCCGAGCTGACCTGCTGCCCCTGCGTTTTCCACGCACCATTCTGCGCGGTGACGGCCGCATCACCGTCTTTCGGTCGGACCAAAACGGTTTAGGCGCCCGTCACCTCGGTATCGGCATGACCGTGAGCGGGGCGTTTATCGCCGTGTTCCTGCTCGTGCGGTTGATCATTGGGTGGGACCCCGCGCGGGTGCCGGTGCTCAGTATTCTGGCCTGGGTCATTCTGCTGGCCACCGCGGTAATCGTGAATATCGCGGTGCACAAACTGGGGCCCCGGCTGCCGCTCTGGCTGTTCCTGGCAGCCCTTGGAACCTGCGCGATCGTGGTGACACTCGATCTGGCCGGATCCTGGGGCGCGGCCGGCACGGGAGACTTTCCCACAGCGGCGCCCGCCGTCGGCGCTTTCCTCCTGTCGATCGTGACGCTGCGCGAAACCGGCGAAATCACCATGGCTGTGGTTGCCCTCGGTCTGTTCATGAGCGCAGCGACACTGTTCAAGTCGCGCCCGGACCTGCTCACCCTCGGCCCCGACATTCTCTCCATCGCCCTCGCGGTCGCGCCCCCGCTGGTCGGTGCGAGTATTGTGCAGGCCTTTCGGCGCATGGTGCAGCGCGAACTCGACCTCGTGCTGGTGCAAAGCACGGTCTCCCAGCCGCGATTCGCGGTCGGGATGCTCGCCTCCGAGCAGTTGGCCCGGCTGGATCTCGACGCCGAGACCCTGCTCGACGACGTAGCCCAGGGCCGCACCGCGCTGCCACTCGCGCCGTCGGCGGCGGCGACGGCCGCTTCCCTGGCCACGCAGCTTCGACAGCATCTGATCGAGGGGCGCACCGAAACGTGGCTGCACCATGCCATCACCGAGAGTGAATTTCTTGGCCCGGTTGTCGCACTCAGCGATCCCGCCGGCCTGGCCGGACTGCTCTCTCCGCCGCAACGCGATGGGCTGCTGCTGACGATTTGGCTCCTCATCGGGGACACGGCGCGGTCAGGGGCATCCATTTCGCTCCGCCTTGGGCCAATTACCCCCACACATGGGGTGGGCCCGCACCACAAGGTGCGTTTTCCGATCGAATTGACCACAACGGGGGTGTCCAGGCGGCGTGTCGATCCAGAAACTTGGCAGGCAATCAGGGCCGTTGGACCCCATGTGGATTCAAATCGCGCCGGTAGTCTAAGGGTAGACATCGAGTGCAGCGTAGACAATCCGGCAGATGCCTAATGTGGGGTAGTTTGCCGCTATGGTGCAGATAGTAGGAGGCAAAAAATGACGACGACAGACCGTCCCATCCGATTGGCCCTGGTCGATGACCACAGGATGCTCTTGGGCGCACTCACCGAGTGGATCCGAAGCGCAGCTGACGACATCGAGATGGTAGCGGCGGTGACCACCTGGCCCGAGTTGCTGACTCACCGCGAGTTTCCGGTGGATGTCGTACTGCTCGACCTCGACCTCAAGGACAACATTCCGGTGTCCCTGAAGATTTCCACGCTCAAGACGACCGGGGTGAAGACGGTGCTCATGAGCACCTATTCCGAGCCGGCCCTCGTGCGCGAAGCTCTCGCCGCCGGCGCACTGGGCTACCTGGTCAAGAGCGAAGAAGCGAGCATGATCGTCGACGCCATTCGCGCAGCCTACAACGGCAAGTCGTACATCTCGGCCGAGCTCGACTATGCACTCAACTCCACCGAGAACGTCGAAGGTCCCCGCCTCAGCGCGCAGGAACGCCGCGTCATGGCGCTCTACGGTGCCGGCGAGCCGGTGAAGGCTGTCGCTTACCAACTCGGCATCTCTGAGGAGACCGCCAAGAGCTACCTCAAGCGCATTCGCGAGAAGTATCGCCTGGCCGGTTACGACGTGGGCACCAAGGTCGCGCTGCGCAAGCGCGCCATCCACGACGGCATCCTGCTGCAGACGGACTAAACGCGCAGCATCCCTTTCACCACTGACCGGCACATTTCGATGCCGGCGGTCAGGTGCGTGAGCGCTGCCGGACGACGGGGATCAGCTGGGTTCCGTACGGCACGTGCTGGCCACGGTGGCGGCGGCTGCGGTCGATGCTGAAGGTCAACACGGTCAGCAGCACGCCGAACGCACTGAGCCCAACACCGATCCACACCGGGGCGAGATACCCGAGCCCCGCAGCGATGGCCACACCGCCGAAGGCTGCGCCGAGTGCGTTGCCCACGTTCAGCGAGGAATGATTGAGCGCCGCCGCGAGCGACTGGCTTTCGTGCGCCACATCCATCAGCCGGGCCTGAATGGTCGGCGACAAAGCGGATGCCGCAGCGCCGACCAGGAACATCCCCACCAGCAGCCCGGTCAAAAACTGAGCCGACAGGCCGAGGGTGACGAGCGCGAGGATGAGCACACCGAACGAGATGTACAGGGTGCGGCGCACGCTCCAGTCGGCCATGGCTCCCCCGGCGAAGTTGCCGGCCGTCATGCCGAGGCCGACGACCACCAGGATGAGCGGCACCGCTGCTGCGGATAGTCCGGTGATCTCGATAACGAGGGGAGCCACGTAGGTATAGACGGCGAACAAGCCGCCGAAACCGATCGCACCGATCGACAGGGTGATCCAGACCTGCAATTTGCCAAACGCCCGCAGCTCGGCGCGCATGGTGGCTTTCGGGTTGCCGGCTTGGAACGGCACGAAAACGGCGACGGCCACGAAGGTGAGCGCGAAAATAGCGGCGACAACGAGGTAGGCGACGCGCCATCCGCTCATCTGGCCGATCCAGGTGATCGTGGGCACCCCGATGACGTTGGAGATGGTCAGGCCGCTGAGCACGATCGCGATGCCGCGAGCACGCTTGCCCGGGCCCATCAGATGTGCGGCGACGAGCGAGGCGATGCCGAAGTACGCCCCGTGCGGCAGTCCGGCCACGAAGCGAGCAGCCAGCACGGTCTCGAAGGTGGGCAGCAGGGCTGATGCGATGGTGCCGAGGGTGAACGCGGTCAACAGGCCAAGCAACAATTGTTTGCGCGGCCAGCGGGCGGCTGCAGCGGCGATGGTCGGCGCGCCGACGACGACACCGAGGGCGTAGGCCGATATGAGCCAGCCAGCCTGCGCGTTGGCGGCATTCGGTGCGCTGGCATAGAGTCCCGGCAGCAGATCTGCGGCGAGGTTCGGCAGCAGACCCATGGCCACGAATTCGGTCGCACCGATACCGAATCCGCCCAGGGCCAGGGCGAGCAGGGCAAGACGAATGCGGGTCGACGACAGCCGCGTCGACCCGTCAGCAGTGAGGGGCATGTAATAAGCCTAAGCCCCCACCCACCCGCGCGGGAGGTCTACGTGTCGAGGGCGGTCTCCAGGCGCTCGAGCTTGCCGGTGAGCTCACCGGTATGGCCAGGGCGGATGTCGGCCTTCAACACGAGGGAGACGCGCGGCCCGAAGGCGCCCACCGCCTCGGTCGCCGCCTTGATGACGGCGAAGACTTCGTCCCAGTCGCCCTCGATCGTGGTGAACATGGAATCGGTGTGGTTGGGCAGGCCGGAGTCCCGCACGATGCGCACGGCAGCAGCGACCGCGTCATGCACCGATCCCTGCGAGTCGGCGGCGACGGACGGTGCGACAGAGAATGATACGAGCATGGTGGCTCCCTAATTGTGGTGATCTGAGCTGGACTGGTGAGACGTTCTATTGGGCTGGCCGAGCCGGCGGCGGTCGAGAGCCCGCACGATGGCCTTACCGATTTCCTCCACCCACAGGGCGGAGGATCCCACCAGCACGGCCATCCCCCACTGAGGCGCGGTCAGCCCGGTGGTGTCGAAGAGCCCCTGCAGAACCTCGAGCTGCACGACGCAGACCTGCAGGATGATGACAGCAACCAGTGCGACCCAGATGCTTCGGTTCGTCAAGGTCTGGATGGAGAAGACGGAGTGGGTGTCGGACCGCACGTTGAGCAGGTTGAACACCTGATAGAAAACGAACGTGGTGAACGCCAGGGTGCTGGCGAATGCGGCATCATCGGCGCTGCCAGGGAACAACATCGGAGCCAGGATGAGTACGGCGAGGGTGCCGCCGGCCATCACGATGCCCAGCCCGAGGATTCGAAGGAGTCGGGCTCGGGTCAACAGCCGTTCATTGGCCGGGCGAGGCTGGTGCTTCATTGTGCCCGGTTCGGCCGGGTCCACGCCAAGCGCGAGGGCGGGCGGTCCGTCCATGATGATGTTGACCCAGAGGATCTGCAGCGCGGTGAACGGCGCACCGCCGGCCAGCCCGGTAACACCGGCGACCAGGAAGATGAGCACGAATCCCCAGGCCGTGGTGAGCTGGAATCTCACGAACTTCAGGATGTTGGCATAGATTCCGCGGCCTTCCCGCACCGCAGCCACGATGGTGGCGAAGTTGTCGTCGGTGAGGATCATATTCGCTGCGCCCTTAGACACATCTGTACCGGTTATGCCCATGGCGATTCCGATGTCGGCCTGTTTCAACGCTGGAGCATCGTTGACACCGTCCCCGGTCATGGCCACGACATGGCCCCCTCTTTGCAGAGCCTTGACCATTCGGATCTTGTGCGCGGGGGTGACCCGGGCCAGCACGCCATACCCGGCAGCACGTCGGCCGAGCTCGCCGTCGTCCAGTTCGTCCAGCTCGGGGCCGGACGCGGCGTCGCCGGGGATGCCCAGGTCCTTCGCAATGGCCGAAGCAGTGACCAGGTGGTCCCCTGTGATCATGTGCACACTGATGCCGGCTCCGCGGGCCTCCGCGATGGCCGGGGCAGCTTCGGCGCGGGCCGGATCGACGATTCCCACGATCGCATAGATCGTCAAACCGGTGATCAGCGCCTGTAAGGATTTCTCGTCGTCCGGAAGCGCCGTATTCAGGCGCCGCCCAGCGATCATGAGCGTGCGCAGGCCGTCACCAGCCAGATCCTGGATGGCATCGTGGATACGCCGGCGATGTTCCTCGGTCAGCGGCTGGATACCGTCAGCGGTGAGCACCGAGTCGGTCAGCTGCATCACCGCGACCGGTGCCCCCTTGGCCAGACATCGGTAGGCCGGCACCGGCGCGGACGGGTTCGAATTCGCCGCCAGCCGGTGAAAGGTGGCCATGTATTTGTACTCCGAGTCGAACGGGATCTCCGCCACTCGCGGGTAATCCCGCCGCGCCCCGGCGACATCGAGACCGCCTTTCTCGGCCAACACAACCAGCGCGCCCTCCGTCGGATCTCCCACAAGGAGACCGTCATCGATGACGGCATCGTTGCACAGCGCCATCGTCAATAGCGCCTCGGTCAAATCCGGTACCGGCAGGGTCTCCGGGACCAGGATTTTTCCAGACGTCGAGTAGCCCGTTCCGGTGACGTGAAAGTCGTGTCCAGGAATGTGCAAATGGTGCGCCGTCATCTCGTTCATGGTCAGCGTACCGGTCTTGTCCGTGGCGATATGGGTGACGCTGCCGAGGGTTTCCACCGCCGAGAGCTGCTTGAGAATGGCCCCCCGGCCAGCCAGGCGTGCGGCACCCATCGCCAGGGTGAAAGCAACCACCGCCGTGAGTCCCTCGGGAATAGTTGCTACCGCCAGGGACACCGAGGTGATCAGCAGATCGGACCACGACTGCCCGCGCACCACGCCCAGTACGAAGACAACCGAGACGACGATCAGGGCCACCAGCGTCAGTAGTTTGGCCAACTGGTCGATGCGTCGTTGGAGCGGGGTGCGTTCGCGCTTGACCTCACTGATCAACGCCGCGATAGCACCGACTTCCGTGCGCATCCCCGTCGCGGTAACGATCATGGTCGCCCGGCCACGGGTGACTTCGGTATTCATGAAGAGCATATTGTCGCGATCACCAAGCGGCAGGTTCTCGGCCGAAAGTGGCGTGGTCGACTTGGCGACGGGTTCTGATTCTCCGGTCAGCGTGGCCTCGGCCACCTGCAACCGTGATTCTTCCACGATGCGGCCGTCGGCCGGAATGGAGTCCCCGGCATCGAGCAGAACGATGTCCCCTGGCACCAGCGCCCCCCGGGGGACCTCCAGCTCGGTGCCGTTTCGTCGAACCACGGCTGTCCCTGCCGACATGGTGCGTAGCGCCTGAAGGCTGTTTTCGGCCCGTCGTTCCTGGAGGTAATTCAAGGCCGTGTTCAGGATGATCACGGCCAGGATGACGACGGGTGTCTCCCATTCCCGCGAAACGACGGCGCTGACCACCGCGGCGATCACCAGCACCAGCGTCATCTTCTCTGCCAGTAAACGAATGACTTTGCGCCAGGCCGGTACCTTTTTCGGCTCGGCGAGAAGATTCGGCCCGTATTCCTGCTGCCGGTTCTCGACCGACTTGTTGGTCAGACCCGTTGTGGGATCGACCGCCAACCGGGTGGCGACGAGCGTGGCCGAAAAAGTGTGCCACGCCGGCTGTGGCGCCGTGGGCTCGGAGCCGGCACCGGCGGCTGGCGTCGCACGCAGTCTGGCACTCACAAGAACGCTCCTGACGTCGGTCGGTACAGTGCCCGGAGCGCCCAGCCGAGCAGCACGAACTCGAGCAGGTTGCGCACGGTCAGCACGAGCACCATGAGCGGATGGGCCGAAAGCACCCAGTCATAGAGGTACGGGTAAACCAGTTGGGTGAGCGCGGCGAGTGCGAGGCCGAGCAGCGCGGGGGTGCGCCAGACGCGGCCGTTCAGAACGAGTCCGAGAATGATCGGCGCGGCCAGCCAGCTGATGAATTGCGGCGAACCCACTTTGTTGAATGCGATCAGGGTCACCGTCAACGCGAGCGTCAGCGCCGGTAATACAGCGAAAGTGCCCGCTCCCCGGAGCTGGGCGCGTAGCCCGAGCAGCAGCACTGCTGCGGCGGCCAGGGCCAACAGCGGGGTCATCAGGGCGCTCATGGCGGTGGCGCCAGCACCGGCGACCTGAAACGTGAGGATCTCGCGGTCGTAGTAGATAAAACTTCCCGGAACGTCCAGGGCGATCTGCCAGAGCCAGGGCACGGCAACGGGCGATTCAATCTGGATCCCCCGGTTCGCCTGTTCAGCCACGAAACTCAGCACGTGAATGCCGCTGCCCCGGCTCAGGCTGAACGCCCCGGCAACCCCGATAACCGTCGCGGAGATCGCGGCGGCGAGCATGAGCATCCGCCACCGTCGTTTCGACGCCACGAACAGGGCGGCGAGCGCGGCGACCGGCCAGATCTTGATCCAGGTCGCGATCGTGAGCAGTGCCGCGCCCCAAAATGGCCGGCGGCGCAGCCAGAGCAGGGCGACGATGCACAGCGGCACCGTGACCGCGTCGATTCGCAATAGCGCGATGGGGCCGAGCATCGCCAGGAAGGCCAGCCACCACCAGGCCACGGTCCGGCGCGAGCGCACGAGTACCCAGAACGCCGCAGCGTTCAGCCCACTCACGAGCACGAGCCAGGTTGTGAGGTAGGCCGGTCCACCGAAGGCGAACGCACCCAGAATCGGCACGAGCGCGAGAATCGGGTAGACGAAATTGTCGGTGACTCCCACGATGCTGCCCGCGGCCGCGTTCGCGGCCCAGCCGCGGTAGACGATCTCGACGTCCCCGAGCGCGTACCCGGCGCCGAACAGGGCCAAAAGGATCAGCAGCACATGCACGAGCGCGAAAGCCGACCACAGCGTGTTGAGTGAATGCCGCAGCACCGGCCGCGTTCGTGCAGCACTGCGGGTCTCGTCGTGAATTCGCACGCTTTACTTTCGCACAACCGAGCGCATCGTGTGCTGTTCTAGCCGGTTGTACGCTGACCGGGGTCGATCCCGTGTTCGAGCAGGGCGGCGACTGCCAGCGGTACGGCATCCGCTATATCGAGGGCCGCGATCGGACCGCCGGCTGAGGCGAGAATCGCAGCGTCGGCGTGCAGCAGCACTGCGGTGGCGGCGAGCGGGGCGAGGGCGGCGGCATCCGTTTCGAGTTGGTCGGAATGGGTGGCCAGGAGCGCACCGAGGATGCCGCCGAGCACGTCGCCCGACCCGGCCGTCGCCAGCCAGGCCGGTCCGGTCGACACGGTCAGGCGGGCGCCCGATGGTGAGGCGATGTGGGTGACGGCGCCCTTTAGCAGCACCGTTACGTCGAACAGGCGGGCAGCGCGAATAGCCCACTCCCCCGCGTTTGCGGCGATCTGCGAGGCGGAGCCGGGTTTGGCCTCATTCGCGAGCATCGTGGCCAGTTCGCCGGCGTGCGGGGTGATCACCGTCGGGCCGATCGCCCGCGCTACCAGGTCGAGGGCGCCCGCGTCGAGAACGGTGGGCAGTCCCTCGGCGAGGGCTTCCGCCAGGGCCGTGCTGACGGCATCCGTTCTCGTGGCGGCATTGATGCCGGAGCCGAGGAGCCAGGCCTGCACCCGGCCGGGCACGGTGACTACTTCGGGCCGGCGCTGGAGTACGAGGTTCGCGGCGCGGCGCGGGCCGAGGTAGCGCACCATTCCAAGGCCCGTGCGCACTGCCGCGTCGGCACCGAGCACCGCGGCGCCCGGATAGTCCTTGGAACCGGTACGCACCCCGAGCACGCCACGGGAATATTTGTCGTCGCCGGCCTGGGGCCGGGAGATCCAGTCGCGGGCCTGTTCGGCCTCCCATTCAAGCCAGCCGCCGGAATTCACCATGCCCCCACGATAGGTCGTTTTCGAGATCTGCGCAGAGAGATGCCGCCACCCGCCCCGCCGGGTCGGCAGCCGTCCTGGCGGGCATCAGTTGGCGGATTGCAACCCTTCCCGCTCGCGCCGCGGAAGGCCCGCCACCCGGTTGGTCTGTGACACGCAGATGATGTTGCCCTCGGTGTCCGTACCACGCCGCGCGATCCTCGTTGGTCGTCGCGATGCCGTTCTCGGTCTTCAATCCCGGAAAATCGTAGTCCTCGAACGTGACGCCAAGGCCGCGCAAAACGGCGACCTCAGCCTCGATATCGTCGGTGTCGAAACCGATCGCCGTGTTCGCCGCGCTTCCGGCATTATCGGTTTCGTAGATCATGATGGCGGCGCCCTTGGGGGTGCGGTAGAGCAGCCCTTCCGTGCGTTCCTCAACCGGTTCCATGCCGAACACGTCCGTGTAGAAGTGTCGGGCCCGCGCCAAATCACGCGCGGGAATCCCCGAGTAGGTTTCCAATTGGCTTCACATAAGCATTTTCTTTCTGCACTCTCCTGGGTGATTGTGCATTTTTCAGGACGGATTTGACGCCCGTATCGGCGCCCTTACAACGTTCAGACCGCGCTTGGTCCAGAACAGTCTCAACATCGTCAGCGATGTATCTCAAGAAACATACCGGTGGAAAGGTTTATTTTTATGACGATACAAGGCAAACTGGACTCGTCAGGTGCTGACGACCGTTAGCACCTGACCCGAGAAGAAGGACTTGAGTAAATGACGAGAAGCTTTATGACTAAATCAATCTTCGCCACGGTAATCATCGCTGCCATGTTCAGTGGCTCCCTCCCGGCAACTGCCGCTGAGAAAGCTGAGCCCTCGCCGGCCTCGGCTCCGGCTGCTGAAATATCAGGCACAGAACTCGACGACGCTACGATCTCGGCCGCGTTTGCAGACTTGCAGGCATCTGACGCGCCTCGTTCAGAATCGATGGAAAACGGAAAATCACTGGTCACATTCACGCTGCCGACGGGCAGCACCCTGACCTTTGAGCGTGACGCGATTCAGCTGATGCTCGGCGGCGGGTACGGCCAATGGGGTCTCTACGTCGACTTCAACCGAACAGACCAAGGGATCCTCCTCTCCGGTGGAGGCGCCGGCCTGGCGACGGCCCTCTGCTTTATTCCCGGCGTAGGTATCCCAATGTGCATCATTGCCGCCACGGTAGTCGCAGCGGCCACGGCGGCCCTGGTCGCACACGGAGTGTGCGGCGGAACCATGCGCGTTTGGGCGCAGCAGTTCGGCTTCACCGAATGCGTATGACCGCGTAGCCCTCGCCCCTTTGGCGCGCAGTGAGGGACTTTCGCATTCGCGGAAGTCCCTCACTGCGGCGCTGGGAGCCCCTGGTCACTGGGAGCGAAGAGCAGCTCAACACTCGTATTCAGCTCGCGGGCAATTTTAATTGCCAGAAGCACAGAGGGCGAGAATTTGCCCCGCTCGATGGAGATGATGGTCTGGCGGGACACTCCGACCAGTGCCGCGAGCTGCACCTGGGTGAGCGACGATGCCAACCTTCTTTCGGCCACTCTACGATCCATTGCGAATCCTCAATATCAGGTACCGGATCCAAAAATCACAGACCAGCGCAATACTGAACAGCATGAGGGCGACCGAGGCACTGAGCGTCACGTCGACGATGAGAAGAACGACGCTAACCGCCACCCCACCGAGGACCGCGTCAAAGAATACTCCGGCCTGGGCCGTGCGGGCCAGGCTCACCTCGATACCGTCACGCGCCCCTGCCCCGGATTGGCGCTCCCGCGCGCGTCTCAGCAGATAAGCACTCGTGCCTGCCGCGGCGACCACGGGGATGGCCAACCAGGCGACCAGACTTTCACCGCCGGCCTGATCACCGATCAGTGCTGAAATAAGAAGCCCCAGCGCCACGAGGACGACAATAATTCCGTAAATAAAGCCCGGACGCATGGTTCGCATAATCCCTCTTCCCTGAACGCACTTGTAAAGCTTGCCTTACGTAAAGTTTACTATACGTACAGTGAGCTTTACAAATCGAGGGCGTGCAGGTGGACGGGGCCGGGCCCCGTCCAATGGCAGAGGGGCTAGTCCCGACGGGTAGCGTCCTGCACTTCGCCGACGAGCTCCTCGATGATGTCTTCGAGAAAGAGCACCCCGGTGGTCTCCCCTTCGGCGGTGAACGATCGCGCGAGGTGGGCGCCCGAACGACGCATGGTGGCGAGGGCGTCTTCGAGGTCGGTGTCTTCGAAGATCGAAATCAAGGCACGGATGCGCTTGGCGGGGATCCGCCCCGCGTAGCTGTCGGGCGCTGCCAACGTTGCGGCACTGGCCGAGGCCCACGGCACATCGAGGTCGAGCACGTCTTTTAGGTGCACGTAGCCGGTGAGGTAGCCGTCGGAGTCGGCGAGCACGTAGCGGGAGAAGCCGTGGCGGGTCACGGCTTTCTCCACGTCGGCCGGCGTGGCCGATTCCGGCAAGCTGACCAGCTTGCCGAGGCCGACAGCCACGTCGCGCACCTTGAGGTTGGTGAACTCGAACGTCGCGCTGAGCGCACCGGTTCCGTCGCTCAACACACCCTCACGCGTGGACTGGGTGACGATCGTCGCCACTTCGTCCAGGGTGTAGGCGCTCGTGGCCTCATTCTTCGGCTGCACTCCGAACAGGCGCAATACTCCGTTGGCGCAGGCGTTGAGGCCGACGATCAGCGGCTTGAAAACGCGGGCGACGAACACCAGCGGCGGCGCGAGCAGCAGCACAGCCCGGTCCGGCACCGAAAACGACAGGTTCTTCGGAACCATCTCGCCAAACACGACGTGCAGGTACGAGACCAGCAGCAGCGCCACGATGAAGGCGATTGTGCCGATGTAGGCCTCCGGCAGTCCGGTCAGACCCAGCGGCACCTCGAGCAGATGGTGGATCGCCGGCTCCGAGACGTTCAAAATGAGCAGCGAGCACACCGTGATCCCCAGCTGGGAGGTCGCGAGCATGAGCGTTGCATGTTCCATCGCCCACAGCGCAGTTTTCGCGCTGCGTTTTCCGGCCTCGGCGAGCGGTTCGATCTGGGAGCGGCGGGCCGAGATGACGGCGAATTCCGCCCCGACGAAGAAGGCGTTGGCGGCGAGAAGCACGACCAACCAGGCAAGTCCGGCCCAGTCGCTCATTTGTCGCTCACCTTCTTTCGATCGGACTTGGTTTCAACGGCCAATACGGCTTCGGGCACGGCCTCCGGAGTGAAGCGCAGCCGGTCGATCCGGCGTCCCTCCAACCGCTCAACGGTGAGGAAGCCGTCGCGCACCGGTACCCGGTCACCGATCACCGGCAGCCGGCCCAGATCGCTCATGACAAAACCGGCCACGGTCTCGTACGGGCCCTGCTCCGGCACGACGACGCCCGTGCGCTCCAGCAGTTCATCGGGCCGCAGCATGCCGGGAAAAGTCAGTGAGTTGGGCGAGCGCACGACGCCGGCGCGGGCACGGTCGTGCTCGTCGGCCACCTCGCCGACCAGTTCCTCGACCAGGTCTTCCAGGGTGACGACGCCGGCGGTTCCGCCGTATTCGTCGACGACAATGGCCATCTGGTAGCCGCGGCCGCGCAGCTCACCGAGCAGGTCGTCGAGCTTCATGGTTTCGGGCACGCGCACCGGGTCGGTCTGCAGGGCCGACACCGGAACATCCGCTCGCCGCTGGCGCGGCACAGCCACCGCCTGCTTGACGTGCACGATGCCAACGACGTCGTCGACACTCTCGTCGACAACCGGAAATCGTGAATAACCGGTGGATCGTGTGAGGTCGATGACCGCCTGCGCCGAATCTGTGCGGTGGATGCTCGCCACGCGCGGACGCGGCGTCATCACGTCGGATGCCGTATGCCCGGAAAACAGCAGCGTGCGGTGCAGCAACGTGGCGGTATCTTTTTCCAGCAGTCCGGCGCTGGCCGAACGGCGCACGAGAGAGGAGAGTTCCTCGGCTGTGCGGGCGCCGGAAAGCTCTTCCTTCGGTTCGATGCCGATAAAGCGCAGCAGGCCGTTGGCGCTGTTATTGAGCACCAGCACCGCCGGTTTGAAAACGGTCGTGAACACGGTCTGGAACGGAATCACCAGCCGTGCGGTCTGAATGGGCAGGGCCAGCGCGAAGTTCTTCGGAACCAGCTCACCAATGACCATCGACACGAGGGTCGCCGTCACGATGGCGATCGTGGTGCCGAACACCGGCACGAGGTCGACGGGCAGGCCCATCGAGGTGAGCGGTCCGCGCAGCAGCGACGACAGGGCGGGTTCGATCGTGTAACCGGTGAGCAGGGTGGTCAGGGTGATACCCAGCTGTGCGCTCGACAGGTGCGTCGAGGTGATTTTCAGGGCAGAGATAGTCAGGGCGAGGCGGGTCTCCCCGCGGTCGCGGCGCGCTTCGAGGTCGGCGCGGTCGAGATTCACCAGGGCGAACTCACTGGCGACGAAAAGGCCCGTTCCGACGGTGAGGATGAGGCCGACTCCGAGCATGATCAGCTCAGACAAGGAATTCACCGACAGCGACTACGGGCGAGGGTTTGTGGGACGAGGGTTCAGCGGTGGGAGGGTCATCCATTATTCAGCCGAGTATACCGGGCGCACCTGCCCGCGCACCGGGCAGCCAAGCGGATACCGCCCCGCGAAATACCGCCAGCGCTACCAGCGCGGTACCAGCACGTCCGGCAGCGCCCGCCGACCATCGCGAGACCGGTCCTACCAGGACACCGGCAGTGCCTTACCCTCCTCATAGCCGGCGGCCGACTGAATACCCACGAGCGCTTTCTCGTGAAAGTCCGCGACGGTGGTGGCTCCCGCGTAGGTGAATGAGGAGCGCACCCCCGACGTGATCATGTCGAGCAGGTCCTCGATCGACGGTCGCAGCGGATCGAGGTAGATCTTCGAGCTCGAGATTCCCTCGGCAAACAGGGTCTTACGGGCGAGGTCGTAGGCGTCGAGGCGCTCGAACCGCGCCTGCACGGCCTTGGTCGACGCCATTCCCCAGCTTTCCTTGTAGACCGCGCCGCGGGCATCCACATTCAGCATGCCTGGCGCTTCGGTGGTCCCAGCGAACCAAGAGCCGATCATGACGGATGCTGCGCCAGCGGCCAGCGCCAGCGCCACGTCGCGCGGGTAGCGCACCCCACCATCTGCCCAGACGTGAGCGCCGAGCTCGCGGGCGGCGGCGGCGGTTTCGAGCACGGCCGAGAACTGGGGTCGGCCGACGGCGGTCATCATGCGGGTGGTACACATTGCCCCGGGACCGACTCCGACCTTGACGATGGTCGCGCCCGCACCGACCAGATCACGCACGGCGTCCTTGGTCACGACGTTGCCGGCCACGATCGGCAGCCCGAGGTTCAGGTCGGCGACGATGCCGAGCGCGCGCAGCATGCCATCCTGATGCCCATGCGCGGTGTCGATCACCAGAATATCGACGCCAGCGTCGGCGAGCGCGCGGGCCTTGGCCGCGACGTCACCGTTGATGCCGATCGCCGCGGCGACCTTGAGCCGTCCGTGGGCGTCGAGCGTGGGCTGGTACAGCGTGGAGCGCAGGGCGCTCTTGCGACTGAGGGTGCCAACCACTACGCCGTGGTGCAATACCGGAGCGAAGTCGATGTCGGCCGCGGTCATCAGGTCGAAAGCCCGGCGCGGCCCGTCCACGTCATCGGCGTCGAGCGCGGTCAGGTCACCGTGCAGCAGATCACCCAGGCGAGCGTCGGGCAGGGCTGTCGCCAGCCGGCTGGCGACGATGCAGCCGAGGTAGTCACCGGCACCGGAGTGGATCACTATTCCCTGCCCGGGAACGGCCGGAACCTGTTGACGTGCGAGCTCGACGGTATCCTCGGGGCCGAACACGAAGGGCGTGTCGAAACGAACCGACTGGTCCTTTACCCAGCGGATGGCTGCGTCCAGGTCTTGCAGGTGCATGTCCTGCGGCAGCACCCCCAGCCCGCCACGTCGGGCGAGCGAGGCGGCCAGACGAGGCCCGGTGACCGAGTTCATATTCGCCGACACGATGGGTATCGTGGCGCCGGTGCCGTCACCAGGGGCCAGCGAGACATCTAAACGGCTGGTGACGGCCGATTGGCCGGGCACCAAAAATACGTCGGAGAAGGTCAGATCGTGGCTGGGTGTTGTTCCATAGAACTGCATACCAAGAACGCTAGCCGTTCGGTGGGGTGTTTATGGCGGCGCGGGATGGGATTAGGCTAGATGGGCAGACTGACCTGGCGGTCGACATCGTCAGCGGCAGGCTCAATGAAAGCGCAGATTGACCCGGCGATTGACCCCGCCGAGGGCATCCAAATTCAAAGCAGAGAGTGGGCGATCCCACGGTGTCAAGCCAGGTAACCGGTGGAGCTTCTGACGAGACAACGTCAGGCGAATTCGGAGCAAACGAGTGGCTCGTTGACGAATTGTACGAACGATACTTGATCGACAAGCAGTCGGTGGATGAATCGTGGTGGCCGGTGCTCGAGAGCTACCACCAGACCGCGAACACCCCGGCAGACACCGCTGTGGTACCAGAGGCCGCCGCGCAGACCGCCGCCGCAGCGCCGGCTGCCCCGACCGCAGCCGCAGCACCGGTCGCACCGGTCGCGCCGCCTGCCCCGACCGCAGCCGCAGCACCGGTCGTACCGGTCGCGCCGGCTGCCCCGACCGCAGCACCGGTCGCGCAGACCGCTCCCGGGGCCGCAGCGCCGGCTCCGGTGACCGAGAACCAGCCGACGGCCCGCACCACCTCGAGTGCACCCAAGCCGGCCCCGGTTCCCGCCGACGCCCCCGTGACAAGCCCGCAGGCCATCGTCGTCAATGCTTCCGAGCCGGTCAAACAAGATCAGGTCTCGCCGCTGCGCGGCATGGCGAAGTCTCTTGCGACCAACATGGTCACCAGCCTGACCGTGCCGACGGCCACCAGCGTGCGCACCATTCCGGCCAAGCTGCTCATCGACAACCGCATCGTCATGAACAACCACATGAAGCGGGCTCGTGGCGGCAAGGTCTCCTTCACCCACCTGATCGGTTGGGCGCTCATTCGCGCCCTCAAGATGTTCCCGAGCCAGAACGTCTACTACGACGAGGTCGACGGCAAGCCGTCGGTCGTTGCCCCTGCCCACGTCGGCATGGGACTGGCCATCGATATGCCCAAGCCCGACGGCACCCGCGCCCTGCTCGTTCCGGCGATCAAGCGCGCCGACACAATGACCTTCGGTGAGTACCTCGCCGCCTACGAAGACCTGGTCACCCGCGCACGCAAAAACAAGCTCACCGCCGATGATTTCGCCGGAGCGACCCTCTCGCTGACCAACCCGGGTGGCATCGGCACCGTGCACTCGGTACCCCGCCTCATGAAGGGCCAGGGCTGCATCATTGGCGCCGGCGCCCTCGACTACCCGGCCGAATTTCAGGGTTCGAGCGTCAAGACCCTCACCGGCCTGGCCATTTCCAAGACCATCACCCTCACCAGCACCTACGACCACCGGGTTATCCAGGGCGCCGGTTCGGGCGAGTTCCTCAAGATCGTGCACGAGCTTCTGATCGGCCAGCACAACTTCTACGAGGAGATCTTCTCAGCCCTGCGCATTCCGTACGACCCCATCCACTGGGCACCGGACATCAGCGTCGATCTCACGACCGCCGTCGACAAGACCGCACGCGTGCAGGAACTCATCAACTCGTTCCGCGTGCGGGGCCACCTGATGGCCGATATCGACCCGCTCGAGTACTCGCAGCGCAGTCACCCCGACCTCGACATCGCAACCCACGGGCTCACCTTCTGGGACCTCGACCGGTCGTTCGTGACCGGCGGTTTCGGAGCTAAGCGCCAGATGCTGCTGCGCGACATTCTCGGTGTGCTGCGCGACTCGTACTGCCGCACCACGGGCATCGAGTACATGCACATTCAAGACCCGGCCCAACGCAAGTGGGTGCAGGAAAAAATCGAGAAGTCCTACGTCAAGCCCACCCACCACGAGCAGATGCGTATCCTGGGCAAGCTCAACGAGGCCGAGGCTTTCGAAACGTTCCTGCAGACCAAATACGTCGGCCAGAAACGTTTCAGCCTCGAGGGCGGCGAGTGCACCATTCCGCTGCTCGACACCATCCTGCAGGGCGCTGCGGAGCAGGGCCTCGACGAGGTCGCGATCGGCATGGCCCACCGTGGGCGCCTGAACGTGCTCACCAACATCGCCGGCAAGACCTACGGCGAGATCTTCCGCGAGTTCGAGGGAACGCAAGACCCCCGCACCGTGCATGGTTCCGGTGATGTGAAGTACCACCTCGGTACCACGGGCATGTACCGCGGTGAAGACGGCGCCGAGATTCCGGTCTCACTGGCCGCAAACCCGTCACACCTCGAAGCCGGCGACGGCGTGCTCGAGGGCATCGTGCGCGCCAAGCAGGACCGCAAGCCGATCGGCACCTTCTCCACCCTGCCCATCCTCATCCACGGCGACGCCGCAATGGCCGGCCAGGGCGTCGTGCTCGAAACCCTGCAGATGTCCCAGCTGCGCGGCTACCGTACCGGTGGCACCGTGCACATCGTGGTCAACAACCAGCTCGGTTTCACGACCCTGCCGCAGGATGCCCGCACCAGCGTCTACGCCACCGACGTCGCCAAGACCATCCAGGCGCCCATCTTCCACGTCAACGGGGATGACCCCGAGGCAGTGGTGCGTGCCGGCGAACTCGCCTTCGCCTACCGCCAGGAGTTCAAGAAGGATGTCGTCGTCGACCTCATCTGCTACCGCCGTCGTGGACACAACGAGGGCGACGACCCCTCGATGACCCAGCCGCTGATGTACAACCTGGTCGAGGCCAAGCGCAGCGTGCGCAAGCTCTACACCGAGGCGCTCGTCGGCCGTGGCGATATCACCGTCGACGAATACGAAGCCGCCCACCGCGACTTCCAGGACCGCCTCGAACGAGCCTTCCTCGAAACGCACGCGGCACAGACCGCGTCGATTCCGATCATCACCGCGGAGATGGCGGCCACGGCGAAGGCCGAAGCTGAGGCACAGGACCGCGAGGACGCCGCTGGCGAGCCAGAGACGACCGGTGTTCCGGAGAGTGTCATCCAGCTCATCGGTGACGCGTTCAACAACAAGCCGGTCGGTTTCACGGTGCACAACAAGCTGCAGCAGTTGTTGCAGAAGCGTCTCGACATGAGCCGCAACGGCCACATCGACTGGAGCTTCGGCGAGTTGCTCGCGCTTGGCTCGCTGCTGGTTGAGGGCACCCCGGTGCGTTTCGCCGGGCAGGATGCCCGCCGCGGCACGTTCGTGCAGCGTCACGCCGTTCTGCATGACCGGGTGAACGGCCAGGAATGGCTGCCACTGGCCAACCTCAAGGACAACCAGGCCCGATTCTGGATCTACGACTCCCTGCTGAGCGAATACGCCGCTATGGGCTTCGAGTACGGTTACTCGGTCGAACGCGCCGACGCCCTCGTACTGTGGGAAGCCCAGTTCGGTGACTTCGCCAATGGGGCGCAAACCATCATCGACCAGTTCGTCTCGTCCGCCGAGCAGAAGTGGGGGCAGCGGTCATCCGTTGTGCTGCTTCTGCCGCACGGCTACGAGGGCCAGGGCCCCGACCACTCGTCGGCTCGCATCGAACGGTTCCTGCAGCTGTGTGCCGAAGAAAACATGACCGTGGCGCGCCCGTCGACGCCCGCATCGTACTTCCACCTGCTGCGCCGCCAGGCGTACATGCGTCCGCGCCGTCCGTTGATCGTGTTCACGCCCAAGTCGATGCTGCGCCTGCGCGGCGCGACGAGCGCCGTGGCCGAGCTGACCAGCGGCAAGTTCGAGACGGTCATCGATGATGCCCGTATCGCCGACAAGAACGCCGTCAAGCGCGTTTTGTTCATGGCCGGCAAGATCTACTACGATCTGCTGAACGAGCTCGAGAAGAACCCCAACCCCCAGATCGCCCTCGTGCGCGTTGAGCAGTACTACCCACTGCCCGCCGTGAAACTCAAGGACGTAGCCGCCCAGTACCCGAACGCCGAATTGGCCTGGGTGCAGGACGAACCAGAGAACCAGGGAGCCTGGCCGTTCTTCTACCTGGAGACCAGCAAACTCGGCCCGCGCGCCATGCGCTTGTTCTCCCGTCCAGCATCGGCGTCACCGGCCGCTGGATCGGCTAAGCGCCACGCAATCGAGCAGGCCAAGCTGCAGCGCGACGCCCTGACTCTCTAACGGTCACAGCAACGCAGACAGCAATGGAGGGTGACGAGAGTCACCCTCCATTGCTGTCTGCGGGGCGATGGGATTTGCGGGCCCGCGCGGCCTCGACAACTGCGAGAACCGTGGGATTGCAACCTTGGAACTCTCGCTTGGGTATCGGATGCGACGGGTGCCGCGTTCCTGCTCGGACAGGTCGAACCGTCGCTGGAATCCTGTCTAGTGCGACGCTTGCAGGGAGCGCAGTTTTAACAAAACCTGATCGCGCAGGTCTTCGGGGGCGGTTTCCTTGCAGGCACGCTGCATGACCTCGGTCATGGTGCGTCCAACCAGGTGTTCGCTGCTGCAGTCGGGGCAACTAGCGAGGTGCTCCCGAATATCGGCCGCATCATTCTTGCGAAGTTCGTTGTGCAGGTATTCTTCGAGTTCGGCCTTGGCCTTCTCGCAACCACAATCGGTCATTTTTCTGTGCTCCTGGATGTTTTCTGGTTCTGGCCCATGCCTAGCCCGCGTTCGGCCGCGTAGCCAGCCAACAGCTCGCGCAGGAGTCGTCGGCCACGGTGCAGGCGACTCATTACGGTACCGATGGGGGTTTTCATGATTTCGGCGATCTCCTGGTAGGAGAACCCTTCGACGTCGGCGAAGTACACGGCGAGTCTGAAGTCTTCGGGAATGGATTGCAGGGCGTCTTTGACGGCGCTGTCTGGCAGATGGTCGATAGCCTCGGCCTCGGCCGAACGCCCCGACGTAGCGGTGGTCGATTCCGCGCCGCCGAGCTGCCAGTCTTCCAACTCATCAATCGTGCCCTGGTAGGGCTCGCGCTGCTTCTTGCGGTACGCATTGATGAAGGTGTTGGTGAGTATGCGGTATAGCCACGCCTTGAGGTTGGTTCCCTGCTCGTACTGCGCGAAGGCGGCGAAGGCCTTCACAAAGGTTTCCTGCACGAGGTCCTGCGCATCCGACGGGTTGCGCGTCATGCGCATGGCCGCCGCATACAGCTGATCGAGAAAAGGCAACGCCTGCTCCTCGAACAGTCCGCGGTTCTGCTCGCGCAGTTCGGCCTTGGTCGGGTGCAGTGTCGTGAGTTCTGGGTCGCTGCTCGAAAGGTCTTCCGAGTTCGCGGGCGTGTCTGAAGTCATCACGAACGATTCTAAGCCGTTACCCACGGCCAGGGGTCGCTCCAGAAGCACTGACACTGTTACGGATCTCCCTCATGTTGTTATCACCGACTATTCTGATAACCAATGCTGATCTCGAGATATTCCAAGCCGGAGTTCGATCCGTACGGCGACAATTCACCGACCGAGGAAGAGGTCTGGTGGCCGGCGCCGAGCACGGACGCGCCATTGCAGGCTGTGCTGGCCTTGCCGGGCTCGAAATCGTTGACCAACCGGGAGCTCGTCGCATCCGCTTTGGCCAGCGAACCATCCCTGTTGCGGTCGCCGCTGCACTCCCGCGACAGCGACCTCATGGTCGATGCGCTCCGCCAGCTCGGCGCCACGATCGAGGCTGTGGCCGGCGCCGGCGCGTTCGGCTCCGACCTGTTGGTGACCCCGCCCGAGGAACTGCTTGGTTCCACCACGATCGACTGCGGCCTGGCCGGCACGGTCATGCGTTTTCTGCCGCCGCTGGCCGCCCTGGCCCTCGGCCCGACGACGTTCGACGGCGATGTCGGTGCCCGCCGTCGCCCCATGGGTCCCATCATCGGCGCGCTGCGCGACCTCGGCGGCGACATCAACGACGATGGCAAACGCACTTTGCCCTTCACCGTTCACGGCCGCGGAGCGGTGACTGGAGGCGCAACTACCATCGACGCGGGCACGTCCAGCCAGTTCGTCTCCGGCCTGCTGCTGGCCGGGGCACGCTTCGACCAGGGGCTGCACCTCACCCACTCCGGTGAACGGCTGCCCAGCCTGCCGCACATCGAGATGACCATCGAGGTGCTGCGCGCTCGCGGGGTCATCGTGGCCACGCCGAACGTCGGCGAATGGATCATCGAACCCGGTCTTCTCGCGGGTCGTACGGTCGACATCGAGCCCGATCTTTCCAACGCCGCACCGTTCCTCTGCGCCGCGCTCGTAGCCGGCGGCAGCGTCAGCATCACCGGCTGGCCGCAGACGACCACTCAGGTAGGCGCCGACCTCGAGCAGCTGTTGCCACTATTCGGCGCGACTGTCACCCGCGTTGGCGATCGCCTTACCGCCACCGGCGGCCAGCGCATTCTCGGCGTCAACCTGGACCTTTCGACCGGCGGCGAGCTCGCCTGCACCCTCGTCGCCCTTGCTGCCCTGGCCGAGACGCCGAGCACGATCACCGGAATCGGGCACATTCGCAACCACGAGACCGACCGCCTCGCCGCGCTGGCCACCGAGATCAATCGGCTCGGCGGAAAAGTCACCGAGCTGCCCGATGGCCTGCAGATCGAGCCGGCTCCCCTGCACGGCGGCCAGTGGCTGAGTTATAACGACCACCGCATGGCGACAGCCGGCGCGTTGATCGGTCTCGCGGTACCCGGCGTCGACGTGGAGAATATCGGCACCACCGCAAAAACCCTCCCCCAGTTTCCCCAGCTGTGGCATGCGATGATCACCGTAGCGGCGCTGTAGATGCCCGTGACGGGTAACCAGAGTTCCCTGGGCGAGGGCGACGATCGGGATCGGATCAGCGAGCATGTGGTCACCGACGCAGCGTCCACGGATAACGCCGACACGGATTACGCCGACCTCGCCGGAGATCCCGGCGACACCTGGTGGGCCTCCGCCGACGACGACGAACCCGAGTTCGACGAGTCCAGCGTGCACGTGCGTCCCGGCCGCAAGGGCAGTAAACCCCGCTCCAAGACCCGTCCAAGCCATGAGGATGCCCTGACCGGGCGCATTCTCTCGGTCGACCGCGGCCGTTACACGGTCATGCTCGATGAAAACCTGCCCACCGAGCGGCGCATTACGACCGCCAGGGCCAGCGAACTGCGCAAGCAGGCCGTCGTCAACGGCGACCGGGTCGACATCGTCGGCGACACAACCGGGGCCGAAGGCAGCCTGGCACGCATCGTACGAATCGTGCCGCGGGACACCCTGCTGCGGCGCAGCGCCGACGACACCGACGCCGTCGAGCGCGTGATCGTGGCCAATGCCGATCAAATGCTGATCGTTGTCGCTGCGGCCAACCCGGAACCGCGCATCCGCTTGGTGGATCGGTATCTGGTCGCGGCCTACGACGCCGGCGTGAAGCCCATCCTGTGCGTCACCAAGACCGACCTGGCCGACCCTGCCGTATTCCTGGCCAATTTCGCCGGCCTCGACTTGCCCGTGTTTCAAAGCGGCGAGGGCGGCATGCCGATCGAAGCGATCTCGGCGGCGCTGATCGGCCACGACACCGTCTTCGTCGGGCACTCCGGAGTCGGCAAGTCCACTCTCGTGAACGCGCTGGTACCGGGCACCAACCGGGCTATTGGCGTCGTCAACACCGTCACCGGGCGTGGCCGCCATACCTCGTCGTCGACCGTGTCGCTGCGCCTTCAAACGGATGCCGGCCGCGGCTGGGTCATTGACACTCCCGGTGTGCGGTCCTTCGGCCTTGGGCACATCAACACCGACAACATCCTCAAGGCCTTCACAGATCTCGCAACGATCGCCGAGCGCTGCCCGCGCGGCTGCACGCACCTGCCGAACTCGCCGGACTGCGCCATCATCGAGGCCGTCGAGGCTCATGAACTCGGCGAGACCGGCCGGGTGCGTCTGGACTCCCTGCAGCGCCTTCTCGCCACCTTCGCGCCCGCTCGCTGAGCTCGTCTCGCCAGCGCAGTTACGATGGAAGAATGACGGATTCAGCACGCCTTGCAGTCGGCGACACGGCCCCCCAGTTCACCCTGACCGACCAGGACGGGGCATCCGTTTCGTTGGCCGACTTCGCGGGCAGCAAGGTCGTCGTCTATTTTTACCCGGCCGCGATGACCCCCGGGTGCACGACCCAGGCCTGCGATTTTCGCGACAACCTCGGATCGCTCAAATCGGCTGGCTACCAGGTACTCGGACTCTCGAAAGACGCTCCGGCCAAGCTTAAGAAGTTTCAGGAGCACGACGCGGTGAACTTTCCACTGCTCAGCGACACCGACCTCGCCGTGCACCGCGCCTATGGAGCCTATGGGGAGAAAAACCTGTACGGCAAGATCGTGACCGGCGTGCTGCGGTCGACGCTCGTGCTTGATGAGGCCGGAATCATCACCCACGCCCTGTACAACGTCAAGGCCACGGGCCACGTAGCGAGCCTACGCAAGAAGCTCGGCATTGACTAGTCGGTGCGGCTTGATCGGGCCTTCACGGCCCGCACAGCGCCGCTCAGTCGGCTTCGGGCTCGGGTTCGTGGCTCGTCGCGGCGACGACACGCGGGTTGAACACCAGTATGAGCACGATAATGGATGGCAACAGGAGTGCCCAGCCGACGTCAGGCCGAGCGTAGATCCCTTGAAAACAACCGATCGCGATCATGACCAGTACGAGCTGCCACGTAACTGCAGCGCCGCGAATCCACGGACGCCGACGGAGAGCGCCGACCGTGATCGCACTGACCCACAGGGCAGCGACAACGATGAGGGCCAATAGGGCCAGCGAGGCTCCCACCGAGTTCGGCGTGGCTATGAGCAGTTCGAGCACCCACCAGGCGCTTAATGCCCACACGGCGAGGGCTTCCAGGGCGAGGAGTGCGATCAGTACCCCCAATAAGGGGGTACGCCGAATAGCCCGGAGGTCGATCCGGGCTGGGCGCCGCGCACCAGAGTCGCTGTTCACAGCGAAAAACCATACAGAACTATTGATTTGATACCTCTATTATGGGACGATATTTGAGGCCCGGTTGACGCTCACAGGGACGTGAGCTGTTTCAACGCGGTTATCGCGCAGATCCCACTTTCCTGCAACCGGCCATCACCCCTGCAACTCTGGCCACTCGGCCGTGCACCCATGTAATAAAAGGAGCATCCCTATGGACTGGCGCGATAAAGCTGCCTGCCTCACCGCTGACCCGGAACTTTTCTTTCCGGTCGGCAACACTGGACCCGCAGTGGACCAGATCGAGAAGGCAAAATCAGTGTGTGCTCGATGCAACGTGACCGAGGTGTGCCTCCAGTACGCACTCGAAACCGGCCAAGACTCGGGAGTCTGGGGCGGTCTGAGCGAAGACGAGCGCCGCGCACTCAAACGTCGCGCTGCACGCGCCCGCCGCGCTTCCTAGCAGCCAGCGCAACCCAGAACGCGAGCCTACGGCCGTCCGGTACTCCCGGCGGCCGCTGGCTCGTTTTTTTGTGCCCGCCAGCAGGCCAAGCGACCGCGCGCATCCGCACCCGCACCCGGGCCCACCTTATGGCCGCGGGCCCAGTCTATAAATTGGGCCCGCGGTTCGGGCCCGGGCCCCATCCCAAAAGGCGGGGACTAGCCTTCCTGCATGAAGCGCAGGGGGATCTCGATCGTCACCTCGGTACCGCTACCCATCATGGTGTGCCAGTCGATGGTGCCGCCAAGTTCGCCCTGAATGAGTGTGCGCACAATCTGCGTGCCGAGGCCGGAGCCCACCTTGCCCTCCGGCAGGCCAGCACCGGTATCGCGCACCATGACGGTGAGGGTCTCGTCACTGCGCTGCGCCTCGATCGACACTTCGCCCTCACGTCCGGCGAGTCCGTGCTCGACCGCGTTGGTGACAAGCTCCGTCAACACGAGCGCGAGCGGCGTCGCATAGGCGCTTGGCAGGGTGCCAAAGCTGCCGAAGGACTTCGGGTGCACGGTCGTATTGTGAGCGGATGCCACCTCCACCGTCAACAGCAATACCCGTTCAAAGACGGCATCGAAGTCGACGATCTGGCTGAGCCCCTCCGACAGCGTGTCGTGCACAACGGCGATGGCGGCAACCCTCCGCATCGCCTGGGTCAGTGCCTCGCGCGCCCGGTCGGACTGGGTGCGCCTCGCCTGGATGCGCAACAGGGAGGCCACGGTCTGCAGGTTGTTCTTGACCCGGTGGTGGATCTCCCGGATGGTCGCATCCTTGGTGATGAGCTCACGTTCCTGGTGGCGCAGCTCGCTGACGTCGCGGGACAAGATGATTGCACCAACGCGTTCTCCGCGATTGCGAATGGGAATCGCGCGGAGCGACACCGTCACCCCGCGCGCCTCGATATCGGTACGCCACGGCGCCCGCCCGGTGACGACCAGGGGCAGCGACTCATCGACGACGGCGGTGCCGGTGAGCAGACTCGTGGTGACCTCGGCGAGCGACTCCCCCTCGAGCTCTTCGGCGAAACCCATGCGGTTGAACGCGGAAAGCGCGTTTGGGCTGGCAAAGGTGGTCAGGCCGTCGACGTCAAGACGCAGCAGGCCGTCGGACGCGCGCGGCGCGCCGCGGCGCGGACCGGTCGGCGCCCCGAGATCGGGAAAGTCGCCGGAGGCGATCATAGCGAAAAGGTCGTTCGCGCAGTCATTGAAGGTCAATTCCTGACGGCTCGGCGTGCGCGCCTCACTCAGGTTGGTGTGGCGGGTGAGCACCGCCACCGGGGCAGCCGTCACTTCGGATCCGCTCGTGCTCAGCCGGCGCAGCACTGGAATGGCCCGCACGCGGGTGGGAGTCTCCTCGAACCAGGCCGGCGCATCGCGGTCGACGATCTTCGCGGTCTCGAAGGCTTCAGTGACCTGGTTGCGCCACTCCGCCTTGATGTGCTGGCCTACGAAGTCCCGATAAAACAGGGTGGCCGCGCTCGATGGACGCGCGTGCGCTACCGCGACGAAACTGTCGGAGGTCGTTGGAACCCACACGACGATATCCGCGAACGCGAGGTCGGCCAGCAGCTGGCCGTCCGCGACCAGCATATGCAGCCAGTCCACGTCTTCCGCGCTGCTGCGGCCCTGGGCAAGTACGAGATCACTGAGCGTCGACACTCTCCATAGCCTAGGTGTAACCGTGGGTTCACATCGCCGTGGCCTCACATGACCGGGGCTGCCTTTCGTGCCCGCCACTTGACGCGCCGCGGCATCCGCGTGGATTCCGTGGCAGCGAGTACGATCAGGTCCTCCAAAACAAAACGACGGATGCTCACGCGCGCCGGAGACTTCGGGCTCGAGTCCCGCAGGGTGCGGCCGGTCAATACCGCCGCGTCCAGGGCACCCTGGTCGTGCGGCACCAGAATCGATGATTCTATGCCGCCGAAACGCAACAGCATTGACGTGACCTGTGCCCGCGGATTCAGCCCGACAGCACTCGCCCGCACCTGGTTCATCACAACGCTGACCGTACTGGTGCCGATCACCTCGGTGAGATCGCTCCAGGCACGAAGAAACCGGGCCATCCCCACCGGGTCCGCCAGCCCGCAGGCGACGACGTGGTCGGCCGCGCGCAGGGCAGTGACGGTGGCGGCGTTCCGCCTTGGTGCCAACACGTCACTGGTCAGTTCTTCATCGCTTTCCAAACTGAACCCGGTATCCACCACCACGTAGTCCACCCAGTGGCGTAGCGCGTCGATGGTGCGGGTGACCCGTTCGGTCGACAGTTCCGGCCAGCGCGACGGCCTGCCGAGGCCGGTAAGCACCCAGAATGCGCCCTTGGGCGAGTTGTAGCGTTGCGCGATGCGTTCAAGCTCCGACTGGTTGAGGCTGTCGCTGCCAGCCAGCCGGCACGCGGCAGCGAAGCCCGGTGCTTCATCGAGCATGCCAAGGCTCGGGGCGATCGAGGCGCTGTAGGTATCGACGTCGGCCAGCACGACAGTGTGGCCAGCTGCCGCGATTTCCGCCGCGATGTTGATGGCGAGCGTGGTGCGCCCTGGGGCGCCGCACGGGCCCCACACCGCGATCACCGAGCCGGTGTTGAGCGCGCCGCCGGTGAAATGCCGTTCCCCCACCCGCAACGGAACGACAACGCCCGACACGAGCAGATCTTCAATCTCCGACCAGTCGCAGGGTATCGCGACCGTTTCGTACAGGCCGAGCGTGGCCGCGTGTCGCCGCTCCTGTTCGGTCGCGGTCAGCGCGACGACCCGGATGCCGCGCTCGTCGCACGCGGCGATCAGCTGGCCGGTCAAGGACTCCCGGCGACCGCTGACGACGACGACGTGCGGCTGCCCATGCGAGAGCGTCTCAAGGAACTCCCGGGCGGTATCAACGCGCGTGACAACACTGTGCCCACAATCCACGATCTCGGCCAGCATCTGCTGCTCGGTCGCTCGGTCCAGCACGAGCGCGAGCCTGGCCATCAGGGCACCACCGGGGTGTTCACGGGCACGATCGCGAGGGCATCACCGTTCATGATCGCTTCCAGCACCGCGCCCACACTGGCCTTGGGCACGAGCATCTCGACGGATTGACCGTTGTCGGCCGCGATGATGCCGGTCGGTTCGACGATGCGTACGACAACGGCCTGCCCCACCAGAATCGTCGGCGGAGCGTATTCGCTGGGCCCGGTTGCCCGCGCCGACCAGATATCGACGACGGAGCCCGCCACGATGGACGCGGCCAGCCTTCCCGGGACATCAACGACGACACTGGTCACGTCCCTTCCCGACGCTTGTCCGACCGCCGACCGTGCCACGAGTTCGCCGGCCAGAATGGTCTGGGTGACAAGCAGACCGCGCTGGAGGTCGGCCGCCGGCACAAGATACAGGTCGGCCGTGCCGCCGAGCTGCACCCGGCTCTCCACGAGGTCGGCCGACCTGAGCTGGTCGCCGACGGTCAGTGTGTGCCGTGCGGTGTAGACCGCCGTGGTGCGATCACTGCCGGCGACGATCGCGCCGACTCCCGCGATCGACGCAGCGACCAGCACCAGCCCGATAACAAATCGGGGATCGACCCAGAACCGGCGGCGCGTGCGTGTGGGACGCGTTGTTTTCATCCGTTACCTCGCTTGTTTGTAGCGCTTCTGATGATGCGTTGGGCCCCGTCGTGCCCGACCGCGGAAACTGGTGGAAAAGTTATCCACACCTATCCGAGCCGGATGACGTGAATTTGCCATAACGGCACGAGACGGTAGTGCAAAACTTCCGGCGCGCGGCGCAGCGTTCCGAGCGGATGCACCGCCACATCGAGGTGGTCACGCGCGACGCGGTCGATGGTGCCGGCCAGGACACCACCGCGGGTCTCAAGCTCCACGCTGCGCCGCCGCCGGCACAGGTCCCGAAGCACAAAGGGGAATCCGACGCGGTCGATTAGCTTTCCGGTGGATTCAGACTCGACCGCGATCGAGGCCAGATTCTGCTTGTCGCTGAGTACCACACCGGCGATAGCCGAGAGCGGGATCACACACTGAACTCGACCGTTCCCGGCGCCCGGTAAATCGGCCGCGAGCCAGTCGCGACCGAGTGCCGTCGGGCGAACCGCGATGGTTTCACCGGAGACCAGCACGATGCGCAGCTGCAGCGTGCCACCGAGGCCGACCGACCGCACCACGTTACTCAATCGCGTGCGTAGGGAGAGCTTGTCCAACCGCGCACGTTCTTCCTGCAGGCGCAGGTCAGTAGCTTCGGAGTGCAGCTCGCGTTCGAGTTGCCCCTCGAGGTCATTAAACAAATCATCCCAGCGCACACGTTGAAAGTAGCCGACCCCGGACGATCTCGCTCGCGTTGTGCACAGGCTCTTTAAGCGCTAGACAGCGCGGTAATCAAGCTGATTAGGTTTTGCGCCACAAGAGTTGCACGTTCGATATCAGGAGGAACAATGTGGCCTTGACCCCGTTGTGTGGACACCTCACAAGAGAGAATGTTCACTATGGCAAGATCACGTCGGGACTTCACCCCTGAGTACAAAGACGAGGCCGTGAAGCTGGTCGTCACCACGGGCAGAGCGG